>NZ_JBAMME010000193.1:0-49049 GCF_039793925.1 Thermogutta sp. | reverse complement strand
GGCAGAAGCTGTCTCACAACAGATGGCTTACCCGTTGCTCCTTGGTGTGCCCCGCCGGTAAGCACGATAGGTCGAGTATCCGCCGGAGAGATTGCGTGCGCGGAAACCTTTTTGAGTGAGGATTCGCGCACCGTAATAGGAACGCTGGCCGCCGGCACAATGAACCCAAATTTCGCGATCCCGCGGTAATTCGTGCAGCCGGCCACGGAGTTCTCCCAGGGGAATGTTGACCGCGCCCGGCAAAGCTCTCGCGGCAAATTCGCCAGGGGTTCGCACATCGAGGATGAATGGGCGTTGCTCCTCGGGAAAACGGTCCAGCTCATCCCAGTGGGCAGGGGTCACATCGCCCCGCAGTATATTCCCTGCCACAAAGCCCGCTATATTGACCGGATCTCTTGCACTGCCCACTTGCGGTGCGTAGCAGAGTTCCGCTTCTTCCAGATCGTACACGGTGCCACCCTTTTGGATCATCGCTGAGATGACGTCGATCCGTTTGTCTACGCCTTCACCACCAACCGCCTGGGCTCCCAGAATACGACCGTCGCGGGGATCGAAAAGCAGTTTGATGGTTATCGGTTTGGCCCCCGGATAATAGGTCGCATGGCTGGCAGAATGGGTGAAACTTTTTTGGTAGGGGATCCCAGCCCGCTGAGCGGCTTTCTCGGTCAGGCCTGTTTTTGCGATATCCACACCGAAGACTCGAACGAGTGCAGTTCCCAGCACCCCCGGGAAACGGCTGGGACGGCCGCAAATGTTGTCTGCCGCCACGCGTGCCTGGCGGGAGGCAGGCCCCGCTAACGGTACCCAGGTCGGCTGGCCGGTGATCAAATCCTTGACCTCGACTGCATCTCCGACAGCCCAGATTAATGGATCGCTCGTCTGCATGTGCTCGTTGACACGGATTCCGCCCAGGGAGCCGATCTCCAGGCCGGCATCTTGTGCCAGCGTCACGTCTGGACGAACGCCAACGCTGAGGATGACCGCGCCACAGTCGATCTTTTCTCCGCCCGCCATCACCAGAAGCTGGGAACCATCCGCCTCAATCGCTTGGAGGGGGTGCCCAAGGAGTAGACGAACATCGTGGGCGGCCAGTTTATCGTAAATAGGCACGACCATCTCCGGATCGAAACCCGGAAGAATTTGGGGTGCGGCCTCCATGACGGTGACCGTAATGTTGCGATTGACAAGATTCTCCACCATTTCCAGGCCAATATAACCTGCCCCCACCACGACAGCCCGGGTCACATGCCTGTCCTGTAGCCAGCGATAGATACGCTCTGCGTCCTCGAGGAGTCGAAGTGTGAAGACCCCAGGCAAATCGACCCCAGGAACATCGGGGACAATCGGCTTTGCCCCTGGGGAGAGCACGAGGGCGTCATAAGGCCGGGTGAAACGGGCTCCCGTCTGCCGGTTGCGGACTTCCACAAGCCGATTTTCGCGGTCAATGCGAGTGACTTCGTGATTGACCCGAACTTCGACGTTGAAATAGTCTCTGAAGCGCTCCGGTGATGCAACGAGTAGTCTTTCGCGAGGAGAAATAACCCCCCCAATGTAGTATGGTAGGCCGCAGTTCGCGAAGGACACAAAGCCACCGCGCTCGAATACGTAGATTTCAGCATTTTCGTCCAATCGTCGCAGTCGGGCAGCGCAGGATGCCCCGCCCGCCACTCCGCCCACAATCACCACGCGTCTGGAGATCATCGTCAGCTCCTCTTCGAACGCCACCTGAGGGTTTGAGTTGTGTTCTCCGCCACAAAGATGGGAAAACGCCAATTTTTGTTAGCAGATTTCCAGTTACCGCTTATTTCGATTGTAGATTGTTATGGAATGCTTGTCACGGAAGGTGGCGCAAATAACCAAGAAAAGGGGGTTTGTGTCTTGCGAAGGCACTCGGTAGAAATGGTACGCGAATTAAGCTATATAGAGAAAGCAGTACCAGCAACCTGATCACCGGCGGAACAATCACGGCAACCAGGAACTTTTCAAGGGGACCGGTTACTATGGACACCATTCTCGTCACAGGCGGGGCCGGATTTATCGGGAGTAACTTCGTTCGGTTCTGGCTGCGGGAAGAGCCGGGACGAGTCGTCAATTTGGACAAACTCACATATGCCGGGAACCTGGACTCCTTAGCGGACGTGCTCGATGATCCCCGCCATGTGTTTGTGCAGGGGGATATCTGCGACGGGCCTATGGTGCGGCAGCTCCTGGAGGAGTTTCGTCCCTGGGCCATTGTGAACTTTGCAGCCGAGTCTCACGTGGATCGTTCCATTGACGGACCTGCGGCATTTGTTCAGACCAACGTGGTCGGCACCTTTCGACTCCTGGAAGCCGCCCGCGATTACTGGAGTGGCTTGCCCGCCGATGAAAAGGAACGCTTCCGTTTTCTTCATGTCTCCACCGATGAAGTGTACGGTTCGCTCGGTCCCACGGGATACTTCACCGAGGAAACACCTTATGCCCCGAATTCGCCTTACTCAGCTTCCAAAGCGGCGGCCGATCATTTCGCGCGGGCTTATCACCACACGTATGGGCTGCCGGTCCTAGTGACCAATTGCTCCAACAATTATGGCCCCTATCAGTTTCCGGAAAAATTGATTCCCTTGATGATTCTCAATGCCGTGGAGGGTAAACCGCTGCCCGTTTATGGAGACGGTCAAAACATTCGGGATTGGCTGTATGTCGAAGACCACTGTCGGGCGTTACGGTTGGTGTTGAAAAAAGCCCGGCCCGGTAGCGAGTACAATATCGGCGGCAACTGCGAACGGACCAACCTCCAGGTTGTCCACGCGATTTGCGAGATTGTGGATCGTCTTCGCCCAGATCTACCGCATCGGCCGTGTTCCCAATTAATCACGTTTGTTCAGGATCGGCCCGGTCACGACCGCCGTTATGCCATTGATGCCAGCAAGATCCGTCGCGAATTAAGGTGGGAACCCCAGGAAACGTTCGAGACAGGGCTCGAACGCACGGTCCGATGGTATCTTGAGAACACCGCCTGGGTGGAGCGGGTGACCTCGGGCAAATATCGGCGGGAGCGTCTCGGGCTGGGGCGGGTTAGAAGCGAACAACGCGTCTCTCAGGGGTGAAGTGCGGCTTGATGGAGGGCTTCTCATGACCATCTACTGCAAAAAGGGGATTGTCCTTGCAGGGGGAGCAGGCACCCGACTTCATCCCTTGACGCGGGCGGTAAGCAAACAGCTCCTGCCGATCTACGATAAGCCGATGGTGTATTACCCGCTTTCTACCCTCATGCTTGCCGGGATTCGCGATATTCTGCTCATTTCCACCCCCGAGGATACCCCGCTCTTTCAGCGTTTACTGGGCGATGGGTCCGAGCTGGGAATCTCCATTCGCTACGCTGTTCAACCCAAGCCCGAAGGATTGGCACAAGCATTCATTATCGGGCGTGACTTCATCGGGCCGGATCACGTGGCGATGGTGCTGGGCGACAACATCTTCTATGGGCAGGGGTTCCAGGCGATGCTTGTGCGGGCGGCCTCGCGCCCGGAAGGCGCCACCGTCTTTGCCTATCTTGTCAAAGACCCACAGCGCTACGGGGTGGTGGAGCTGGACGAGCAGGGCCGACCTGTTCGAATCGTGGAAAAGCCCAAAGAACCACGCTCGAACTACGCGGTGACCGGTTTGTACTTTTACGACAATGATGTGGTGGAAATTGCGGCCCAGCTCAAGCCCAGCGCTCGCGGAGAACTGGAAATCACCGACGTCAACCAAATCTATCTGGAGCGGGGGCGACTCCATGTAGAGATTCTCGGCCGCGGTTTCGCCTGGCTCGACACAGGGACGCACGAATCGCTCCTGGAGGCGTCCAATTTTGTGGAAACCATCGAGCATCGTCAGGGATTGAAAATTGCCTGCCTTGAAGAAGTTGCCTATCGCAAGGGATTCATCGACGCCGCCCAACTCGAAAGGCTCGCTCGCCGCTACAATAACAGTTATGGGCAGTATTTGCTCGATCTTCTGAAATATCCTGGACTGAAGTGACGCGGCGCCAGACTGGAGGCGTGAGCAACGAATCGCGGCATATGTCGCCCATGCCGCGCGCAGATCCGAGCGGCACATTGTCAATAATCTACAGCAGGTTGCGGACCGGGGGCGAATGCTTCGTGTTGCTCCGGAAAAAATTATGGCCAAGGACAAGAAACCGACCGACTCCGAACACAACAACGAACGCGTCGTAACCCAGAATCGACGCGCCAAGCGCGACTATGAAATCCTCGACACCCTCGAGTGCGGCATCGCCCTTTTGGGCAGCGAGGTGAAAAGCCTGCGCAACGGAAAAGTTTCCATCGAGGAGGCCTTTGCCCGGGTCAAAGACGGAGAAGTTTGGCTCTACAATTGCGACATTCCAGAATATCCACAAGCGAATCGATTCAACCACGACCCCAAGCGTCCGCGAAAACTCCTCCTTCATCGGCGAGAAATCACACGATTTGCCGGACAAGCGTCGCAAAAAGGCCTGACGCTCATTCCATTGAAAATTTATTTCAAGCGGGGACTGGCCAAGGTCCTGCTCGGCTTGTGTCGTGGGCGCAAAGAGCACGATAAACGGGAAATCATCAAGAAAGAAGAGTCGCAGCGGGAAATTCGACGGATTATGCAACGCTATCAGAACCGTTGACGCCAGCCGGGCTTCCTCCGTCTCGCCTGCTCATCCCGATATACACCGCGTGGAGCAACGAAAGTCCAACTGTACACATCCGGCTCCTGCGAGGTGATTGTCACGGACCACAGGGCTGGGAGAGGGGAAGAGTTCCCTCACGGAGACCATTCGGGCCAGGGTTCTCGGAGTACCTCGGGCGCCGTGCTTCCCTGCAGCCAAAGGATTTCACTCCGCGCACTGGAAACGGCCTCAGAGCTACAGAGAGCGGCGATTGTGACCGTGAAGCTGCGGGATTCACCCGGCTGAAGGGTGATGACGCGGCCTTTGGACTTTTCGAAGGAGCGGCGGTTGGGGAAATTCACGGCGGGCTCCAAACCCGTCACGTATCCGTCGCAGAAAGGCTGCTCGTTCTTCCACAGGGTGAAGTAAGGCAGCTCGTGGACATTAAATCCTACGCGAACACCCCGGGTGCCTGTCTCATTGTGCAAAACGGCCTGCGTAAAACCTTTGCCATCACCGAGCGGCTGGATGAAATAGACCGTCTCGGGCTTGCCCGGCGTCTCCGGACCATACCTGTCCCAGCGATCGATTTCCGGCGCCGCCACGGCGTCGCGGGGTGCCAAACGTTTGACCGGCAGGATGACGCGCGACCCCGGCTCCAGGACGGGTCGACCAAAATTAATGTGATAGAGGAGCTCCATTTCGCCGGGCACGGCGGCAAGGTTGGTTACGGTGTCGGTGACAGCTAATTCACAGGAATTGGGCAAAGTGCTGATAGCCGTGGAAAGTTTGAGTTTGTTGAAGAAGAGTCGGGTTTCCAGGACTTCTCCACAAATCGACACCTGGCCGGTTTCGTCGTCGACCACGATTTCTACCCGTGAAGCCGGGAGATTCGCGATCTTGCCGTGGAGGGGATAGCGCAAAACGCCGCGGTCATCAAATTCCGGTGCACCATTGCTTTCCAGACCGCAGCGAACAAAAAGTTCGTCAAAACCGTCCAGCCATCCTAAGCCACTCGGTTCCCAAAGATTGACCCACCGGGGATGCACTGGGCCGCGGATCGGCGCCTTCCAGCCTAGCTCCAGATCGCCGCACCATGCGCGCCAGATACCCATTCCCCGAGTGGGGAGCACCACCACGCGAAGATGTCCGTTGTGGACTTCAATCGTCTCCACGCCTTCAGAACGGCCACCGTGCAGGGTCCGCTTGGTAATGGTAACCCCTTCCGGAATCGCAGGGGCAATATCGTGCGTGAGAGTCAACTGTTCCACCCAAATACCGCGGCTTACGTCGGTGATGACCCATTTTTGTTGCGCCATGGCCGGTCCCGTCTCCGTTGTGGTTTTGTTGATCGACTGATTGCTGGGGATTCCGGGTGCGAGTCTCCGTCGACGTCCGTTGGGGCTCGCTCACCCACAGCACCCTTACCCCTCTCCTGAATTCCTGGTACTGTCGCGTTAGTTTACCTGCGCAAAAGTGTCAAGGAAAGCATGGAGATTGAATCGCTTGCTCCAAAGAGGCGCCCCGAGCGGGCCCCGGATAAATCTCACCTCGCGATTGGAGTCCTGGTATACCAAAGAGAGCTCCTGTTCGATTGGCAAGCATGCCACAAGCACCGGCTCGGTGGTTCCCGCTGAGTTTTGTTCTGCTGGGCAGAGTCAGCAAAAGTCGGTATCCTTAGAAAGACGTCAGATGCTTGTTGGAGGCAGTTCGTATCGCAGATCGAGGTAGGCCGAAAAGGTACTTGGTAACGGAGAGCAGGGTCCATGCCGCTTGTTGTTGTGGGTTCCGTCGCTTTGGACAGTGTCGAAACGCCCGAAGCCAAACGAGAAAACCTCCTCGGAGGATCGGCGGTTTACTTCTCGCTGGCGGCGCGCTTTTTCACCCGTGTGCGTCTGGTTGGGGTGGTGGGGGAAGACTGGCCTCCCGAGCATACCAGGCTCCTCGAGGATTGCGGGGTGGACGTCACCGGTCTCAGTGTGGTCGCGGGAGCGAAGACGTTCCGCTGGCGTGGGCGGTATTTCCCCAACATGAACGATCGTGAGACACTGGAAGTGCAGCTCAATGTGATGGAACAGTTCGACCCTGTGCTTCCCGAGGAACATCGCCGGTGTCGATTCCTTTTCCTGGCCAATGGGTCGACCCGCATGCAGCTTCGCGTGCTGGAACAATGCGTGGGACCCAACCTGACTGTCGCTGATACGATGGACCACTGGATCCGCACGGAGCCTGAGGAATTACGGACGTTACTCCAACGAATCGACGGATTGGTGCTCAACGACTTCGAGGCCAAGCTACTGGCAGAAGACCAGAATCTCATCCGTGCTGGCCGAAAAATCCTTGATATGGGACCCACCTTCGTGGTCATCAAGAAGGGTGAACACGGGGCCATGTTCTTCAGCCGCCACGAAATGTATGTTCTTCCCGCCTACCCAACGGCCGATGTGGTCGATCCCACTGGAGCCGGAGACAGTTTCGCCGGCGGTATGATGGGTTATCTTGCGGAGCAAACTGAATTCTCACCAGAGGATCTCAAGACTGCCATGGCCTACGGAATCGTAGTGGCCAGTTTTACTGTGGAAGATTTCAGCGTGGATCGGCTTCTCAAGATCAGACGCCAGGACATCGACGCCCGGCTCGACGCCTACCGGAAAATGCTGATGTTCTGAATCGCTCCGGCATGGGATACGCGCTACAACGGGGGCGAAGCGAGTTGAGCATTTTCCCATTGAGAATAGTGGCAATTCAGACCGATGAATCGGAAAACTGCCCGCGGGGTCGGTGTGCAAGATATAATTAACAAAATTTGAGAAAGACATACCGGCCCGCACAGGATCTCGCCGAAAGGTCGTGGGCTTTGCTGGCGATCAGAAGTCTGGGATTAAGCCGTTAACAAGAGGGGTAAGCAAGGAGTTACACCTGATGTGTGCCCTAGACGTTCGGGAACACGAAGCGCAGGAGCGCAAGCTACGGAACGGACAACTGCCGGATGGTGCCATTCCGCAATTGGCCAAAGATATCGATCCCGAAGAAACCCAGGAATGGCTGGATGCGCTGGAGTACGTTATTCGAAAGCATGGAGGCGAGCGAGCGGTTTATCTCTTAGAACGCTTGAAAGAAAAGGCATTCCGAAGCGGCGTGCCATGGGTTTCCGCTGCCACGACTCCCTACATCAACACAATTCCCCCGGAAAATGAGCCCGAATATCCGGGCGACCGCGCTCTCGAGCGGCGCATCAAGAGCATCATCCGGTGGAATGCCATGGCGATGGTTGTGCGGGCCAACCGGGTCAGCTCAGGAATCGGAGGACATATCTCCACATTTGCCTCAGCGGCTACTCTGTATGAAGTGGGGTTTAACCACTTTTTCCGCGGAAAACAGGGGAATCATCCGCCCGATTTTGTTTACTTCCAGGGGCATGCCAGCCCGGGAATTTACGCGCGGGCGTTTTTGGAAGGGCGAATCACCGAAAAACAGCTAGAAAACTTCCGTCGCGAGTTGGCGGAAGGTGGGGGACTGAGCTCTTATCCCCATCCCTGGTTGATGCCCAATTTCTGGGAATTTCCCACGGTGTCTATGGGACTGGGGCCGATCATGGCGATTTATCAAGCCCGGTTCAATCAGTATCTCGCCGATCGGGGAATTCTTCCGGAAGCCCGCGAATCCAAAGTCTGGTGCTTTTTGGGTGACGGGGAATGCGACGAGCCCGAGACGTTGGGAGCGATTACCCTCGCAGGTCGGGAACGCCTCGACAACCTCATTTTCGTGGTAAACTGCAACCTGCAACGGCTCGACGGACCTGTTCGTGGGAACGGCAAAATCATCCAGGAACTGGAGGGGGCCTTCCGAGGTGCTGGATGGAACGTGATCAAGGTGATTTGGGGATCCGATTGGGATCCGCTTTTGGCCAAAGATAAGGACGGCCTCCTGGTCCGCCGAATGAATGAAGTGGTGGACGGCCAGTACCAGAAGTACACCGTCATGCCGGGAAGTTACATCCGCAAGCACTTTTTCGGTGTGGATCCCCGGTTGGAAGCTTTGGTCGCCGATTTGACTGACGAGCAAATTCGCCGCCTCAAACGCGGCGGACACGACCCGATCAAAGTCTATGCGGCGTATAAAGCCGCGGTTGAGCATAAAGGTTCCCCCACGGTCATCCTGGCCAAGACGATCAAAGGTTATGGGTTGGGAGAGGCTGGAGAAGGGCGCAATATCACCCATCAGCAGAAAAAATTGAATGAGGAGGAGCTGCGGCGATTTCGGGATCGCTTCGACATTCCCATTCCCGAGGACAAAGTGGCCGAGGCGCCGTTCTATCGTCCGCCCGAGGACAGCCCCGAAATTCAGTACCTCAAAGCCCGGCGCAAGGCGCTCGGCGGGCCGGTGCCAAGTCGTCGGCAGCCAAAAGTGAAGTTAGAGCCACCCAAATGGGAAGACTTTGCCGAGTTCTTTGCCGGAAGCGAGGGACGCGAAGTCTCCACCACCATGGCGTTTGTGCGGTTGCTGGCGCGTTTGATGCGGGACAAGAACATCGGGCGGTATATTGTCCCCATTGTTCCCGACGAAAGCCGCACCTTTGGCATGGAGGCGCTGTTCCGACAGTTCGGAATTTACTCCCACGTGGGTCAGCTCTATGAGCCGGTGGACTCTGACACGGTCCTGTACTACCGCGAGGCGGTGGATGGTCAAATCCTGGAAGAAGGCATCACAGAAGCTGGGTCGATGGCGTCTTTCATCGCGGCCGGTACGGCACATTCGACACACGGAATCAATATGATTCCGTTTTTCATCTTTTATTCCATGTTTGGTTTCCAGCGAATTGGAGATCTCATCTGGGCCGCCGGTGATATGCGGTGCCGGGGCTTCCTGATGGGAGGAACTTCGGGCCGCACGACGCTGGCTGGAGAGGGTCTCCAGCACCAGGATGGCAACAGCCACCTGTTTGCTCTGGCCTACCCGACCTGCCAGGCTTATGACCCCTGCTACGCCTACGAAATGGCGGTCATCGTGCTGGATGGCATCCGGCGGATGTACTACGAGGAAGAAGACATTTTCTACTACATCACGCTGATGAATGAAAACTACGAGATGCCGATCCTGCCGATGGGCTCGACAGAAGGCATTTGCAAGGGCATGTATCGACTCTCGGTGCGTGATCTGGGGCCGGACCGTCCCTGCGTGGACCTTATGGCCAGCGGCGCGATTTTGCGAGAGGCGCTGCGGGCACAGGAGATTCTCGACCAGAAGTTTGCCGTCTCCAGCCGGGTCTTTAGCGTCACAAGCTGGAAATGTCTTCTGGAAGATGCCCGGGAGGTCGATCGCTACAATCGGCTCCATCCAGACTCACCGTCCCGCGTACCGTATGTCCAGCAGGTGCTGGAGGGATCGAAGGGAACGGTAGTCGCGGCGTCGGACTACGTGTCTGCTGTGCCGCTCACCCTTGCCCGGTGGATTCCCGGCGATTATGTGGTGCTGGGAACGGATGGCTTCGGTCGGAGCGAAGCCCGCCGCGAACTCCGCCGTTTCTTCGAAGTCGATGCCGAGAATATCACGCTGGCCGCACTCAGCTCTCTGGCGGAACGGGGGCTTTATCCGAAAGACCGCCTCTCGTCGGCCATCAGAGAACTGGGGCTAGACCCAGATAAGCCCGTGCCGTGGAAGGTTTGAAGTTTCGGTATTGTTTTCCGACGGTCGTGTGACCGAAGGCTCACGCCACGCTGGCGTCCCTGGCGTGGGCGTTGTGTTCCACGACTCGCTCGAAGCGACCGAAAATCATGCGGCCGGCGCTCGTTTGAAGGACGCTGGTCACATTGAGGACCACGGTTTTCCCGACATATTCCCGGCCGTCTTCCACCACGACCATCGTCCCATCGTCGAGATAGCCGACGCCCTGGCGTTCCTCTTCACCCGGCTTGACCAAGCGGACCTGGATCTGCTCGCCGGGGAGGAAGCGCGGCTTGAGGGCGTTGGCAAGGTCATTGATATTAATCACCCGAACACCGTGGACTCGTGCCACCTTGTTGAGGTTGTAGTCGTTGGTTACGAGTCGCCCTTCCAGGTGTTTGGCGAGGGTGACGAGCTTGACATCCACGGACTGCCCGGCGAACTCAGGAAGGTCTCGGTCCCAGATATTAAGCTCAACATCGGGATTATTGCGGAGGCGGTGGAGAATATCGAGTCCGCGTCGCCCCCTGGCCCGCTTGGAACGATCGGCACTATCGGCGATCGCCTGGAGTTCGTTGATGACGAATCGGGGTATGACAAGTCGACTGTCGAAGAGATTCGTTTCCACGAGATCGGCGATGCGCCCGTCAATGATCACGCTGGTGTCCAAGATGTACGGTCGGCGTCCCTTAACCTCCTTGGTAAACTCGACGTAGGGGATAATGAATCGGAAATCGTCTTTGGTCTGAAACAGGAAACTGATACAAACGTAACAGAGGACTGCCGCAAGGATGAGCTGCACCACGTTGCGTACCCGCTCTTCGGTTTGCAGACTTTCGAAAACGGGCGTGAGCGCTAGTCCCGCCACATAACTGAGAAAGAGTCCCACGATCAAACCGAAATAGACGGAGCTGATAATCTCCAGCGGCTTGCGCGGGATCAGGATATCCAGCAGAATGACTGCCCCGCCGATGGCCATGATTCCCAGCACAATCAACCAGGCTGTCCACTGAAGGTCCTGGGGATACAGGCCGGCCTTAACAACGATGACCGCCACACCCGCTAGAACGACGAGGAAGGTGAGGCGCAAAAAAGTGAGAACCATGCTGGTGCCCTCTCTGTTACCGAATGCGCA
The DNA here is from genome assembly GCF_039793925.1 of Thermogutta sp. Lineage (GTDB taxonomy): Bacteria > Planctomycetota > Planctomycetia > Pirellulales > Thermoguttaceae > Thermogutta. The sequence goes on along the minus strand of NZ_JBAMME010000193.1, from coordinate 37,626 downwards.
ATCCTATAGCCATATAGAAGGATGGGTCACAGGCCCAGAGGACGCTGCCGACGAAACATCCCTTATCCAGAAGGTGCTCTTTCCCGTGACTCGCCGGCTTCGCTGGGCGTCTGCCCTCGGCTAGCGCCTACCGGGACGAATACGTTCCTCCGTCGATTCTAGCCGAAACGGAAGCCACCATAAAGCCTTTTCGCTGCCAGGACACCTTTTGCGGTGTTCCTCTGGAACTATGTTGTTCGATTCCACAGGTCATTGCATTTGCTAAGAGTCTGCGAAAGGTTTTTCTACAGCACAGAGGAAGGGAAAAAGGCACTCTTCTCCCGAGAAACTCGTTCGTCGCGCCTGGCGAAATCAAAAGGACAACTAATAAAACGGACGTGACGAGCATGTCCCATCGAGACGGCTGGGTAGGCTGGTCGTGCCCGCTCTGACTCGCTGGCTCAGTCAATGAAAGGGAGGCTCCTAGGACTGACGGAGTTTGCTGCCCAAGAGCAGCATTTAGGTACTAATTTACTAAATTCTCCGCCTCATCAACGCTGAAAAATTTTTGATCCCCACACTTGCTTGTCGGTCGAAGGCGAGTACAATGAGGCGGCAAATATAACAGATAATTTTGCCAGTTTTGGAATCTTCCCTTGGAGTTTCTGGGCGCCTCCAGCAACAAGCCGCGCTTAAGTTTCCGCCAACGAAATACTCCCCCAACGAAGCAGACAAATTCCGGTTTCTGACCGGCCGTAAAATTCCCACCGCTGCGTTCCTACGATGGTTGCTTCGCGGCAGATAGCAGGTTTGCGAAGAAGCTGGCAAAGCGGCAGCGGATTACTTGCTGCCCTTTTGGGAGCGCTTCCTCTAGCCCAAGTGTCCAGTCGGCAAGCTCAGTCAGGTGAGGCGGTGGAGGTGTCGGAAAAATGCGGTATTGCGGTGTTGTGTTGCGAGAATAGTGCCCAAAGCCTGTTTTTTAGCATTCAACGATAGGCGAGGGGCTTAATAACAGGTGTTCACAGATTTGTTCGGGGGAGTAAAACGATGGCTCACACCAATTGCCGTGGTAATACGTTCTTTCAGGGTAGTCGCCGGGAATTCCTCACTGTGGGGGCTCTCGGCTTTCTCGGCCTGACGCTCGGTGACCTCTTGCGTCTGGAGGCTGCTCAAGCACAGGAGGGGAGTGCTTCGGCGGATCCCACCTTCGGGAAAGCCAAGGGATTGATCCACATCTTTCTCCCCGGTGGAATGGCTCAGCAGGAGTCATTTGACCCTAAGCCCTATGCCCCTCTGGAATACCGTGGCTCTTTTGGAACTGTGAAAACCAATACCGGCGAGCTGTTCTCCGAAAACTTTCCTAAGCTTGCCCAGGTAGCGGATAAATTCACAGTCATTCGCTCCATGAGCCACGGCGAAGCGGCGCACGAGCGGGGCACACACAACATGTTTACGGGTTATCGGCCGAGTCCTGCTGTGACGTATCCCAGTTTGGGAAGCATCGTGAGTCACGAGCTGGGCCCCCGAGAATCGCTCCCTCCTTACGTGTGCATTCCCAATCAACCGAACCCGTACGCTGGGCCGGGTTATCTTAGTTCAGCGTACGGACCGTTTTCGCTGGGGGCTGATCCGGCAGGACGCGGTTTTCGAGTCCGCGACTTGAGCCTGCCCCAGGGGGTGGATGAGCACCGGTTTGCACGACGTCGCACTCTTTTGGAAGCCGTCAATGCTCACTTTGCCGCTCTCGAAAAGGCTGACGCCGTTCAGGCGATGGACTCCTTCTATTACCGGGCGTACGAAATGCTCAGTTCGGCCAAGGCCCGAGAAGCATTCAACCTAGAAGCCGAGCCACCTCAAATCCGTGAACGGTACGGTTACACTGAGGCCGGCCAACGATTCCTGCTGGCGCGGCGGTTGATTGCGGCGGGTGTCCGCGTTGTCACGGTCACGTATGGCGGATGGGACTTTCATCAGCAGATCGTGCCGGGGACGAAGCGGCTGGCTCCCGCGCTCGATCAGGCGCTGGCGGCTTTGTTCTCGGATCTCGATGCCTCAGGGCTATTGGATGAAATCATCGTGATGGTTTCCACGGAATTCGGCCGAACTCCCAAAGTCAACGGGACAGCGGGTCGCGATCACTGGCCCAAGGTCTTTAGCATTCTCCTGGCTGGAGGTGGCATCGCGCGCGGCCAGATTTTCGGTAGTTCGGATGCCACGGCGTCCGAGCCGGCCAGCGAGCCCATTGGTCCCGAGGACCTCTTTGCCACGATTTACCATCTGCTGGGGGTGGATTACGAGAAGCGCCTGATCGGTCCCGGGAATCGGCCGCTCAACATCGTGCGTGACGGCCGGGTGCGACGAGGCCTGATCGCGTAATGAACCTGCCATGCAGTCCTCCCGCTCGTTGCCTGCCAGTTGGGAATACCTCGCCATGATGCGGAACAATCGCTCAGTCCTCTGGATGAAAGGGTTCGGGATGCCTTGGTCGATTCTGGACCCCGCGCGATGGGAGCACTCCAACCCGTTCCTCGGCGGCAGAAACACTTCATGTGCGGTCGTCCATCGAGCCGTGATTGCCTGCGCGGGACTCGTCCTCAGTTTGATCTTTTCCAGTTGTTTGTGGGCCGTCGATCCGGAGATCACACGTGTGACGCCGATCAGCGCTCAGCAGGGCACGGAAATTGAATTGACTATCGCTGGTTCCCGTTTGGATGACGCGGCGGAGTTGCTTTTCACTAGTGCCGGTTTTTCGGTACGGGAGATCACGACCAAATCAGGCACCAGCTTGGTGGCGAAGGTGGCCGTGGCTCCCGACTGCCCGGTTGGAGAGCACGGCCTCCGGGTGCGCACGGCGACCGGGATCTCGAATCTGATCACATTCCACGTGGGGCTCCTTCCGGAGATTGAAGAGAAAGAGCCTAACAACGACTTCCAAAATCCCCAGGTGATCCCGCTCAATACAACAGTCCGCGGAGTCGTTGAGAACGAGGATGTGGATTACTTCGCCGTGGATCTCAAAGCTGGGCAGCGATTATCGGTGGAGGTGGAGGGAATGCGACTGGGGAAAGCCTTCTTTGATCCTGCTGTAGCCATCCTGGATTCCAAACGTTTTGCGCTGGCTGCTGCGGACGACACGGCATTCGGAGGTCAAGACGCGGTTTGTTCGGCGATAGCGCCGGCGGACGGGCGGTACATTGTGCAGGTGCGGGAAAGCGCCTTCGGAGGATCTGGAGATTCCTATTATCGGTTGCACGTGGGCACGTTCCCGCGACCAGTGGCGGCATTTCCCCTCGGCGGTATGGCTGGTCAATCTGTGAAGGTGCGCTGGGTCGGTGACCCGCTCGGCCCCTGGGAAGAGGAAATGACGCTTCCCTCCCAACCTATGGACCGATGGCCTGTTCTGGCACATCGGGATGGTCAGGCGGCCCCCACGCCCAACTGGATGAGAGTGAGTCCGGACGGTTCTGAAGCCGGAGAGGTTGAGCCCAACGACGCCCCGAACCAGGCCACTCCGGCGTCCGCCCCGGGGGCGTGCAATGGCGTGCTGGATCGACCAGATGATCGCGATTTCTTCCGCTTCTCAGCCAAAAAAGGTCAGGCCTTTGACATCCGCGTCGTTGCCCGCCAGTTGCGCACACCTGTAGACAGCGTGCTCACCGTGCACGCGGCGGACGGCCGGCAACTGGCCGCCAACGATGACGCGGGCAGTCCGGACAGCCTCATTCGCTGGACGGCCCCCGACGATGGCGAGTATCTCATTGGGATTCGCGATCATCTGGGGGCGGGCGGCCCAGATTACGTTTATCGCATCGAAATCACACCCGTCCAACCAAAGCTGCGACTGAGCTTGCCGGAGCGGCAACAATTTCGCGACATTGTGGCAGCCGTGCCACGCGGTAATCGATTCGCCTTCTTGGTTTCGGTGACGCGTGAGGATTTTGACGGCCCCGTGGACCTGCGCTTTGAAGATCTGCCGCCAGGTATCAGCGTGGAGACCTTTCCCGTTCCGCCGGGCCAGACGGTCGTACCCGTCATCCTCACTGCCGCCGCTGATGCTCCGCTGGAAGGGCGATGGGTCAGCATCAAAGGCGTTTCGAAGGTCGGCGAGCAGGAGATTATGGGAGAACTGCTCCAGCGGACTTCACTTGTTCGCGGCCAGAATAATCGCGAGTACTGGAATTTTTACTCCCATCGCCTGGCGACAGCGGTCACCGAACCTGTGCCGTTCCAGGTGACAATTCAACAGCCCAAGGTTCCGCTCGTTCAGGGTGGCACAATGGAACTGACTATCAAGGCGGAGCGAGTTGCTGGATTTGACGGGCCGATCACGGTGGCGATGTTGAACTTACCGCCAGGCGTGTCGGCCCCTACGTCGGTCACGATCGCTCAGGGTGCTCAGGAGGTGCGGATGCCGCTTACCGCCAACAGGGAGGCCGCTGTAGGAACCTGGAAAATCGTAGCCCTGGCGTCTGCCAATATCGGAGGGACCGTTGAAGTGGCCACGCCTCCCGCGGATCTGACGATTGCCACACCTTTTTTGGTGATGACATTCCCTCAGATTTCGCTGGATCAAGGACAGTCAGGAAACTGGCTGGCTCAGGTCGAAGTTCGCACCAAGTTTGACGGGAACGCTCAGGCGGAGCTTCTCGGACTTCCTTCGGGAATAGCGTCAGATCCACAATCGATCACAGCCGACATCCAGCAGTGCACGTTCCCCCTGCGAACAGAACCTACTGCGCCGGTGGGACTTCACAAATCGGTCATTGTGAAGGTAACGGTCATCCAGGACGGCGAGCCCGTCGTTCACCTATTGCCGGCAGGGGAACTGCGCATCCAGAAACCGGCTCCGGCCCAGGTGGCGAAGGCCGCTCCGCCTCCGCCGCCACCTCAACCGACGGAGAAACCTCTCAGCCGTCTGGAGCAACTCCGGCGGCAGCGCCAGAATCAAACCGCGACGCCGTAAACCTTCCTTTAACAGGAGGGCTTCCAAGCCATGAATCGAGTACGTTTCCCTTTCTCGAGGTTTCCTCAGCGTGCAACCCGTTCGGCCGGGATGGCCACACTTGCTGGTTTGATTGCGTTTTGGGGCGTAATCGCGGCCAGCCATGCGGCGGAAATTGTCCGGCTGGAGATCTTCCCTTCTGACGCCCTGCGCCTCGAAACGAAGGACGATCGGCAGTCGTTCGTAGTGGTGGCTGTGGCGGCCGACGGGGTCACTCAGGATGTGACGGCCCAGGCCAATCTCCGTTTGGAAAACCCCGCTCTCGCCCGGTTGGAAAATGCCACCCTCTATCCCCAGGCCGACGGCGAAACTCGTTTGATCGCGGAGTACGGGGGGCAGAGTGCAGGTGTGGCCGTCGTGGTCAAAGATGTGGAAAAGGAACGCCCTCTCAGTTTTCGCTTAGACGTGATGCCGGTATTCATGCGGGCGGGCTGCAACACGGGGGTCTGTCATGGCGCTGCCCGCGGGAAGGATGGTTTCCGGCTCTCCCTCTTTGGATTCGATCCCGAGGGGGATTATGAGCGCCTCATCCACGAGGTGCCATTCCGCCGAGTCAATCTCGCCGTTCCGGAGGACAGTCTCATTTTGCAGAAGGCCATCGGAGCCGTTCCGCATACAGGTGGCAAACGCTTTGAGAAGGATAGCGAATTGTACCGTACTCTCTATCGCTGGCTGGAACTGGGCGCCCCGCGCGACAGTGGAAGCGTGCCCAGCGTGGAGAAGGTCGAAGTATTCCCTCCGCAGAGTGTCCTGCAGGGTGAGAACGTCACCCAGCGGCTGGTGGTTCGAGCTCACTACTCGGACGGCACGGATCGGGATGTTACCCACCTGGCCGTTTTCCTCAGCAATAACGATTATGCGGCTCCCGTTGACGAAAACGGGTTGGTTAAGGCGGCGCACCGTGGCGAGGCGTTCATTCTCGCTCGCTTCGACACAAAGGTTGTGGGAAGTCAGGTCCTCGTGCTTCCCGCCGATGCACCCATGGTGGCCACCGATGAACCTGCAAACTATATCGATGAACTGGTCAATGAGAAACTTCGCAAGTTACGCATCCAGCCGAGCGGTTTGTGCAGCGATGCCGAATTCCTCCGCCGCGTGACGCTAGACATCATCGGCCAGCTTCCGACGGAGGACGACTATGCGCGGTTCCTGGCCGATACCCAACCGGACAAACGGGCAAGGTTGGTGGACGAACTTCTCCAGCGCAAGGAATTTGCGGAACTCTGGGCGATGAAATGGGCAGAAGTTCTTATGGTCCGTTCCGACGTAAACGTCAGTTATAAGTCGGCGTATCTTTATTCCCAGTGGCTGACGGAAAAGATTGCTTCCGGAGAACCTTTTGACGAGATCGTTCGCGAGCTGCTGGCATCCGAAGGTGGCACGTTCACCAATCCCGCCACGAATTTTTACCAGGTGGAAACGGACACCTTGAAGACCGCTGAAAACGTGGCTCAGGTGTTTATGGGCCGTCGTATTCAGTGCGCGCAATGCCATAACCATCCGTTCGACCGCTGGACGATGGACGATTACTATAGTTTCGCCGCGTTTTTTGCCCAGATTGGTCGTAAGGGAGGAGAAGACGAACGAGAAACGATCGTCTTCAACCGGGGAAGCGGCGAAGTCCGTCATCCGGTGGACAATCGCGTGATGGCCCCGAAGTTTTTGGGTGGCCCGCAGCCGCAGATAAACGGCGAGGATCGTCGCAAGGTTCTCGCCGAGTGGCTGACATCGCCCGATTGTCAGGATTTTGCCTGCAACGTTGCCAACCGGATTTGGGCGCACTTTTTCGGGATGGGTATCGTCGATCCGGTGGATGATGTCCGCATGAGCAATCCCCCCAGCAATCCACAACTGTATGAAACGCTGGGGAAAAAGCTCATCGAGTACAAGTACGACTTCAAACGCCTGGTGCGGGACATCTGCCTATCCAAGACTTATCAGCGATCGGCGATTCCGAATGAGAGCAACCGCGAGGACACGCGTAACTTCTCCCACGCCCACGTCCGCCGCCTGCAGGCCGAAATTCTCCTGGATTGTATCTGCCAAGTTACCGAGGCGCCGGAAAAATTCCGCGGTTTACCGCTTGGTGCCCGGGCGATTCAGATCGCGGATGGAAGCACGACCAATTATTTCCTCACTACGTTTGGTCGGTCTCCCCGAGATACGGTCTGCGCGTGTGACGTGCGTACCGACCCTACACTCTCTCAGGCGCTTCATCTGATCACGGGCAATACGATCGAAAACAAGATCAGGCAAGGTGGTCTCATTGACCGGTGGTTGAATGAAAAGGTGTCGCCCGAAGATATTGTCAAGCGGCTGTTCATCCGCACGTTGACCCGCGAACCGACCGAACAGGAAATGCAGGCGGTTCGGGAAGCGCTCAAGGAGCAGGCCGATCCGAAGCCGGTTTTGCATGATGTCTTCTGGGCCCTTTTGAATTCCCGCGAATTTTCCTTTAATCATTGACCGTCCCCGCCTGTGGACAAGAAAAGAGGAATGGCCACCTATTCTTGTCGTCAGGTTGCATTAAACTTGCGGCGGCATTGAGTGTGCGAGGAGTAAGCGTTCCATGCGAAAGTGTCTCTTAAGCGGCTGGTTCGGTGGTGTGGCCCTGGTCTTCTTTGGATGTCTGAGCCTGCGTTCAGTCCTCGCGGAGGAGGCCAAAATCACTTACGCGGATCATGTCCGGCCTATCTTTCGTGAGCACTGCTTCGCCTGCCACAACCAGAATAAGGCTACCAACGATCTGGCCCTGGATAGCTACGAACGGCTCATGCAGGGCGGGGCCAGCGGAGCGGTCATCGAGCCAGGAGATCCTGACAACTCCTATCTCTGGATGCTCGTTTCCCACAAGCAACAGCCTTACATGCCCCCGAACCAGGACCCGCTCCCCGCAGAGAAGCTCGAGATCATTCAGAAATGGATTCAGGGCGGGGCGCTCAAAGACAGCGGGAGCTCGGCTGGGGCGGCCAAACCCAAGGTGGATCTTTCCATGGCGCAGGTGACGCCGGCCCAGCAGGGAACGCCCATCATGCCGGAGAATCTGCCCCAGGAACCGATCCTCGTCACACGACGACCTTCCCCCGCTTACGCGCTGGCCACGGCTCCCTGGTCGCCGCTGGCAGTCATCGCGGGTCAAAAACAACTGGTCTTCTACCATACGGAAACCGGCCAGCGGCTGGGTATTGTGCCTTTTCCTTCGGGGGTGGCCTACGATCTGAAGTTCAGCCGTTCCGGAGCAGTGCTTGCGGCCGGCGGCGGGATTGGGGCCAAGGTGGGAAATGTCGTGATGTATGACGTAAAAACCGGCAAAGAATTGACAACCATCGGCGACGAGCTGGACGTTGTGCTCGCCTGCGATGTCAGTCCGGACCTGAAACTTGTGCTCCTGGGCGGTCCGCAGAAAATCGTACGGGTCTTCAACGTGGAAGACGGTTCTCAGCTCGTCGAAATCAAAAAGCACACGGATTGGATTTACGCAGCCGCCTTCAGCCCCGACGGGGTGCTAATGGCCACAGCCGACCGCGCCGGCGGACTGTGGGTGTGGGAGGCGGGTACGGATCGCGAGTTTGCCAGTCTGGATGGCCACAAGTCCGCTGTGACGGCACTCGCCTGGCGGCCAGATTCGAACGTTTTGGCGTCTGCTTCCGAAGATGGAACGATCAAGCTCTGGGATATGAACAATGGCCAGCAAATCCGCAGCATTAACGCCCACAGTGGCGGCGTGACCACCGTCGCTTTCATGAACGATGGGCGTCTGGTATCAGGGGGACGCGACAAGACCGTGAAAATCTGGGATATCTCTGGACGAAATTTGAAGACGTTGCCCGCGTTTCCAGAGCTGATTCTTCGGGTGGCCGCCACTTATGATAACAAGCGGGTGGTGGCTGCTGACCTTTCCGGAGAAGTACGCCTGATCGACATCGAGTCGGGGAGCACGGTAGCCAATCTGCCGGCCAATCCGTCCCCCGCGTCGGAGGCCCCACCTGCCACAGCCCAGGCTGCCAGTTCAGCAAAATGAAGCTCCCAACAATTTTCGCGGGTGCGTTGACGCGCCCTCGTCTGGAGTGGTAAACACCTTTTCTAGGAAGATGCTCCGCTTTCCGCTTCTGATCCCTCGCTATTCCTGCGCTCTGCGATGGAGTTGGGTGCCGTCCATTTTGGTTTCACTTCTTCGGTTCCGGGAACGACGAATGGACCGGGCGAGTAAGTCTCCACGATTTCCCGCAGCTCTTCCTGATCAATCACTTCCTTTTGCATGAGCCGCTGGGCCAAGGCTTCCAAGGCCGGACGGCGCAACTCCAGGATCCGCCGCGTCCGCTGAAGGGCTTCGTCAATGATCCGCCGGATTTCGCGGTCGATTTCCTCGGCCGTCGCTTCGCTGTACCAGCGAGGTCGTCCAAAATCACTGTAAACACCGAGGTGCGAGGGCACGTCATCGCGGAATGCCAACTTCCCAAGTCGGCTCATCCCGAATTCCGTGACCATGCTTCGCGCGATATCGGTGGCCCGTTGCAGGTCGTTCTGCGCACCGGTCGAAACGTCCTGGAATACCAATTCCTCGGCCACGCTTCCCGCCAGTAAAACCTGAATACGGGCTTCCAATTCGCTCTGGGTCAAGAGGTAGCGATCGCCCTCCGGACGCTGGAGAGTATACCCCAAACCGGCAATACCCCGCGGGATGATGGAGACTTTGTGAACCGGGTCCGTGTTGGGTAAGGAGTAAGCCACCAGGGCATGGCCGCTTTCATGATAGGCTACCCGGAGCTTTTCCTCTTCACTCATCACGCGCTGACGTTTTTCTAGCCCGGCGGTTACCCTTTCCACCGCCTCGGTAAACTCCTCCATGGTGACCGCGTCTTTATTCTTGCGGGCAGCGAGCAGGGCGGCCTCGTTCACGAGATTGGCCAGGTCCGCCCCCACGAAACCGGGGGTTAACGCGGCGATTTCGCTGATGTTCACCGAGGGATCCAGCTTCACGTTTCGGCAATGGACCTTGAGGATGGCCTCCCGTCCGCGGACGTCGGGACGATCCACGAGGATATGCCGGTCGAATCTTCCCGGCCGCAATAGAGCAGGGTCGAGAGTCTCCGGTCGGTTCGTCGCCGCCAAGACAATGACACCGCTATTCGAATTGAACCCATCCATCTCGACGAGGAGGGCGTTGAGGGTCTGTTCCCGTTCCTCGTGCCCGCCCACGATGCTCGTCCCGCGCATCTTCCCCAAAGCATCCAGTTCGTCGATGAACACGATGCACGGAGCGCGGGCTTGGGCCTGCTGGAACATGTCCCTGACGCGGGCGGCGCCCACCCCGACAAACATTTCCACAAAATCCGACCCGGAAAGGCTGAAGAAAGGCACCCCGGCTTCTCCGGCGATGGCCTTTGCCAGCAAGGTTTTTCCCGTTCCTGGAGGGCCCACTAGCAACACCCCTTTCGGAATCCGACCGCCCAGTGCCCGAAATTTTTGCGGATTCTTCAGAAACTCGACAACTTCCTTGACTTCTTCAACGGCCTCATCAATTCCCGCGACATCCTTGAACGTAACGCCAACATCTTCAGGAGCATACAGGCGGCTGCGGCTTCGGCCAAATGCAATGGCCGAACCTGGCCCCCCCATCCGACGCAGAAGAAAGAGCATCAATAGGACAAACACCAAAAGAAGGATGATGTGGGGGCCGTATTGTTCCCAGAAAGTTGGGGGTTCCCCACCCCGAACATCGCGGAATCCTTTGTCCAGAAGCAATTGCAGGAGGGCGTTGTTATCGTTTTCGAATCCCAGCCGGGACGAGCGAAACGTGACCTCTTCCGGCTTGGAACGTTTGCTGGGGGGATCCAGGATCTCCCGAGTTACGGTGCCAACCACTTCCTGGGGTCTGACGACCAGGTCGCGAAGGCCCGAATAGCGTATGCGGTACAGTTCGTTGCCTACTTTTTTGGTGACGACGATGGCCGCTTTCGGATTCTGCTCGGGGCTCCCCTGCTGGATCAGTCGCACAAGCTCCAAATACGGAATTTCTTCCGTGATGGTTGGTCGGACCAGTCCAGCCAGAAGGAGGCTTACGGCAAGCGCAACCAGGAGATACCACAGGATAGCGGGGCCACCGGGACCTCGCCGTTCTTTGGCCTTTTTCTCACCTGGTGGTGACGGCTCTCCCCTGTTGGTATCGTTTCGGTTGCCGGAGTCTCGCGAGAAGAGGTTCCGGATTCTCTGCAAGTCGTTGGGTATTAGATACCAGGCTTTGTCGCCGATTTTCCAGTTCATCATGCCTACGAATAAGCCAATTGTCTGAAAAAAATTGGGATGACTGTCCCGGCTGGCCCCTCCCTGTGTCCTTTTCAATGATAGGTCATAGCCAATATTATTGAGGTCGTCCTTCCGGAGGGAACGCTTGTCCAGTTCTCTGGTTGAGCGGGTTTTTCGCTAACCGGAGAAGTCCCACTCGGATGCACAGGCGGGCTCTGACATCGTTTCCTTTCATTATCCCACTTGTGGGAAAAGAGGCAAATAGCCAAGCGAACTTGCTGGCTCTGCGGTGATTTGATGAAGGGAAATCGGAGTAATCCTTACCCCGGATGCTGGCAGAGACGTTGGCCGGCTCCACAGTTTATTTTCGACCGGCAAAATCGTCGCAGGACAGGCGGGCACAATTTAAGCCCCGATAAACGAGATATAATGTAGTGTTTGGGCATCCCTTCGTGCCACATTGCGGGGGCAGCAAGTGTTGCGGCGGTAGACTACGGGCTTACTTAAGTTCTGGGGCAACCTTTTGATTGCAGCCATGGCCAACTCTATGCGAATTTTGATCCTGGGAGCAGGTACCATTGGAAGCTCGATTGCCGAGTTCCTTTCCCCACACCACAGGGTGACGTTGATCGATCGGGACCGCGAAACGGTTGATCGGATCAACGCAACCATGGATGTGCGCGCACTTGTGGGCTCGGCTTCCGATGCGGTTCTGCTTTTCCAGGCGGGAGCAACCGACGCCGATTTGTGTCTGGCGGTGACTAATTCAGATGAGGTAAACCTTGTCGGGGCCAGTGTGGCCAAAGCGATGGGGACACGGCGTGCCATCGCTCGAGTGTATTCCCCCAACATGCTGGACACCAGCACCTTTGATTACCGCGATCACTTTCGTCTCGACCGGCTGGTAAGTCTGGAGCGTTTGGCCGCGCTGGATCTTGCGAGGGTGGTCCGCGGGACCGGTACGCTGAGCATCGAGATTTTCACCGTCGCGGATTTGGAAATGCAGGAAATTGAAATCCGTGGCAAGGCCCCTGGGGTGGGGGTTCCGCTTCGGGAACTCGGATTGCCGCGCGGTGTGCGAGTAGGGACGGTGCTTCGGCAGGGCAAACTGTTCATCGCCGGTCCGGAGGATTCGATTGAAATCGGGGACCGTGTCGCGCTGTTGGGCAGGCGCGATGAGCTGGACGTCGTGAAAACCCTCTTCGAGACGGAAACGCCCCATCGCCTGGGGGTGGTTATCGCCGGGGGGGGTGAAACCGGCTTCCAATTGGCCCGTCTTCTGGAGGGACCCCGCCACAACGTAGTCCTGATGGAGTCCAATCGAGAGCGTTGTGAGTACCTGGCCAGCCACCTCCGTGAGGTGACGGTGGTCTGCTGCGATGTTCGAAGCCGGACAGCACTGGAAGAGGAGCGAGTGGGTAGCGCCGATTATTTTGTGGCCTGCACGGGCGACGATGAAAACAATCTTCTGGCGTGTGTGGAAGCCAAAGAACTCGGGGCCCAGAAAGTTGCGGCGGTGGTCGCTCGATCAGATTACCGCTATATTCTGACAAAACTCGGTGTGGACCATGTCACGACTCCGCCGGACGTCGTGCGCCGGGAGGTGGAAGCCCACCTCACCACTGGAGTGGTGGTCTCAAAAAAGCCCCTGGTGCCAGGCTCCAAAGTCTTCGTCATGGAGCTGGAGGTCGTAGAAGGGGCGCCGGTTACCGAGCACGTGCTTGCCCGGGTTGGATTGCCCAGACAGTGTCTTATCGCGGCGGTTATCCGCGAGGGCTTTGCCATGCTTCCGGGGGCCGACGATCGCATCAAGCCACGTGACACGGTGATTGTCCTGGTCCACGAAGACATGATCGATGAAATGCTTGAGTTCTTCCAGCCGCCGGAATGAAGTGTGACGCTCCCCTCCTGAATCGTCATCTTACTGGAACATTTCCAGAACAGCGCGGTTTTCTGATCGGACGTCACCTGCCGGCCTAAGTCGTCGGTCCGTTGGTCTCGGTCACGAGGATCGGGGGACGGAACAAGCATACGGCGCTAACACTGATCAACGAAAAACCTTTTGGGGATCATGATATGGCAACGAAACGCATTTATCTGGATAATGCAGCCACAACCTGGCCGAAACCACCAGCCGTTTATGAGGCAGTCGATGCCTATCAGCGGAATCTGGGCTGTTCGCCGGGGCGGAGCACGTATCGGGATGCTATGGAGGCCGACCGCGTGGTGGCTGAGGCCCGTCGAGCGGTGGCTCGATGTCTCGGGCTTTCGGATCCCCATCGCATTGTCTTTGGATTTAACGGCACGGATGTACTGAATATGGCGATTCGGGGTGTCGTTCGGCCGGGCGATCACGTCATCACCACGGCAGCCGATCACAACTCTGTTCTTCGACCCCTGCGTTTTTTTGAAGAGTATCATCACGTTCAGGTGGATCGCATTCCTTGCGATTCCCAGGGGTTTGTGGTTCTCGAAGAGCTGGAAAAAGCACTTCGCCCAGAGACGCGTCTCGTGGCGGTCAATCACGCATCCAACGTGGTGGGGACGGTGCAGCCGCTGGAAGAGATCGTCAAATTGGTGCGGCGGCACTGCGAGGCGATCATTCTGGTGGATGCGGCCCAATCGCTGGGACATCTCCCACTTTTTCCCAAAGAATTGGGAATCGATCTGTTGGCGGCCCCTGGTCATAAGGGGCTCCTTGGGCCGATGGGAACCGGGGTCCTCTATTTGGCTCCCAAGATGGAAGAGAGATTGGTGCCGCTGCGGATGGGCGGAACCGGCTCTCGCAGCGACGAGGACCGCCAGCCGGATTTCCTGCCCGATAAATTCGAACCGGGCAATCACAACGCACCCGGTCTAGCGGGCCTCGTGGAAGGCGTCCGTTACCTGGAAAACCGTACGTTGACGGCTATCCGCGAACATGAAATCGCCCTCACCAGGCAACTGACTGCTGGATTGAGCGAGGTGCCGGGGGTGACGCTGTACGGTCCTCCCTCTGCAGAGCAACGGGTGGGCGTGGTCAGTCTCAATATTGAGGGTTATTCTCCGGAAGAAGTGGCTGGGATCCTCGATCTGCACTACGGCATCCAAGTACGATCGGGGATTCACTGTGCTCCCTTGATGCACCGGACGCTGAGGACTGTGGAACGAGGTGGGGCCGTCCGCTTTAGTTTTAGTCCTTTCACCACGCAGGAAGAGATCGACGCGGCAATACAGGCCGTTAAAGAAATTGTCCGTCATAGCTGACCCATCACCGATTTTCTGAAGGGTCTTTGGCAGGTCAAACATTCCACGTGATCGGGAAAATTCTTGAATTTCGACGTTTAAACAGGCACCGCACTGGGCAGACGGGGCGCCTTCGAGTGCGGACGCGGCAGGCTGGTCCCTCCGAGTTCCTTCAACACGTTTCTGTTACGGCTGAGTACGGTGGGGCGGAGTTGCCGGGTTGCGGGTGGCTCCCATCTTCACCGCGGGTAAGATCGTTTTCGGAGATTGCTCATCGAGGTTGAAAATGGTGAAGCCGGGAACGCCGGCAAGGCGGGCAAGCGCGATCTGTCCCACCACCTGATCGGGACCATCCAATCGAAAAGCGCCAATTCCGGGATACATAGGAATTTTTCCTTGCGTGGCCTGCCACTGGTTTTTCACCCAGCGTACGAACTGTTCGGGGTTATTCGTGTAGTCCATGGGGCAAACAAAGTCGAGATAGCCCGCCTGAACCCAGCTCACCCAATCCTGACCGACAGAATCTCGGCAGGCGGGATATTCGGGAAAGACGGCGGCCGAGATCTTGATCCCTGGCCGGATCTGGCGCGCCTCCCGGGAAACGGCCTCCACCACCCGTGTGATGTTCCTCCGTCGCCACTCGAGATACCGCGAGCGCAGGGGTCCCGAGACGCAATCCTCCGGCCATTGGGGGACTTTCACACCCATCTCAGCTTCGAATCGCTGCCGACACCCCGGGCAGAAACAATTGTCGGGGCCAGGATAACGGATGTAGTCAAAATGGATGCCGTCCACTGGGTATTTGCGGACCACTTCCAGCATGGTGTCCACTTCCAGGCGTTGATTTTCTGGATGCGAAGGACAGAGCCAATTGCTGGGTTCGCCGCGTCCTGTTATTTGGGTGCGTCCTGCCGCCCGCATTTGATCAACGAACGACCGCGGCGCATTAGTCAAATTGAAATTGACCTTCCAAACGTGAACTTCCACACCGTGTCGATGGCAGGCGGCCACGCACTGCTCTATCTGATCTCCGTATTTTTGAAACGCTTCACTTCGCGGGAGGATGTCGCTGGCATAGTGGGCCAGACCTGCCCACAGCATGTTGGGCACCACCATGTTGAACCCTGCCTCGGAAAGCTCTTTTGCCGTGCGTTCCCAGTCGCCGGGGTAGATGCCCAGGCCGGAATGGTTCCAGTAGGCTCGGCCTTCAACGTTTGGGCTCGGCTGGGCCGACAGGTAGGCCTCAACCAGTTTTTCGCGGACCTGCTGAAGCTCTCGCAAATTGACGGGAGGAGCTTTTCCCTGGGATTCTGCCTCACGAACCGCAAGAAGGATCTGCTCGGCTTCCGCGAACGATTGCCAGGCTGGGTGGGTACGGTCGGGGAGATACGTTTTCAACCACTCGCGCAACTCATCGAGGGTTGTTAAATGCCCTACCTGCACCGCTCGTGAAAGGAGTCCCCGAATCACCTCGGTTTTCAGCTCGGGGGCCATCGCCGTGAGAACAGCGGCAACCATCAACCGCTGATTCTCGACGTCTCCTTCTAAAAGAATGTGGCTGAAAAACGCACCCCGGGGGGAAAGAATCATGGCCGGCTTTCCCGTCGCTTCACCAGAAGCCGAGTACCACCACGCAATCACACGGGCATCGGTGGTGGCTGGTTCCACTTCTGTGATGTTCCACGAACTTTGGCGCATCACTTCGGGCAGGTCGGGAAGGATTTGACGGTCGAAACGCACTTCCGCGAACTGGCCAGGGAATTGCTGTCCCACCCATCGGGCTTTTCCGATGCCAAGCAGCCCGAGCAACTCTGTCGGGGCCTGGTAGTTCAGAAAGACCCGGGTGCCCTGGCGGATTGCGAGCCCCAGGGCCTTCGTGGCTTCCGGAGAAAGCCGCGGATGGTAGGGTACAATGATGACTTTCTGTTGCGCCCACACCTGCGGGTTGGGAGACGCATCGTCCCATTCGTCATAACCGAGGCCAAGATCATCCAGCAATTTGGCGAACCGCTGAAAAGTTTCCCGCGCTACACGGTATTCCGGATCGCGTCCGTAGATCGCTGCGGCAGGTGCCAGAATGGCGATGGCGTGTCGGACCGCCACCAGACGATAGATTCGGGCGCGGCCATCCACGTTCTGCCCCCGCCAGAAAGAGATGCGAATGCCGTCAATACGGTCCCACCCACTGGGGTGCTCCTCAATGCGGAAGTCGGACTTGCGAAAGCGCAGCACCTGGCGGCCCGGTCGCGTCACACTTCCAGACGCTGCGTACCAACCCTTACCACTGCGAAAATAGAGCGATAGATACCCGACCGCTTCCACTGGCTCCACCGAGACTTCCAGGAGGAACTCACCGGGACGCGACAGATCCAGCGACATCTGGCGGTCGTGCACGCTTCGCGGCCAGTCGGGTTGAGACGCAAACGGCAGAGCAACTTCCAGAACCCGTGTGCCGTTCTCGTAGACAAGCCGCACCGGTGCCGTGCGTTCGCTGGGTTGCCACGCTCGCTGAGCGTCAATTTCCGCGACATAGGCCAGGCCTTCCAAGACGGTTTCCTGCGTCCCCCAGGTTTGAGCCGTTGCTGCGACGGGCCAACCCAGCATCCCGATAATGGCAAGCGCCGACAGTAATTGCCTCTGACGCCCGAGTATTTGCATGAAACAGCTCCTTAAGTTCGACTCTCAGGTTGGTGAAATGGTGAACTCTTCACGCGGAAGGCGAAATTTGGCCGTGCAGATAAAGATCGTCTCCCACGCGCTCCCAGGTAAGATGGGCGATGTGGAGGGCCTCCGCCATCTTGGTCACGCCTCTTCCCGCCACGGGCGTCCGCCCGTTCTCACCCCCCACAATCTTGGGCGCAACGAACACGTGAACTTCGTCCACAAGTTGATGGTCGAATAATTCGCCCAGGACTTGGCTTCCGCCTTCAAACAGGACATTGGTCATGCGGCGGCGGCCCAGTTCTTCCAGCAGGGCCAGCAAACGTTCGGAGCGGGTATTACCGGGACATTCCAGCACTTCACATCCGGCGGCCTGCAGTTTCCGACGTGCCTCGCTGTCGGCCTGTGCTGAGACTGCTACCAGAAGGGGCACTTCCCGCGCAGTTCGAACAAGACGACTGTTGAGCGGCAACCGGGCACTGGAGTCCAAAACGATCCGCACAGCAATTCGGGGTCCCGGCGGACGAGCCGTTAGCAGCGGATCGTCTATTTCGACTGTTCCAATCCCGACAGCAATCCCGTCCACACGACCACGCAGCAGGTGGACCCGCCGACGCGACTCTTCTCCACTAATCCACCGACTGTCGCCCGTCGCGGTGGCAATTTTCCCATCGGCCGTCATCGCCCACTTGGCAATCACCCACGGCCGTTGTGTAGAGAGCAACTTGAGGTAGGGCGCGTTCAGATGCCGGGCCTCCTGTTCCATCAGGCCGACAACGACTTCGATTCCCGCTTCTCGCAGGCGAGCGATTCCCTGGCCACGGACGAGTGAAAAAGGATCCGCCATTGCGGCCACCACGCGACGGATTCCCGCTCGAATGATGGCATCGGTGCAAGGAGGTGTTTTCCCGAAATGACAGCAGGGTTCCAGCGTGACATACATGGTGGCTCCGGCTGCCCGGTCTCCTGCCATACGCAGTGCCTCCACCTCCGCGTGCGGCTGACCGTAAGCCCGGTGCCATCCTTCGCCTATGATTTCTGCCCCTCGCGCGATCACGCAGCCAACCATCGGATTAGGTTCCACGGCACCTTTGCCCCTGGCTGCTAGATCCAACGCTCGCCGCATGTGCCAGGCATCTAGTTCCATCTGATCCATGGTGCTCCCCCATTGCTGCATGGTAAGAGATGTTCACCGCGAGCAGGAGTGATTAGTCCGAGCTCGTCTACCCTTTGCATGTGTTCTTCCTACGACCGGTGATTGCTCGCGTGCTTTGCTTTCCGCGACCGCCACACAAAAGGCACATCGTGTCTCCCGTGCGGCCAGACTCCCTTCTCTCCAGAGTGGCAGGCGTCTTGGCCGGAGGAGACGCGTCTTTCGTGCCCACCCGTGTTTCAGCCCCTGCGCACACCTCGGGCCGAGGAACCAATCCGCTTACAGTTTCCCCTCCGCAGAACGTCGTGCCAGTCGCGTTACGATCGCTACTACTTCGGTCGAAGAACCCACGTGGACTATTGTACCGAAACAGCAATCGTTTTGGCTAGCACGACAGGAGAGGCGATAAACTCTTGGAGGAGCAATTCACGAATTGCTCCCTGGGGCACGGTGAGGCTTTGCCTTCCCTTTGATCCTTCCCAAAATGGGGATTACTCAGGAATCGCCTGGCGTCGCAATGGATGCTTTTGGCGATTCAACACACCTGCCGAAATGTCGTGCCTTATCAGTCACTTTGTGACTACGGCAAACTCCGGGACCTGCCACGTCACATGGTGACCAGCCCGTCGCAGCATGGCCACCACTTCTTCTACCGGACGGCGATCCACCACGGGAAACTGGCCGCCCTCCTCGTCTTCTACGGCTTCTGCCCCCGCCCGATAGCCGCCGGGCACAGTGGAACTGGCCGCGCTGATCTGGGTGATGCAAGTTTGGGCGAGAAGGTCTCGCAAAGCGGGCGGCTCTCGCGTGGAAAGGACCAGTTCGGCCGTGGGAAAGGCGTGTCGCAACCCACAGTACAGCCGGATGAGAGTTTCATCATCAACAGGATGTGGGATGACAAAGTCAGCCGGCCCTTCGTGAATTCGCGGCAGGCTGAATGCAATCCGGCGGTTTGGAAATCGCTCTTTCAAATAGGCCGCATGACGGACCATGGCTTTTGCATCGGGCACGGGATCGCCCAGCCCAAGCAGGATTCCCAACCCCAATCGTTTTACACCACCCTCCGCCGCGCGTTCTAGACCTTCCAGCCGCCAGGCGTAGTGTGATTTCGGCCCGCGAGGATGGAAATGGCGATACAAGTGCCAATCGTATGTCTCCTGATAGAGCGTCACCCCAATGATGCCGGCGTCCACCAGGGCTGCGTATCCGGCTGTGGATTGGGGGGCGATCTCCACGGCAAGACTGACGGGATATTGCCCTCGAATAGCTCGGATGATTTCGCTGTAATATTCCACATCGGTTTTCTGAGGATAATCTCCTGCGACAAGCAGAATATGCCGCATTCCCCGTTTGACAAGGATTTCTGCCTGCTCCAGGGCTTCCACCGTGGTCAGCCAGCGCCGTGGTATCTTTTCCGGAAAGCGGAATCCGCAATAGAGGCAGTAGTTCACGCAGTAGCTCGACAAGTAAAGCGGAGCGTAAACAAGAACCCGCCAGCCAGTCGAGCGGTCCGCAGCCGGGTGATCCTGTTCCTGTCCTTCACGCACCGGGGAACACACAGAAAAAAGTTCGCGGGTAAGGCGTTGGGCACTGGCCAGCACATCATCAAGAGGTCGCTTCCGGTCGAGACATGCCTCCAGTCGGGCCACTGCTTCCGCTGCCATGTTCTCATCGTGAACCGCCTGGATCGTTCGACGCGGAGTTCGCTCACGTTGCCCACTGAGCCGGGCAAACAGGACGTCCAGCATCTCGGCGGCACGAAAATCATCTCCGTCCAGGACCTCTTCTCGCTCGTGCAGAAGCTGGTAGCGCAATCGCTCCACACGCTCGGCAAAAGGGGAAGCAGCAAGCTTTGAAATTTCTTTTCGCGAACTGTTTGGATCCTCTTCCAGAGTCGCCCGGGCTTCGCGCAAAAGCTCCCAGTGGCGGGCAAAATGGGGATCCCGCTCTGCAAGGTACCTTTCCAAGAATTCCCAATCGGTGTTCTGTTCAACGAACGTGTTTGTGCTCATAAAGTTATGGTCATACTTTACCAGGCGATCAGCTCGCAAAGAATCCAAACAAAGTCAGTTTTGGGATTCTTTGCTGAACGCTTATTCGGACGGAAAACTTTGCAAGTTTGGATGAAACTTCGACCGGCGGCCCGGGGGCGATTCGAGTGAGATTTTCGCGGTCTTTTACGTCTTCGCTTCTCTGTTCAATTGTAGAAGTGGAGGAAGACACAGGACAAACACTTCTATGGTCACTAAAATGCGAGTCATTGATAATTGCCGTGGCGTGTTATTCCGGTAGCGAATCGCTGCGGAGAATGGTTCCACTTACGAACTTGCGCAGGCCTTCGGATGTTTCCAGGAGAATTCCCCCTGTTATGTCGATGCCGCGGCAAACTCCTTGGTATCGCCGTTTCTCGGTTTCCAGGATGAGGTGATGGCCTTTCTGAAGACAGAGCCGATCTGCTTCGCTGGCCAGTTCTGCAGGATTGCGCGCGAGCACCTCAAGTTGGCTTTCCATGTGCCGGAGGATGCTGATCAGCACATCCGTCCGGTCCAGAAACGTTCCGCAAATATCGCGGAGACTGGTTACGAAAGGCCGGAGCTCTTCGGGCGCTTCCCGAGCGACATTATTCGCGTTCACCCCAATGCCAAGAATGACTCGCTGGTTAGCGGGAACCTCGACGAGAATTCCGGCGATTTTTCGTCCGGCCACGTAAACATCGTTTGGCCAGTGAAGCCCCACCGGCACGGTCGGTGGCACGAGCGGCCAGATCGCGCGACACACACTGAGCGCCCCGACCAAGCCAAGAAACCCTGCAGCGGATTCCGGCGCGAGTTGACCGCCCGTTGCCGACGCATCTGTCGCATTATCGATCGCCGTGTTGCTTTCAGGTACCCTGATTGGCCTGCCGGGTGTTATCGGTAGGTTGAGGATCACAGAGAAGGCGAGGCTTCCCTGCCCGGTCCACCAGCGGCGATTGCCACGTCCCCGTCCCGCCGTTTGATGCTCAGCCGCCACCAGAAACGGAAGCGGTAAGTCGGGCCGCCCGACGAGCGTTTTGGCCCGGTTGTTTGTTGAGTCTATTGTTTCCCAAACTTCCCCATCTTCAACAAAAGTTTCCCGGATGATCCTGTGAAGGTCTAATTGGTACGGGGAGCTGTCTGCCATTTCCGCGATCCTTCGTCAATTTAAGTGGCGCAAGACTCGCCAAACCTACTTGTTAAGCGGAGACTCGAGGATCGCACACTCTAGAGTGTATCGAGCTCTCCCAATCGGTCTCCAAATTGGGAAGCGTCTCTATTCCGCGGGGCCGTCGTCTTCAAGGCTTCTCTCTTGACGGCAAAAAACAGGAACGGTAAGTAGCACCATCACCGTATTGTCGTCCTCGGTTCGCCGACGGAACAGCCGTTGCGGAAACCTAAGCTTGGCCGACAGGACTATCTAGTGCACTGTTTTGCTGGCACGGGGTGCCCGGCCGTGCGTTGGATCATGCGAAAGAAGCGACAAAACTATCCCCCCCGTTGTTGGGGAGCTTTTCTAGTTTGGGCTGCGCTCGGCGGGATGCTGGTTGCTTCTGGACCGGCTCTGGCTCAACGGGTTCGATTTCCCACTGCCTCTTTAAGCACACAAAGTCAGTCCCCCGCTGGTAGTGCCAACCCTTCTCAAGGGACCTGGGCCACGCCGAGTCCCGGTACCAGTGTTCAGCCGACCGCCCCGGCTCCAAGTGGAAGCGTGTACGGCTCCCCAGCTATCTCGTCGGGGGTGTACGGGTCCCAGGTCCAGTCGGCGACTCCGGGAGCCACTACACCTCTTCCGGGGCAAAGCGGCGTATACGGTGCGGCCCCGGCCACCCAGGGAACTGAATCTCTACCTTCCCCGTGGAGTGTACCTCCGCCTGCCTCGCCTCCATCAGCCACGGCGCCCCCTGCTTTGACGTATCCTCCCGGACAGGTTCCGTCCTATGCCCCGGCCGGTCCTAATGTGGTGCCTGGACCA
The DNA here is from genome assembly GCF_039793925.1 of Thermogutta sp. Classification (GTDB taxonomy): domain Bacteria; phylum Planctomycetota; class Planctomycetia; order Pirellulales; family Thermoguttaceae; genus Thermogutta. The sequence goes on along the minus strand of NZ_JBAMME010000193.1, from coordinate 15,370 downwards.
GGGGCGGTGTATCAAGGTGCTGCTCCGCCGCCATCAAACTGGGACCCCTATGCTGCTCCCGGCACAGGTCCCCAGAGCGTGTTTCCTCAGGGTGGAATTTTTCCCGGCGTGGGTGGCCAGGATTTCTACAACACGATGATTAAATTCCGTGAGTCTACCGGGTTTCGGTTCACATGGATCCCGGGTAACGGAGGCTCTGAACTCGGTGTGGACGATCTCGAGCTCTATTCCACGTTCGCGTTCCCATTCCTGAGCACCGCGGGGCCGCCCCTGCGGGTGACACCAGGATTCACGTTTCACTGGTGGAATGGGCCAATATCGTCGGCACTCCCGCAATCCCAGGACATGCCTGCAGTAACCTATGATGCCTACCTGGATGCGGCCTGGAATCCTCAACTAACCCCCGTCCTGGGGGGTGACCTCAGCTTTCGTATCGGCGTCTATTCGGACTTCAAACGGGTGACGGCCGACAGCCTCCGCTTTCAAGGGGCAGGATACCTTACGTTGAATATGACCCCCAACTGGAAACTAAAGGGGGGAGTGGTGTACCTCGATCGTGTTCGCATCAAGATGCTTCCCGCCGGGGGGGCCATTTGGGTCGACAACGCAAGTGACCCCAGTATGGAGATCTCCATCCTATTTCCTAACCCGCGGTTTGCGATGCGGCTTCCGCGATCTGTCGGCGCCGATATCTGGTGGTACGTACGAGGCGATTACGGTGGCGATTCCTGGACGATCAAGCGAACGAGCGGCGTTAATGCCGGTGCTACGGAACGTGTTGACTACAACGACCTGCGGTTGGCCACCGGGTTGGATTTTTACCGGATGCGGGGATTGCGCGGATATGTCGAAGTGGGGCTGGCGTTTTCGCGTGAACTTGTTTACGAGGCCGGCTGGACTGACAAATTCAAACCAAATTCTGCCGTTTTCCTCGGCGGTGGCCTGGCATTCTGAAACGCCGGGGAATTCGGTGCGGCGTTCGGGCAGGGTGTCGCTCAGTGTGGGCGTCCGCTACTGGAACGGTGATCGGAATGTCCTGTTGCCTGGCGGGTGCCCATTCCCACGCAATCAGGTCACGATTTGTGAGGTATAGTCTGATAGGAATGCGAAAGGGGCGGGTCGCGGCCGGGTTATCCTCTAGGGCGGTTTTCCGGGCCAATCGGTTACAATGAAAGTGAAGAATCTCTCGAGATTTGGTGTCACGCCCGCCCAGGAGCTTTCCTGAACAGTGTCCACCTGGATGAGTACCGAACAGCCCCTCGATCCCGAACTGATTGAACAGACGCGGCAGCAGATCCGTCAGCTTGTCGCGGAGATAGCGCAGCTTTCTTCCCGGGCGGAGTTGGCCCCGGAACAATACTGCGCGGAGTTTCTGCCCAGGGTCGTGACGGCGCTGGCTGCTGTGGGAGGGGCCTTCTGGCTCACCGAAGGCCAGGGACGCCTGAGCCTGGCCTACCAGATGAACCTCCAGCAGACGCGGCTTGCGGAAGACCAAGAGGGACGCCAGAAGCATAATCGCCTGCTTCAGCGGGTGTTGGAAAAGAAGGAGCCCCTTCTTGTCCCACCGCATTCGGGCAGTGGCGGGAACAACGGTGAGGGGAATCCCACGGATTTTCTGCTCATTCTCGGCCCGGTGAAGACGGAGCTGGAAGTGGTCGGCCTCGTGGAGGTCTTTCAGCGTCCGGACGCTCCTCCGCCTGCCCAAAAGGGCTATCTGCGATTTCTGAGCCAGATGTGCGATCTGGCGGGCGATTATTTCAAGACCCAGCAACTCAAAAGCCTCACCGATCGCCAAATACTGTGGTCCCGGCTGGAAGAGTTCACCCGGCTCATTCATCAAAGCTTGGATCCCCGTGAAACCGCTTACACATTGGCGAACGAGGCACGTCGGCTCATCGATTGTGATCGGGTGAGCGTTTCTGTTCGGCGGGGGCGCCGCCAGGTCATCGAGGCCATTTCTGGTCAGGATGTGGTGAACAAGCGATCGAACGTCGTCCGACTGCTCGGGGATTTGGCGACGGTTGTGGCCGCGGCTCAGGAGAGTGTGTGGTATTGCGGCGACACCTCACAGTTGGCCCCGCAGATCGAGGATGCGCTCCAGGAGTATGTGGACGAGTCGCACTCCAAGACGGTAATTGTCATTCCGTTGGGACGACCCGCTCCTCCTCCCACTGACGAAAGCGAGGCGGACCGTCCTAGGGATCGACCGCCGCCGGTGGGCACAATGATCGTCGAGCAAATCGAAGACAGCCGCATCACGCCGCAATTGCGGCAGCGTGTGGAGGTCGTTGCCGAGCATGCAGCCATCGCGCTGGCCAACGCGGTGGAACATAACGAGCTTTTCCTTATGCCTGTGTGGAGGGCTCTGGGCAAATCACGCCTGATCACCGAGGCGCGGATGCTGCCTCGAGCGGTGCTTTTCGGAGCCCTGGCGGTGCTCGTGTGCTTGATGCTTATTTTGGTACCGTGGCCCTACAAACTTCATGCGCGAGGCACGCTGGAGCCCGTCGTGAAACGCGACGTCTTTGCGGGGATCGACGGTGTTGTCGATGAAGTGCTGGTCCAGCACGGACAGCATGTGGAAGCGGGGCAGATTCTCGCCAGGCTCCGCAACACAGAGCTGAAGCAGAACATCCTGGAGATCGAGGGCCAGTTGGCCTCCAACCAGAAACAGATCGCTACCATCCGGCGGGAGCTCGCTGATCTTCGGGCCCTGAGCCTTCAGGAGCGGAATCGACTCACCGGCCAACTTGCAGAGCTGGAAGCCCGGCAGATCAGCCTCATCGCGCAGCGGGCGATCCTCAAAGAAAAGGAGAAAGAACTTACCGTCATCAGTCCCATTGCCGGGGATGTGGTCACCTGGGACGTTTACAACCGGCTCATCAACCGGCCTGTCAATCGGGGTCAGATCCTCATGAGGATCGCCGACACGTCGGGAGATTGGGAACTGGAACTCCATATGGCTGAGGACCGGATGGGCGAAATCGTCCTTGCTCGCCGCCAAATCCAGGAACAGGATCCGAACGAGGATCTTACAGTGGAATACGTGTTGGCCACCGATCCTGGTCGGGTCCGCATCGGTCGGGTTAAGAATATTTATGCCTCCGCGGAAGTTCTTCCCGAGGAAGGCAACGTGGTCATGATCAAGGTCGCCATCAACAAGGAGGATTTTGACCCTGCTCAATTGCGGCCGGGAGCCACCGTAAGCGCGAAGGTGCACTGCGGGACCCGATCCATGGGGTACGCATGGTTCCGCGATCTTATTGCGTTCATCCAGACGCGAATCGTTTTCTACTTGTGGTAACCGCGGTCTCCCTTTCAGCTGGAAGCAGGCGAGATTGTGCCAAGAATCGGCCGAATTCGGACGAGGAATTGCTGGAAAAAATAGAGAAATTCAAACTGGGACAACCATGATGTTATGGTTCGTACTCAACATCGCACTGTGGGGAGTTGAGGTCGCCGGTGGATCGCCCGATTCTGGGATGATCACGCTCCCCAACTGTCCGGTGTCCATCATCGACGAGGCTCAGGTTCCCGCGCGTGTTCAGGGGCAGTTGAGCGAGCTTTCTGTGAAGGAGGGAGATGCTGTCAAACGGGGAGATATTCTTGGGCGAATTGATGATGCGGTGCTTCAGAAAACTCTGGATGTCAAACGCTATCAACTGGAAGCCGCCAAGAAGGATGCGGACAACGACGTCAATGTCCGCTATGCGAAGTGGGCCAATCTCGTGGCGGATGCGGAATATCAACAGGCCGTGGACGCCAACAACAGGGCCCCCGGCGCTGTCCCTCAGGCCGAACTACGGCGGCTTCTGCTGGAACGCGGCAAGACATCGCTGGCGATCGAGCAAGCCGCCCACGATCTGGAAGTCGCCAAACTCACCGTGCAGGTTCGTCAGGCGGAACTCGCGGAAGTGGAGGAGCAGCTCCGCATGTACCAGATCGTGGCTCCCATCGATGGAATTATCATCAAACGATTCTTGCATACCGGGGAGTGGGTGAAACCGGGAGATCCGGTTTTTCACGTCGTACGGATGGATCGGCTGCGAATCGAGGGGATGGTCAGTGCAGAAAAATACCTGCCGGCCCAACTCGACAAGGCGCCGGTGGTGTTTATCGTCAAGCTCCCGCAACTGGGAGAACGGCAGTTTCAAGGACAAGTGGTCTACGTCAGTCCCGTGGTCGAAGTGACCGGGGAATTCACGGTGTGGGCGGAAATCGTCAATGTTCGGGACGAACGGAGCGGCCACTGGTTGCTGCGGCCCGGATTGACAGGCCAGCTTAGGATTCGATTGAACCCATGATCACGAAGCTCAGCAGAAGAATGGCCAGCCATGGGATCCTGCCGGGTTCTGCGTATCAGTTGTGGACTTGTTGATCGCCCTGCGGGCCGGTAAAGCGCATGGTCACACTTGCCGACAGTCTGCTTTCCAGTTCGGCGCGACCTCTTCCAATCCGGAAGCGACCGGATCTGGTGGCCCAGCGCCAGCGCTACGAGGGCGAAGTGTACTGGGTGGTGAAGGATCCGGTCGGCCTCAATTATTTCCGATTTCAGGAAGAGGAATTTTTCATCCTCAACCAGCTTGACGGCCGTTCCAGCCTGGACGAGATCAAGGCTCGTTTTGAAGCCGAGTTCCCCCCACAGAAGATCACCCTGGAAGAACTCCAGCAATTCATTGGGATGCTCCACCGGAGCGGTCTGGTGGTAGCGGCAGCTCCCGAACAGGGGCGCCAGTTGCTGAAAAGACGTTCCGAACGCCACAAACAGGAGTGGATCAACGCGCTGAGCAATATCCTGGCGCTGCGGTTCCGGGGAATTGATCCAGAACGCCTTCTCAACGCCCTCTATCCCTGGGTGCGGTGGATGTTTCACCCCGCCTTCCTGGTTGCGTGCGTCATTTTGTGGCTGGCCGCGCTGCTTCTTGTGGCCTCAGAGTTCCGCGTGTTTCTATCTCGACTGCCAAGCTTTTACCAGTTCTTTACTCCGACCAACGCCCTCTGGCTGGCAGTTACGTTAGCGATCACGAAGATTCTTCATGAATTCGGCCACGGTTTAAGCTGCAAGCATTTCGGCGGTGAATGCCACGAAATGGGTGTCATGCTCTTGGTCCTGACCCCCTGCCTGTATTGCAACGTGTCGGACTCCTGGATGTTGCCCAACCGGTGGCACCGCGCGGCCATCGGAGCGGCAGGTATTTTCGTGGAGCTAACGCTGGCGGCCATCGCCACATTCGTGTGGTGGTTCAGCGAGCCAGGACTGATCAACCATTTGGCGCTCAACGTGATGTTTATTTGCTCCGTAAGCACGGTGGTTTTTAATGGCAATCCGCTGTTGCGTTACGACGGATATTACGTGCTGGCCGATATTCTGGAGATTCCCAACCTCCGGCAGAAGGCCACGCAGATCCTCAGCCGAACAGCGGCCAAATGGTTCCTGGGTCTGGAACTGCCCGAGGATCCCTTTTTGCCGCAACGCCATCATGCTCTGTTCATCGCGTATTCTGTGGCTGCGGCCATTTATCGCTGGGTGGTGGTCCTTTCGATCCTTCTTTTCCTCAATAAATTTTTCAAACCGTATCGACTGGAAATTATCGGTCGCGCTATCGCTCTTGGCGCGCTGTATGGGTTGGTCGTGCATCCGTTGTATCAACTGGGCAAGTTCTTTTACGTGCCGGGAAGGTGGAATGAAGTGAAAAAGCCCCGTTTGATGATGACTCTGGCGGGTTTGGCGATCGTCGTGGCTTTTGTGGTGTTTGTGCCCCTGCCGTATCGGGTGATGTGCACTTGTGAGATCCAGCCTCAGGATCCCGCGCCGGTGTACGTGGATGTTCCTGGTCGGTTGGAAGAGGTGTTGGTTCGGCCGGGTCAGCACGTGAAGGCCGGACAACCGTTGGCGCGGCTTGCGGACCACGATCTGGATATTGAAATTGCCCGTCTGGAAAGCCTGTACCGCCAGTATGCCGCGAGGCTCTCCGCACTGGAACGGCGGCGAAGTGATGATGAGGCTGCCGCCAACGAATTGCCCAGTCTTCGCGAAGCCATCCAGACTGTGGCCCAGCAACTGGCAGAGAAAAAAGTGGACCAACAACGGCTTGTGCTCGTCGCTCCCCGCGATGGCGTCGTGGTCCCGCCGCCGTGGAAGGTCACTCATGAAGACCCCGATGCGCCCTTGCCGGAGTGGTCCGGCAGTCCCCTTGAACCACAGAATATCGGCGCTTTCCTCAAGGAGGGTGATCTCTTCTGCACAATCGCCGATCCGAAGAAGATGGAGGCTATTCTGGTCATCGATCAGGCGGACATCGAATTCGTCCATCCTGGCTTATTCGTTCGCATCAAGCTCGACGAACTGCCCTGGAGAACGTTAACCGGCCACGTGGAAGAGGTCGCCAAGCGAGAAGTGGAGGCCGCCTCCCCGCGACTGGCCGGCAAGGCGGGCGGAGAACTTCCTACCAAAACGGATCCCCGTACAGGGTTGGAAAAGCCAATTGGCACCGTCTATCAGGCCCGCGTGCCGTTACCCAATCCGGACGGACTGCTGATCCCCGGCCTGCGAGGTCGCGCCAAAGTCCACGTGGATTATGCCCACTGGCTGAGCCTCGGACAGAGAATCTGGCGGTTTGTTAGTCGTACATTCAACTTCCGGCTGTGAACGAGCTCTGCAGCGGAGCAGAGCGAAGAGAGGGTCAGGCCCCACAGGGTGTTCTTTGGTGGACGTCCCTGGTGGCTCCTCACGCGACAGTGCCCCTTCCAGATCTCCGCGCGAACGCTTGGGTTTGGGGGTGGTCAGCAGGTTAGGAATTTGGCCTAGTTGGGAGAGGGTTTAGACCGGCGCGAAGAAGCGGAGCAGCTACGACGTACTCGGTGATCACCATCACAGCAAAAGCTGCTCCCAGGACGATCTCAGGTTGGGCGAAAGTCAGTTGCCAATTGCCGATGGCCATCACGGTGGCCAGTACGTTATTCGTGCCGTGGAGGATCATAGCGGGAATGACGCTGCCTGTGCGTTCCGTCAGCAGCCCGAGATAAAGTCCGAGAAGTGTGGCAAACGCGCCCTGAAGAAAATTGAGATGCATGGCCCCGAAGAGGATGGCGGTTACCAGGGCTCCGCGCCAGGGTCCCCAGCGGCGGGTCAGTCCCGTCTGGACATACCCGCGAAAGAGCACTTCTTCACAGATTCCTGGGGCCACACCAATGAAGAGAATCGCCGTTAGTCGGCCAACCGGCCCCATCGCCTTGACTTTGGAGAATATTTCCTCGAGCAACTCAGAGTCAGGAAACATCTGCAATTGCGTGGCCGCCAAAAACGCCAGTTGCAGGCTGAGGATCCCGATGAAAGAGAGAATAAGCAGACTCGGAGAGGCGACCGGGCGGAACAACCGGAGACGCTCGTCGAGCCTTTCGCCCTCCATCCACGTAGCACCGCCTGCGAGCAGGGCAAATCCCGCCATGGTCAACGCGGCAGTGGTGAGGACGTACTCGGGGGCATTGACGGCCTCCCGAAAAGCGAATTGCAAATCCGACGCTGACTCGATCATTCCCACCCGAGCTACAGCGCCCAAAACCGCTGCCAGGCCCACCGCTCCGATTTGAACGAACACCGAGATCATTAGCACGAGGAACACCGGCCAGATGCGCGGCGGGCGTCGGATCACACGGACACCCCCCAGCAATGGAGGGGGACTTTCCGTGGGCATGACAATCTCCGCGTGGACGATTTCTTCCTCCGGGGGGCTTGGAATCGGCGTCTGATCGCTCATCATGATTCTTCCGCAAAACGGGCTTCACGGCGGGAAATGCACTCTTTGCCACAGCGGGCGAGGCCCGGCCAACCGTCACGCATGACGACGGATCTCATGTATAAAGATAGCCAACCAGGCAACGGAAAGGCCAGCCTGCTAGAACCTAAAAAGGCCACATAACGTTCCCGACCGAGCTGTTACTCTTCCCCTACGATGCCGATTTCCGCGGCGGATGCCCACGGGCCACCGTTGATTTCTGAAAGGATGCGGATTCGGACATACCGTCCCCGAGTAGGCGTGATATTCCGCTCTTGGGCTTCTTTGGTTTTGCTGAACTCCACTCGCGTCACTGTTGCTTCCGAAAAGTCGGGATTTTTGCTGACCGCTATTTCGCACTCCTTGAACGTTCCGTTCCAGCTCTGATCCTGGCGGGCCAGATAGCGAATTCCGCTGACGGTGAACTCTTTGCCCAGGTCGATGACGAGCTCGTGAGGCGGATGTTTCAGCTTCGGCTGAAACTGTGTATGCCACCATGTTCGCGGATCGCCGTCGATGGCGTACCGTGCAAGGCGGTCGTTGCTCTTCGATTCACTGCTGCAGAAAAGGATGGTGTAAAACTTCCGTGGGATCGTTCCTTCCTGCGGCAACCGGTTGACCATGGCGACGTTGACTTTCTCCGGGGGCACTGCGTCGCCAAATTTCGCGCGACGGTCTTTTTCATTGAGTTGCGGTGCGAAAAAGTCGCCTTCTACTGCCGGCTCATGTGCCTCTTCTGCCAGCGCGATGAGCTGTTTCAGAATCTCGGGATGTTCCCCCGCCAGATTGTGCGTTTCGCTGATATCCTGGGCAAGATCATACAGCTCCCAGGGTTTTCCCATCCCTGGACGAATGGCTTTCCAGTTCCCCTTTCGCACTGCAATTTGGCCGGACAGCTCCCAGTACAAAAAATCGTGCTGGTGCTGTTTTCGGCCCACCACGTCCTCCCCTAGGAGCTCAGGAACGATGGAAATGCCATCGATGTCGGCCGGTGGTGTCGCGCCTGCCAATTCGGCCAAGGTGGGAAGAACATCCGGGAAGTACCAGAGCAGGTCGCTGACTCGACCGGGTTTGATTTGGCCTGGCCAGCAGACGATCATCGGCACGCGCAGGCCACCTTCGTAAAGGTTGCCTTTCCCGCCCCGAAATTGCTGGCCTGTTCGTGGGTCCACGTTGGGAGCGTGAAATCCCCGGGGATGATCGGCATCGCGAAAGTACTCATGGCCGCCGTTGTCGCCGCTGAAAAAGATGATCGTCTTCTGCTCCAACCCCAGCTCTCGCAGCAGATCGCGAATCTCGCCCACGTGGCGATCCACCATGTTGACCATCGCCGCGTACTTGCGGGCGTCGAGGGACCATGGCTTATCTTTGTAGAGGGCCCAGGCGGGATCGGTTTCTGGGATGTCATGGATCCCATGCGGTGGCGTCACCGGCAAATAACAGAAAAACGGGCGATCTTTATTTTCCCGAATAAACTTTTTGGCTTCTTCCACAATGAGGTAGTGCGAATACGTGGTGCCCTTACTCAAACCGTGGTTGCCCGGCAGGGGAACCTCCTCGCTGTTCCGGATCAGATAGGGCGGATAATACGAATGGGCGTGGACCTGGTCGTAGTAGCCGAAGAAGATGTCGAACCCATGTCGCTCCGGTACACCGGTAGAGCCACGACCGCCGCAGCCCCATTTGCCGAACCCGCCGGTGGCGTAACCCACCTGCTTGAGCACCGAGGCGATGGTGGGTTCATCGGCTCGAAGGGGCGTTCCGCCGCCGTTCGTGCGGACGGAAGTGTGCCCCGAGTGTTTTCCTGTCATCAGGCAGCACCGAGTGGGAGCACACAGCGAACTTCCTGCCAGTGCCTGCGTAAACCGAATTCCTTCCGCGGCGAGTCGATCGATGTTGGGCGTCTGGAAGTGGGGATGTCCCATGCAAGAAAGCTCATAGTATCCCAATTCGTCGGACACAATATAGACAATATTGGGCTGAGACGGCCACGGACGTGACTTTGTCTCTGCCCCAACCTCGCCCAGGCACAGCCTTCCCGTGCAAATTGTGCAGAGAACCGCGAATAGCATCAGCATCCGCGATAGCTGCCCATGCAAAGAAGAACCCGGCAGTCCCGCGGGAAAAATACCGGTCCCAATCCACGACCCATAAGAACACTTCTTCATGACAGGCCTCCCCAATAGTAAGCCGATGACAACACGATCCACCCTGGGGGCCAGCAGTCCAATCCGGTCCGGCTAGACGATTTTCGAATGGACGGGGAAGGATGGAACGCTGTTTTTAGTGTAGCTGACGAGTTGGTCTGAATAAACTGAGACACTCTTCTCACACACGGATGGTTTTCCATCCTCCCTGCACGAATCGCCAGGTCGTCAGGCAGGCACGGAGATAGAGATCCGCCACCATCGCGTACCAGGCTCCCAGGACACCCAGTCCCCATCCTGGGAGTGTCAAATCGAAACCTGGCAGTACGATGTCGGGGCGAGTGAGCCAGTAGGCCCCAGGAATTCTGACCCCGAGGAGCCCGATCAAACTGAATAACAACGGCCAGCGTGTGTCACCAGCACCACGTAGGGCACCAGAGAAAATCGTCACGAAAACGAGCGGAGGAATGCCGACAGCGATCGTACGGAGAAGAGGTGCGGCCAGGCGAGCCACGTCGCGCTGGTGCTCTCCCACCATGAGGCTGGCAAGCTCAAGGGGAAACGTGTAGAAAAGAACGGCTCCTGTACCCATCACCAAACCCGCCAGAACACACGCGGCGATGACGCCTCGCGTTGCCTTATGGGGCTGGCGTGCGCCCAGATACTGGCCGGTCATGGTGGCGGCGGCCACCTGAAAAGCAGCACCGGGGAGAAACGCTAGCGATTCGATTCGAATGGCCACTCCGTGGGCAGCGGCCGCCTTGTCACCCAGCGCGTTCACGATGGCCACGAACCACAATTGACAGAGAATGACCGAAAAGGTTTCTAGCCCCCCCGGGATGCCTACTCGAAGCAAACGATAGACCAACTTCCCTTGATAGCGAAACATCCGCCAGCGAAGGCGCAGTCCCGCCAGTCCTTTTAAGAGGATGAACAGCGTGGCCAGACCCCCTACGCAGTAGCCGCATGCCGTCCCGAAAGCGATGCCTTCCCAGCCCCAACGTGGACACGGTCCAAAGCCGAGACAGAAGGCCCAACTCACGGCGATGTTGACAATGTTGACGACGGTCATAATGATGAGGCCTTGAACCATGGCCCCGGCCCCACGTAAACAGGCGATCCCCACCGCACTGAGCATGACGAACGGCATGGCGGGGATAACGATCTCCCAGTAGCTCCGGGCGGCTTCCGCCGAGGGGCCTTGAAGCTGGAGTAGGGCAATGATTCTCGGACCCAGCGCCGTGGCGAGGACTGCCGCCGGCACAGCCACGAGGAAACCGACGAGCAGGGCCTGGTGCATGAACCGCTCTGCCATCATGAAACGACGGGCTCCCACATAGCGTGCCACCAGAGCCGAGGCCCCAATCGCCACAACGCTGAAAAGTCCATAGAGCAGCCACAAGAGGTAAGCCATCAAATTGACGGCCGCCAAGTGGGATTCGTTGAGATAGTGCCCCGTGAGGATTGTATCCGAGAAGCCCACGAGCAAGGCCAACCCTTGCTCCAGAAGCACTGGCCAGGAAAGCCGAAGCAACGGCCGATAAACGCCCGGTTCGTCGATCCAATCGTTGACGGGAGCAGCCATGCGATAACAAAAAGGAGATGTGTTAGCAGGTGGTTGGACATTTGTTCCTACGCGGGTTGCGCGTTGGGCAAGAAATCCAGTTTAATCCCTCCGCGGTAAGTTGTGACCTAGGAGGCTTTCTGCGGCTGGTTACGGACGGGGCCACCTATGACCGACGGTTGGGCGCAGGATAATGATTTCGCAAGTTGCCCAGGCTGTTCCCACACGAACAACCGAGGGGAGCTCCTGTGCGGCTATCAGTCGGTCTTTGCCCTGTGTCTGACACGTGGGCAAAATATCCTGAAACCGGACGAGATCGCAGATTCATCCACCCGAGCTTTCAGAGATGCGCTACCACAACACGCAGTACGGCCGGTGGTACCTTCTTGTGCCTGTGATCGTGCTTTACCTTTTTATCTTGGATCTTATTCTCCCAGGCAAACCAATTCCCTGGTGGACGTATCTCCTGGTTGCCGGGATTGTTGGGGGCATCACCCTTTGTTTTGTTTTACATCGCTAACTATCTATGATGGGGGAGATGCCCTGGTGGTTCAATTTGGGCCGATTCCTCTCCTGCGCAAACGCATTCCTTACGAGGCAATCACGCGGGTTGAAAAAGGCCGCACGAGCTGGTTGGACGGTTGGGGCATTCACTATCGCCTCGGCTGGGGATGGACGTACAACGTTTGGGGTTTCGACTGTGTGAGAGTTTTCTGCGGGAAAAAAGTATACAACCTCGGCACGGATGATCCCGACGGGCTCCTCGCGTTTCTGCAGAGCCAAATCGCCTCACGAGAAACGGCGACGCCATCCATCGAAGCCGTGAATGGGTAGGCAAGCTCAGGATAACTCACGTCCAATCGCCACGCCAGTCACGACGTCGCTCTCATCCCGCCCAGGGCAAACCCAGGCAAGACAAAGTGCGGCCGTCCCGGGTGTCGATGGGTGAGCCAATGCAACGCCGTCGGTTTGAATGGCTACTTGTTATCTGAACGATGGCGGCGCCAAAAAACTAACCGCGATGGCATCCGTATGTACAATACGGAGAAGATGCCGAACGGCCTGGCCCCGTGGCCCTTTCACGGTGAGTAGCGGGGACCACGGTGATACAGCCTGGTGTGGTGGCGATCCCACGCGGCAGGCTGGAACTGAAAAATACGATGGCGCGTGGGGGAAAGATGTGAAAGTCTTAGCTATCACCCAACGGCAATAGAACCACCGTAGAAATAGAACCTTATTGAGCGCTGGAGCAGTGCGGGAGGAACGCCATGCGAGGCTTAAAACTTGTGGGGCTGGTCGTTTTCGTGGCAGCGGTCGCAGGGGTGGCCGTGGGTTTGGGGCTCGGATGGCTCGCCGTGGAGTCCCGTCCCTGGCCGGGGTATCCCGTCTTGGCAGAAGCCCAGCCTGCTCAATCCGGCGGTGTCCAGGCAAGTGCGAGGTCGAAGCAGGAAAATCCCGAGGCAGCACAGCCCAGGGTGGAAGTGCCAGAAGACACCTATGATTTCGGCAGAATTGAGTCCAACTCGGTCGTTCGACATGAATTCGAAATCAGAAACGTCGGTTCGGCACCACTTCGGATCACCAAAGGCGACAGTTCCTGCCGGTGCACAGTTCTCAATTTTGAAGAGGCGGAACTGGCTCCGGGCCAGTCTCTCAAGATCGCTTTGGAGTTTGACGGCAAAGATTACGTGGGACCGGTCACCCAGCACGCCACTCTTTACACGAACGATTTACGAAAACCCCAGGTTAAGCTCACCGTCAAGGCGGATGTTGTCCGCTCCATAAGGGTGGTGCCACCAGAGATCGTCTTCACGCGGGTGGTGCGAATGCAGCCGGCAGTGGGGGAGGCCAAAATCTACATCTTTCGTCAGCAGCCAGTCAAAATCAGCCAGCCGGAATTGGCATATCAGGATGAAGCGGCGAACTTCTTCGAACTCGAGTTGTCTCCCCTTTCGGAGGGGGAGCTAGCGGTCGAACCCGGCGCTAAAGCGGGTTATCGGTTGCTTGTTCGCATCAAACCAGGCTTGCCTCTTGGGCCGTTTCAACAGAAAATCCGCCTGCACACCGATCAGAAAGATTCACCCGAGTTGGAGATTCCCGTTCAGGGACGAGTGGAAAGCGATGTGAACGTCGTGGGGGCGGGCTGGGATGCTTCGCGGGGAATCCTTCACATCGGTCGCGTGAGTCGCCAGACGGGGGCGGAACGCCGGGTGATGTTGCGCTTAGCCGTTCTTCCTGATGAGAAGCTGGAATTCCGTGTGGAAAAAAGTGTTCCTGAATTCTTGGAAGTCACCGTGGAGACTGATCGGATTGTCCACAAGGATGTTTCGATGCTGGTGCCCATCGTTATCAGGATTCCCCCCGGAGCAGGTCCCGCAAACTATTTCGGACTGGAGGAGCCAAACCTCGGGCGAGTTATCATCAGAACGAACCATCCTGATGCTCCTGAGGTAAAGATTCTGGTCCGATTTGCCATCGAGTGAATATGACATGTTTCCTTTCACTGGAAGATAGGAAGGAGACCTGAGATGTCACGGACCGGTCACCGCGGCATGGCGGCCGTCACGGTTTTTGTCGTTTCTTTTCTAGTCGCAATGGTGTCGGTGATTGAGCTGGGTTGCGAGCGTTCGCCGCCTCCGCAGGCCATCACCCGGAAATCCCAGGTTTCCGTGCTGGAAACGTCTCGTGGACAAGAGTCACCATCCGCGGTTGCCGGAAGCGCAAAGGGTCCAGAGAAGACGGCAGGTCCTTCTGCGACTATTCCGTTGAAGGGAGCGGCCTCCGCCTCGTCGGCGGCAAGTTGGTTGGAGCAGCCGGAATCGCTATCCGTTGCCCCGCCACCGGCGGTTCCCTCGGGATGGATCATCCCCGATGAACCACCAGCACAGCCTGTTGCGCAGTCCCGTCAGGGTTCAGAAGGCGCTGCATCTCAGGCCGCCCAAGTTCCGGCGAGTCCTGTTCCTGCCTCACAGAAAGTGGACGGGCAAGGGGAATCGCGGGTTAATGGGGAGCGTGCAGTTTCCAAAGCCTCTGTCTCAGAGGTGGCAGCCGGGGAAGCCCTCCCCAATCCGCTGCGGAGCGGCAACCGCGGAAACGGGCGGCTGCCCACTCCACCGATTGAGTCTTCGTCTGAAGCATCGGCGCCGTCGAAGCCCGCTGCGGTGGTTCCTGCCGCCCAATCGCAGCCCCAGTCTATTTCTTCCTCGGGATTCAAACGGCGTCTGGAGCGTCCGCCGTTTGACCCTATCAAAGAAAACGGCCAATTCTTTGTGGGCTGGACAAAACCGCAAGTCGCGCTGGTCTTTACTGGCCGCCAGGACGGCTACTTTGAGCCGTGCGGTTGCGCTGGTAAGGATCGCATGAAAGGCGGGCTGAGTCGGCGTCACACGATGATTCGGCAACTTCGCCAGCAGGGTTGGCCCCTCGTGGTGATGGATGTAGGGGGGCTCATCAAGGGCTTTGGCAAACAAACGGAGGTCAAATTTCAGGTGACGGTGGACGCTCTGCGGGTAATCGGTTACGACGCGATTAATCTGGGACATAACGACTTGCGGCTTCCCGCACCGCTTCTTCTCTCGGTGGTGGCACCTGTCGGTCAGAAACAGAGCGAATTCGTTTCCGCGAATGTGGCCTTGTTCGATTTCTCGGCAGATCAGTGGATGGCCCGCTATCGAATTGTGGAGGCGGGCCGAAAGCGCGTGGGTATAACGTCCGTGCTGGGTAAAAGTTTTCAGCAAGAGATTCGAAATCCCGATCTGGCGTTTAGGGATCCTGAGGAAGCGCTGGCCAAGATCGTACCGCAGCTTAAAGCGCAGGCCGACATT
Source organism: Thermogutta sp. (assembly GCF_039793925.1). Lineage (GTDB taxonomy): Bacteria > Planctomycetota > Planctomycetia > Pirellulales > Thermoguttaceae > Thermogutta. The sequence continues at coordinate 60 of NZ_JBAMME010000193.1, read as the reverse complement.
CTGGTGTTGCTGGCCGACGCTGCCGACGATGAGGCGTTTGCCCTGGTCAAAAAGTTTCCG
>NZ_JBAMME010000192.1:0-1022 GCF_039793925.1 Thermogutta sp. | reverse complement strand
GTCACTTTTTTCGGCGCTTTTTCGTTTTCCGCAACCACGTAGAGCACCTGTTTGCCCGCTTCGAATTTCACCGCCGAATTGGGCACAGACAGCACGGCCGCCTTTTCCGTCAAGACGATGCGGCAATAGGTGGTCATCTCGGGACGCAGCACGGCGGCGTCCTGGGGATCGATGGTGACGATGGCCAGATAGTAGACGATATTGTCCCGGATCACGGGCTGATGGTAAATGTCCACAATCTTTCCAGAAAAAACCCGGTCCGGGTAGGTATCCACGGAATATTCCACCGCCTGTCCCAGCCGAACCCGGCCAATGTCGGTCTCATCCACGTAAATCTGCATCTCCAGCCGGGACGGATCCATGACCACCACCAGATTGGCCGTCTGCAAGCCGGTGACGATGGTTTCCCCCTGCTGGCCGGTGACGTCGGTGACGATGCCGTCGATGGGAGCATAGATGCGCGTGTAGCTCAGGCGAATCTCGTCCTGCTTGAGTTTGGCTTCGGCTTCCTGGAGTTTGGCCGCCGCCACGGCCCTTTGGGTGTCCCATTCCCGGCGGAGCCTCTGAAGGACGGCCTGGGCGGCGTCCCATTCGGACTGGGCCCGGTCCACGGCGTCCCGGGTTGTGTAATCCTCTTGGATGAGGGCTTTTTCCCGCCGCAGGTTGATGTCGGCCAGCCGAAACCGCGCTTCCGCTTCGCGGATCCGTTGCGGGTAGGTGCTTTCCACTTCCTTGAGCGTGCTTCGGGCCGCCTCCACCGCGGCTCTGTCGATGGTCAAGGCTTTCTGGATTTCCCGATCGTCGATGCGGGCGATGAGGTCCCCCTTGCGGACGGCATCGCCCACCCGAACGCGCATCTCTTCAATGGTCCCGGTGGCTCGGGAACCCACCTTAATGAGAGCGCCCACCTGGGATTTGATCATGCCTGTGGCCACGAGCACTTCCCGGATGGAAGCCTTTTCCACCACGGCGGTTTCCAGCACCTGGATGCCGGAAGGAGTCCGCCATTTCCGGTACCCCGC
>NZ_JBAMME010000191.1:0-8346 GCF_039793925.1 Thermogutta sp. | reverse complement strand
GCACTGGGAGCGGCGGGCCGCCTCCCGCGCCGCCTGCACCGCCGGAAGTAAGAGCGCAATCAAAATGCCGATGATGGCGATCACGACGAGAAGTTCCACCAGAGTGAAACCGCGACAACGACAGCCGAGGCAGAATCTTCGCATGGCTCCACCTCCAGAACAGACAAGACCATACCTTCCCAACACGCATTGACACAACCTTCAGGAATGTTTTACAAGCCTAGGCAGGCAGTGTCAACGAAATTGTTAGTAAACATTTGAGCCGGATATTCTTTTCATGCGCTCGATGCGCATGAAATATACATGTGCAATGTTGTGTCGGGCTCGAAATGTGTGTCAGGTTGCGGTCGGCCCTGTCTTAAGATGCGAGACAGATGGTCTCCTTCGGCTAATCCGCAAAAACAACGCAATAACAAAACGAAAAGCGGTCGCCTGAACAGCGACCGCTTCGAAGAATCTCCACGTCGATCAGGGGCAATGCCCTGAGGAAAACTTCGGTGAAAGTCAGTCCATCTTTAACAAATGCGGGTAAATATTACCCGGAAATCGGATTCACTCTTTCACTCTTGTCTACTGGGATTACTCGTACTTAATTGTGCAACCAAAGGCCTTGGTCTCCGCGACAGGCGGGGTTTGGCCTGCCAGGAGCGCATCGAGGGCGTCTCGAAGGTAATGCTTTTTCACCTTGGCCGGGTCCATGTTGTCGTCAATCGCGCCGATGTAGGCGATCTTCCGCTCGGAGTCCAAGACATAGACATGGGGAGTCACCCGGGCGCCGTAATCATGACCCATTTTCTGGCTGGAATCATAGATGTATGGGAAGTTGAATCCCTTTTCCTTTGCTCGCTCTTTCATGCGATCGAGTCGATCTTCCGGGATGTTGTTCACGTTGACTGCGATCACCTGGACGCCTTTATCCTTGTAATCCTTCTGAAGAGCAATGAGGCGATCTTCATAAGCCTTCGCCACAGGGCAATGGTTGCACGTGAAGACAAGGACGATGAGCTTGGCGTCTTTGTAGTCGGCGAGGGAGTGTTCCTTGTCATCCACTCCGATAATCCCTTTCCAATCTGGGGCGGGATCACCGACCTTCACACCCTTTTGCTCAGCCACAGCGCACGATCCCAAACCCAAGGCCAGCATCAAATAGCCGAGCCCCAGCAAGGCACTCATGACGCGTTTCATAGGTTCACCTCCACACAAGCCAAAGGAGCCAACAACTTTCACACCAGCTTCATCTGCTGGTTGCCTTTCGCCATTGAAAATTCGGCAACCGACCAGGGGCTGACACTCACGGCACTAAAGATCATACGAAGGAAACTTTCGAAGGCAAGTCGGCATCGTTTGCGAAAACGGAAACGAATTCGCGTGGCGAAAGGAAATCGAAACGCGAAATTCCTCGAGAAAGAATTGTGTCAACAATTTCGCATTTTTTTGATCCGTTGGAGGGACGCCTTCCATGCCACACCGTGGCGCTTTCCGCATCTCTTTATACTCATCCACGTTGTCGTAAGCGTAACCGGTGCGGGGCGTGAATTTGGCCTTTCCAGCCTTTGAAAAATTTGCTATTTAGCACAGCCGCGCAGGTTGCCAGTAAATCGCCAGTGTTTCTCTCCCTTCAGGGAGGACGATCGAATGGACTTGGCATCCGCGTGACGCCGCCTGGAAGTACCTCCTGGGTTGGATGAGAAACGCCGGGTGGAAGTCCCACCTGGAAAGCACCAAAAGAACGTCACGGAACATGCTTCGCCAGCATGGAGGATCCCCCATGCCTGCATGGGTGCAACGGCTGAACACGCATTTGGTCTCGTGGCCGGGTCGGTGGCTGATTCTTGCGACAGTTTTGATGGTGGCACCGGTTGTGGCCATCACGATCAAGGTATTTTGGAACGGTCATGGGACGTCGGCCCAGGCCGAGGAGGTCAATCGAACCGATGTTCCCCAGTTGGCGGTTTCCCCTCAGCCGCAGCCTTTCGTTCCCGGATCTAGCGTTCATCCGCTCCAGAATCCCGCGTCTCAGTCTGGGGTGAACGCGCCGGTGGTATCTGGTCCGCCACTGAATCCGCCGGAAAATCCCTTGCGCAGTGGATCGCGGCCCTTACCCGCCGACCGTGGGCAGTTGTCCTCCCGGAAGATCTCCACCAAGGTGAATGGGCAAGAGCCTGCGGCGAAGCAACCGGGGAACGACGCGGGCGGACCTTCCGATTCCAAATCAGGTGAGATCCCGACTGTGTTCGAATCGCAACCCGCGGGATCGCCCCGCGTCTTGCCGCCGCCTCCGCAAACGTCGGCAACATCATCATTGGGACCGGTTTCGGGCAGTCCTAACGCCGGTTGGATCGTTCCCGACGCACCGGCTGAGGGGACTGTCCCACCCTCATCAGAGATCAATTCACTGAAGCAAGCGAATGCTGCGTCTGCGGAAAGTTCCCATGTTGCGCCGAACGACGCCGCGTCCACGAGCATCCCCGATGCCTCGGAAGTGCTTTCGGCCCAGGACGCGCCCGGGCAGACACCGTCTCAACCCACGGCACCGCAGGAGGCGCAGGCAACGCCGCCGGCTTTCAACCCGCGGCCAGCCGAACTCCAAACACAGCGGGCTGATGCCGCCTTTGACCCGGGAGCGGTGTCGGTTCCCGGGAGTGCCAGCCCCTTGGCGACGTCCGCTACTGCTTCACCCTCCCACAGTCAGCTGAACGCTTCGGAATCCGGTCCTGTGACGCGTTCTGCCTCACCGGCGGCCAGCCCGTTCGACACTCTTCCTCCCCCGCCCACAGGTCAAACGCCGGGGATCATCACGCCTCCGCCGACGCGGGCCCTGCCTCTCCAGTCGGGCGCGGAAGCCGCAGGCGGTTTTGCGTCCGGAATGGGAACAGCGTCGGACGCAGAAGGGGCATCCCTGCCGGCAGGATCAGAGGGGGATGCCCGGCCGGGTGATGCCAGTTTGGAAGGACCACAAACCCCACAAGTTACCATTCGGAAAATTCTTTCCAGCGAGGTTCAAGTAGGAAAACCCGCCAGCTCCCGGATCGTGATCCGCAACAGCGGGGCGATTCCCATCAATAAAGTGGAGGTCCAGGATCCGATCCCCTGGGGCGTCCGCGTGTTGCGGACCAATCCGCAGGCGAGTCAGCAGATGCACGGGACTCTCGTGTGGACGGTCGGCCCCATGAAGCCCGGCGATGAAATCGCCCTGGAAGCGGAGTTCATGCCGTTGCAGGAGGGAGAACTAGGGAGCGTCGTGACGGTTCTCGTCTACGCCCAGGCCTCGGCCAGGACGCGTTCCACCCGGCCGCAACTCGCGTTAAAGGCTGAGTTTCCGCCTCAGGCCCTCATTGGTGATGAAATCACGGCCACAATTACCGTGACCAACACGGGTTCGGGAGTGGCCACGAATGTGGTGTTGGAGGAACACGTTCCGCAGGAGATGCAGCATCCCGCCGGCAGTGAGCTGGAGAATGTGCTGGGGGACCTTCGCCCAGGGGAATCGCGGCAGGTTCAGCTACGCCTGCGCACCGTCCGGGCAGGAACGGCCGTCAATCGGCTGATCGCTCGGGCAGACGGCAACGTTCGAGTGGAGAATCAGAGTACGATCAACGTTCTGGCGCCGCAACTGAAATTGGCTATCGAAGGACCCGCTAAGCGCTTTCTTGATCGTGAAACAACGTACCAGATTTCTCTGACAAATGCGGGGACCGCCAGTTCGCGGATGGTGCGGCTGACAGCCGCGTTACCGCCTGGGTTGCAATTCGTGCGGGCGAACAATGCGGGGACGTACGATCCCACCACGCATAGCGTCCAGTGGCTGTTGCAGGAATTGCCTGTCGGACAAACGGGGCAGGTGGAACTTGTGGTGCGGCCGATTGCTGCCGGGGAGCAGCCGCTCACCTGCACGGTCCGCGATGAACTCGGCTTGGGAGACGATCAGCGGCTGGCCATCCAGGTGGAAGGCATCTCCGCACTCCATTTCCAGGTGGCGGACACGCGCGATCCGGTGGCCGTGGGCACAGAAACCGCCTACGAAATCCGCGTCGTCAACCAGGGAACCAAAGAGGCGACGAACGTGCAGGTCATGGTGATCCTGCCGGAGGGCCTGCGACCGCTTGCGGGTGAAGGTCCCACGACCAACACGATCAATGGATCGGAGGTCCTCTTCGGTAAGTTGCCCCGCCTACCTGCCAAAGCAGAGGCTGTGTTCCGCGTCCGCGCCCAGGCGATTGCCCCGGGAGATCAGCGCGTCCGCGTACAGATCCTCAGTGATGATATTCGGCTGCCCATCACCAAGGAAGAAAGCACGCAGGTGTATTCCGATACACCCTGAAAGCCGTGAATCTGACTGAAGTAAACGGTGGACAGTGCCAAGCCGAGACGTCAAAAGTGGAGGAACAACTCCCCGGCAATGGTCGGGCGGCTAAAACCCCGACATCGAGCCGGAGGCTACTGTGCCGTGTGGGTGCTTCCCAGCGTGCCGCGAGAGACTATTCGGTGTGGACATCCCATCCGGCCCCGAATATGAGATCGTAGGGCAGCGGCGTCTTCACGGTCGCCTGATCCTGGCCGCCTGCGCTATCACGGACTTTGACAAATTCAAATCCACGGAGAATGAGCATCGGGCGGGGCGCTTCGGTCAAAAGACGGGCAAAAATCAATTGTTCCGGCGTAGCCGTGATCAACTCATCGAACACGCTATCCCACAGGGCCGCCTTATCCCGGTCCAGCGGTGAAGTGGCCTCGGCCTCAATGAGAGCGAATCCACGCACCGTCACGCGATAGAGGGTGCCACCAGTGAGCTGATCAAAAAGATCTGTTTTGTGGGGCTTGAATTGCAATTCATCTTTGAGGACGGAATCAATAAGTTTCGCACGATCCACACCGACCTGGGAATAGGCCACCACTGACGGAAATCCATGAGCGCGGACATCGTAGCCGGCCGCTACGCGGCGACTGAGTCCCCACTGCCCTTCAAAGATTTCGTCGCCAGGACCGTCGAAGAAGACCGCACGATCGTTATTCCCATTGGCAAACGCATCCACCAGCTCGAAAAACTTGATTCGCAGGTAGGACTGGGCGGTGATCCATTTCACATGGCCGAGGGCCGGTTCAAACTTCATTCGGGCGGCAGTATCTGCACCATTTTGCCAAAGAGAGTCGGAAAGCCTGGCTGTATCGTTGCCTCCCTGCGTGCCGTAAATGTGAATCTCAGCGAATCCCGTGCCGACGATAGTTGTTAGTGGATTCGCGATATTCGAACCAGGTGAATCAAGGCCACCCCGATGAAAGACGACCCGATCCGGCCAGGCTTCCACCTGATCGTCGCCGATGGAATCCCTCACGATCAACACATCGTGGCCGAAACCCGCCTGAATAGCGATTGTCTGGCCGGCTTCCGAGGTGACTGGCAGGTCTAAGGAAAGTCCCTGGAGGGTGATCACCGTGCCCGGGTTAAACGCGTCTCCGGTAAAGTAGACTTGCACTGTGTCGTCGTCCAGGGTGTCGAAAACGGTGATCGCGCCTGTTGCGGGGTCTCGATCCACAAGATTGGCAATCGTCCAGAGCACTTCGCTGGTTGGGTAGCCGGGGGCCACATCCAGAACAAGGTGGTACACGGTACCAGGCTGGACACGGGAAAACTCGAGTTGGATGGTGCTGTCAACGACCTGGGAGACGGCCAGCGGAGGGAGTTTTGGATCGGCAAGAGGATCACTCTCGTAGAGAGAGAAACGGATGGCGCCAGGATCCTCTGGTGCGGGGATCCTTACGGAGAGCCCTGCGGCGTGTGCAGGAATCAGTTGATAGAAGATTTTTTCAGCCCCAGGCTCGGTTTCCACAATTCGTCGCAGATCAACAGTCCCCAGATCGAGCCGCTTTGTATACAGGATCTCGGTGCTCACGGGATCGCTCGTGAGGTGGGTATCGTCCTGAGCGATTGCGAAAAACCGGTACCGCCCTAGTGGCCAGGCGCTAAGGGCGGTCGCGTCAATTTCCCAGATGGCCTCGCCCTCCGCGGTTACGTTGGTTTCACCGAGAAGCGTGTCGCTTGGGTCCCAGTCTCCGTTCCCGTTGGCATCGAGATAAAGCCCCACGGCTTGGACGGTGGGAAGCCCATTGGGATCAGACACGCCCTGGGCACGGAGAACAAGCGATTCGCCTCTCAGGACGATTGCAGAATCGGCGAGTAATTGAGCGATCACAGGTGGTCGAGAAAAGGAGATGGCGGCGGCAAAACCGTCCTGGTCCCCTGGCTCGCCGAGGAGCACGGTCGTTGGCCAACGGGGAGTGGAATAGGTGTTACCCACCACGTGCAATCCGGAATTCGGCGTCGGCACGAGTGCCACAACCGAGTCGTCGGCTTCTCCTCCCAGGGCATGGCTGCTGAGCAGTTGGCCGGTGGTCGCAAGCCGAAGGAGGAATCCTTCATTGCCCCCGCTCGAAGAGCCGAGAATCCGCCCTCCCACCCAATCCGCCAGGGCCGTTTGACCGCCCACCAGGATCGTGCCGTCGTCCCTAAGGGTGATAGTCGCCGCACTGTCATCGCTCGTTCCGCCAAGGTACGTGCGCCAGAGAGTTTGACCGTCTGATTGGACGGCCAGGACAAAGCCATCCTGGTTCCCCTGGGGTTCGAGGAGAACGGTGCCGCCCGGCCAATCAGTTGATGCAGTCCGACCTGCCACGTAAACGGTGCCTGCTGATGCTACGACAGCGACGGCCGCGTCCTCCGCGCTCCCACCGAGGTACGTGGACCAGACGCGCTGTCCGGTGGACGACAACCGAACCAGAAAGCCATCGTACGAACCGCCGTAGGTGAGGTCCTCACCGGCCACCATCCAGTCGGGAGAAGATGTCCGGCCCACCACGTAAATGGCACCCTCGGCAATCGCCAGGGCGAGAGCATAATCGCGCTGCGAACCGCCCAAATAGGTGGACCAAACGAATTGGCCGGTGGTGGTGAGCTTGGCGGCGAAGCCGTCGAACGCACCACCGTTGTAGGTCGAGTCGAAGCCGCCACGGACCCATCCCGAAGAACTCGTCGTGCCCGCAACGTAGATACTTCCATTACCGTCCAGCGCGATGGCCGAAATGGCGTCCCAGTCGCTTCCACCGACGTAGGTCCCCCACAAATAGCCCCCTGTCGGGCTGAGCTTGACCACAAAACCATCACCGAATCCGGCGTAGGTCGTGTCGTATCCGCCGGAGATCCAGCCCGTTGAACGCGTCCATCCAGCGACGTAAATATTCCCATCCGCGTCGACCGCTACACCAGCCGCCCCGTCGTCGAGGGTGCCACCCAAATACGTTGACCAGAGCGGCGTGCCCTCGGGCGAAAGTTTCACCACGAAGGCATCGCCGTCGCCGCCCCATGTGGTGTCGTAGCCATCGGATACCCAGCCGCTCGAGAAACTTGTGCCCACCAGGATGAGATTCCCGTGGGGGTCGAGGGCGGCGGCACGAACCTCGTCATACTGAGTTCCGCCAAGAGAGCCGTTCCAGGAAACGGAGGATAAGTCCGCGAGCGAGTTGGCCGAGAGAAATAGCCGGGATTCCAGGAACTCCAGCGTCAATTCTTTCTGGACAGGCCGCGACCGGCAGTCCGAGCGAAAGTGGCGGCCCCCCAACCATCGCGTTGAGGACCGACGAGGAAAAGCATATTTCGCGAAGGACAGAAGGGTCTTTTCCCCAGGGCACCGTCTCCCAGCACGCCGCGGCATGGAGGCGATCTCCTTTTTTTCGCTTTCTGCTAGGGTCTTTATACACGTGTGTTACCGGAGATCACCGACTGTGGGTTGGAGCTGAATTCGCCGGAAAAAGGCTTGCTCAGTTGTGTTGGATGGATCCGTCTTACGGCGAAGACGTGCAGTCGGGAGCACCGGCCCCAAGTGCCACCAGATTATCGCAATGGGTGGCCACGTGCAATCTCCGCCGGGCCTGACTCCTCCCCACTTTTGCCCTGCCGCTGGAACGGGGCGCGAACCTCGACAAGGGCTTGCACAGAAGTAAGAATCAGGCCCGAGGAACCTGCTTGTCCCGTTCGCATCGAGTGAGACCTGCGCGTCAGATCCGCTTCTCAACGTTGGGTGATTCGTTTTGCGTCTTCGGGCACGGCAACGTGCGCCTCTGCGTTCGGATCTGACCGAAGTTCTCAGATCTGGGTAGCGGGAATTCAAATTCCGGTAGGAGCCCATTTGGGAATTTTCCCTACCAGGGATTCAAATAAATAGACGGATAAATAGACGGACAGGCGAACCGTGGAGGCTGGCGACGCCATCGGGCTTGATTGGCGAAACGGGGCTCATATCAGAGGGCTCGCCAATTTGGCCGGGCTACACCAAAAAGGGCTGGTCTTCTTCG
>NZ_JBAMME010000190.1:0-1029 GCF_039793925.1 Thermogutta sp. | reverse complement strand
ACTCGGGCGCCGACGCGTTCCTCGTGGGAACGGCGCTGATGACTGATCCAGGGCTCCTGGAGGAGCTGCTGACGGCCTGACGGATTCCTGATCGCGCCGGACTTGTGGTCCTCAGGTTTGCGGAGCGCGCGCCGCCTAGCGCCGGGCCTCCAACGCCCGTGCACGTGCAGAACCTCCGCCTCATGGTCTGCATTGTCTCGGCGTGCCCGCGGTCATTATTCGAACATTCTAGACTAGAAAGGAAGCTACCGGATCCACCCTGAATTGTGAACTGACGTACTCTCCTCGCTGAAGCGGCGGAGGTTCTGCTTTTGCCTCCTGTTACTCCATAATCCCTCACGGTCTGGGAGCGTCCTGCGGAACCTCCATTCTTGAGTTTCGGGATCGTTCCGGTCCCAAACGTTGCCCCTCTGGGGATATCAGTGCTCCCCTTGCACGCATCCCTGTCTGCGTGCAATCTGGATATGCCTTTATCCACGGTGCCGGGGACGGACTGCGGAGGCATTCCAAACCAGCCAGTGGCTGGATTTGCCGTGGGAGTATCCTGCGTGCCTCCCTTAGAGGACTTATCTGCAGGACTTTCCACGTGCACGTTCTTTCCTTTGCTATTTATATATTTCCGCAATTCATATCCTCCCTGAAGGTCGGAGCTTTCTTGCTCATTGTGAAATAATCTGATCCAAAAAATTGAGCGAAATTGTGCTACTATTGAGCAGCGGGAGCGTTGCCGGCGGATCCGCTCGACCTGTACGCACCCCACGAGTAGTATGCACCGAGGGCGAGTCCCACCCAGATGATCGCCGCCCCCAGCACGGCCGCGTAGAGTGCGGGCATCGCTAACGTCGCGAAATACGTCTCGCCAGAAAGGAACGTTATCACCATCCCGGCTATCAGCGCGTAGGATATCCTCCTCTTCGCACCCGTGGAGAGGCCCATCCTGCTGAAGAAGAGCAGCGCCACCACTATGGATGGCAGGAGGAAGAACTCGGAGGCCTGGAGCGCGTTCAGGAAGACGCTTGTGGCCAAGTT
>NZ_JBAMME010000189.1:0-1030 GCF_039793925.1 Thermogutta sp. | reverse complement strand
ACTGCCAGGTGGTGACGCCGGTGGTGTCGGTCATCGCCGTCCGCCGCCCGACGCCAGTGGAGTCCCAGCGCTGAAAGGTAGAAATGCCTCATATAGCCAGCTTTAGCGAAGAGCGGTAAAGAGGGGGGGCCGGTAATGCTCCTTAGCATACAACATCATTGCCTGCGCCTGACCAACTGACACACGGTCTACAAACTTTAATCTCCCCTCTCGAATCTCCATTACCTCGCGGAGAAAATCCGCCGCTTCTATTAACTTGAGACAAGCCATATCTAACTCGGACGAGGGCTTTAACTCCAATGGACGCAATCGGAGAGCCACGGATTGAATACATAACCAATCGGCTATTCGCATACACCCCCAGCGAATAGTGGTAGGGTCCAGGTTAATTTTGGAGAAATAGGTGGTTTCCTCCGGCCTCTTCTCGTTTAATGCAATTTCTATCATCTCTTTCAACCACAATTCTGCATCCATCCTTGCCCTCCTCAATAGTACAGTTTGATGTGCCGTAGAATGTCTCCCAGTGTTCTGAATTCAGTAAATCTCCCCTTATACAACTGGAACTGACGTTCATAGAAATAAGCCCGTTTCTCCCACTGAGCAACCGAACCCTTGAACCCACTGACGTAATCCAGAGCATGCGTACCCTCATGCACCGCATCCCGAAAGATGTCGGATCTACTCTGGCGCAAATATATATGCTGTTTATAGGCAAAGGCATCAACGGCAGATATATTCCCGCTTCCTCCTCGGAATCGGTATGCTTTCTCAAACATTTCCTCGCCAAGGATGTTTACTCCGATTTTCCCTTCCTCCATTGCCTGGGCAATGCGTCGTGATTGGGTTGTTCCCGCGGACAGGTCGGCAACGATGTTTGCTTTCGTAATGTTCGCTGCTCGCAGCGCATCGGCGGCCTCATCAGCGTGGCTGGCCGCCTCCGCAACTACCCGGGCCGCATCCACCGCCTCATCCAAGTGGCTGGCGGCCTCCAGGCCCACCTTGGCCGCCTTGCCGCCCCGCACCACCAGCC
>NZ_JBAMME010000188.1:0-1032 GCF_039793925.1 Thermogutta sp. | reverse complement strand
CGCCACGGCGTCCACCCGCAGTCCGTCGATGTGATAGACTTCGAGCCAGAACAGGGCGCTGGAAATGAGGAAGTTCAGGACTTCGTTGCGGCCGAAGTTGTAGATGAACGATTTCCAGTCCGTGTGAAACCCTTGGCGCGGGTCGGCGTGTTCATAGAGGTGCGTGCCGTCGAAATAGCCCAAGCCGTGTTCGTCCGTGGGAAAGTGGGCCGGGACCCAATCCACGATCACCCCGATGCCGTGGCGGTGTAGGGTATCCACGAAAAACATGAAGTCCTGAGGCGTGCCGAAGCGGCTCGTGGGAGCGAAGTAGCCCGTGGTCTGGTAACCCCACGAACCGTCGAAGGGATGTTCGGTCACGGGAAGAAGTTCCACGTGGGTAAAGCCCATCTCCTGCACATAGGCCGCCAAACGCGGGGCCAGTTCCCGGTAGGTGAGCCAGCGGTTGCCTTCTTCGGCAACCCGCATCCAGGAGCCCAGATGGACTTCGTAGACGGCCATGGGCGCCGAACGGGAATTGACCGTCTTTCGGGATTTCATCCAGGCTCCGTCCTCCCAGGAATAGCCGGTGACGTCCCAGACCACGGAGGCCGTGCCGGGCCGTTTTTCCGAATAGAAGGCGTAAGGGTCGGCCTTTTGGACCTTATAGCCGTTGACGCGGGACGTGATGGCGTATTTGTAGAAGGTTCCCACGCCGATCCCCGGGATGAATCCTTTCCAGATGCCCGTGTCGCCGAAACACTCCAAGGGGTGGCCCGTCTCGTCCCAGCCGTTGAAATCCCCCACCACGGAGACCTTTTCCGCATTGGGCGCCCACACGGCGAAATGCACTCCGTCCTCGCCGCCCATGCGGCAGGGGTGCGCCCCCATCTTTTCCCACGACCGATAGTGACTGCCCTGCTTCCACAAATACACAGCGAAATCACTGAAAAACCGCCACTCGCTCTCACTCATCTGCCGCATCCCACCTTCATGCCCTCTTCTTGTGCCCTATGCCCACGAACCCCGATCGATGAGGCCCCAACGCAGCAG
>NZ_JBAMME010000187.1:826-1049 GCF_039793925.1 Thermogutta sp. | reverse complement strand
GCCGGCATTGACGACGGCCGTGCCGTTTTCCGGAAGGCCTTCCAAGAGCTTTCCCTTTTCTGAAAGGATGGTGTCGATGGAACCCAAGCCTTCCAAATGGGCGGGATGGATGTTGGTGATGATCCCCACGGTGGGACGGACGATGGACACCAACCGTTCCATTTCTCCCACCACATTGATGCCCATTTCAATGACGGCCGCTTGGTGATCGGCCGTCAATTCT
>NZ_JBAMME010000187.1:0-816 GCF_039793925.1 Thermogutta sp. | reverse complement strand
GTTGAAGTTTCCAGGGTTTTTCAAAATTGTGAGCTTCTGGGACAGAATGGAGGCTGTCATTTCTTTGGTGCTGGTCTTGCCGTTGCTGCCCGTGATGCCGATGACGGGAAGAGAAAACCGCTCGCGAAGGGAACGCGCCAAATCGCCGAGGGCCTGGAGCGTATCGTTGACGACGATGACGGCCGCTCGGTCTTTCACCCTGTTCGCCCATTCAGGCTTATGGACAATGACGACCGAGGCACCGCGCCGCACGGCCTCTTCCACAAAATCGTGCCCGTCAAAACGCTCCCCTTTCAGGGCCACGAAGACATCATTGGGCGCAAGGATTCTCGTGTCCGTGACAATGCGACCTGGAGATTCTTGGGGGGCCATCCCCAGGAGTTGCCCACGGACGGCTTGGGTCATGCCGGAAAGCGTCCACATCACGCGCCTCCTCCCGCCGCATGACCGGGCACCGTCATCCCTTTTCGGCGCGCCAAGGCGTCCCGCGCCACCAGTCGGTCGTCAAAAGGACGCACGTCGGTTCCTACGATTTGATAGGTTTCGTGGCCCTTGCCCCCGATGAATACCAGATCTCCCGGTTCGGCCCACTGAATGGCCGATTCAATGGCTTTTCGCCGGTCCACCTCCACCGTGTAGCCGGTCCTTGGAATCACAGGATCTTGGAACGAAAAGCGGACCTTTCCCGTCGATTGCACCCCGGGTTCGATTTCCCCCACGATGGCTTCAGGCCGTTCCGTTCGAGGGTTGTCGCTGGTGATTACCACCACGTCGCCCAAACGGCCGGCGACAGACCCCATGACGGGTCGCTTGGTT
>NZ_JBAMME010000186.1:0-1052 GCF_039793925.1 Thermogutta sp. | reverse complement strand
TCTCTTACCCAGTGTTCACTCGCGACAAGCTCTGCCGGGATACGATCTGTTTGTTCCGTAATGCCACGATTGAGTTCTGCTATCTTGATAACAGGAACACCGTCGTTACCGCACAACTCGGACGGCTTCGTTGCACGACCGTTGATGTAATGCGCAATATCCCAAAGGCTCACTTCCCGCCACTCACCCGCCATCGCCTTCCTCCTCCAAATTCCGCTCATCCAGCTTTGCCAGTTCTGCTTCCAGCTCCTCCACCGAAGGCAGCGCGCCCTGGAATTCGGCGGGCAGGGCCTGCGCCAGGCGATACTCGGCCACGCCGAGGGGTTTGCTTACATCCCGGAGGGCATACTCCACCACCACGCGGTTTTTCTCCTTGCACAAAAGAATGCCCACGGTAAGGTTGTCCTGGGGATGGCGCAGAAGGTCGTCCACAGCCGACAAATAGAAGTTGAGTTTGCCGGCGTATTCGGGCTTGAACTCGGTGGTTTTGAGCTCCACCACCACAAAGCAGCGGAGCTTCAGGTGATAGAAGAGCAGGTCCAGATAGAAGTCCTCGCCGCCTACTTCCAAATGAACCTCCGATCCCACAAAGGCAAACCCCACGCCCAGCTCCAGCATGAAGTCGCGCAGGTGTTCTACGAGCTTTTTGTGCAGGTCGCGTTCCAGCAGGGCATCGTGTGTGCTGAGAAAATCAAAGTTGTAGGGGTCTTTGAGGAGTTGCTGAGCAAGCTCCGACTGCGGCGCGGGCAGGGTGCGGGCAAAGTTGGTGAGGGCTTTGCCTTGGCGATGATACAGCCCGCTTTCGATCTGGTGCAGGAGGACCGCCCGGCTCCAGCCGTGCTCCACACAAGCCCGCAGGTACCACTCCCGCTCGGTGTGGTCTTTGACCTTCGTCAGGATGGTGACATTGTGGAACCAGGGCAATTGTCCAGCAACCTGCTGGACAAATTCCCGGTCGGGGTACGCCTCGGCAAACGCCCGCATGTAGAACAGATTTGCCCGCGAAAGCCCCTGCATATCGGGAAACTCGCGCCGCAGGTCGTCGGCCAGGC
>NZ_JBAMME010000185.1:0-1053 GCF_039793925.1 Thermogutta sp. | reverse complement strand
GACAGGTTCGCCACCGTCCTTGGAACCGAGAGCGCCCCACACGCCGTAAACGCTCCGGCCATTAAATGGCTGATACGCGCCGAGATTGCCCGTATCGATTGTGTTCGAGATGAACCTCACCGAACCATCGGCGAACAGGCAGTTGACGCCGCCAGGATGCCGGCTGCTGGGCGGGAGTACGACGCTGACCTGGTCGGCCCAATCTTGCGCATAGGCCGGATCTGAGCAGGACGGCGAATTCGGCGGTAATACAGTGGTAAAACCGACCCGAGCGGGCTGCCCATCGGTCCAACGTCCACCCCAGTAGGTGTGGATGGTGGTGCCAGCTACGAAATACCGCCCGTCGCTCACCGCGCGGCACAGACCAGGACTGCCGACGAGGCCACTCACGTTTTTGGCGATGCCCAGCACGTGCTCGATGCTCTGTGCCGGCACCTGCCCACCGGTTTGGCTCTGATAGTTGTTTCCCGTCAGCCTGGCCGCGCAAAGGCGCTCGCTCATCGCGATCGTGTTGCTCGTTCCGTCAGTAATATCAGCGGTGGAATACGTGGTGTTCTGGGCGAACAAGCCGCGAACCTGGCTAGCGTCACGGATGTTTTCAATCTGGTCGCCAATGCAAAACGCATAGGAGTTGTAAGGCCCGGTCCGATTGGGAATGCCGTTATCTGACGGACAGAACAAGTTATCAGGAGAGTCATTCCAGACCGGCCAATCCTCCCAGCCGCCAGGACCATCAGGGGAGATCCCGTTCGTTGGTTCACCTGCTCGAATCCGGTCGAACATCGCGACCTGTTCTAAATAAGCAAGAAGCGGAATAAACCCACTTTTCCTGGTGCAATTGCCGTTTCGGCGGTTACCATAGGACGTGCTCACCGTCGTGCAGGCTGAGCTTCCTCCTTTGCGATAGGGGAACACTTTTTGGGAATCGTGGTAATTATGAAGTGCTAAACCAAGCTGTTTGAGATTGTTTGTGCACTGGGAGCGGCGGGCCGCCTCCCGCGCCGCCTGCACCGCTGGGAGTAGTAGCGCGATCATTGGTATTTTGATCGCGCT
>NZ_JBAMME010000184.1:0-8558 GCF_039793925.1 Thermogutta sp. | reverse complement strand
ACTGTCACTTTCATCAGTTGCAGTCCCTCGTGCTCGGGACGGCACTTTCCGTGCCATCCCACTCCCCACCCCACGGCCACATCGCAGACGCGGCCGACAAGATCCTCCAGCAGCCCGCACCGGCAGACCAGGTGAAACAACGCCGCGTCAGTGCGGGGGATGTAGTAGTAGCGCATCTGCCGACCGACCGGCTGCTGGTCGATGCGCTCCAGTTGGCGGATCCCCTGCTCATCCACGAGAATCTTCATTGCATCTCCTTTTTCTGCCACCCGGCACCGTTCTTTCCGGTATATCGCCGCTCTCGCCAGGCCTGCGAGGGGCCCCTTCTCTGGCACGAGTCCGGTGGCCCCGGTGGAATACCCCCACCCGACCCGGGTATGGGCTGCAGAGATGACCGGCGGAAAGCACCGGTACCCTATCCGGAGCGGTGAGTCGGGGAGCTGGCCAGTCGCTCCGCGAGGCGTCTGCGCAGCTCGTTTTCGCTGATTTGCCGGATTGTTCCCGATTGGTAGAGGTAGAAACCGCGATATTCCCTTTCCCAGCTTCCACCGCTCCGGATCTCTAAGAGGTCTCCTTCCCGGAGTTGGGCGGTGGGCACTTTGACGATCACGCAGCCCTTGGGGATTCCTGGGAATCGGTAATCTCTCACCCCAAGGAACTCCCGAGCATACCGGAACTTCGGATCAACGCCTGTGATCCGGGCGATGAAAGCGCCGCCCTTTCGAGTTTCTCCCCCCGCTACCAACAATTCGCCCTCCAAGGGATCCTCTATGATGTCGACCATGCTCCAGCCCATTGGACCTCCTTTTATGGGATGAAATGCAACCGCCCGTTCGTCCCCTCCCAGAAGTCAGCCCCCTGTTCACAAAATCCCTTGCGCTGGTTGTACCAATATGGTACAATTATGGTTCCAGAGGAGGTGAAACGATGACAGAACCGATCGAGTTATACACTGCCCCCATGGCGGCCAAGCGGTTGCGTATTAGTCTCTCCCGGGTCTACCAGTTAGCGCGCAGGCGAGGCTTGGGCCGCCGCCTCGGGCGCTACTGGATATTCACAGAGTCGGAAGTAGAAGCAATGCGGATCCGCGGCAGGCCCGGGCGACCCAGGAAGAGAGAAAAACCGGAATGAGCCGATCGCTCTCGCTATTGGGAGGCCTCGGCGTCCAATGACGTCTGAGAATTGAGCACTTGCTCTTGCAGGGATTCCTTGCCATACCCAAGGGCCGTTGCTCTCTGCAGCATTTCACATCCCAAGGACGCCAGCCAACCAATCGACGGGGGGTCGCCGAGAAGCCCCTTGGCCTGGCAGGCTGCGATGTCGGCCTGCAGTTTTTCCACATCGAAGCGGGCTGCCCGCGAGGCGCGGGCGATATCCCCACGGTAAAACGGCAGGAAAACATCCACGGATGGCATTTCCTGCTGATACTGACTATCTCCGCCCAGGATCACATTCCCCTCGGGATCAATGAATGCCGCCACGGCCCCTGGGGCACCGGCATTGACAAACCCATATCTTGCCAGGATGTTCATCCCCCCCTTGTATGGCAGGCTGAGGGCGGCAATCTGTTGGGCTGCGGTGCCTTCCAGCAGGGCGCGGATTTGTGGAAGGCCCACCCCATATCCCACGATCGGCGTCGCGTTGGCACGCACGCCCCGGTTGGAAATCGCATCCCGCGTGGCAGCCTGGGTCGTCAAGATCATGGCGACGCCCAGGGCGCGGGCGAGATTCAACATGCGATTCAAGGTGACCGTCACGAATGTACTGGCGTCCATCTTAACCTCTTTGCCCGTCTGAGGAGACACAGCCTTCAGGCTGGACACGGCCTGCAAATTGCCCATCAAGGCCCAGAACTCATCGATCAGGATGACCAACAACGGGAAGCCGTTATACAGAGCAGCAAATTGCTCGGCCGCAATCGGGCGTCCATATAGCTGAGTTAAAGCGCTGAGTAATCTCTGGCGACTGTCCAGAATCGAGGCAAGAAACGCCATCATCAAAATCGTGTCGCTTCCCGAGGACAAAAAGGTAATGGGCATCAGAAGAGGTGGAGCAACTTCTTCCCCCGCGCTCTCCTGCTTCCCCTCCAGATACAACACCCCAATGGGATATTCCTCGCAGGCTGCCGCAATGCCAGCGAGAATGCTCCGGACCAGCACGCTTTTACCGCTTCCACTGGGGGCGACAATCAGTGCATGACCGGGACGGTGGGGGGAAAAATATAGCCCGGACGCGTAATGCCTCTCGTCCTCCCCGCGAGCGAAATAAACATAGGAACGGCCAATGGGAACAATAACGGTCGCTTTCTCCCTGCTGATGATGGGGCGATCCCATACCGGGACCTGAGCGTAGGGGGAATCCGTGGTGATCCGGTGAGTGCGCTGAACCTTGATGACAACCCCCTGGTTGACAGATGTCACAGAAACCTCCGGCACCCCGCTCCGGGTGATGAGATTGAGGGCCGTCTGGACAATTCGGGTTGCGGCCTCGGGGGGCAATGGCAGGCCCTGTACGGGCTGAACGGCAGACACCCGGTAGAGCGAGGTGTAAAATCTCCCATCTTCCACACTCTCCACCCGAATCGGGAGCGGAATGCGGCCCGCTTTTGCTGCGGCGTGCAGCGCATCGATGTGAGCCCGCGACAGGACATCAAACATCTCCCTCAGCGCCGATGGATCCGCCTGGGCGCCCTGAGATAATGCTGTGGCAATCGGGCGGGGCAACGGCGGCAGCTGGAATTGGATTTCCGTTTTCCCCGGTTTGTCTGACCAGAGATACCTCCAGGCTGCTCCCGGGGATCGGATCAGCAGAAGGACCCAGTTGCGGATCGCCTGGGGGGCAAGTTTGACCTTTGCCGCGTTCAGGTCATGGGGAGAGGCTGGAGAAGTAAAGGAAATCAGATACCCAGCCAGCATTCCCAATCTCCAGCCAGTGGTGATATTGCCGGCCAGAGAGGGCCACAGAAACATCACATACAAAAGAGACAGCAGATTCCAGGGAGCCAAGAGACCCCTCTCCCGATTCAAGCAAAACAGGAATAGCCCGACGGCCAGTGGGGCAACCGGAGGAATGAGGAACAATATCAAAGAGAGGATGATCAAAACATCGGTGACACTGCCCGAAACATCGGCCATGGTCACCGGTGTTTGCGGCTGTGCCATCCCTGCCCCCGGGGCAACCCCCTTGCGTCTGGCTCTCTTGATCACCCCGACTGCCCCGCGGGCGACCTTAGACAACTCAAACTTTAAGCCAAATCTTTTATAAAGCCGCTGCAATCCGGTGGCGATGGACAAAAAACCCATCAACAAAATGACGATAGCCGGAACGTAGATTCCCGGAGCGAATGGGGCATGGAAAACAAAGAAAACAAGATACGGTATGCTGAGACACAGAGCGCCCACCAGTAGGCGGAAACCAGGCCGACCCCCATACAGGACCAGAGCCAACAACGATGCAGGGGGAAAGAACAAGGACAGGAGAGCAATGACAAACGATGCGATCGCAGCCTCCCGTGTGGGCAACAGCGCACGGAGCAACCGGGCCCACTCATCATCCTCGTCTTTCTCCGTTGGATACAGACGTTCGGCGAGTCTGCCCGGCTGGGCGTTGGCCAGGATGGATCGCCACAGCTCCACAAACTGTCCATGATCCACTTCCAGTCCCTCATGGGGTACAGAGGGCTCTTTTTCCAACCTCCTGGGCGCAGGGGAGGGCTCCTCTTCCACCCCCTCGGACGCAGGGGAGAATTCCTCTTCCACCCCCTCGGGCACAGAGGAGAACTCATCTTCTAACTCCTCGGGCGCAGAGGAGAACTCATCTTCTAACTCCTCGGGCGCAGAGGAGAACTCCTCTTCCCCTTCATATGCCTCTGCCCATTCATCCCCCCATCCCTCCATATCCTCTCCCGGAGACTCCTCCAACGGGTCTTCCGGGGAAGATATGTGCAACCCGACCGTTTTCAGCATCCTCTCGGGATCGGAATCAACCAGTGATTGCCGCAATTGAAAGTTGGGAGGAAGCGGGCGGGACAATTGCTGATCAAGCCATTCCCGCAGCGTCACTGCCGACGAGTCCGCGATCACAACCGAAGTGGCGCTGATTTTGTCCGGGTTGGGGATGGAACTCACCCGCAGTGTGCGCCAGTGCGCATTCTCCGGGTTGTCCGGGTCGTTGATGAAATTGAACAGGCGGTAAAAGACATCCATTGGCTCCCCCCCTCTGGGGGGGCCAAAGGAAAGGCATAGCAGCAGCCATTGACCGTCTTCCCCTTGCCCAACGGCAACGGGAAGAACATACCGCGTGTCCCGGAGCAGGCGCATCGGGTCATCCGGATACCGCCTTTCCACCCGGCGAACATACCGATCGGTATGGCGGTATCCCGGTAGCATCAGGAGTGTGGCATGGATCTCGAGCATATTTCTCTGACGAGAGATAGAATTTGGCGGCGGAGGGTTGGAGAATCTACCCACTCCTCAAGAGGCCTCTCCCACAGATCGGGGTACTGGCTTGCCTCCTGAAGAACGAGGAGAGCGATCTCCTTTTCCTCTACTGCTGCCAGCACATCGGCCGCACCGTCCTGCATCCGCGGGTCGCGTTCGGTGCGGTTGTCATCATCATCTGGCCCGTCTAAGGGGATCTCGTGAATCCCTTGATGGTACAATGTCCTCTGGATGTGCGTCGCGGCACCAAGCATCTGGTAGTATATCCAGGTGGTTGCGGACGCACCCTTTCCAGGACGGTAATTTCTGAGAGCCCGCACACTCGCCCCCAGCAACTCCTGCAGGGCATCCGGGAAGTGGGGGTTATCCGGCTCAATGCCCTTCTGCCGGAGGATGTGACGGGCCATCGCCTGAATGTCTTCCTCAGTTACGTCTTCGGGGGACCTCTTCTCCCGATCGGGAGATGGGGACGCGATGGCCCTGGGGTCTCGATCTGGCATCCTGGCCATGTCTTTCGCAGCGAGAGATCCCCAGAACACCCGCTCGCTCATGTCCGCCCGCGTCCGAACAAAGCGGAGCTCGCTATAGCCCAATGATCCCTAACCCGATGACTCCCAACAAGATGGCCCCGGCTACCTGGAGGATCAACATTTCCGGCGCAAAGCGGCGAATGGGTCTCTCCGCAAACACCAGAACGGAGAAGGCCAGCGATGTCGCCCACCAGACCGCAACTGCCCAGCGGGTGGAGAACTGAGCAATGATGGCCCCCAACACCACGCCAGCGAAAACATTCACTTGTATGATCTGGAGGCCGTAGGCGAGTACAATGACAAGGGTAAAGGGGGCCAGCGCCATGATGGCGACCATGAGTTTGTTGTGCGGGTCATATAATGGCCAGGTGGGTAAAGAGATCTCCTGGGCCATGAAGGTCGCGATGCGCTCTTTCATTTGTGTGTACCTCCGTTTCCTGAATGCACCCCAAAATCCGCCGGGCAGATCTGGCGGGGACGCGAAGCGCCCGGCGCTCCTTCGGGGCTCGTCATCACTCCTCCTGACAATGGGGAAGAATCACTCAGGAGCATGCCCGCTCGAAGGCCTCCTCGAAAAGCCGCACAACCTCCTCGGGCGGGCCATGAAACAGGCGCTCGGGAAGGCCTGTCCACTGAACGGCCGCGGTTCGCGCCCATGCGTGACCATGCAACAGGCCCTCCGCAATCACGCCGCGGATTTCCCGGAGAAGGGGCTCCTCCCAGGGCCTGATCGAGCGCCCGCGATCGGGGTACAGAGCATTCTTCCTCCGCCAAGTTTTCATTAAAGTTCTGTATTCCTTCTCACTCATCTCTCCTCCTTACCATGCTGTGTGTGTGGGGGGTAGGGGGAATGGGGGGGGGACTGTTCAGGAACGATCTCGAACTGCCCGTCAGGGCAGCAAGGGGCCACACGAGGACTCGGGCCCGAGGGGGGTCTCGCCTCGCCCAGGACATCGCCCCTTCTGAGCCTCCGGCCAGGGGCGTGGCGCCGCGCGGCCGAAGAATTTGCCCGCAGGGGTTGTGGACACCGGGCGCGAGGCGCCCCAGAAGGTAGATTCCCCATCGGGGAAGAACGAGAAACTTCTGTATGATGAGGGCCGGAACAGCAAATCTCTTCCATACGATATAGACCGAGCGCGCCGATTTGTTGGAAACTATACTGCAAAAAAGGTAATTTGTCAAGCGCGGATCGGGTTCGCTCGCGCCTCCTGCGGGGATTGGAGGAATCGGGACCAGGCTGGCCGATCCGCCGAGTTCGGTCGCGAGCGGTTGCCCGCTGCCTCATATGGCCCGCCCCGGGCTCGGTCAGGACGGGCCCCCGCGGGGGAGCATGACCTTGCTCCTGGTGGGGGCCTGGCGACCCGGGTCACCCCGGGCGCCAGTTCACCACGCACCCCGCTATCCTGCCCATTTCAGGGACATCGCGATCCGTACTGCCCCCGGCGGCCGATAGAACCGGGATGGCTGAGATGTCGGAAAGCCGTTCTGTACAAGCGGGAATGGAACGGCCAGTTCTGTGCCATAGAGCAGGGCAGACCGATCATGGTCGAACCCGGCGAGATCGGCGTAGCGACTGTGTATGGCGATGTCGGAGCGAGACGATCGTTCCGTGCCGCGGCTGTTCGTAGAGCGTTGATTCCCTGGGGTTGGGGATGTTTTCGTTCCTTCCTCTGGCAGCTGACAGCCGGGCTTGCAGAACGGTCGCGCCCGCGGCCTGCCGGCGAACTCGCCGCGCTCGCCGACGATGCCACAGCCCAGAGCGTCCGGGCCTGGGCTGCCATCCACTCGCCCAGGGCAGTGTCTCCGGGCAGTTGCAGGCATCAGTGCTCCGTATTCAAGGAGCACAGAGCCCTCCGGATGCGAGGGGTGGATCAGACCGACACGGTCTCGAACTGGCCATCATAGTGCCGGACCCGCAGATGTCCCCTTTGTTTGAATATCACGACCGACCAGTAGAACCCGCTCTGACCTGTCCGAGAACTTCCCCCTCCAGACAGCAGCACCTCTGCTGATGAGGGGAGTTCTTTCACTTCCCCATCGACAGAGATGAGCCGGAATCGTTTCCCCCCCTCTTCCCGATCTGGGTGGAACCGGAGCAGGGGAACCCCCCTCCGGTCATTTCCCACTTCCAGACGGTAGATACCCGGCTGGACCGAGACCCGGTACCGGGAATCCTCCTGCACGACCCCGGCCGGGGCGATGATCACAGCGACCGGCCAAGAGGATCTCCCGCTGTGACCGCGCACTGCGATCAGCTTGTGGCCTCTTTGGTCAAGCGTAACCGTGCTATTCAGCCATTTGTTGAATGGCACGACGAAGCGAATGACCCGGACCCGCATCGTTCTCTCTATGCAGGCCTGGGGAGGCCGCCCTTCTATCGCTTCCCGGACCCAGGCAATGGCCTGGGTTTGATCTCGTGCGTGCCGGATGTCCTTTACGGGATGTCCGGCTTTCCGCAGCAGCCGCCACGCGTCCCCTATATCACGCCACGCTGCCTCGCTGCCTCGGCTGGCAGCGCGGTCAACAAGAACCCGAGCGGCCTCAAGGATCCGCTCGGGGGATTCCCCCCCGGGACCCTCATACACCACCTTCTCGAATACCTCGCGCGCCTCCCAAGGTTCCATTTTGCCTCCTGGCACCATTGGATCTCTTGTCTGACCGAAGGATCATCGCATCATCGCCGATGAACTTTCCCTATTCGGGGATGGCCCACAGTTGTACGGCGCGGTTGTCCGACGCGGAGGCCAGCATCCGGCCATCGGGGGAAAAGGCCACGCACCGCACATTGGCCTGATGCCTCATGGTACGCAGCGCCCGCCCCGTAGCGGGGTCCCACAGCCGCACGGTATGGTCCCACGACCCGGAAGCCAATATCCGACCATTGGGGGAGAAGGCCACGCTACTCACCGTCCCCGTATGCCCCTCCAGGGTGCGCAGTTCCTTTCCGGTAGCGGGGTCCCACAGCCGCACGGTGCCGTCCCACGCCCCGGATGCCAGCATCCGGCCATCGGGGGAGAAGGCCACGCCGAGCACCGGGCTTCTGTACCCTTCCAGAACGCGCAGTACCTGTCCTGTGGCGGGATCCCATAGCCGCACAGTGCCGTCATCCGACCCCGATGCCAGCATCCGGCCATCGGGGGAGAAGACCACGCTGTTCACATTCCACTTCCACTCGTGCCCCACCAGGATGCGCAGTTCCTTCCCGGTGGCGGGGTCCCACAGCCGCACAGTGCCGTCCACCGAACCGGAAGCCATTATCTGGCCATCGGGGGAGAAAGCCACACTGGATACCGCGGCGATATGCCCGATCAGAACGCTCCGTATCTGCCCGTTGTCCGGGTCCCACAACAGCACGGTGCCGTCTGCCGATCCCAATGCCAGCATCCGGCTATCCGGTGAGAAGGCCGCTCTGATCACTCCGTCCATATGCCCTTCCAGGGTGCGCCGTTCCTGCCCGGTAGCGGGGTCCCACAGCCGCACGGTGCCGTTCCATAACCCAGATGCCAGCATCCGGCCATCCGGGGAGAAAGCCACACAACACACCCAGTCCACATCCTCTGCCAGAGAGAGTCTCATGTTTCACCCCCTG
>NZ_JBAMME010000183.1:0-49869 GCF_039793925.1 Thermogutta sp. | reverse complement strand
GCACGGAGCTTCCCACCGACTGGGAAAACCTTCAGCGGCCTGGCTACAGTCCTGACTATCTTGAAGATCGTTACGAGCGAATGGACCTCGCTTACCGCACGGAGGATTGGATACCGACCCTGGCTGCCGAGGCTATGTATCGGAACAACATGGCGCTGCTCGCCTATATTGCAGGCCCCGAATCAGCGGTCACCAGTCGGGCCCATGTCTTCAACCCCGGAGAGTCAGTGCACAAGCAACTGGTGATCATTAACAACTGCCGGCAAAAAGTCACCTGCGACTGGCGATGGAAACTTTCTGGCCCGCATTCTGATGGCTCTGCTAACAACGCGCTGGCCGGTTCCGAGTTTCACCTGGAGCAAGCGGGCCAGGTGGGAATCGAGACCGGTCAACAGTGTCGCCAACCCGTCGAGATATCCCTCCCGCCAACTTTGCCTCCT
Organism: Thermogutta sp.; assembly: GCF_039793925.1. Taxonomy (GTDB): domain Bacteria; phylum Planctomycetota; class Planctomycetia; order Pirellulales; family Thermoguttaceae; genus Thermogutta. The sequence continues at coordinate 49,429 of NZ_JBAMME010000183.1, read as the reverse complement.
GGACGTTACCTCCTTTCCGCCGATTTTCTTTTCAGCACGGGGGAGCGACAAAGAGACGTGTTCCCCCTGGAGGTGATTCCATCGGCAGAAAAGCAGACTGTAGCCAACGAAATCAAAGCACAAGGGGCAAAGATCGGGGTGTTTGATCCCGTCGGCGAAACCATTGACCTCCTGAAACAACTTGGCATCGCATTCCGAACCATCGGTGCGGCGGACGATCCCTCGGAACTCGATCTGCTCATCATCGGGAAAAAGGCACTCACAGTTGATGGACCGGCCCCTTCGATCGAGGCCGTCCGCAGCGGTTTGAAGGTGCTCGTCTTTGAACAGACGGGGGAAGTTATGGAAAAGCGATTGGGGTTTCGAATCGCCGAATACGGACTGCGTCAGGTGTTTCCGCGGGTTCCCGACCATCCCGTTCTGGAAGGGCTCAGCGAGGAGCATTTCCACGATTGGCGCGGCAGTGCCACACTGCTGCCGCCTCGATTAGAATACCTCTCCAGCGATCGCTATGCGGGGGCACCGACCGTTCGATGGTGCGGCCTGGAGGTAACCAGGCTTTGGCGCTGCGGCAACCGCGGGAACGTGGCCTCCGTGCTTCTGGAGAAGCCCCAACGGGGCGACTTTCTTCCGATCCTGGATGGCGGTTTCGCTCTCCAGTACACCCCACTTGTCGAATATCGAGAAGGGAAAGGGTGTGTGCTGTTCTGTCAACTTGACGTTACCGGTCGGACGGAGCGTGACCCGGTCGCGGAACAGATCGTCGCCAATATGATTCGGTATCTCACCGCACGTGACCGTTCTCTACCTCCGGAACGGCGGGCGGTCTATGTGGGGGACATGCCGGGCAGGATGTACCTTACCCGGCTGGGAATCCCACTCGAGGATGCCCCGGACCAGAAACTCACTGCGGAACACGTCCTGATTGTCGGCCCGGGTGCCGGGGGACAACTCGAAGGAAAGCGGGAGGAGATCGCAAACTGGTTGGCGGCCGGGGGTCACATACTCGTTTTGGGAATGGAAGGGAAAGAAGTGAATTCTTTCCTGCCTGCTACGGTGAGAACGGAATCTAGGGAATACATTAATGCCTTTTTCAGCGAACCATCATTTTCATGCGTTTTTGCTGGCATTGCGCCGGCAGACGTCCATAACCGCGATCCTCGAAACCTTCCGGTCCTTGCCGATGGTGTGGAGAGATTATGTGAGGTACTGGGGCAAACGAACAACGACCAAATCGTGTTCTGCCAGCTTCTGCCCTTCGATTTTGTGAAAAAACCCGACGCTGTGCCGGGATTGCGAATCGTTACTGACGACTACCGCGAGGGCCGCGCCTGTGCGGAAATCACCATGGCCACGGTACCATGGGCACAATTCGGACAAAAAACAGCAGGCGGCCAGGTTGGAAAAACATACACGCTCAGTGCCTGGGTCAAACCGTTGGAAGAACCTGTGACTGTGCGGCTGGAAGTCGAGCAAGCCGGACCCCCATGGGATCGGCTGGCCCGAGGAAAAGATGTAACCCTCCCGCCGGATCAGTGGTCGGAAGTCCGGCTCAGCTTTACCGTGAATAAAGCATATCCAGAAGGCTGGCAGGCTTACCTCCATGTGGGCCAGCCGGAAGCCCGTCTTCGTGTGGACACGATGGAGCTCATTGAAGAAACCGAAAACCCCAGCGTGGGAAGTGGAACTTCAAAAAACCTGCTTGCCAATGGCGATTTTGAAGAAGGAACTAACCCGTGGTATTTTAACTGGACGACCGAACAACAAAATTTGCGGAAAACATTTCGCCGGACCGCCGTAACGTTGAGCCGACTTCTCGCCAACATGGGACTTCGGCCGACAACACCGCTGCTTAAATGGTTTAGCCAGCCCATCCAGCAGGGGGCCCAAAAGTCGCTGGTGAATAACGGAACGTTTTCTGAAGATAAGAATCACGACGAGATGCCCGACGGTTGGACCTTCTCGTGTGAGGTGCCCCAGGCTCTGTGCACCACTCAGCGCGAAGAACGGGTCCCCGGAAGCACCGCGGTCTGTATTGAGGTGCCATCGGGATCTGGCGAACGTCGCACCACGGCCATGCTCGCCCAGCACGGAGTTCCGATTGAAGAGGGACAGTGGTACCGTGTTTCGTTCTGGGCCCGGGCCGAAAATCTTTCCGGACGCCAGGCTTGGATTGCTGTCCAGGAAACCACAAAGTGGCGGGCGTTGCTTGAGTATCAGCGATTTGTTCCTGGTCGGGAGTGGAAGCGTTACACCTATCTTCTGGTCGGCCAGGGAACGGAACTCAAGAACACGCGGCTTCAGATCTGGTTCGAGGGAAGTGGCAAATTGTACCTTGCGGACGTGGCGATCGTACCGTGCGATCTACCCACGGAAGGGCGATGGTTGCATGGCCTCTACCTGGACCGCCCGCAGGAGTGGGATGATCCCTACCGCTTCTTCAGGTGGTAACCGAGCTTGGCCTCCAAAGTCAGTTAAGAGGATCGCACATCAACTGTGTGTTTGCATAATCGCGGAGCCGCTAGACAGGGAGAACTCCTCAGAAAACTTTTTGCCATGAAATCCCCGCTTCGAGCCGTCAGTCTTCAATCACCTCCTCACCTTCCACTTGCTCGAGGGCTTTCTCTGTACTTGTGGGATCCACCCGACGGCAGCACTCGCTGAACCGAGCGATGAGCTCGTCGAGCTGAGCCTGCCAGACTTCCGGGGTCAATTCCACAGGGCACAACTGCTTGAATTCCCCGAGCAAAAGGATCAGCCGCAGGAGGTGTCGGAATATGATGCCCTCTTGTTTCTGGAGGGACTTGCTCGTGATGTACTTGTTGAAGTCCCCACCGAACTCCAAAATCTCACCGGCTGCCCACACCGGAGTGATTTTGATGTCTGTCACGTCTGGAAAATCATAGCGAAACAAAAGCTCCAGTTTTTCCGCAAGGGTGAAAACGCGAGGACGATCTTCCACAAATCCGCGCCGCTGACGGCGCCGCCGTTCTTCCTTTTCTTCCTCGTCCTCGTCGTCGCGACGCCCCGTGAGTTGTTCCGGGAGAGCCAATCCGTGCTCCAGCAGCAGTGGATCGAGCCGCGTGGTGGCCAAGGGGCCAGGTGGCATCTCATCGTAGCTTGGAACTCGTACAGCGGAAAGCAATGATCGCGGCATTTCCAGAACACTCTCCATCGCCTGGAGGAGCTCGGCCTGGTCTGCTACACCCAGTTGGTTGACCAGAAAGACTCCATAGAGCGGATTGACGCTGCGAAAGGCCGAAATCTTCCAGATCTGTTCTGTGGGTATGGCCCGTTCGGGCTTGTATCCGGCAACTGCGTCGCTCGACTCTTGCTCGGCGGAAGTGCCGTGCGAATTCTGTTCCGGCGTGTTTTGCGCTGGAAAATCCCAGCTTGTTCGGTTTCGATCCACCGTGCTTTTGGGTCGCTCCACAACCAGTGCAGAAGGAGGGGGAGGAGGTTCGAGTTCGACGTACCCGGCTCGCCACAGGGTCAGCAGCATCCTCTCCAAATGTCGGAGTTCCGCCTGGACGCGGCCACTCTCCATTAACCGCTTGCTGACCAGCCGACGGATAGGCTCTATTTCCGGCGACGCTTGGAGCATATACGCCAAAAGGCGCCATGGAACATGTCCTCGGCTGATGAGCTTGGCTGGTGGTGAGTTTTTCAATTTCCAGAACTGCGCTTCTGTCCAGTACACTTCGTCCGGCCGTTTTTGCGGCATTTTTCTTTTCAACTCCTTTTTGAGCTTGAGAAGTTGAGGGTCCTTGGTGTCTTCGGGAATCTGGTCGTATTTCTCTTTCCAGCGGGCGAGCTTCACGTCGTCTTCGTGGGCCAGAACAAACACATATCCCTGGGTGTCATATTGAGGTCGTCCAGCCCGCCCGAACATCTGGTGCGCGGAACTGGGATCGATCAGGCGGCGTTTTTCGCGGGGACCTTTCACCAGGGATGGCAAAACGACCGAGCGTGCGGGCAAATTAATCCCGGCAGACAGCGTCTCCGTACAGACCACCACCGACAGAAGCTTGCGCTGAAAGAGGTCCTCCACGAGTCGCCGGTACTTGGGCAGTACACCCGCATGATGGACTCCCACCCCTCGCAAGAGAAGTTGTTTGAGCTTCGGCCCGGCTCCCTGGGAGAGATCGACATCTTTGAGTGCCTCCTGAATTACGGCCTGCTGCTCCCGCGTGACCATGTCTCGGCCCTTGAGTTGTTCGGCAATTGTCCAGCACTCCTCCCGATTAAAGCAGAAGACCAGAGCCGGAGTCTTGCGAGATTCTTCGTCGCCCGCTGTCATCTCTTCAATCTGTTCCGTCAACAGCTTGTCCGGTACCCACTGAAAGACCAACGGAACCTTCCGTTCCGTGCTGATGACCAGCTCCAGATCCCGCCCGTGGGCGGTCCGCAGCCAATGCAGGAACTCCACCGCATTTCCCACCGTGGCAGACAGAAGAAGAGTGCGGATATGAGGCGGAAGCAAACCCAGTGTGAATTCCCAGACGATGCCCCTTTCGGGATCGTTGAAGCTATGAAACTCATCCATGACCACAGCACTGACAACGCTGAAATCCCATATTTCCGGGTGGAGAAGGCGATTGAAAAGGATTTCGGCAACAACGACGAGAATCTGGGCATCGGGGTTTTCCCGGCGGTTTCCGGTGACGAGTCCCACATCACGGGCCGAAAATCCCCACCGTACCGCCGCCTCCTGCATCTCACGAAACTTCTGCTCAGTGAGCGCGATGAGCGGTGTGGTGTAGTACGCCACTGTGTTGGTGTGGAGGGCTTCGAAAAGCGCTGCCTCAGCAATCAGGGTTTTCCCGGTGCCGGTCGGGGCACAAACGAGGACGCCCTGTTTCGAAGAAAACCAGGCCAGCAGGGCATCTTCCTGAACAGGATACGGAGTAAAGGGAAGTTGAGCAAAATAACGTTCGGCAATTGCTTCTCTGGTGAGTTCTGTCACAGATACGCCCTCAGTCGCTGTCCTCCTTCTGGCCCCAATCAGATATTTCACCCGCTTTCCGCGGAAACCACGCCGCTCTTGAACAACCGGCAAAGACCAACACGCCAAGACGGTGCTGTTTTGATGGGGATATCCCTCAAGTTTCGTCCACCCATCACGGTCCATCAAGGTCTTGCGCGGACCTCGATAAGTCTCCGCCACATTGTTTCGGATTCAACTTCTTCCAAGGAAAGAAAGAGGGGATGGTCTGCATGCATAACCATTCCCACAAGGAACAGTTGGCCTTCTGCGTTACGCGCCGGGCCCACTGCGGCACAAAACGGGGTCCCGCGTCCCCGATCTCCCGGCAGCACCACATTGCGAAAGAACTGGTGGACGAAACCGTTGACACTCAACTGCGCTGGCCACCGGATGAACTGTGGTTCGTGTGCCTGAACAACCCGCATCAGTCCCGGCGCGATGGCTTCCATAAGCACCGGCCAGTCCCGGGGAGGCGGTAAAGTGCCAGTGCGACCAGCCGGCGCGAGGATCACAATATCTAGGCGAACGGGCTCGCCATGAAAAAGAAGCTTGGGAAGGTCCAGCACCGGCCGCAGCTCCACCCTTGAGACATCGATCCGCAGATCAGGTTCCACCCATTTTGGTTTGCGTTTCCGCCGCAGCCAGCGTCTCACCAGTGTCGCCGCAAAAAGCAGCAGGATCACTCCCAGGACCCCTGCAACCGGAGCGAACCAGCCAGTCAATTGCATTGCTATTCCTCACAAAGCCGCCATGTTGAGTGTCAGAACTCAAATCACCGATGATGCTGACACGTCGACAACAAACGAGAGGCCAGCCAGGGTAAGCGATGGGTCTCACCCCTCCACAGATGGGTAGCCGCATGCGCGTCGGCATAACCGGCATCTTCCACAAATCCCGAAAACTTGGTATAGTATGACGAGTTCAACCTGTTTGCACCACAGGCGGCTAAAGACCGATTCAGTGATCCCGTGGCAATCTCGTTGCAATCACTTCTCGATGTCGCGGAAGTGAGTAGCCGGACGGATCTCTGGGAAGCCTGCGGTGCATGGAAAAGTGGATGGTTTTGGGTCCGTGCCGGGCAACGGATTGCTACAAACAACCTTTCCAAGGAGGGAATGCGATGGGTTCCCGCGTTCGCATCAGCCCTGCCGCCGTTTACGAGGCCGAATTGCAGAAACGGTTGCAGATGAGCACGGCGGAAATCGGGCTTTCTGTTCGTACCACCAACTGCCTCGAGGATCGGGGCATCTTCACGGTGGCACAGTTGCTGGACACGAAGCCCGAGGATCTTCTCAAAATCGCCAATTTCGGCGAAAAAACCTTAGAGGAAGTGTACCAGGCCCTCGAACGCTTGGGCTTCTACCGGAGGAGCCGGCTCCAGGCTATGGGGATTTCCGATCGTCCGACACCTTTTGTTCCCGAGCTGTCCGATTCCTGCGTTATTCAGTTCCGGGTGGTCATGGACGACTCGACAACTGTTCCGGTTTTTGAGCAAAATAAAGAAGGTGTGACTGGCTGACTCCGCCCCCTCTGCGATTGGAGCGACCGAATTCCAAAGGCTCTGTGTAAACGGTCCCGAGCGGCTGTTTTGACGCGATCGCGCACGGCTTGCAACGGAGTCAGCCTTCCGACCTTAACCGGGAAGGTGTCAGTTGGCTCGCTGGTTCCGCCTGTTTGAGAAAAAACGCGGCAATCGCCGAACTGGTTCAGAGAGAATTGCCGGACTCTGGGAGGCAGCTTTTTTCGCCTGCCTGTTCCTCCTGGGATGTCTCGGCTTTTGGCTTGCGCTCCGTTTCCTGCTTTTGCCCGAGTGGCGGTCTGGCCGTGATTTTCTGCCCGTTGCTTGTAAAGTTCTGGAAACGCGTTTGGGGACCACGGTTCGCGAAGGCCAGACGCTTTATCGGCCGGAGGTGTGCATCGAATATCGTGTCGGAGAGCGTGTATACCGACTGTGGACTTACGACATCCATACGGTTCGCGGAAACGGGTACTCTGTGGACCGCCAGCACGCGGAACGGTGCCTGAAAAACTACCGAGCCGGCGAGACCAGGACCACCTGGTACGACCCGGCCAACCCCGAAATTGCTGTGGTGGAACGGGGGTTCCGATGGTGGACCTGGTTGGTGCTCCTCATCCCATTCTCCTTTGTGGTCCTGGGAGCAGGCGGGGTGAGTTACCACGTATGGCGGTGGGGCAAGTCAGTGGAGCGACTCGCCGTTCAGGGTAAGCCGCTCGCTTTGAGTCTGAGCGCCAACCCAGAGGCCACACTCTTTCCATTCGTCCCTGAAATCCCCTCGGGCATTCAACAACCGGGTGAACACCTGCCTTATCGACTCCCTGTGTTGGGAACGCCGTCACGAGCCCTTCTCGGCTGGCTGGCTGCCGCCCTGTTCTGGAATGGCTCGGTGCTAGCACTCGCCCTAGCGGTTTACTATTCCGAAAAGTTCGACTGGAGCTTCAGCCTGTTCTTGATCCCATGTTTGATGATTGGGTTGACACTGGCGGCCGCGTTCTTCCGCCAGTGGATGGTGACGACCGCCATTGGACAGACCATCGTGGAAATATCGGACTTCCCCTTAATTTGCGGCCAGCGCTACCGGGTGTATCTCAAACAGACCGGCTGGCTCAAAATGAATTGGCTGGAGATGCTCATCGTGTGTGAAGAGGAAGCCACTTTTCAGCACGGCACAAACACGCGGCGCGAAACGCGACGGGTCTGGCAGAAGACGCTTGTTCGTCATGAGAAATTCGACATTCTGCACAGCGTTCCCTTTGAAATTGAAAAAGAAATTGAAATCCCCTCGGCAATGATGCACTCTTTTCGTTCCCCTCACAATGAAGTCCGATGGCGTCTCTGCGTGCGAGGAAGTGCGCAGGACTGGCCCGTTTTCGAGCGCATTTTCCCGCTCGTGGTTTTGCCGGAGCCTTCGAAGAAGTCCGAGACGGTATCCTGGTCCAGGCGTTCCGTCCAGACGACAACTGCGGGAGGAGGAGCATCACCCGAGGAATCGGGACACGAGAACGCGGAAACAGCATAACAGAAAACACCAGAAAATTGGAATCGCACAAAGGAGTGCCCGTCATTTTGCGTAAGGCGTCCGCCTTCAAGGAGCTTTGCCTTCTACCGGAAAACGATGGAACCCCGGATTGTTATCCACCTTGATCACCGAAAAACCGTGTATGACCCCGGAGAGATTCTTTCCGGTAAGGTCATCATCACCCCTGCTGACTGCGTCGACGTGATCAAGGCGATTGAGCTTTCCATACTCTGGTACACAGATGGCAAGGGCGATCAGGACCTGCATGTCCACCATTTCAGGCGGTGGTCGCAGGAGGGTGACTCACTTGTGCCGATCTCGTCTCCTCTATGCTTTCAAACGATCCTGCCGCAGACGCCTCTCAGCTACGATGGGCTGATTATCCGTGTCCGCTGGTGTGTGCGGGTGCGGGTATTCCCGGTAAAAGGCCGTGAAATCGTAGAAGAGATCATTTTTCGTTTGGGACACGTCGCACCAGCAAAAGTAAGAATCCAGTGACCGACATTTCCGGAAAAGTAGAAAATCCGTTCTCTGCACGATTCGTTCGACCGGGAGCAATTCCCTACATCTTTCCTCCCGGTTGCTCAGCCGAGTCGCTCTTCCAGACTTTCGAACGACTGCAAAGAATGGGTGCCGTGGTGGGGCCGCACGGCGTCGGAAAATCCGCGCTCATCACGGCTCTGGCGGAGTGGATGGAACAGCATCAGATATCGTGTTTGCGAGTCGAACTTCACGACGGCCAGCGCACACTGGACCAGGAAATCTGGAACTCACTCGAAGACCGATCCGAAATTGTGCTCATGGTGGATGGTTTTGAGCAACTCAGCACCTGGACAAGATACCAGCTACGACGCCTCTGCCGGAAGCGTCGTTTGGGGCTGATCGGGACGGCACACTCCGACGTGGAGCTGCCCCTTCTTTATGCCCCTGAGCCCAATGAGGACCTCGCCTGGAAGATCGTCCAGCTTCTCCTCCAACGCGGTGAACCGCTCATCACCCGGGAGGACGTCCATGAATCCTTTGCCCGGCACCAGGGCAACCTCCGGGAAATGCTCTTCGACCTGTACGACCTCTACGAACTGCGGCGGTCAAATTTCACTGGCCACTCTGCACCGTAGAGAGAGGCCGGGCACGCACCAATCGACTCCGCCTGGCGATCCGCTGTCCATGGATAAAGCCGACCTTTGGTCCTGATCTCAGGTCCATTCACCGGCTGGAACGGTTATCGCTTCCGCCAAAGTGGCCCGCTAACCAAGGACCTCGAACTTAATTCCCACCCGTTTCAGTGCGTAGCCGGTCTCACGCATATAATCGCCGTAAATCGTCATCCAGTGGAAGCCGGGCATGCGATCAGCAAGCAGCTTATCATCGCACGTGAACCGGACATCAATTTGTGAACGACAAATGGGGAGGAAGGGATGGGCCACGATTTCCCCGCGCAGGCCAACCCATCGCTCTGATTTAAAGTCCGGTAGTACATTGGTCACAATCTGCCCATTACGCATCTCCACTTTGGGAGCGGCACCGTAGTCGGACTCGAAATGGGTGAGAATGCGTGCTGGTTCCCGCTCCCGGCCGTTCAGTTTGCGAGGTGCTGTACAGTGCGCCAGGGTGATGATGCCGTCATGGGGATAGGTGGGATCGTTGAGAAAAGGCGGCAAGCCCGAAATTCCGCACAACAGCATTCCCGCCGGGATGACGACAAAATCGGATTCACAGAACGCCAGATAGCCCTCATCATTGAGCAAGCTAAGGGTCATACATGCGGACGTTTCCGCAATCGGCATGATCGTGCCCATGCAGCCGTTGATTGTGATCATCCGGCAATTCGCCTGGGCCATGATCTTCCGGAAGACCTGGTCGAGCAGGAACGCATTTTCCAGGAATGGGCGATCCGTCTCCAACGTTACATTCGGGTCTTTCAGGTATTCCTCGGTGCGTTGTTTTGCAAGTTTGACGGCGGTTTCATCCGCCCGGGCCGCCTTGATGAGCTTGGCGAGTTCTTCATACGGAAAATCAATGATTTCCGTTCCCCAGATTTTTTTGACCAGCTCGGGCACTACTCCGGGAGGTTGCGCCCATGCTCCGGCACCACCGATCGCCACAATCCGCTGGTTGCGCGCGTTTTTGAGCCCACAGAGTGCGCGAAGCCGCCAGAGCACTTCGTCGTATTGATCAATCACCACATCATCATTGTCCATTCCTGGAACTTTTAGCTCGTCCGTGTGCTGACGGAGGAAACGGGGACTGATGATTTCGTAGTACAGGTAGAGCGGACCAGACTTATGCCGGATAAAGAAAATCGTGTCCTTCTTCAGGGCGGCAATGGCATTGAGATCGCCATCGTTCGCATAAACCAGCAGCACATCAGCGTTTTGGACGTCTTCCATGCCGATCAACTGACGAGAATCTGTAGTCGCGGTAAGAGGAGCAATTTCTAAAGGAAAGTCCGCGGACGCGTGAAGTTTTTTCAGCTCCTCCTGGATTCGCCCGACCTCCTGAGTTGCCGCTTCCTCGGTATGAATACCACCCCAATTGCGCCAGCTCGTCTGGGGTCGCCGTTGGTAGACGCAATACAGGAAAATAGGTTTTACCTTCAAGGGTTGTCGCGGGGGTGGCATCGGCACATCGGGAGCCTGAGCCACCAGACTGGCCCAGCTTACCCCTGAAAGAATCGCCGAACCGATTGCGGCGCTTCCCAAAAATGTGCGCCGTGTCACGGCTCCCAGGTGGTTCACACCGCCATTCGCCTGACAGGGGCAGCAGTGTGGACGAACTCCCTCCGCTAAATGCGCGTGTTCATGCATCATGACATGCACCTCCCGGAAAAATGCTGGGGCCGTCTCCTCCGATTCTTAAACCCGTGTCCCGGCCAAGGATCGCTTTCGTTATATCGCGGGTCCAGTCGTACTGCAACTGGCGACCACGCCGTGCTCCTGTCTATGGCCACGGCTGAGCAGTAAAAAACACGGTAATCGTGCTTCAAAGGCCAATAACATGGTGGAGAAAACGACTAGAATCGATCGCTCCGCTGGATGCTTTCACCGAATAGGGCAATCAGCAGGCCGATCGGACCGCCCGGAAAAATTCTTCCAGTAACGCACGATTGGCCGCAGCCACGTACGGGCCACCCCTTACACCCAGTGGCTCTCCCCTGAGGTTGGTCACTATTCCACCCGCTTCTTGGATCAAGAGGCTTCCAGCCGCCACGTCCCATGCTTTAGTGGTCAGAGCCCACGAGATATCGAAGCGGCCTGCCGCCAGGTAGGCCATATTGAGGGCCGCTGAACCGGTTCGCCGCAAGGAGAGACAGTGGACCGCCGATTGAACCATCCACTGAACGTCTGAAGACTCAGGCATCACGCGAGGCGGGAGACCAATCGATACCAGGGCCTCCTCGAGAGCTGCCACCGAACTCACGTGGATAGGCCTGCCGTTTAAATAGGCACCGCCGCCCCGCACCGCGGTGAAGCGTTCATTGAGCATGGGGTCTAGAACAACGCCCACAAGAATTTCGTCCTTGCATGCCAGAGCAAGTGAAATTGAAAAAAACGGCACGCCGTGAACGTAATTGGTGGTGCCGTCAAGAGGATCGAGAATCCAAAAATACGCGCTATTCAGCTCCGGTGGGAACTCACCTCCTTCCTCACCGAGGAAACCGTGATCGGGAAACTCCGCGCGAATCGCTTCACACACCACCCGCTGCGATTCAGTGTCAGCCTCCGTAACAAAATCGGCATGTCCCTTCAGTCTCGCCTCAACACGACCGAATTTATCTCGTAAAACCTCCGCGGCAAGGTCCACAGCTTTGTTTGCTACGCCCAAAAAATGTTCCAGGTCCTTCGGTTCCGCGATCACAGGTTTCATATTTTCTAAGAATCCTCCTCTTATTCATCCATCTTAGCTATCGAAGCGACTAAGTAAATCGCATTACTTTTGATGCATTACAGCAATACGCCGTCATACGTTTGAGGCGTTTGTATAGTCGTAAATAGCGGCCATTTGAAAATACTAACCGCACGGTCACTTAGACAGCACGTAGGACAAATACAACGTCTTCTGTTTGGTCGTCCACAACAATTGGGTCGTCAATGCGGTAGGCAAAGTCGTAGGTGGCTACAACTTCCCACCCACCCGCTTTCTTTAATAGGCGTAAAAACTGGCAACGGTCGTAAGTGCGAAAGATGAACTCGTCGGCAATTCGAAGGCTACGGCTGGGAGTATAAACATCGAATTGGAGATAAACCCGTTCTTTACGATGCTCCCGATCGAGGTAGACGGTTTTCATCCAGGAGTTGACCTGAAGGTGCCCCTTCCGTGCCACCCAGGCCTCCTCTGTGCAGGTCGGCGGCCGATTGGGGGTCAGGTGAAACCCGAGGACATAAAGTCCCCCTTTTCGAATAGCCTGCCGCATACATTGAAGATGGGATTTAGCCGCTCGGTCATCGGGTAAATGGCGAAAGCTATTGATGGTATTAAAGGCGGCATCAAATTTTCGTCTCACCCGGAAGTTTGTCATATCTCCAACCCAAACCGTTGCGGGATAGCCATACCGATTGAGACGCTTATTGCAAAATGCTACCGCCTTGGGATTGATATCCAAACCTGCGACATCAAATCCCTGTCGTGCGAAACGGATGAGGAGGCGTCCGGTTCCGCATGCTGGTTCGAAGACGCGACGAACGGGAATTTGCGCATAACGTTCAAAGCAGGCCCGCAAGAACTTGATCTCCGCCTGACAATCTGCACCGAATAAAACGTCATAATACTTGGGATAGTCGTAAATATTACCACGAATCGTTTCCATTGAAGACCAACTGGTTGCGTTTTTGAGCGTCATAATACACAATCTGTCCACCCCGGTTTCGGCAAGAAGTCATCCAAACTGGGAATACCGGCTAATCAAGCTCTCGTATGGCGGCGAGGACCCGGTGCACCTCATCCATGGTATTGTAATGGACCATCGAGATGCGCAGCAGGCCCTCGGGTTCCAGGCCTAACCTCTCCGTTAAAGGAAGCGCATAGAAATTCCCATGCCAGGTAAAAATACCCCGAGTCGTGAGAAACTCAGCCAACTCCCGCGGTGAGAAACGGGCATGGGTGATGCCGATGGTCGGCAGCCGCTGCTGCAGCCTTTCCCGCTCAGTGATTCCCCAAATCCGCACGTCCGGCAACTCCTGAAGTCCTTCGATCATTTCCCGGGCCAGTGTCTCTTCGTGAGCCTGGATGGCCTGGAAACAGGCGTCGAGCGCCTCACGCCGAGTCATTACCTCGGGAGCCACAGATTTCCCGATCTCTGCGAGATAGTCCACCGCGGCGCAAAGCCCAGCGATTCCCTCATGATTCTGCGTGCCCGTCATCCAACGGTCTGGAATATCGTCTGGAGCAGGACGCACTTTGTCCGCGGGCAGCGACACCAGCCACTCTCGCTTTCCCCAAAGCACCCCCACGTGCGGCCCAAAAAACTTGTAGCCCGAGCATACCAGGAAATCGCAATCCCAGGCTTTCACGTTGATCCGGCGATGCGGTGCGAGGTGCACAGCGTCGAGAAAGACCATGGCCCCGACCTGATGGGCCAGTTTGACGATTTCAACCACCGGCGTGATCGTTCCCACCGCATTTGAAGCACATGTCACAGCCACCAATCGCGTTTTTTGAGACAATTGTCTCGACAGATCTTCCAGGTTCAGCGAGCAATCCTCGGGATGGATATCAACGATACGCGGAACCACTCCCACCTCTCGCGCGGCAAGAATCCACGGCGTGAAATTTGCGTCATGCTCCAGTCGAGTGAGCACAATCTCGTCTCCCGGTTTCCAGGTTTTCATCAGCGCCCGCGACAGCGCAAAGGTCAAGCTGGTCATATTGGGGCCGAAAATGACAGTTTGCGGGTCATCGGTGCCAAGGAAGTCGGCCAGGGCCTGCTGCGCCTCCTCAATGACCCGATCCGTATCCTGACTCGTGGGAAACACACCGTGCCGATTGGCATTCGTTTCGACAAGGTATCGGCACACGGCGTCGACTACATGATGGGGGACCTGCGTGCCCGCAGCACCGTCAAAGTACACGACGGGGAGCCCACCGTGCTTGCGGAAGAGGGCTGGAAACTGCCGCCGACACTCCGTAACGTCCAGATGTTCAACCGGTCTTTGAGTCATAACTGTGGAACCTCCCTTTTTCGCCAGGACGAAGTGTATTGAGCAATTGTCTCCCACCGGTGAGCGGCGAACAATACACGATAAGAGTTTCCAACCAGCCGGATTCGAGCGGCATGACCAAAGCATCACACATTGCCATTGGCCGTCACCGGGCAATTCGGACGTGCCGGGCACCAGCATCCAAGAGGCGGGATCCTCGCGAAGATTTTTCGATGATGGGTTGACCACCCACGCGAAAAGGAACCGCGGTGTCTGTCGATGAAGGTTCGATGGCCAGGTTTCCAACCGGGGAACTGTGTGTCCACTGAGGCAGTGTTTCTAAGTTTTTGTTAAAAGCCGTCGTATTGAGAAGATTGTTGAGGTCCACCGTGAAATCTGCAACGACTGAACAAAAAAAGGAGCCTCCCCTGAACGAAGTCTCTCCCCGTTTCCAGGCCGGCGATCGCGTGGGCATCGGCATTGTGTTTCTCGTTGTCTTTGTGGATTTGCTGGGCTTTGGACTCGTTCTGCCCCTTTTGCCGGTTTACGCCGAGCACCTCATGGTCGGCTACAGTCCGACAACGCAGGGCGTGCTTCTCGGTTTCTTGATGACGAGTTTTTCTTTAATGCAGTTCCTATTCAGCCCGCTGTGGGGGAGTCTCTCCGATAAAATCGGTAGGCGTCCGATTCTGCTGGTCGGACTAGCCGGCTCCACGTTGTGCTACACCCTTTTCGGCCTGGCCTGTGCGTGGAGCTCCCTCTGGCTAATGTTTTTGGCGCGGATTGGAGGGGGTATCATGGGGGCAACGATCTCTACCGCTCAGGCTTACATTGCAGATGTCACGAAAGCACAATATCGGGCAAGCGGCATGGCAGTGATCGGTGCTGCGTTTGGATTGGGGTTCACGTTTGGTCCCCTTCTTGGCGCCCTCGCTATGTCGGTGGCTCCTGGCAAGCAGGCGGCGCTGAGTACCCTGCCGGGATTCATGGGGGCGGGCTTTTCGGCGACAGCTCTTTTCATCGCTCTGTTATTTTTGCGAGAATCGCTCCCTCGACTCCGTTACGGCATTGCTCAACTCTCTCAGGAAGACGTTAACCGATCACACGCTGAGTGGCACCTACTTTTCAATCGCAAA
The DNA here is from genome assembly GCF_039793925.1 of Thermogutta sp. GTDB lineage: Bacteria > Planctomycetota > Planctomycetia > Pirellulales > Thermoguttaceae > Thermogutta. The sequence continues at coordinate 34,131 of NZ_JBAMME010000183.1, read as the reverse complement.
ATTTGGCAGGAACTCTTTGCGAAATCGGTACTTGCGGCGTTGCTGCTCACCGGGTTTTTGATCGTTTTTGCACTCTCGGGGTTCGAAGCTACGCTTTCCGTCACCCTGGCCGATCTCTGGCAATTAAACGGAAATTCGGCCACGCTGCATCTCAGCCGACAGATCTTGTGGGTCTTCGTTCTCATTGGGTTGATCCAGACGCTGACGCAGGGTTTCCTCGTGCGTCGGCTCAGTCTTCGATTGTCGGAAAAAACGCTTGCAAATATCGGACTGTGGGCAGCACTAGCTGGTTTTCTCGCAATTAGCGCTGCTGTGCAACAGCCACAGATTGCGCGTTTTTTCCCGCTCATCGCACTAAACGCCGAATGGGCTGGACGAGTGGTGGTCATTGCCAGTGGCGTTGTCGCAGCCGGAATGGCCTTCGTCATACCCGCCGTACAATCCCTCATTTCCCGCCGCGTGGATGCGGATCACCAGGGGCGCGTTTTCGGAATCGCCAACAGTCTGAGTGCCATCGCGCGGATCGTGGGAGTGCTCCTCGCATTTCAGGTGAGGGTTTTCCTCCCGGCTGGCCCTTTCATTTTGGCGGTGCTGCTGCTCATCGTGTCCATGGAACTGATTAGGCGATCCGCGGCGCAGTCTCTGGCCACGCCTTCATCAACTCTGTCGGTTTTCTAAGGGTATTTTTCTACGGCTGTCGGCGGGCAAGCGCCGCATTGAGAAGGAATGCCGCCATTAGCACCACACCCATCACAAAGGGGCGGGCAAAATCGTCCAGCCGAATCGAGTTGAGTCCGATATTGAGCACCGTAAATGTAGCGACACCCACGAGGGTCTTGCCAATCCCGCCTTCACCCCCAAAAAGACTCGTTCCCCCGAGGACGATACATGCCAGAGCACTGAGGAGAAGATCCTGATTTTGATCGAGGGTCACACTCGTCATGCGCCCTGCATTGACCAGGCCGCCGATACCAGCGGTGACCGCCGAAATAGCCAGACACGCTGTGACGACCAGGCCTGTTGGTACCCCTGCCAACCGCGCTGCCTGGCGGTTTCCCCCAGTCATGTACACGTATCGGCCGAATCGCGTGTACTGGAGGACCACATGTCCCACGGTCATGATGGCAGCCGCCAAAAGGGCACTGTAGGGGATGACGGTCAACCCCTCATGTTCGATGCCTCGATTTCCAATATCCCCCAGCAGGGCCGGTACCCGAAAGGCTTGCCCGCGGGTGATGTACCGCGCGGCTCCCTGGGAGATGAACATCATGGCCAACGTGATGATAAAGCTCGGCAGTCGCGATTTGACTGTCAAGACACCGGAAAGGATTCCCAGCAAGAGGCTCGTGCATAATGGCAGGATGAGGACGGCTATAACGATTTCGGCCGACGCTACAAAACGTCCCTCTGCAGTTTGTGTGGCCCACGATTGATAAAGCCATCCACATAAACAGGCCGTCCACAAGGCCATTGATCCGACAGCCAGATCGATTTCCGCGGCCAAAAGGACAAACGTTAAGCCCGTGCTAACAATGGCCAGCACCGCGCCTTGCTGCAAGGCGGTCACCAAGGTCGAGAGCCGAAGAAAACCGGGGGCGGCGATTCCAAAAAAGAGAACCAGTGCCAAAAGCGACGCCACCGGCGCGATATCCTGCGGTTCCCAGCGGAATTTGAATCCCTTTGCAAACGCCGTCATCGCCGAAATCCTACTGCTGTGTTCCCTCAGAGAGTTTTGCGCTTTCACCGTGATGCAACCTTGCGTGTGGACTGGCAGGTTTCAGGAATGTTGTTCTCACAGGGTCAGGCCGCCCTCAGCAGGTGGCCCTTTTCCACCCGACATCCCGACCATTCAGCGGTCACTCTTCCGCGACTCATAACCATCACGCGATGGGAATGAGCCAGGATGAGTTCCGGCTCCGTAGACGCCAAAATGACGGCCGTCCCCTGTGCCGCAAGCTGTTCGACCAATTGCATCACTTCCGCTTTTGCAGCGATATCCATACCGCGCGTGGGTTCCTCCAGAAGCAGCACACGAACCGGACCCAGCAACCATTTGGCAAATACCACCTTTTGCTGATTCCCACCGGATAGGTGTTCCACCTTAAGCAAAGGATCTGCCGGCCGACATCCCACCTGTTTCAGCACGGGTTGGACCGCTCGCAGTTCTTTGGCGAAAGTCACCCAGTTTCCCACGGCGTGACGAAGATGGGCGATGGTGACGTTCTTGTAGACCTCCCCCCGGAGAAACAGCCCCGCAGCTCGATCGGCAGTTACAAGAACCATCCCCGCGCGAACTGCCTTTTGGGGTTTGCCCAGCGGGAGCGTACGTCCCCCGAGGATGATTCTCCCGGAACGTGGTGCCAGAGCGCCGCCCAAAGCCTGGACCAGATCCTGATGACCTGCACCGACAAATCCGTAAAGCCCGAGGATCTCCCCGGGCGCAACGGCCAAATTGACGTCCTCGAAAATTCCCGGCAGTGTGAGCTTCTCCACGATAAGCACTGGTGGTGCCAGCGTGCGTGGAGGAAGGTCGGCCCATTCTTCCCGTTCAGAGCCAACTGAGACCCCGCGCCCAATCATCGCTTCCACCAGTTTGTGCTTGGTCAATTCTTCGCGGGGAAGCGTCAGGACACGTCGTCCTTCCCGCAAGACCGTGATCCTATCAGAAATCGTCAGAACATCCTCCAAAAAGTGGCTGATAAAGACAACAGCCACCCCTCTTTGTTTAAACCTCTTGATCAATTCGAAAAGCCGTTCCACTTCCGGAGGACTCAAAGCACTGGTGGGTTCATCCATAATAAGGATGCGGGCCCCACGATGGGCCGCCCGTGCAATTTCCACCATTTGTCTGACGACGAGTGGGTATGCATCCAGCCGCCGATCGACATCGAGCTGTAGTCCCAGTTCCCCTAAATACTCGCGGGCCTTTTGCCGCATCAACGGCCAATTTACCAGCCCCAAGCGGTTGAGCGGCTGTCGCCCGAGGAAAAGGTTTTCGGCTACAGAAAGTTGGCCAATGCCCGAGAACTCCTGGTACACCATGGCGATGCCCAAGTGAAACGCCGTCTGTGGGCTGCTGATTCTAACTGGCTCGCCGGCCACGGAAATCTCGCCGTCATAATCGGCCAGAGCCCCCGCCAGGATCTTCATGAGAGTGCTTTTTCCGGCCCCGTTGCTCCCTACAACCCCATGGACCTCGCCCGGATAGAGGTCGAAATCAACATTTTCCAGGGCGACAATGCCACCGAAACGCTTACCAATGCGACGGCATTCGAGAACAGGTTCCCGAGTAATCGACGTCATGGTGCATTAGCGATTGTGACGTGATAGGCGTCAAGAATTGGTGGGCCGCTTATCTTTTTCATCCCGGTGTACTAACTCCTCAAGGTGGACGGCGAGGCAGTCGGGCATGACCAGGCGATTATAGCCACCTTCTAGAACGCTCACAAAACGACCTTCCGCGTAGGTGTCTGCCACGTCCAGGACCAGCGCTGTGAGGGGGCCGAAATCTTCGGTCTCCAACCCCAGATTGCCGATGGGATCCAGCCGGTGCGTGTCAAATCCGGCGCTCAGCAACACCAATTGCGGTTTTACGAAAGCGGCAAATTCGTCGAGAGCTAATTCCAGGGCGGCGAAGTACTCACGGCGCGATATTCCATATGAAACGGGAATATTCTTTGTATAGCCGCGTCCAGCTCCCTCGCCAATTTCGTCGGCCGCACCTGTACCAGGATAGAAAGGATATCGGTGGATGGAGAGGAATCCCACCCGGGGATCTTCCCAGAAAGCTGCCTGTGTCCCGTTTCCGTGGTGGATGTCCCAATCCACAATCAGCACCGATTCCAGCCCCAGTTCCCATACGGCCACAGCAGCCGCCACCGCAATGTTGTTGAAGATGCAAAAGCCCATCGCTCGCTCTCGGAGGGCATGATGGCCTGGAGGACGGACCAAACAAAAGGCCCGGCGATCTTCTCCCTTGACCACCCGTTCCACAGCGTCGCATACGGCCCCAACTGCTGTCAGTGCAACATCGTAAGAAGCGGGACTGCAAATGGTGTCATGATCTAGGTCACCGCCGCCAGATTTGGCAATCGCCCAGACTTCGTCGATGTATCGCGGCGAATGGATAAGGGTGAGTCGGCTCCTCGAGACAGGCTCAAATTGAGGTCGGGTGCATCGAGAAAGTAAATTCTTCGCTTCGAAGCACTCCAAAGCACCCCCAATTCGGTCCGCCCGTTCTGGATGCGTCCCTGTTTCGTGCTGCAGAAAAATAGGATCGTAGTACAGAAGAGTCATGCGGAATGACCAAATGTTCGTAAATTACGCCCGCACCCCGAGCTGTATTCCGCCCGTGGGCACAATCGTCCTGTCAAAGTACACAATACCTATTAGAAATGTGATTGTCTCAAAGCCGTCGCCGTCCATCAACAAGGGTTCACTCTCCTATGAGCTTTTCCCGGTCTCCCAACTCATGCCTCTGCAAGGCACAAACCAAGCTCTACATGAACGGATTTCCAAGGGAAAACGCCAACCTATATGTGAGAACATCGGCGGAGAGGAGCTTTCGGCCGTGCTGTGAGAGCACCTGTCGTTCCGGGAAAGTGCGCGGGTTAATAATACCAACGGTAGCCAGCCGGGGGCGGAGGAGGCCAGGTTGTCCTTCGCCGGGTCGTTCGGTAGGTCCGTCGTCGGTAATAGCTTCGATCATAGAGTAGGCTTAACCAGCGCATGCTCTGAACGAACAGGACAAGCAGACCGAAAACCCCGATCATTGTTTCCCACCCCACGTTGATTTTATTCCCTGCTGCGCTCGGCTGTCCGCCTTTTGCTGCGGTATTATCGACCGGGCCCACATTCTCTGCAGACTTCGAATCAAGACTCGTCCCGCCCGAAGTGGTGGTTCTGGAACTGGTTGCTAGGTCGCCATCCGAAAACTCCTTGGTCGAGGTCTGCTCATATGTTTTGCTGTTCTTCACCTTTTCATTCCCCTTGCCCCCTGAAGGCGAACGCCGCTCACCCGTAGGAGCCGTTGGCCAGTAGCCGTCGCCGAGTCGCCTGGATTGGCTTGTGTCGTCGGATGTTTTAAGACCGCTTTGGCTATCTCCCCCCGTTGTATCGGTCTCGCCGACCGAATGCATGTCGTTCCGCTTAGACCCGGACGAGGAAAAGTCGCTCTGCTCTTCTCGGTGATCTTCGGCATTCCTGTATCCGGATTCCCCACTCCCTGACCATCTCTGTTCACGAGAGGTCCCTGTTTCTTTTCTATCGTTGTACTCCTCGCCGGGCGATCCAAGGGACGCGGAGGACTGGGAAAGGTGGGTTTCTGAATGTGTCTCTGAACGACTCAGCCCGGGACGTCCGCTCCTGGCCCGGTCTGAACTGTCCAAATGGGAACTGTCAGACGGCGACCGAGTGGCCACGAAAGTTGGTTCAGCGTCGTAGACTGGGATGGGCTTGTAACCCCAACTGGACTCCGAAGTGCCGTATTGCCCAGTTTCTTCTCTGGTTTCAATAGTGTGCGAAAGGTCGCCAGCCGGCGATTCTTTTTCACCATCGTTCCCCTGATTTAACGGGTGAGAGCTCCAAGCACCTTTTCCAGTGGCGGCATCTTCACTTTTCCTCGAAAAACCCGCACCGCCTGACTGCGTGTTGATACTCGCGGTTGCCGTTCCGTGCTGGCGGCGATCCTCGCGAGACTCCTGCCCGTAGTTATTTCGCGTGCTCGATGAAGTTTTTTCCGAATCAGCCGTCCATGTAGCAAGGCTTTTCCGCTCCGCGTACGGATCTTCCGCAGACTCGTAGGGTTTACTCGACCAGTAATCCCAGGCCTCGTACGGCCGTCGCCCGGTTTCACCTCCGCGCTGGGACCCAACTGTCTGCGTCGTAGTATCGCTTGTGGTGTCAAATTTTCCGGGCGCACGTGCCCCCGAGTCGTCACTTTTCGCGTAAAAATCTTGGATATTTCCCGCGCGATGATTTGTCGACCCTCGCTCGTATTTCCCCCGAGCACCGCTTTCCATCGCCACAGAATCCCTGGAAGCGTTCAGCCCATCATAGTCCGCAGAATCGCTACGAATGTCTTTTCCCGTTTGAGAACTAGCATAACCATCGCTAAGGCCGGAATATGTTTGGGGGGCGCCACTCTTTCCAATCGAATAGCCGGACACGCTGGAGGCTCCAGCCGCACCGGAACCAAATCCAAAAGATGCAGCGTCATTTGGTACCGCACTGGAAGAATACGCACCAGCGGCAAGCTTGCCTTTGTCTTGAGGGTCGGCTACCGTTTCTGCCGGCCGCCAAGCGCTGACATCGCTGGCTGCGTACCCACGAGCTCCCTGATCCGTCCGAGAACTTCCAAAATTCCTATTTGCGGGTGAGGGTTGGGTTGGGGAGGATCCGGACCAGGAAGCCTGGGAAGAGCCAGGTGTTCTGGTTCCGCTGGATGTGGCTTCTGGCACACGTGCTGTGGCGTTGTCTGAAGCTGTGAGGGGAAGAGTCACTGGGGGTGATCCAACAGACGAGGCTGGCTCAGCCGGAATGAGGCTTTGCCCCTGCAGAGGCGCCAAACCGCCAGCGGGGGTTCGACCCGGCGGTCCTAGGGCATTCGCCGCGAGCAACAATGAATCGGGGGGCGGCAACTTGTCAAATGTTTCCTTGAGGGGAAAAAGAAAACTGCGTACTCGACCACAGTAGGCTCCCATGGTTTCTGTGAAGCCCGATCCAAAAAGAACACCGGCTAACTCTCCCCGAGCGTTGAAAATCGGTCCTCCTGAGTCTCCCTGCCGGGCCGTTGCACGAAGTTCCACCAGTTCAGCAGGCAAACCAGGGCTGGGCGAGAGGTACTGCGTGCATGGCCCATAAGAAACGCGATAATCCCCCTGTCCGTACCCAGCGATCATGAGGACGTCGCCCGGCCTGGGCGGGTCAACCGCAATCGGCACCGGCTTTGCGCGGGGGCGCCAAATGGCGAGCGCTGCCAGATCCCAATCCCGATCCACCTTGAGGACGGTGGCCGGTGACGCGAATCCATCAGGGAATTGGACAAGAATGCTTCCCCGAGCATCCCGCACGACGTGCCAATTGGTAACCACCAGTCCGTGATACTCGTTGACCGCCACGAGCGTCCCAGTGCCGAGCGAAGCACCACGGGTGTCGAGAGCAATCACTCGGGCGACCGCTGGATGGGGGGTGGCAGGGGTTCCGGTATTCCAGAACCAACCTAACGCGGAACGACCCCATCCTGCGAAGGTCAAAATGGCGATCAACAGGTAGGCGGTTGCACGCTGTGCTTTCACATCGAGTCCGACATTCCAAAGTTTACCAGAATGCTCGAACGATCTCGGAAACCCGATCCCGCACGATCTACGACCCTTCACATTGGGACATAGCCAACTAGGTTACTTGGCTTGGTGCGACCAACTGTGGCAGAACCCTGGCGCGAACACGGGACCCTAACTGCGGTCGCGCTCAACAAGCGGTGTTTTGCGCCGGCCGAGACATCGCTCGATGATCGAGCCGGTGTGCCGCACGTGGTGTTTCATTCAAAGGTTCGCCATCCCTGCGGCATCCGTGCTCCTCCACAGCCGTGAGCGGAGGAAAAGAGCCATCCTTTGGCGGGAACGCGGGGCGATATGACGCCCCTTCATCAATGATTCGGAGCACTGGAAAGGTTTCCGAAATTTTTGATCGAGCCTCCGTGCACTCGCTACGTCAGTCACGGTTTTCACCGTACCCTCAACGCCGACAATTCATTTGCTCGCCCTTTTTGATAAGACCGACACAATTGCTTCACCTATGCTGGCGGGTCCGTGGGCACCCGCAACCTCGTGACAGGTATTCCAGACAACCGCGTCCTGTACGGGTGCCTTGCATGTAAATGCGCAGTCTGCAGGCTTTGTCGGCCGGTTTAATTTTTTATTCGTAGTCACACCGTAAACAACTCCGTTCCGAGGAAAGCTAGGATGTTTTTAAGCCACCTCACACAGCCGAGTGAGCTAAACTAATAGGGAACCCCTAACTGGTATTGTGCGTAGCAATCGGGATGACCCTAGGAATACGATGTTCCACCGCGGCTAGCCGGAGCCTGTGACCGCCCTTCTCGGGTTGCCAATTAATTTGTACCGGGAGGTCAGTCCTGTGAAGATTTTGTTCACCAGCAGTGAAGCTGTACCCTTTGCCACTACCGGCGGACTGGGCGATGTATGCGGCAGTTTGCCGTTTGCTCTCGCGGACCTCGGCCACGACGTGCGCGTGATTCTTCCAGCCTACCGATGCGTGTGGTACGTCGGGCGGGAAATCCGACCGCTGAACGTGGAATTCATCGTGGCTGTGGGGAGTAAGACGGTGTCGGGCAGGCTGCTTGAGCACCGTTCAGAATCGGTTACATTTTATTTTGTCCAGCAGGATTACTATTACGATCGAGACGCTTTATACAGTGTTCACGGGCAGGATTACGCGGACAACTGCGAGCGGTTCGTATTCTTTTCGCGAGCCACTCTGGAAGCCATCCGACTCCTGGATTTTTATCCCGATATCATCCACGCCCATGATTGGCAGACTGGCCTAGTTCCCGCTTATCTGAAGATCGAATATGCCTCGTCCCCGCTCTACCGGTCGATGGGCAGCGTTTTCACCATCCATAACATGGCCTATCAGGGACGATTCTGGCACTGGGATATGCTCTTGACCGGTCTGGACTGGAAATACTTCAACTGGCAGCAGATGGAGGCGTATGGCCAGCTTAATCTTCTGAAAACAGGAATCGTCTTTGCTGATGCTATTAGCACCGTCAGCCCTCGCTACGCGCAGGAGATCCAAACACCCGAATTCGGAGCGGGATTGGAGGGAGTCATTCAAAGTCGGCGGGACGTTCTGTGGGGAATTCTCAACGGGATCGACTACACGGTTTGGAATCCCGCAACAGATCCTCATCTTCCTACCCGCTACGACGAGCAGACTGTATGGCAGCAGAAACCGTTCTGCAAGACAACACTCCAAAGCGAAGTGGGGTTGCCCTCACGTCCCCACGTCCCGCTCATTGCGATGATTGGACGGCTCACCCATCAAAAGGGATTCGACCTGGTGGCAAGCATCCTCCCCGAGTGGCTTGAGCAAACGGACACACAATGGGTCATTTTGGGAACAGGCGACAGTCAGCTTGAGGCGGCCTTCCGTGAACTGGCCGATCGATATCCCGATAAGCTTTCCGTCATTTTCGAGTTCAATCTTCCACTGGCCCACCGTATCCAAGGGGGGGCCGACATGTTTCTAATGCCCAGCCGCTTTGAACCGTGTGGTCTGGCGCAGCTTCAGGCCCTTAAATATGGCACTGTGCCGGTGCTGCGGGCGATCGGCGGATTGGCAGACACCATCGTAGATTGCCGCCCCGAAACGCTGGCAAACGGTACCGCCAACGGTTTCAGCTTCGCCGAAGAAAGTCCTCAGGCCCTCGCCGAGACCCTGAAGCGGGCATGCCAGGCCTACCGGCAGCCCGAGATTTGGCGACAACTCGTGCTCACCGGTATGAGGCAGGACTGGTCTTGGGCCCGCAGTGCACCGAAATACGTTGAGATGTACGAGGCCACGCTGCGGCGGATTCGTGGCGATTGAAAGCCACAACGCGATTTTCGCCCCCTCCCGATTCCGGAAGTGCGAGCGATTCGCGTGTCCCGTTCCGGAAAACGCTACTTTTGCGGTGGCTCGGGAATCTTAATGTCTAAAGATGGCGCAGTAACCGGAGTATCGGGTGCAGATTTTTCGAGTGCCGAAGATTGATCGCCCTGAGCTGGCTCCTCTAAGCTGGCGCGCGGATGAGACGGGGGTGTCCACTTAGGAGCATCAAGTTCGGAATCCCCCAGCCCACTTACATCAACCGACTGCCGCTCGCCGTTCGAATACGTCACCTCCAGAGTGGTGAGCCCCCACTTTCCTGCAATTCTTTGGGCGATAACGTTGACCAGCGCTTTTTCTCGCGAACCCTTAACTCGGAAGGTTAAGTTGGCATTCCCTCGATCGCCGCTGACCCTGACACTTCCCACCGGAAACCAACTTGCCATCTCGATCGGCTCGCCCAAACGGGCCACCACCGCCTGATCTTTTCGCAGCGCCTCCAAAGCCAGGTGGAGCGGCTCGCCACCAAGTCGGGCAAGCAGCGTCAGAATAACAACCACCAGTGCTGCAACGGCAGTCAAGACCAGAATTACGGCAAGGGCCAGACGCCTAATCCAGCTTCTCGCTTGGCCTTCGCGAGTGTCGTGCCCCTCCAGAGGGGTTTCCTGTTCAGTCTGCCAGTTGTTCATGGTCCTTCTTTCCCTGGCAGGAACCGTGCGGGTTTCGTCGATTGTGACTACCATTGGCTGTGTTTATCATATGCATCCAAGAGGACTGCGCAAAGACCAATTTGGCAAAAAAGTGATTGATCAGAAACTGACCGGAGAGGGCGGCTAGGGTCCAGTCTCAGGCCATTCCTGCCAACCGAGAATGCAATTCCGTAGGAGCCGGCAGGCGTCATATGAGTCTTGGCCGCCGGGTCGGAATGCTCAAATTGTGACTGTGCTTACTCCGGCTGGGTACAATGGCAGCAAATTGGGAGAACTCTGGCACAGGGTTCATCAGAGTACGGTTTCTGGCGCGCCTGCCGTGCATAACGCCCGTTAATGGATGTGGATGTTGCGATGGCCAACGGCGATTATCGGGAAGCTTTGCCCGCGGCGGTCGACAGGACTGACCGTCGCGCCAACTGGTTGGGGCGACTAGTCGCCTGGCTTGGCGGTCGGGGGGTGACAGTGGGCACAAGCCTCGAGAGGCTTCACCACCATTGCCAGCAATGGGCAGATCGAACGACTGCTCCCCCTACCGTAGTTACGTTAGCCGGCCTTGCCACCGAGACGCTCATGGAGTACGGGCAACGGGAAGCCGCCTGGCGAATGGCCAGGTGGCTCGAAGCGCGCCAGCTTTCAGACGGCTCGGTGTCAGAATCTCGGGCGCCGGAAGCAGTCTTCACAGTAACGGCGGCAGCCCTTCGGGCGTGGCTCGCCTGTCTGCCGGAACTGGCTCAATTTGAATTCTGTGCGCAAAAAGCTGCCCAGTTCCTTCGGCAATGGATTGGGGGAGAGGGGCGCATCCTTCCACCCAAGACGAGAAGCTGGAACTACGAAGGCGACGGCCCTTTTCGCGAACCGCCCGATCTCACCCCGCTTCTCCGCGCGGGACGTCGCTGGCCTGACACCGACTGGACCACGGCAGCCCTCCGTGCAATTGACTACTGGTTGACTCATGGACACCGGCACAACCAACCGGAAACAACAGGCGCTCTTGTACGCCGCGCATTCCTTTACCTAGAGTGGAGCCGTCGCCAGGACGCGCTTGCGCTGGTGGAGAAAGTGGACCGACTCCAACTGGCTTCCGGGGCGCTCCCGGAGCGTGAAGGCCAGCGAGTGGTGCACCTATCCACAGTGGCCCAAGCGTCGATCGTTTGGTTCCGTTTGTACAATCAAACGCGAGGTGAGAACGCGATGCGGTTTATGCAGCGTCACCTGACCCCGCAGGGATCGCTCCCGACCACCGTAAACGCTGGGACAAACAGGGATCAGGAAGAAGACCCACTCGCGCTTAAATACTATTTAGATGCCACACTTTGGCGTGTCCGATGCGCTGCACACGCCAAGCTTCGCGAAGAGGTCCCCTTGGACAGTTCAGACCCTCGCCTGCAAAAAGCGAGGACTTGGGCCCAGGGGTTACCTTCGGGCTCACTCGTGGCCGATCTCGGCTGCGGGACCGGCCGTTATTTGCGGTACTTGGCAAGCTGGTTTCCCCAATTGCGCTGGGTCGGGATTGATTTTTTGCCCGAAGCTCTCGAGCAGGTGCCAAGAGGGATCAAAACGATTGAAGGAAGCCTTCTTCGCGTCCCAGTGTCGGAGAGGGCATTCCACGGGGTGCTTATGGTGGACACTCTGGCCGATGTGCTGTTACCCGATCAGGTTCTTCGCGAGGTAATACGGATTCTCCGCCCCGGTGGCCGTCTCCTTCTTATCGAACCGGCGACAAAAGGACGGCTTTGTCCACAAACACCGTGGGGACAGGCCCTCAGTCTTCAGGCGATCGAGAGGCTGTTGCGTGGGAGTTGCCAGCAGACAAGTGTAGAAACGTTCGCGGTTTCTGGGGGAACCTTTTCCAGCCGATCTTATGCGGCGATCATTGCGATAAAAATGCCGCGTTCGTGATGGGAAAAATGGAGCGTCCTTCGAAGTTCGCTGCCTCACGAGGGGCGCGATTTGGAAAGACACAGCCACCCCGGTACGGTTGGCGGGACGAAGATGAGCGTGAGCGCCGTTAGAAGTGCCACGCACGTGTAAGCAACCACGAAGACCCAACTCGGACATTCATAGTAGAGGAGTGACTCCACCAACCGACCGACAAATGTTCCGGAATATGTTTCCTGTCCGGCGAGGGAGCGAAGATAGTTCTCCAAATGTGTGAGGGGACAGATGACTCCGATCCACGCCTGAAAGGCCACGACTCCGATCATCAATAAATGGATGATCCGCAACCAAAACCACCTCACCCAGCGCCACCTCAAAAACTTGCCGACCGGAATAAGGACGAGCAAAACGATCACCGTGAGCACATAAGCCAGATGCAATGTTACAACAAGGTCGGCAAGATAGCCATAAATCGCCATCGTGAACTGTCTCCGCGCCCTGTTAGCGTCTGCCGATTAGTGAGCTGCTTCGCCGGTACCCTTCTCTGTTGACGGAGAACCCTTTCGGCTGTCCGTAAAGATCCTGGGTCAATGGGGCTTAAAGTACACCGATAATCGCAGTCGGCTATCGAGGCCGCCTGCTATTTAATCCGACACGGGAGCGTGGGCAATTATTCCCATTTCTGGGGTAAACGGCCGAGGGGAAAGCTTTCTAGCTCCGCTTTATCCGAGATGCTGCGGTGGGCGGGTCGTTTGGCCTGGGACTTCAGTGCTGTTTCGGATAAAATGCTGGCAATGAGGCAATTTTGGCTCTCAAGATCGCATTGCTACCAACCTGTGCGGCTTGTAACTTGGGCAAGACACAACAATGACGCAGATTGACGAGACAGTACAATCTCGTCAGTTCGCCTTTCTTTCAGCATAACAGCGACAAACATTAGCACGAAAGTCACCATGCTAAGGTACTGGACTGCGGGTGAATCTCATGGTAAAGGAATCCTGGCCCTCGTGGATGGCTTCCCCGCCGGGATATCGATCGATATAGGCGTTATCAACAGGGAACTCGCCCGGCGGCAAGGAGGATATGGCCGCGGCGGACGGCAGCGTATCGAGAAAGACGAAGCAGAGATACTTAGCGGGACGTGGCGCGGGATCACCCTGGGCAGCCCGATCGCCATTTGGGTTCCAAACCGGGATTACAAAATTGAGAAAATGGAGGACCTGGATAGACCTCGGCCCGGCCACGGCGATCTCAGCGGGAGTATCAAGTACCACTCCTCCATCCGGGGGATTCTCGAGCGGGCAAGTGCCCGGGAAACAGTGGCGCGTGTCGCGGCAGGCGCCCTCGCCCGCCAGCTCCTTACCGCCCTTGAAATCGACGTTTTGGGTTACGTCGTTCAGATTGGACCAGTGCAACTGCCCCCGCGTACGGGGACACTGGCAGAACTTCGGGCTCTCCGGGACGTAAGTGAACTATATTCCCTTTCCCCGGAAAAGGACCCCGAGGCCAAACAACTGATTGATGCCTGTCAGAAACGGGGGGACACGCTCGGGGGAATCGTGGAGGTCCGTGTGGAAAATCTCCCTTTCGGGTTGGGCACCCATGCGCAGTGGGATCGGAAATTGGACGGTCGACTGGCCGCAGCGGTCATGGCCATTCAGGCGATCAAGGGTGTGGAGATCGGACTGGGCTTCGAAGCCGCCCGTCGCTTTGGGTCGGAAGTGCACGACCCCATCCTCTTTGATCCCGCGCGAATCCATGAACGGTGCTTTGGGTTTGTCAGGCCGACCAATAATGCGGGAGGCCTTGAAGCGGGCATGACCAATGGTCAACCGTTGGTCATCCGCGCCGCCATGAAACCGATCAGCACCCTGGCTCGGCCTTTGGAGTCAGTCAACCTGCGTACCAAACAGCCGGAGCAGGCCGCCTACGAGCGGAGCGATGTCTGCGCGATTTCCGCTGCCAGCGTCATCGTGGAAAACGTCGTGGCATTCGAAATCGCCGCCGCCGTGATCGAAAAGTTTGGTGGCGACCATATTGAGGAAATCCATCAGCGCATGCAACTCTTTGAGAAAATGGTCCGCGAGCGGCTGCAACTGGAAAAGCGCGTGGAGGCTCCTGATCAATAAACGTTGCAGTTTCAAAGTGTTAGGGACGCGTCACGGCAAGGAGGCCGATCATGAACACTCTCCTCAAAAAGTTGCCGGCGACGAGCCTTCTTTTCATTTGGGTGATTCCTACCCTCATCATTTGCGGCAGTGCGTGGATGACCAAGACGGTGTCCACCCGCCTGCCGTCAGCCGATCGGCTTGCCCTACTCTTCGGTACAAATCTTCACATTGAAGCAGTGGAACATCCGCGGCCGGGCATCCTGCGGTTGAAGAATGTGCGTCTCGTTTACCCAGGTACACAAGTCCCCGTTTTTCAGGCAACCAGTCTCACGCTGAGTTCCTACTCCGACCAAGAATTCTGGCTTATCGAAAATGGGGTGATAACCTGCGACGGTCTGAGTTTTCTGCGGCAGAAACTGGAAGACCGAATTTTCGTATTGATATCGCACCATCGGCGAGTTTCCCTGTCGTGCGAAGAACTGCTCATCCAGAATGGACGAAGCCAGCAAGCACGACACGGGAACGGAAGTGAAACAATTTTCCAGCTTGCGGGCACCCCGATTTGGACTGGACGGCTCGAGGCCGACCTTGAACCTGCCCTGTCCAGGATTGAGGTCCGATTATTCGAGAGCTGTGGTCGTGTCGGCGTAGCGGGCGCACCAGCCCCCGATCTCACGGACGCGTCCGATTCACAGACCATGACCACTCACAATAAATCAATCCTTGAATGGAGTCTCCAGAGAACGCCAGACGGAATTTCCGAACGTCTCGCGGTCAATGTATCTCTCCCATTGTCACTTGTCGAGACATGGCTTCCCATATCCGTCTCCACCGCCCACTTGCACTGTCGGTTAGCGAAAGATGGTCAGTCGCGCCGTTTTCAGAGCCCAACCGTAGCACTAGCTGTTGGTCAAATGCTACCGTCGCGCGAATCGAGCTTCTTGGGAACCATTGTGAGCACCGGTACCCTGGATAGCCCGGGCAAAACTCAATGGCACGTCAATGTTACAGGGGAGATGACATGGCGGGAGGCATCCCTGGGCATCCTCGGCATGCTGGGGGAGGTCTCTCACGAGACGGGCAGGATGAAAATCATTCGATGGGAAGCAATCAACGACAGGTTCATTTCCGGTGATTACCTCATCCACCTTGAGGCTGGATCGCTGAGAAGCAGCCAGACGATCACAACACGGAGGCTCCTCAAATGGTGGTTCTCAACCCCGTCGATTTTTGATGAAAGTTCCTCCTGGTCGAGTGGCTTCCGCTTCGCCGAGTATGAGATACCTCTCGCGCGTGCCGAGGCGGACCAAAATCAAGGCGCAGGATACGCACGAGCGCTATCCTCGTTCATAATCGATGAAGAGCAACAATTCAGGAAGGATGAGAGCGATAGCGCGTCCGCTGGTGACATCATTCCGTTCGATTGTTTCGATCTTCGAGTAGTTTGGGACGCGGACGGCTTTCAACTTTTCCCGTCCGCGGAGAGCGATAGCCTATGGGTCATTGCCCGCTGGCAAGGTCTTCCAGTTCTCGCCCTCACTAGCGAGGTACTCGGTTCACGAATCCCGTGGAGTTTGGTTTTGCAACAGGTAGTGATGATGCCGGGAAACTCCGGGTCATCTTGGGAACGATGAACAGGCAACAGAAACGACCGACCAGCGAAGAAACTTTTTGCATGGCCGCCAGAGCGGCCGGTGCCCGCGGCTTTCCGCTGTGAGTGCAACAACTTGCTAGCTTCAGGAGACGGCCCCAACCTGGTTTGGCGTCCGTTGCTGTTCACCGGCGGAGGGTATCCTCGTCTGCGGCATCGCTTCTCCCCGGTATGTTTCTCGGCGGTACCTCACCCAGGCCAAACCTACGAAGACTAGGTTTGCGGTGAAGGCCGCCACCACATAGAGACCGCCACCGCTGCCTTCCCCTGCGTAGGCATGGAGTCCTGCCGGCATGAGGAAATTCGTGCCGTACCAGGCCCAAACCACCGAGATCATGCCGAACACGGAGCCAGCAGCCATCCCGAAGGTATTCACCCAGCCAGCGTACCTACCGTGCAGGAGCGCCATGTAAACCAGAATGGAAATCAGCGCCCACACTTCTTTCGGGTCCCAGCCCCAGAATCGACCCCAGGCACGATCTGCCCAAACTCCTCCCAGGATTGTGCCAGCAGTCAGCAGAATGACCGCCACCTGCACACATTTGTAGATGTACTGGGCAAGGGTGTAACAGGGCTCCGGCGCTTCGACAAAAGTGGCCGTCGTGGCCGTTCCACCCTGTGCGCGATGGCGCTCTCCTTTCAGGCGACGTTCTCCTGGCTTGAGGTATTGGTAACGCCCAAACAGATAGTAGCCCAGGGCGATGTTTCCGATTCCCCACGCAAGGAGTCCGGCACCATACCCCGCCGTGACCGTCAAAACGTGGGCAAACAACCAGAGGCGATCCCGCAGCACGGGTTGAAGGGCTTCGATGCCCTTGTCCCAAACCGGTGAAAAGTATGCAATGACGGTAGTCAGAAACGCTAGACCGGCCGCGGCCAGCGCGAACGGTGACCGCTGCACCGCGTGATCAACTTTTCCACGTAAGTCGGGACCTCGAAAAGCCGCGGGAATTGTGGAGACTGCGGCGACGGCGACAGTCGCACAGAAGCGTGGTACCAACCACACGATGCACAGAAGAATGCATATTCCCACCAGCCACCCCAGGACATTCATGAGTACTGAGGCGAGCGACGGGCTGCCGAGGGATCGCGTGATCTCAGGCACGAGGTCGAATACGGCGCGGCTCTTGCCCACGTCGTACGGGACAACCGCCAAATAGTAGAACAGCATCCCACCGAGGATGAGCCGTCCTGCGAAAATCGCCGCTTTAATTGTTTTACCGCTAGCCCCGGAACCCAGTTTTTCATCCGGCGTCACGTGTACCAAAGGTTCAAAGGGCAGGGAGACGAAACTCCACGCGCGGCGCACAGCTTCCCCTAACACCGGTTGGACAACGAACCAGATCCCCAGAATCCCGATAACGAACGAGACAAAAACAATCGACTCGAACATGTTCGTTACGGGTGCCCAACCGGAAATCGCCACCCGCATTCCAAATCCCACAGCCGTGATTATCTGCGCCAGCACCAGCACACCCAGCCCCACAAACAGAGACACGCGGCGCGCCCGGCCAATCCCTATTAGCAGAATTCCAAACGCACACAGATTTGTGATCCACGCCCAGTGGAATGGGTCGAAGGCATTATAGAACACCTCCAGATTCGTGTAGCCGGGAGGAGGATACGCCGTTTGTGCAAGCAAATCGCGATGAGCTTCATCCACGGGGAGATTTCGACGTTCCGACTCGATCGAGCGTCCGAGATCCCCCAAAATCGCGGCAAACTGGGCCAGACTCTGCGAAACGTTATCTGCCTGTGCCGGATCATGAGATCGGTACGCGGCCGCCGCTTTTTCGAACCACTGTCGGGCCTGGTTGACTTTCCCCATATCGTACCCGCGAAGCACGTCGGGCGACCCATAGAGTACTGCCCACAAACTCAACCAAGGCGACACCGGTTCTCCGGTTTGGGTCTCCGTGGAGAGGCATGCCGGAATCATGGCCGGAAGCACATTCGGTACACTTCCCGTATCGTAGATCATCGGCTCCAAGGCTTCCAATTCCTGGGCGACGTCATGCACGCGACTCGCCAGTAAGCGCAATTGACTGCGGAGCGAATCCAGCCGCTGCGCATCGCCATCACTGCGTACATTGACTTGAAACGCCCGATGTCGCAGAGATTCCACCTCCATGGCGATCCGCCGCACTTTTGGTTGGAGGCTTGCCACGCGACGATCAAGCTCACCCACGGAAATTGTGTCAATCGAGTTGCCCAACGCTGCAAACTCTTTCGCGACTTCCTCCACAAACTGTGGAGACTCTTTGCTTTCCCGAGCAGACTCATCAGTTGATTCCGCGCTTCCAGTCTCCGCGCCGAGCCGAAGAGCCCCCATCTCTGCCAGTTGCGTGATCTGCGGCTGCACGCTCTGCCAAAGATCAACAAGACGCTCCAGTCGTCGTGGAACCGGATGCACAACCTTGATTGGCGGCGGGAAACCGACGCGGGAGTCTGGTCGGGGGATGAATGTCAATAGGCGATACGTGGCATAAGCGTCCCACAACCTCGCAACATGCAGATCTAACCCTGTCATTCGAAAACGCCCACCACGATCTTCGACCTCTTTGCGACGACGGCTTAAATCGCGCAAATAGTTTTCAAACGCGATCGACCTCTCTACGTCTTGCGGAGTAACATATTTGAGGCGATGTCCAGACTCGTCCGTTAAAGGTACCTCCAGCAACTCACTTCGTAACGTTTCATGCGTTGCCGCAAGGAAAGGAATATTCTCCCACTTTTCCGGTTCGACTAACCAGCTAAACACCAATTCGGGTGCCGACCAGGTCCTAGGACGACCCTCGGGAAACAGTTTTTGCACCGCTTCGTTGCTGGACGCCCCGGCCGGCGGCGCCAACGTTGGATTGGGTCGACCCGTGATTTTTTCCACAACTCGCCGGGCAAACGTATCCATCGGCTTGATACGCCCGTCTTCGAACAGGGGTAATTTCTGCCACACCGACCAGTCGATTGCTGCCGGTTCATCCCCTTGGGCCGGCTGATTCAGCAGAGCCACCACCAGACCCAGAAGCAAGGCGCCAGCAAAACTAGCCAAGGATGCCTGTTTTTTCATTCGAACAGCCTCCTGGAGGGTCATCCAACCATTCCCGAGTGATTTGGTTCCCTGTATCAATTCTCACGAAGGAGCAGCGCCACCTGATCCGACTGCTCGCTCCGAGTCTCTGATGTTTGCTTGACTGATGGCATCGACTCCACAACTTTCTTTCGGGGCCGGAACATGTACGCCCGCATCAAATACATGACGACAATGCCCCCCACAATCAGCAGGGATCCCATGTATTTGAATCCGCGTCCGGGGTCGTAATTGACACTGAGGGTCGAGACATAAAGTTCATCAGGAGCGTTGCGTCCCCCCACAACGCGCTCATAGATGGGATCTCCCGGTCGAAAAGGCCCGCTGAAACTTTCCTGATAAAGGCGATAACTGCGACCTGAGAGCGGATCGATCACGTTGATCGGATGATTAAGCGTGATGAGAACTTTGGAGTGGACCAGCCGCAAAGTTTCGCCAGTCTCTGGATCAATTTCGACAGGCCCAACAATTTCCCTTCCAGCGGCCCTCAAAACTCGTTCAGGAACATACAGATCAACCAAACTGGCATAGTGCGACGGTTGATTGGTTCCAGGATCCAGTCGCCGTTGAAACTCCAGCAATTTTATCCAGAATCCTACATCCACCGCATCATATTTGGCGGTCAACTCAATTTGCTCGCTCCTGTGGTTCAACCGACACACTTCGTCCGGATTAAGAGGAGTAGCGGCGCCCCGCGGCAAGACTGCCAGCCACATCTCCTGGCTACTGGAGCCCGCCGTAAGCCGAATTTTCACCCTAGGCTCCGTCATGCGAGCACCCTTCCGGAACGGCATCGGGACGACTACTTCCTCATCCGGACGGGAAAAGTCGAAAGGAAGAAAGGTATTGACGACAATTCTTGCGGGATAGCCCCGGCCGGTGTCTACCGAGACAACCCGACTGTTCAGCGGCACCACTCCAGTCCCCAAAAACTGTGGAGCACGCCACGCCCGGTAATACAGTTTTTCACCCGGCCCCTGACAAATCTCGATCCGTGGATGATCCGCGCCATCCGTGGTCTCCGGCCTCAATTGAAGAGCCAGTTTCGGATTGCGAAACACTCTGGAAAAATCAACCCAGTACGCCCCTGCGACGCGGAGTTTTCGGGCAGGTCGATTAAACTCCGGCAAATCCGCAAACAGAATCAAGTCGTCTTCCTGTCCCTGGGAATTTCTCAGTCGAATCTGCACAGACAGAAGTCGAGGATCCCGTGTCAAAGCGACGATGTCCAACCCTGAATCTCCCAATGGGAACCGCTGATTCGAGTTTTCGGTTTCCGGGATCGGTACCACATAGCGAGTCTTATTGTGTACCAAAACGACCTGACCAAGTTCAGAGACATCACCTTCCGGAAAGCCCAGCAGAAAACCCTCCGTCTCGAACTCATCCAGGGCTGCAGAAAAGATCACGCGGGTTCCGTCCGGCAAGGTCGTTCGAGAACCGACCGGCGCACTCTCTCCACCCGGGAAGCGTCCGAGTTGAATGTTCAATTCGAATGGTTGCCAGGGACGAATCCAAGTGTTTGCGGTGGGCACCGAGATGTAACCTCCCAAATACCCCCCTTTCACCCGCCGCGAATCGGCATAATAGTCCAGTACTTCCAAGGTGATGTCCCCATCCCGGTAGACCACCCCATGGTCACGATGTGCTAGATTCCATGGCAGCACCGGCAACTTACCGGGCGGCGCCCAAAAAAGATGTTTCCACGACGAGGAGAAATCCCGCCAGTTGAAAGGCCCCGCCCTAAATGGAATTCGGATGATTTTCCCCACCCGTTCGCCCTGCTCATTCGACGGGGCCAGCCGTTCGATCTCAAAATGAAAGTTGTCTTCAAACGCCAGGTGGTTCATCGTGCCTTCATAGACCGAGAGCTGGGCATCGATACCGTGCCGCGCCGTGAGCAACGAACCGGTGAGAAGAACGAGAATGCCTGCATGGGTGATCACAAACCCTGTTTGGTATCGCTTCCAGGGAAACCGAACCGCCGCCGCACAGAACACGTTGATTCCCAAAAGCGTCCCGAGGAGTGTGAACCACCACGATCGGTAAACCGCAAATCGGGCAGCCGGTGCTCCAAAACTCGTTTCAATGAAGGTCGCCGTGGCCAGGACGACAATCAGACTCACAATGACAATTACCGCTAGACGCAGTGAGGCGAGAAACTCTATCCCTGCGAGGACAAGTTGGATCGCCAATGGCTGATTGGGATGACGCAGGCGGGGACGCGGCATCTTCGGAAAACCCTTATGCCGGGAAAAACACGGCTATCTTTGACATGACATGAAAAACGCTACGGAAACCGTGACGCAGCCGGAGAGCAATTTCTCGGGCTGGATCGCCTTCTCTTGTACGCGGACGATGACACCTTGGCTCGGTCGACAAACCACTCCCGTCTGGCAACCGAACCTCTCACATCCCCCAATCTTCGATACTTTGTCACCACAGGCCCCGAATGGCTGGATACACAGCCTTCTTAGCGATTATAGGGCGGATGGCAAGAAAAGACACGAAGCACGAAGCGGATAGAGCCCGGTTTACAAGGGCGCAAAAAATTAGGCCCTCTCAACAGTTTGAGGGGCCTCACTCAAAGAGTGTGGTTCCCAGACCCACGCGACCTAGGTGGCGCCCCAATCCATCAACCTCATTTGGGGAGAACGCTCAAAATCGAATCCATGATAAAGCTATTCAGGGAGAACGGCCCGTGCCAGCTCCACATGTTGCGGACGAGGTCGAAACACATCATCCCGCACAATGCCAGCAAAACTGTACAAACGATGAGCATTGTGACCCACAACGTGCCCCACGGCGTCTCGGCAGCCGGCATTGCGGCCACCGCAGCCGCGGTGGGGGCCAAACTAGGGGTCACCGGTGTGACGCCCACAGGGGGCACGCCCGCCTGAACCGGCGGCATAGCTGGGGCCACGCCAAAGGGAGCCTCTGTTGGAGCGCCGAGCAATTCTGCCATCCCCGGAGAGGAACCGGTCGAAGGCTCCGTATCCAAGGCGATCACCTGCGATCCGCTTTCGGTTTCTTCCTCTTCTGCCTCGTCGAAAGGCGTAAGCATGAACTCGTGGTCGGTTTTCAACTGTGTCGGAGCCTCGGTGTCCACCGATTCATCTAGCGCCAGCATGTCGTCATCATCAAGCTCCAGCGAATCTTCGGTGGAAACTAGCTCGAGCTCACTTTCCAGCGAAATCCCGCTGTCATTCGTATCCATCAGCGACAGCCCACTGTCACTGGCCAACCTGATGTCGCTGCCACTGCCGCTTCCACCGATGACGACGTCGTCATCCTCCAATTTCTCACCACCCAGATTCACCGCTGAATCTGTTCCCGCCGAAGCCTGACTCGCTTCGGGTTCGATCGGCAAAAGTTCATCTTCGAAGGGTGACACAATACCCTGCCCGGCGGGCGTCTCCGGCCTACTCTCCGCGCCCCGGGCCGCGATATCGCTCCCTGTCACCTTCACGTCGCTGGCTCCCTCCTTGGGGGTGGCCGGTGCTCCGATCACCGTTCCCGAGCCACTGGTGCCCAGATCGGCTGGAGCAAGATCCTCGTCGAGGAGGACGATCTCTTCATCGCTGGACGGCGTATGATGGGCCGGCCGAGTCGCGTCTGCCCGTAGCTTGCGCTTCAACGCCTCGATATCTTCAGCCCGATATTTCCAGTCGTTGCCGTCCCGAAAGCCGCGAATCTCGTTGCGCTCCCGCATGGCATTCAGGTCTGCCGGAGCGAGCCCCAAAAATTCAGCAGCCTCTTTCGTCGTGTAAAATTTCTGGGCCATGACTACTGTCCTCGACGTGATGAGCTTTGACGCGTTCCTCTCCCCCGGTCAGGGTGTTTTCCAGAGCGACTCCAGTTCCCGCGGCGACGGCGCGTCTGTGTTAAATTCCGTCATCAAAAGGTCGTAACGAACATTCCGCACGCTTTTCAGGCTGATTCGGCCACTGGCCAGATCGACATGGTACACAGCCATCGACTGGGTGGAAGGGTCAATGAGAACAATCTGCTGAACGCGGTCCGTTGCCGTGGAATGCGTTATCCATCCACCCGTCGACCCAATCGGCGTGCTGCCCTCGCGGCGAGCCACACCGGACTCGCTCGCTCCCCACAAGAGCGCCGCGCCGCCCAGCACCGCTGCACCCAAGACGACCCCCACCACAACGCGCGTCTTCATGACAAGTCCTTTCCTCGAAAACTACCAGTGGGCCGTCTCTTTTTCATTGTAAAACGGCTTATTCAGCCGTCAACAAAAATCCACCTTTTGGCTATACCCGTCGCCCAACCCCATATCTTGGCCCAGCCACGACCAGTGTAACCGAAAAACACGGGTGAATTCAACCTGGCGGACCAGTCCCGTTTGAGGTCAGGGCGAGTGACCGCCGGACCCCGGTTTGAACTCGCTGAAGTGACCCCCAGAGCCCCCAGCCTGCTTCATACCCGCCAGGAGACGGGTTTGTACCCCGGCATAATGGTATATCCGAGACGTTCATGACAATTTGGCGAGAAGTGCGGGAACTAGCGAATTCTCAAGTGCATCTAAATGGTTCGAAAAAGCTTCTGAGATAGTCCGCGCGCACGGAGGCGAATTTGGCATTTGCTCGGAAATTAGGGAGTT
Source organism: Thermogutta sp. (assembly GCF_039793925.1). Classification (GTDB taxonomy): domain Bacteria; phylum Planctomycetota; class Planctomycetia; order Pirellulales; family Thermoguttaceae; genus Thermogutta. Next base: position 10,463 of record NZ_JBAMME010000183.1, on the reverse strand, counting down.
TTAGGCAATCTGGAGGATTTTGGTTGCAATTTTGAGACCGGGCAATTTTAATCGGTATACGGCTACGAATCGGAATCCGCTGAGATTTATTCAGTGCTGCTTTTTTCGGACTTGTTTAAAACAATTGCGCCATTCTTAGCGAAGATCCGGCACCGCGAGAGGGAGAACCGGCAATGAAGATTTGGGATGCGATGCGCTTGTTCTCGTCCCGAGCCCGCAAGGCCAAGAAGTCATCTGCCAAGAAAGAACGGAAACCAAAGGCCCATCGCCCCCGCGATCTGCGCGTCGAACGCGTGGAAGACCGTTTGCTGCTGAGCATTAGCCCTTCCACGCTCGAGCAAGTGTGGCAGGATACGCTCCAACGGGCGATCCAACAGGCAAGCGACCTCAACCGGTACTCCGATTATCAATTCTCCCAAACCACCGACTGGGTCGTCGGGATCGGCGACTCTCTGACCCCTGATCAGGCGGCGAGCCTGTTGGGCGCACAATACGTGGCGGTGCCGACCGGCATTAAAGGGGCGTATGTATTTCATTTCGATGCCTCTGTGCCCTGGCAGACTGCCGTCAGCCGGATGGAAAGCAGTGAGGGGGTCGTGCAGTACTTTTATCCTCTGGTGCCGCAGGAGAGGCAGCCCCGCTTTATCCCGAACGATCCATTTTTCACTGATCAATGGCACTTGTTGAACACCGGGCAGAGCGGTGGGACTCCAGGAGCTGATATCAACGTGGTGCCGGCGTGGGATTTCGTCCAGGGTGACAACGTTGTCATCGCGATTGTTGACGACGGATTGCAATACACGCACCCCGATTTGGCTCCTAATTACCGTCCTGACCTCAGCTACGACTTCAATCAAGGGGATACAGACCCAGCGCCGGGTGCTGGCGACTTCCACGGAACGGCGGTGGCCGGCGTGAGTGCCGCGGCAGGCAACAATAGGACCGGCGTCGCCGGGGTGGCTTTCGATGCTCAACTTGCAGGGTTGCGTCTGATCGCCGGGCCCACAAGCGACCTCCTGGAGTCCCAAGCTCTGACCCACCGTTTGGACGCGATTCAGGTCTTCAACAACAGTTGGGGTCCCCCTGATGCAGGCGTCGGCGTCCCCTTTGCCATGTTTGCTGGCCCTGGCCCGTTGACCCTGGCGGCCCTACAGCAAGGGGCAACCACCGGTCGAAATGGCCTCGGTACTGTTTACGTTTGGTCAGCGGGAAACGGCGGCGCAGGCGGGGACAACTCCAACTATGACGGCTATGCCAACTCACGTTTCACGATCGCTGTCGGCAGCCTGGACGCAAGTGGTCGTCAGGCTTGGTATTCCGAACCAGGGGCCAATTTGTTCGTCTCCGCGTACGCGGACGGAATCACCACCACAGACATCACGGGTGACAATGGCTACAACGTCACAGGTAATGCAGATGGTGACCCACTCGTCAACACAGACTATACGTCTGTATTCGCCGGAACATCGGCAGCAGCCCCGGTCGTGTCCGGCGTTATCGCCTTGATGCTTCAGGCGAACCCAAATCTGACTTATCGAGACATCCAGTACATTCTGGCGCAAACCGCTCGTCAAAATGATCCCACTGATCCCGACTGGACGGTCAATGCTGCCGGCTACCACATCAACCACAAGTACGGGTTCGGAGCCATCAACGCGGCAGCAGCGGTTCAAGCAGCCAGAAACTGGAAACCTGTTGGTCCCGAAGTCGCCCTCGATTCCGGGGTCTTTCAGGTCAATCAAAATATCCCCGACAATAATCCCGCCGGTATTTCCAGCGTCATCAGCATGGCGCCGGATATTAACAAAGTGGAGTGGGTGGAGGTCACTGTCGATATTTCCCACCTCAGCCCAGGGGATTTGGAAATCGTCCTCGTATCTCCTTCCGGGACGCAGTCTGTGCTCGCCACCCCTCACGTTCACAACCCGTTTGACACGGGCATCCGATGGACGTTTACAACCAATCGTAACTGGGGCGAAACATCAGGCGGTGACTGGACCCTCATCGTCCGAGACCGCGCTGGCGGCATCGTCGGCCGACTTAACTCGTGGCGATTAACTATTTACGGTCAGCAAGTTCCTGGCACTCCGCCGGATCTCGTGGCCGTCATCCCCAATGAAGGAAGCCTGATCGAAGAAGGTACGGAGCTGAACGTTGCTCCCCGAGAACTTATTCTCCGATTCAATGAGGGTCAGCAGATCGATCCTCGAACGCTGGGCGCCATTCAATTTGTCCGCGCCGGTGGGGATGATTCGTTCAATGAAGGCAACGAGGTCGTCGTTCCCATCGGTTATATCGGCATTGGTGACAAGCCTAACGAAGTCATTGTCCGCTTTGCCGAGAATCTTCCCGATGATAAGTATCATCTCATCATTAAGGGAACCGGCCCAAATCCCCTCATGAACCTGGATTCGCCACCGCTGCCTTTCCGCTACGATCCTGATCTCAAGGTGGGGCAGGATCTCACATTGGAGTTCGACATAAACCTCGGGCCTCAGGTCCTTGCGGTCGTGCCGCAACCGGTCTATCGCGGTGACTGGCAAATCACTGCCCCGGCGGGCAATCAGATCAGCGACGGACAGACATTCCGCGTGGGCGACGGCACGGTCACAGCCACCTTTGAATTTGACACAGGCAACGGGGTGCGCAGCGGCAACGTTCCGATTGTCTACTCAAGCTCGGATACCGCTGATATTGTCGCGCAGAAAATTGCTAACGCTGTTTTGAGCCAGGGACTCAACCTGACTGTTCAACTTGCCGGTACGGTGGTCACATTGCAGGGCAGCCAGGTCTATGTGGACCGTCAAAACAGCCGCTTGGTAATAAAAAGCCTGTATCAGGAACGCAATATTATTGAAGTGTATTTCAACGACGATGACCTTGACCGGAACGCAGCACAGGATCCCCGGTTCTACCAACTCATCTTCACCAGGGAAACAGCCTCCCCAGATGACGATCTTGTCATTAATCCGGTCTCTGTCAGCTACGATGCGAATAAGAACCTCGTTCGACTGGACTTCGGTCAGGATCTGGCGAACTTCGGCACAGGATCTGCGCGGCTACGAATTGGCAGCGAATATCGGCCGATTCAAACCTGGAATATGTCAGAGGGAGCAGACGCTCCGTCTACCTTCTATAATGCCGTCACTATTGGAGGGGGATTCGGCAGTGGGACTGTCGGGCAAAGCGTCATTATCAGCGGCACGATCGTCACGCCTGGTTCGGTTTCCTACAACCTCGAATGGCCTGGTGCCATTGATGAGCCTGGCCATCGAGATCTGCCGGACTACGACAGCATTCTGATTGAAGACCATTATTCGACGGGAGAGTCCAGCCCGGACGGCTCCACACAGATCCCGAGCATTCCGTATTACTTCCCGAGGGCCAGTTGGAACCTCATCACCGAAGCACAAAAGCAACGCGCGCGAGAAATCTTCGAGATTTACGGCCACTATTTGGGAATCCAGTTTTATGAATCAGAACAGGGCGGGCTGGCAATCGTAACGGGCGACCTCGCGCTGATGGGCCTCCAATCCGCACCGGGTGGCGTGGCCGGTGTCGCCGGAATGGGAATGGCGGTTATGGATTACGCCGAAAACTGGGGCGCCAGCGAATTCGGCGGGGCCTGGTTCCAGGTGGCAATGCACGAAATCGGCCACCTATTGGGTTACGGCCACAGCTACGATCTTCCTCCATTCGTAATCATGGGAAGTTCGGAAGACGCCCAGGCCGTTGTCGGTTCTTTCGAGCCCGTCTTCCCTGGCGTGGCTGACATCATCCACGGCCGTCACATGTTCCGGCCGGACAACATGGACATCGACATGTACCGCTTCGATCTCAACGAGCGGGGCCTGCTGGATGTTGAGGTCCTGGCGGAGCGGATGACGAACTCCAGTCTTTTGAATGCGGCCGTCACATTGTATCGCGAGGTTCAGGTCGCGCAAAAGTACGTTGTGATGGAAAACGGCGTGCCCGTCGAAAAGGAATTCCTCCAAACAACCTATGAGGTCGTGGCCCGCAACGACGACTTCTACAGCGACGACTCGGCACTCAGGGTTTATCTCACCCCGGGACGTTACTACATCGGCGTGAGCGCCAGCGGGAACACGCAGTATGACCCAACACTGGACAACTCCGGGATCGGTGGCGTTACCCAGGGCCAGTATAAGCTCCGGGTCACATACAAGCCGGGTGGGGTGGATCCCGATAATCCAGAAACGTTCCGCGATCCGAACATAGCGCGTCCAGCACGCCTGATCGATTCCACTGGAGTCTACTTCGACGGAGACTTGGACGGCGTTCCCGGCGGTGACTATAACTTCTGGTTTAACGTCCAGCCAGCTAGCAAGACCATCTTTGTTGACAAACTCTCGGGATCGTCGGCACCCACCGGTTCAATCGATAGTCCTTTCAGCACTATCGCCGGAGCCCTCGCGGCGGCACAGCCAGGGACGATCGTGCGCATTGTGGGTAACAACTTTGCCAACGACGATCCCAATAACCCGGCAACGCTTCGCGACAACATCCCTTACGAAATCGGTCGCCGCTTGGTGGACAATGCCCCGCTTGCCGACGGTGTTCGCATGGACCTACCCATGGGTGTCACCGTGATGATCGACGCGGGGGCAGTCATCAAACTGTTCCGTTCGAACATCATGGTGGGCAGCATTGCCGAAGGCATTGACCGAAGCGGCGGTGCCCTCCAGGTTTTAGGAACGCCCTTCCACTCGGTCTACTTCACTTCCTACTATGACGAGTCTCTCGGCCGGGATGCCGAGCCCAACAACAATACAACCCCCATGCCCGGCGATTGGGGTGGCATCGTCTTCAAGAACGATTTGGACTATCAATTCATCAAGGCCTACGATCCAGCCTCTGGACTCCCGCCGCGTCAGGTTCTCGAAGACCAGGGAATATTCCTCAACTACATCAGCAATGCGGATATCCGTTACGGTGGCGGTGAGGTCGTCGTCAACGGAATTCGCTCGGTCTACGACCCGGTTCACATGGTGGAATCCCGGCCGACGATCGTGTTCAGCCGGATCACCCACAGTGCCGATGCGGCCATGTCGGCCGATCCGAACAGCTTCGCCGACACGAAGTATCAAAGTTGGGACCCGAACGCGCCCTACACAGTCAATTACGAGCGCGTTGGCCCAGTCATTCACGGAAACTATGTCGTTAATAACACCATCAATGGGCTTTATGTTCGGGTAAAAACCCCAGCAGGTAGCGCGACAAAGAAACTGACCACCTTCGCCCGTTGGGACGATTGGGACATTGTGCACTATGTTCCGGAAAACCTGGCGATCGCGGGCACGCCGGGTGGACCGATCCAAAACGCTTCCACCGCTCCCGCAGTCACCCTGCTTAACGACTTCCAGATTCAGCTCCCGGCAGGGAGTGTGTCGCTCGACGGGCAATATTTCTCGATCTTCGATGGTCGGACGCGGGTTGTTTTTGAATTCGACAACGGTGACGGCGTGCTGCCAGGCCGAATTGCCGTGCCGTACACGCTCAGCAGCACGGCGGTTGACATTGCCACCGCACTGGCCAACGCCATCAACTCGGCAAGGACGTCTCGAGGCTTGGACGTCACCGCAACGAGCGCTGGCGCAACCGTGACGCTGCGCCAGTTGGGTGCGCAACTGAAAGTGGAAGGCCTCGGCAATCGAGAGGCCCGGATCGATGCCCGTTTGATGGTTGACCCCGGCGTGATCGTTAAATTGCAGGGCAGCCGCATTGAGACTGAAGTAGGCGCTCAGCTCATTGCCGAAGGTCGTCCGGGCTTCGCCGAAACAGTTCCCGGCTACAAAGTGGTCTTCACATCCGTTCTGGACAATCGCTACGGCGCCGGTGGGACGTTCAACACAGCCCAGAACACGAGTGGTCAGCAGCCTCGAGCCGGCGACTGGGCGGGGATCGGCTTCGCACCGATGTCGGAGGGAAGTATCGATCAGGCCGTCATCGCCTACGCGGGTGGACAATCTGCGATTGAAGGCGGATTCGCAGGATTCGATCCGATCGAGGTTCGTCAGGCACACGTCCGCATTGCTAACACCCGCTTTGAGAACAATGGGGCCAATTCGGCCGGTGACCGCAACGGCCGCGGATTCATCACACCTGCGACCATTTACGTCCGCGGTGCGCAACCGGTGGTTGTCAATAACCGGTTTATCAACAACCAGGGCCACGTCGTCAGCGTCGATGTGAACTCGCTCAATGCCTGGGAAGTGCCCGACTGGGGTCGCAGCACAGGATTCATCGACGTCTTCGAAGAATATTCAGACAACTTCGGGCCTCTGGTCCGCGGCAACCGCATGATCGGCAACCAGATCAACGGCATGGAAGTCCGCGCCGGAACACTGAATGGCCAGGGAGTCTGGGATGACGCAGACATTGTGCATATTCTCTACAACGAAATCGTCATCCCCAACTATCATCATGAGGGCGGATTGCGCCTGCAAAGCAGCCGGGATAAGAGCCTCGTGGTGAAGCTGTGGGGCCAGAATGCGGGTATTACCGCGGCTGGTGGTCCTACCGAGATCGATGACCGAATCGGCGGTATCCTTCAGATCATCGGCATGCCCGGCTATCCCGTGATTTTCACCTCCCTCGCCGACGATACGGTGGGCGCCGGGTTAGACATTTTCGGCGACCCGCAGTACGACACGAACGGTAACGGCGCAAGCACAGGCCGACCCGGTGATTGGCGGAGCATCAGGTTCACCGAGTACGCCCACGACCGTAATGTGGCGACGGTTGTGGAAGCCGAAACCGGCCAGGAGAACGTGGACTGGAATCCGTATCCACAGCAGGCCCAATATCTGGGACAGCTTGCGCCCAATGAAAAGGCGGGCGATGACAACCTGCGGCTGGGCTTCGACGTTTATGGAACCGTACGGTTCAGCTCGCCAAACGACTCAGACGTGTACAGTTTCGACGCTACAGCCGGTACGGAAGTGTGGATCGACATCGATCGCACCACTTTTGCCCTCGACACCATCGTCGAGCTGATCGATGCCGACGGCAACGTGTTGGCGCGGAGCGACAACTCGCTTACGGAGTCTCCGGAAGGCTCTCAGACAACCCTGGCCCAATCCATGAGCCGGGACGCGTGGATCCGCTCCACCTCCAGCAATCCGTCGGAGCTCGGCGATTACTACAGCATCAATCCGCGAGATAGCGGCATGCGCGTGGTATTACCTGGCCCGGCTGGAGAAGTCCACACGTACTACGTCCGGGTTCGCAGCCCGCTGGCGGTGACGAACATCCCCTCCGGCTCTCAGATCGCCGACGGAACGCAGTTCCTGGTTTCCGACAACTTCCAGACGATCGTGTTTGAGTTCGATAAAGATGGGACGCTGACCGACCCCAACGCCGTGCCCGTGCGCATTGACAATTCGTTAACACCCGGACAGGTGGCGAATGCCATTGTGAACGCGATCAATGCGCAGCAGTCGGCGAAAGGCTTTGAAGTTACCGCCCGGTACGTTGGTGGCAAAATCTTCCTGGATGGCGTCCATGCGCGGTTCAATGCACTCAACACGCCGGTGCGGGTCATCAATAACACGGCCGGCCATTATCAACTCCAAATCCGTCTGAAAGAAATGCAGGAAGTGGCTGGCGGCATGGTGAAATACGCCGACGTGCGGTACGCCACCAACGGTATCGAAATCTTTGGCCAGCCGGCCCATCATCCATTGCTCGGTGAAACGAGCGAAACGACGGCAAATAACGATACTATCGCCAATGCTCAGTATCTGGGCAATCTGCTCAGCAATGACCGCAACACGATCGCTGTGACAGGGTACCTCAGCGGACGCACTGACATTGACTGGTACCGCTTCGATGTGGACCTTCAGGGCATCCAGTCCATTGGTGGCCTGAACGACCTCGGTGCAATTTGGTCCACCGTTTTCGACATCGACTATGCCGATGTCATGGCCCGACCGGATCTTGCCATTTGGGTGTTCGATAGCCAAGGCCGGCTGATCCTCCGCAGCAACGACTCAAATATTGCGGATGATATGGCCATGGTCATCGGGAACGCCATTGAGGATTTGAACCGTGGATCGGTTGGCAATCGCGATCCCTACATTGGTCCTGTGTATCTGCCGGAAAGCAACGGCGCCACTTATTACATCGCTGTGACCTCCGCGCTGGCCACTCCCCAGGTGTTGTCGTCTGTCATCGGTGGCACGTGGAGCGCCGATTCCACGGCCTATCCGCTGGTGCGACTCGAACCTATCAACTCCATCACGCGGATTGTGGAGGAGCACATCGAGGGTGGTGGGCGTTCAGGTGTCACCACGGTCCAGCAGCGGCTCAGCCTGGTCCCCGACGAGTTCCAGTTGGGTGACGTCGTCTTCTACACGCTCACGGGTACCGATCTGTTCACGGTGGATCCCTTTACAGGGGCCGTGGAAACCGACGTGACCGACTGGTCTGATCCCTATTTGCCCGGAAGCCCCAGTATTGTGTACCACGACATTGCCATGCGAAATGACGGGCGGCTGATGACGGTGACACAGGGGCCGGGGGTAGATTTCAATCCGCGCTACCGGGAGTTTGATACCGGGAATGCTAATAACCTCCTTCTAGATACAGACACAGGTATCAACATTATCCGCCGTGACCCAGGTAATCTAAACGCCCTACAAAACGATCCCAATAATAGCCTTTATGTGGAAGCAATCGTCCACCACTACACAAACACCGGCAATTTAGGTCGCCAGGTGATGATCGTAGGTAACGTGCCGAACCCGGATCTGGGAGCCGGCCTGAGTGGAATCACTTCTGGGCACAACCTGGTGTGGATCCTTAACCCCGATGGAACGGCCATCAACCATCCCTTGATCAACAACGGACAGCGGGCATCAGGAGATCGGTTGTTCAGCAATATCGTTCCGGTCGGTCAGCTTTTCACGGCCCCGACGATTCTTGCCAATCCGGCCTCCCAGACCCAGCCTGTCTATCAGTTTCAATTACGGGACTTCCGCGATGGTGATTGGTTCACCATCACCGATGCGACCGGGAAGGGGCATGAGTTTGAATTCGATCTCGGCATTGATGTTCGCATGAATCCCCAGGTCGCCGCGGCCTTCCGTGATGGCGATTACTTCAGTCTGACGTACTCCGATCCGACGCAGGGGATTACGACGACAATATTCTTCGAGTTCGATAGCGGCCCCGTGATTGTTCTTCCCGCAACCGCTACGGCCGCCCTGGACGGCGTGGTGGTTACTATCCATGGCTTCGCTCGTGGCGGTGGCCAGGCGTCGGTTTCCTTCGAATTTGACAACAACAATACCCTGACTAATCCGGCAAACGTACGTGTTGGCTTCAATGTGGGCGATCAGGGGAGTGTGCTGGCGACCAATCTGGTCAACGCTATCAATGCACAGACTGCCTTCACGGTGGTGGCCAGCTTCGTGGGCAATCGTGTGTCGCTTGAGAAAGATTCGCAGGTGACGCTTAGTAATCAAGACCAAGACTTGGTGCGAATAGAGGGCGACTACAACGTCCGTCCTGGTCGCCAGCCCATCGACTTTGAGGAAACTTGGACGAGCCGGCAACTTGGGCTAAACATTGAATCGGTTGTGAATACGTTCCAAATTGATGCGAGCTACGCCTATCGGGCCACGGACGACGCAAATCCGGAAAGCCCTGGCGACAGAATTTCATTCCTGAACGCGTCGGCGTTCGATTTCACCCATTCACCTGGGCTCGTCTACATTGATGGTCGGCACGGCCCAAACGACGAAACTAGACCCCGAACTCCCATCCCCTTTGGAGCGGGGTACACGGCCCAGGAAATGGCGCAAAAAATCGCTGATGCCATCAATTCGGCGATGGGTTCTGGTACGGCCGTGGCTGTGGGGGCCACTGTTGAGCTGAGAGGTAACGTGAATCCGACAAATCCTGTCGAGTTGAATCAAGCTCGGCAGCTCCAGTTTGCCGGGGAGGGCGTGGGCGGAGACATCACGGGACTCGCCTGGCTGAACGTCCCGGGTACTGGATGGCGGCTTTTCGCTGTGTCGAACACGGGTGGTCTGTACTATGTTGATAACGTCACGGCCTACGCCAACGGCGGTTCGTGGGGCTTCACTCCCGTTGATCCGCAACAAGGTGTGCGCTACTTCACACGGAATCCCAACGGCGGTCCGCAGCTCCATTACATCACCCAGGTCGTCAATCCCCTCAACGGTGCACCGATCCGATTCAGCGGCCTGGCCGCCGGACCGCAAAATGTGGAAGACGGCAAGTATGCGACCACACTCTTTGCGTCGGATATCTCCGGCAATATCTACGCCATGGATGTAACTGGAACCCTCCTCGGGGTGTTCCTCAACGGCCAAACATCGATCAATCCAGCTCCGTTTGTGGGTTATGTTTACGGCATTGACTTCTCGCCCATCGATTACAATTTGTGGCACTGGACGCAACGCCGCGGCAGTGAT
>NZ_JBAMME010000182.1:0-1061 GCF_039793925.1 Thermogutta sp. | reverse complement strand
GCTGGCATTGGCGGGCACTCCGCCGACAATCATCGGGCGGGTGGATACCGTGACCACGCTGCTTGTCCGAACCACCCCCACCGCAATCCAGATGACTTCAAACCCGGCCGGACAGGTGAACGTGCTGGCGGTAAAGGATGGCGTTCTGCACCGGTGGACCGGCACGCTCGGCACCCACGCCTTCAAACTCACCGCCGGGCCAGCGGGTTTTCTGCTCACATCCCGGCCATTCATCATCTCACCAATCATCGCCGGCGAGTTCTCATCTGACAGACTGCAGGATGCAGAACTTGCGGTCTGGGCTGGATTGGAACTGCACGCTATCCGTTGGCGGGGTGAACTACTGGTGGGGATTGACAACCTGAAACCAAAAGGAAGAGCCGGTTTCACATACCGGCTGGCAAACTGGTGAGTATGAAAATCATCCTGAACCGCACCCGCTTTGTTTTTGCAGTTCTGACGCTCGGCGTCATCATTTTCTTATCACTCACTCACCACCTTGATACCGGCGGAACAGCCACCGCGCTGGTGGCTCTCATCTCCGCCTTTTTCGCTGTCAAGGCGGTGGAGTATTACCGGAATGGAAATGGAGGAGAAAAATGAGGAAGAAAGAAAAACAAACCCCACTGCAAGCCTGGCAGGAGGAAATCAACCAGGTGCTGGATACCATCAGCACCGCTTCAACCGGATTGACATTCGCCGAAATCAGCGAGCTTTTCCCGAACACCGGGAAAATGAGATTGCGGCGGGCTCTGGCTCAGCTGGTCAAGTCGGGCAAGTTGCGAGCTGCGCATGTGATGCGCCCGAACATTTTCGGACGGATGCAGCAGTTTCCGGTCTACCTGCTGCAGGAAACGGGGAAGAAAAAATGAAAACAGAAATGAAAACCGATGCGATAGTGGTCATCTCCGACATTCACGCAGGGAGCAGGCTGGGATTATTCCCGCCAGGCAGAAAAAAAATCCTGCGAGGAAGCAATGCAGACGATTACATTACGGTTAACCCCTCACCCTTCCAGCGGTGGCTCTGGAAAATGTGGCAGGAGTTCTGGAATGAGTTTG
>NZ_JBAMME010000181.1:0-1062 GCF_039793925.1 Thermogutta sp. | reverse complement strand
GCCCCGGCCTACGATCTCCAGTTAATATAATATTGCATCGCATAGCTAAATACAGATTGTGAAACACAGCATCTCAAACAATTAATAGTGTTAATTGTCTCAACGTTTTTCCTCGATTGCAATCAACCTTATCATGGAGCCGTCGCCCTTGTACCATTTGAGCGGCAGCGCTATTATCGTCACACGCTTCCCGAGAACCTTGTCCACGTCCCCTCCGACGTTCTCTATCCCTAGGATCCCATGCGTGTACAGTATCCTGTGGCAAGGCTCCCAGTACGGGAAGTCCGCGTAGAGGTCGCGCCCCGTCTCCTTCTTGTATTCCTCTAGGACCCACGGAACTAGCGGCGGCGGCTGGGCGATCCTGGTTCCCAGCGGGTGATCCATGGCCTGCGTGTCCGTTCCGACGAGCTTCACTCCCCTCTTGACGAACCACTCGCCGGCCTCCTTGTAGAAGCCTGGCGCGTAGACATAGTACTTGATGTTGTCGCCGTAGAATCTGTGCCACCCGGTGTGCACTATCACTATGTCGCCGGGCTCTATGGACGGCTCGGCCCTCTCCAGATCGTACGGCGTCACAATCCCCCACTTTTCCTTCGGAATGTCCACCACCACACCCTTCCCGATGAACCGGGTGAGCGGTATCTGATCTATGTACGGATAGTCCTCCTCCACATGCACCGGTGCATCTATGTGCGTGCCCACGTGCATAGTATGCGTCAAAACCTGTGAGAGGACCCTAGATCTGGAGTGATAATGCATCCTCTCTATTTTCACGTCATCGAAGTACGGCCAGAGGGGCGTTCCATAGCCGAAGCCCTGTGTCAAGTCGTATACCTTAACGCTCCTGCCCAGGACCTCGGCCTCGACCTCCTCCAGCGAGTCCTCGTACTTACCCAGATACTCCCTAGGGAGCATGCCATGCATGTAGACGGATTTCCCCAGATCCTCGCGCGCTTCGATGTTCTCACAGCTGGGCTTTCCGGGCAACCGTGCCTCACCTCGGGTATGTCGCGATGACCAGCATGGCGGCCGGCTCCTTCCCCTTGTTCAGTATGCTGCGCC
>NZ_JBAMME010000180.1:224-1063 GCF_039793925.1 Thermogutta sp. | reverse complement strand
GTGAAATCGGGCCATTTCCTTGGGATTCAAGTCCTTTTCCGTTTCCACATGGTAGGTGGGGACGCTGCATTCTCGAGCCGTTTCGGCCAACCGGATGGTGTTTCCGCTGTGAGTCCCGCCCACGATGACCATGGCGTCCACGTGGGCGCACAGACGCCTCACTTCGCTCTGGCGCTCGTGAGTGGCCCCGCAGATGGTGTTTTCCACGAGACCGTGAGGGAACTTTTCACGGAATCGCGCTTCAACCTGGCGGAACACCTCCTCGTTCTGAGTGGTCTGAGCTACCAAGAGGACCGAGGACCACTGGGACGGAAGGCGATCCACATCGTGGGGCGACTGGACGACCACGCCGCGTTCTTCCGTGTAGCCCATCAGGCCGATGACTTCCGCGTGATCCGCGTCGCCCACGATGACGGTGTGGTATCCCTTGCGGGCGTGTTTGCGGATGATGGCCTGGACGCGGGCCACCCTTTTGCACGTGGCGTCGATGAGGCCTCGCGAAATCTCCTTAAGGCGGCGGCGCTGGTCCGGGGGGATGCCGTGAGCCCGGATGATGACCCATCGGTTTCGGCAGTCTTCTTCCGTCGCCGCCTCTTCCACGCCCCGTTCCCTGAGCATGGCCAGGACCTGGCGGTTATGGATGAGCGGCCCGAAGGTGCACAACGGCTCTTCCTGCCGGGATCGGGCCGCTTCCAGCGCCATTTCCAAGGCCGTGCGGACTCCTTGGCAGAAACCCGCCGTTTCTGCCACGATGACTTTCATGGGGATCCCTCCGCCTGAGCGGACGTGTCGTTTCGGCCTATCTTGCAGGTGAGCAGATCGGCGCCCGAAGCCGCAAC
>NZ_JBAMME010000180.1:0-214 GCF_039793925.1 Thermogutta sp. | reverse complement strand
CTTCGAAGAAAGCCCACACGGCCGAAAAATCAGGCGCACTCATGACGCGGGCCCGCAAGGCGGAAGAGTTGGGGCATCCTTTTGTGTACCACACCAGATGTTTGCGGAGGGCACCGAAGGCTTTGGGTTTTTCGTCCATGAACAGTTCGGCGTGATCGCGAACGGTGCGGCGGAACTCTTCCCAGGAAGAGAGCGTCTGGTCCTTCGGTTTTTC
>NZ_JBAMME010000179.1:8571-8662 GCF_039793925.1 Thermogutta sp. | reverse complement strand
TGTCTTGAGACTCAGTATCACTTTCGTTTGGCATTGTTGTGCTGCAATACCTGTATTGTCAAGCGCGACTTTCTAACTGGGGATTTTCTCA
>NZ_JBAMME010000179.1:0-8561 GCF_039793925.1 Thermogutta sp. | reverse complement strand
GTGAACGCCGACCGCCGCTGATTTTTACAATGACTGAACATAATCTATCTACTTTCCATTCTGAAAATGCTTAGTTGCTGATACGGCGTGTCTTGAGACTCAGTATCACTTTCGTTTGGCATTGTAGTGCTGCAATACCTGTATTGTCAAGCGCGACTTTCTAACTGGGGATTTTCTCAGAGCCAACGAAATCGCACGCGCCGTGCCGCCCCACGACCTGCCCGGGCGAAGAGTCGTCGCTAGACGGAACTCGCGTAATATTCGCTAGTTAGGGCGTGGGGCCGTGGCCCTGTTCATAGCCGCCTCGATGGGCCACGCGGATCTTTTTCTCCAAGTGTGTTGCGCCGCGCGACAGCCTGTCGAGGTGCGCACGCCAGAGCCTGGGGTGCGGACGCCAGAGCCTCGGCCTTAACCGAAATTGTCCGTGTCCGTGAGTCAGCTCATAATGGGGTGTGGCAGAACTTCCGCCGCAGGCTTGAAACGTCCCAACCTCGGTTCGCCTGTTTGCATTCGGACGCATGGACAGCTCGGAACGGAATCCCATGAACAAACCCGAAATGGCGGTGGTCGTGACCACATACGAGCGACCGTGGCACCTTCGTCGGGTGCTTCTGTCGTTGGCGGTCCAAAAGAGTTCACCTCCGTTCGAGATCGTGGTGGCCGACGATGGCTCCCAGGATGAAACGCCCCGGGTTGTCGAGCGATTTCGCCAGGAAACGGGCCTGCCTGTGAAGTTTGTGACCCATCCTCACGAGGGATTTTGTCCGGCCAGGGCCAGGAATGAAGGCTTCGCCGCGACAGTGGCCGCATACGTGCTGTTTCTGGACGGTGACTGCGTCGTTCCGCCGGATCATTTGGCCATCCACATGCGAGCACGCCAGCCCGGCCGGGCGATGACGACGGATTGCCTTCGCTTAAGTCAAGAGGTTACGCAGACATTTACGGAAGAAGTCGTACAATCTGGGGTTTTTACCCGGTGGATGCCACGACGAGAAATCGCGCGGCTGCGACGCGCCCATTGGAAGGCCGTTTTCTATCACTTTCTCCGCCACCCGACCAAGCCCCGAGTTCTCAGCGGAAATCTTGCTTTATGGCGCGAGGATTTCGAGCGAATCAACGGATTTGATGAGAATTATCGCGGCTGGGGGTGCGAAGACGACGATTTGGGCCTGCGTCTCCACAAAGCGGGAGTTCGGGTTGTTTCCTTGAGGAATCGCACCTGGACCTATCATCTCTGGCACCCCCGGGTGGCAACTGCACCCGACAAAATCCGGGACGGGGTGAATATCGACTATTTCCATCGGGCAGGGCGGCTGACGCGGTGCCGCAATGGCCTTGTCAAACGGGATGTTTTCGACCTGGATGTCATGATCAGCGGCCAACCGGACGATTGTGAACAGCTCCCTGAGGCGATGAAAAACGTGCTGCTGAAACTGATGGGGCGCGCACGAAGCCGCCCCGATGCCAGGCCGGAGGTTGAAATCCTGGTGTACGGTTGGCACAAGGCCTTTCGCACGCGGGCGGAATGTCGGGTTCTCATTGTAGGGCCTTCAGCAAGGCCCCCAGGGAGCCTCGTTCGTAACGCCGACGTTATCTGCCTGACGGACGACCACTGCTCTCCAGACATAACAGCCGTCAAGCGGAGAGCGCGTGTGGTGGGGCCCGAGGAAATGGTCACCCTGTGGCAAATCATTGGTTGACGTAAACGTTTGATGTCTCTCGGATCTGTCGCTTCTACCCCCTTGGGCCGGGTGAACCGTTAGGCCGAATCTCAAAGCGTTCTTTCCAGCACGCGCTTGCACGATCCTGGGATTTCTTAAGATCGCGCACGTGGAGAGCGTGCCGAGATTTCTTGTTGAAATAGAGAAAAAGAGAAAGAGCGGGCGAACCGAAGGGAAAAGACGCCTCGCCCACTCTTTCCAAACGGGAAGCGGGGGTTGTGCGTGCTCCGTTATCGAGAACTCAAGCCATATAGACTGCTCGGGGGACGACCATCGCCCGTTCGATTCGCCTCCCCCAGACCGGTCAAATCGATACACGTTTTGCGTGGCCGTCACCCCGCAGCAGTTTTTTCCTCTCCAAAAATTTCAATAGCCAAGTTACCCGCCGGCGCACGCAGAAGCGAGGAAATTTTGTTCGCCTCCGCAAGATCGTCCCACCGCAGTGGCGGAGAAGGCCCCTTAAAATGGCTGTCACGCTGCCCTCGCCGCTTGAGGGGCTTGCAAATTGAAGAGCGAGAAGATCTCTTCCTGGGTGAGGGCCAGTTTTTTCGGGGTCGTGGCAGAAAAAATCGTCTCGAACAGAGCCCTTTTCTGCTCGAGGATGGTATTAATCCGCTGCTCGATGGTGTCCACGGCCAAGAATCGGGTCACGATCACCGGCCCTGCTGCGCCGATGCGGTGGGCGCGATTGATCGCCTGATCTTCAACCGCAGGATTCCACCACCGATCGAACAGAAAGACGTAATTGACAAATTGCAGATTGAGCCCCACGCTGCCGGCTCCGTAGCTCATCAAAAGAATCCGGTGCTCGGGATCCTCGCGAAAACGGTGAATCACCTCCTCCCGCTGACGCGGGGGAATTCGCCCATGGAAATAAAGGGGGCGATACTGCGGCAGCCGTCGGCCGATTTCTTCCAGCGTTGCCACCCACTGGCTGAAGATGATGGCCTTTCGGCCGCTGTCGGCAAGTTCTTCCAGATCGACTTCCAGCCGCTCCATCTTCGCGCTGGCCCCAGTCACGGGGTCGAAATTGCAGATTTGTTTGAGGCGGATGACAAGCTCGAAGACGTGCTGAATCGTGATTTCCGCGCCCAGTTCGGATAGCCGCAGGACGCCCTCTTTTTCCGCCATCTCGTAGGTTTTCCACTGTTCGGGAGTCAATGCGATTTCGGCATCGCGGAACAGTTTGGGCGGCAGATCGGTCAGCACCTGGTCCTTCGTTCGTCGCAGCACGAAATCGGCGATGGTCCTGCCCAATCGATGGGGTTTCATATCCGTCGTGAGGAATCCAGGGGAAAGAAACTCGAAAATCCCCACCAGATCGTCGGTGCTGTTTTCGACCGGCGTGCCTGTGAGGGCCCAGCTTCGTTTGCGGGAAATCGCGCGGACCGCCTGGCTGGTGGCACCGCTGCGATTTTTGATCCGCTGGGACTCGTCAAGGACGACGAGGTCAAAACTCACCTTCGGCTCGCCGCTTTCGTCCTTTGCGGTGAAAAACTCCTGATCTCGAGGTAACAGCTCGTAATTGGCGATTTTGACGGGGACGGTGGTCAACTCCCACTGCCAGCGGCGGCGCTGTGGTTCGCCCTCAATCACCATGACCGGTATTTCGGGAGCCCAAAGCTCAAATTCCCGTCGCCAGTTACTCACCAACGGCTTAGGGCACACCAGAAGCACCCGACGAACTTCCCCGCACCGGAGCAGCAGTCGAATGGCCGTAATGGCCTGCATTGTTTTACCCAAACCCATTTCGTCCGCCAGAATGGCCGCATGACGGGGAAATAAAAAGGCCACTCCTTCCAACTGATAAGGAAACGGTGTGTGGGGAAACTCAAGTTGACGTTCGGCAAGAATGAACTCCAGGGGTGGCTGGAGCAGATAATGGAGTCTGTCCTCCAACTTGATGACATCCTCGGGAGGCTGGATGCGGTGCCCGGTACCAGGCGCCAATCGCTGAAGCAAAACCGCGGCATCGCACCTGACCCCGCGCCGCGGTCCTGAGGAATGCCCCGTCGCCCGGGACTCCGCCGAGCTGATGGCATTGACGGAGCCTTCTGCTCCGCTTCTTACCGTCTGACCGGAGAGAGCGCTTCCACTCGCTCCCGCATCCTCCGCGCTCGCAGTGTCGGCATGATCAAGAAATAAAAAGCTTTTGACTTCGATTTTGCTGGTCCCTGGATTGAGTGCCAAAACGCGGAAAGCAGGCGCCGCCAGTTCCCATGTCTGGGTGTCCACGGCCAGCCCACGTTCCAGTCCGCGATTCCAGCCGGTCACATAAGGGTCAATCCGGAAGCTGAGGGTAAACGGTTCGTAGGTTTCGAGGGGTGAGGATTGTCCAGCGGGCGTTGTGAGCGTGCCTGCAGTGGGAAGTTCACGTTCCGCCATCGTCTTGGGAGAGTTCTCGTCGTTGGTTGCCTCAAAGGGTGGGTGTTCGGCGTGGGAGTTGCTTCGGCGTCGCCACAGAACGCGGAACAGCATGGGCAATTACCCCCGTCGAAGAGCTTCTTCTAAGGCCGCGCGAATCCGTCCGAACGGTTCCAGTAGGTCGAACGCTTCAGCCCACGGAGAAAGAAATTCTTGCACCTGCGTTAGCGTCTCACGCGACGATTCCGGGATGAGAAGCGTGTTTCGCCCAATCTGTAGGCTCCGACAGGCGGGGATCGCCCCGCATTCGAGAAGGGCTGCGCCCACAAATGGGGCACCGGTTGCCGAGGGGCACCGACCTCCCGAGGCCGCACTGGCTACCAAACCACAGTCCACCGCCTCTGTCGTTTCAGGTGAAACAACGAGTACCACCGGCTGTTCCACCACCTGAGAAAGTGTGAGGGCTTCCCACTCCGAAACAAAGACAATTTCCACCCCCGACTTCGCCTTGGCGATCAAGGCCGGTGCCATTTGTTCACCCAGAAGATACGGCTTAAGGGTCGGGCCGTAGAGAATTTCCTGTGCTCGGGTGGGTCGGACAGGCGTCGTGCAGTGAAATTCGATAGGGCGACCTACCCCATTGAGGATCAGGTATCCCCCCACGTATCCGCCGTCTGCGAGTGGAACCGCGGTGAAAAAACCTAACCGCAGGGACGACCTGGTCCCCACCTTGTCGTGCTGTGTCATAAGCCCTCGCTGATGCCAACCCGGGGTTTGCTAACTCTTCTGCTGAGCCAGTTCAAACGGGAGAACCGGCAAATCTCCCGCGTGCGTCATCGTCATCGGATACCGATGACGCGGAACTTTACGGCTCCGTCGGATGTTCTTGCGGAAAAGAATTTGCGGGATTTGCCCACACGGAAATCTTTTTTCAAGGGGAGAAGAAAAACTTTTTCTCAAGTCCCGCGCCCGACACTCGACTTTTGCGGTCGGTTCTGGTTATACTGATCTGTTAAATGAAGGAGGTATCGTGACCATGAGCGAGAACCGACCCATGCGGCCGCCACTTTTTACTCAAATCGATGTGTCCCAAGCTGCTCCCCCGCCGTCACCTCCTCCTGCGGGGAGTCTTGCCGAAGTAGCCATGCTCCTGCGTCAGTTGCTGGCGATCGAGCAGCGGCAAACCAAATTGCTCGAAGACCTCGTCAACCACGTACAAAACACTCAGCGACAGCGAGCGATGGAGCTAGGGCAATGGCGTCAGGCCAATCCGCACCTCGCCCGAAAATGCCGCGAGGCCGCGGAAGCCCTCGCCCGCGTCCAAACGGAATTTCTTCATCAGCTCACTGAAGAAGTGAACGAAAATTTTGACGCCCTCCTTGACGGCGAATTCATGTTTACCGAATTTGTCGATCGGTTCGGCCCGCGAATGGCCCATCTCAACAGCATCCTCCAGGTGCTCACGCAGTTGAGCAGTCCGCCGCCGGCCCCGAATTCGTCCAACAATAACTCACCCTGATGGTGGCATGCCATCACGGTTAGTTCAAATGTTCGAAATGTTACCGCCTTGGGCGCTCCGGTGTTGTCTGCCTCAAGACGGTGCTGTAATGGCGGCGCACGACCCGCCTGAATGTGTGCGCTCTTTGTCTGGTCATGCACGATGATCGCATGCCATTTGGGCATTTCTTTTCTGCGGTCGCAGCCCAGAGTCGATCCGCTTCACCAGTCCACCTAGGAAACATCGCTACGTTCGGTAAACTCGATGTTTTCCCGCCGCGTATCAACTGGAAGCGTCGGCGTGCCGATGAAGGACCTCGGGAACGGACTTAGGGCTCTCGGTACGGTCACCTGAGTCCCTCCCGCAGAGATTGCATCTGCCAGCTTGCAGATGACCGAACGTGTTGGCAGACGCTTCTTCCTGCCGTTCACAAATCGGACAGCACGCGACTGCGATGCCCTCGCGTCGCACTGCGAATGAGCACTCGCAAGCTGGCGCAATGTCGCCGTCGTTGTTGTTAAAGTATCTGCGACCAAATTCCATGAGGTGAAGTTCTGAAAGCAACGTTGATTTCACAACACAGGAGGATTGACCCATGCGCCGTTGGATTCTGATCGCTGCCATGGTGTTGGCATCTGGCTGGATCCTGAGCCTCAGCGAAGATGCCTCGGCCAGCAGTCGCCGGGAATATCGAGAGGCCATTCGATCTTTGCCGCTTTTGGAACGGCCGAACCGCTTCGGACACTTCTATGGCAATACCGTTCGCCGAATTTACCACAGGCGGCACGGGTATTTACCCCAGCCGGAAATGCCTCTCGATAATTCATCAGAAACGCCGGCGGCGCCAGCACCTACGCCCTCGGTCCATCAATCAAAGTAAGATTGCCGGCGCAATCTCTCGAAATGCGCGTCAGATCGTCGCGCCCTGGCGGGAGCAGCTCGACGTGCCGTTTCCTGGAAGCGGCCATCGGCCTGGGGCCGCGAGGTTGAGGCACGTGTCCATGCGGGCGCGATGCCTGTTGCAATATGCCGGCGATATCTTCAGCTTGCCGTTTTCTCCCCGGTGCACTCTCTCATGTTGCCAACGGACAGCGTGATGTGTTGTCCGACGGATACACTGTGCACATCCGAATCCTCTTCAATCCCGGCGAACGGTAGGCGTTTTGGCTCATTTTCCGCAAATCGGTCGTACTCCTGGCCATTTGGCATGGGGATCGCCCCTCATACCGCCACATCCGGACGTTACTGGAATTCGGGTGGTCAGGAGAAGGAAAGGAGCCGAAGGATGCAGCGCGCTGGAACGTATCTGCCGGACCCTGTGATGGAGCACCAGCAGGTGGACTGGATGCTCGTGTCTGTCAACGAATGCCCGAATTCAGAGGCCGAGGAATACATCATTCGCACCTATTTCCGGGTTCCTCAAGAGCCGTACGGCCCTCGCGGAGCATTCGTGAAACCCGTGGAAATTCGCCGCACGCGCAGTTGGGTCCTTTTCCGCCAGGTCTCAGGTGTTCTGTACTGAGCCGTTCTGCCGAAATGGCCAGTCGCCGACGGCTGCACCACCGATTCGGCCCTCTGGCACCAAGGTTCTTTCCCTGTAAAAATGGAACGCCAGTGGAGCACCTGCCACGGATGGTCCTCGGGAAAGAATCACGGTTTGTGTCAGTTCACAGAATCTGCAATGCCGTCGGTTAATGGATGATGCTTACCATGCTCGGTTGGTGGCTCACCTGCGACTCAGCCTCATCGAAGGTGTTGGCCCCCGCCTTTACCAGTTGCTCATCAACCGTTTTGGCTCGCCCGAAGCGGTCTTCTCTGCCAGCGAAGACGCGCTGCTGGAAACTCCGGGTGTGGGACGCCGCCTGGCCACCCGGCTCCGCAATCCTCCCTCCGTAGCAGAAACGGACGAGCTCATCGAGAACTGCTACAAATCGGGAATTGATATCCTGTGGATTGAGCACATCCGTTATCCGCGACTGCTCAAGGAAATTCCCGACCCACCTCTGGCCCTCTTTGCCCGCGGCGAACTGAAGTCCGAAGACGAGTTGGCTGTAGCGATCGTGGGGACCCGCCACGCTTCCACCTATGGCCTGGCCATGGCGGAACGGTTGGCGGCAGGTTTAGCACGGGCGGGAGTCACAATCATCAGTGGGCTGGCTCGGGGGATCGATGCCGCAGCTCATCGCGGCGCTCTAACGGCAGGCGGACGCACAATCGCCGTTCTGGGGAGCGGCGTGGCGCGAATTTATCCACCAGAGCACACAGCCCTGGCCGAGGAAATTATGCAGCACGGGGCCTTACTCAGTGAAGCCCCGCCACACGCTCCGCCCCATGGCGGTATGTTTCCCCAGCGCAACCGGATCATCAGTGGGATGGCCCTTGGCGTGGTCATTGTCGAGGCCGGCGAATCGAGCGGTGCGTTGATCACGGCCCGTCACGCAATGGAGCAGAACCGCGAAGTCTTCGCCGTTCCCGGTCGTGCCGACTCGCCCAATTCCCGCGGATGCAACCGGCTTTTGCGAGACGGTGCGAAATGGGTAGAATCCCCGGAGGACGTCCTGGACGAACTGGGACCGCTGATACGGCCCGTGGCACGCTCCGACGGTACGACCATCCGCCAGCCTGCCGAACTCAAACTCACGCCGCTGGAACAGCAGGTCCTTCAAACCATCCGAACCGATCCTACCCCCATCGATGAAGTGATCGCATTGACAGGTCTGGCCGCCTCGCAGGTGCTGGCCGTCATCAGCGTGTTGGAGATGAGAAAGCTGATCCGCAGAATCGGCACTGATGTCCAACGCCTGTGGTGATTTTGTTGCGACGAGCTGTCAACGTAGCTGTCGGATGCCGTAACACGGATGAGCCGCCGTTCGATCGCAGCTCGTCACTAATCCTCAATGCTTTCAATCGGACCTTGGTGCAGTTAAAACGTGGCGAATAGCGAATTGCGAATGGCGAATGGTGGATTGGTGTTTCCG
>NZ_JBAMME010000178.1:0-1082 GCF_039793925.1 Thermogutta sp. | reverse complement strand
ACAGTATGAACCAGCAGCAAACACCTCGCAAGGTGCGGATGGTTTGACGGTTACCAATAATCGTCAGCGAGATTCTCTGGAGTCCAAAGGGTTCGAACGCGGGTTGCTCTCAGCAGGAATCACATCCGCATTGCCTCGCGTGCGCCCAATCCCCACTTCCACTTCCTTCGCTTCAGCACAATAGCTCCAAGTCCTCCAACTCCTCCGCTTAATGCTAGCATCGAAGATGGTTCAGGAATCATGGTCAGGGTGAACTTGAACTTGTAACCTGTCAGCCCGTCTGTCGTGCCGTAGTATGGGAGAATCAAAGACGGTGGGGCTGTCCACACCGTGCCGACCGCCGGTCCATCCAAGATGCCGGTTGGCTTTCGCACCAGTTCCATCCGAGCGAGTACCGACGGGTCACGATTCGCCGGATCGTACCAGAACCAGCCTGTTCCCACATCTCCATACCACGGGCCGCCTGGAGCGGCCCAGATATACACCCACCACGTCTTGCTTTCGCACGGAACAAGCGGCGCTCGCCAATCAGCGCCGTAGAACCCAGTCGGCCCGTCCCAACCATCAACACCGTTGACGTGATATGAACCGACGTACCAGCTATTGCCCGCTGGCAGGAGCAGGAGGTCATTGGAATCGTAGAAATCCAGAGCGCCTGGCTTTGTGCCGAAGACAGCGCGGGTATCTCCCACGCACCCCCAGCTCGAAACCCCGGAAACTGCACCAAACGAGGTCTGTCCGATGCAGAACACTGCTCCGAGAATGGCGACTGTCCTAAGCATTGTCAACTCTCCTTTCGTCTCATCAGTTCTTACTCTGTCTGAATGCAAACAATGTACCCCTGCCGTCACCCCTGCCGTAGTCACTGCGGGATACCACGTATATCCACTTGTAGCCGGACTGGGCAGCGTAAGAGATAGCAGGTGACGAGCACACGAAGTTGTTCGCGGAGGTGCTGTACTGGTAGGTCGTGGGGTTGTACGTCGTGTCTAGGTATGCCAGTTCAGTCAGATCATCCTTGTCAAGGCCATAGAGCATTCCGTTGTCGTTCCCAACAACGCCGTACCCAGCAGGTGTGAGGG
>NZ_JBAMME010000177.1:0-1084 GCF_039793925.1 Thermogutta sp. | reverse complement strand
TGCAGCCGCTCCTCTCAATTATAATGCTGAACTACAACGGCGCCAAGATAATGGATGTCATGAGGGAGGCCGTGGAAAGCATCAAGGTAGCAGGGTACGACAGCTACGAGTTCATCCTGGTGGACAACGGATCGACTGATGGGAGCTACGAAGCCATCTCCAAGTACGTGGAGTCCGCCGGGCTCAGGAGGACAACTGTGGTGAGGTCGGAGAGGAACACCGGATTCACCGGAGGAAATAACCTAGGATTCAGGGCCAGGTCCAAGGAATCGGAGTACACGCTGCTTCTCAACAACGACGCTGTCCTGCTCCCGGGCTCCCTAGGGCTACTGATGACCATCATGGGAAAGAACCCGAGTATCGGCGCGCTCAACGGCGCTATTCTCGACTACAGGGACGGCAAACTGTCGAGTGTTCCAGCGTTCCTCGACGAGATGTATACAATAATATCCCCTATATTTGCTGATTTCCGTGAGGGCATGTACCGCGCAATAGAGGAGACGTTTCCGATGGGGGCAGCTGCTATTATAAGTAACGAGGCCGTGTTGGACGCGAATCGTGGGCGCGAGCAGGTGTTCGACGAGGAGCTGTTCATGTACTTCGACGATACCACGCTGGGCGTGAAGCTGTGGAACTCCGGGTGGAGAGTGGAATTCCATCCGGTGCCCGCGGTCAAGCACTTGGGCGGATCGTCTTCCTCTAGGGCATTCGGTGCGTACCACATGATCAGGGGAAGGGCGGCCTTATGTGAGGCGGCGCCGCCGAGGTATGGAAGACTTGTTAACATCTTCCTGAGGAGGAACATACTGTGGGCGAGGCGGACCTTCCCGGGGAGCGGGTTCGACTTCCAGCGGGCCTTCGAGGAGGGCAAGAATATTGGAAGGATCCTGAGGGACAGATACCAGCTTGATTTCTACAGGGCGCCGGTGGTCAGATTATCTTGGTCGGAGGCGGTCCGTAAGGCGCTGATCTCGGCGGGTGGCATCGGGAGGAGGAAGTCGAGGGAGCTCCTGGAGCTCATTTCAGGGACCTCGGCCGAGCGGAGGAGCGGGCTCCTCATCGGAGGACCCAGCGGTCGCAATAC
>NZ_JBAMME010000176.1:0-1086 GCF_039793925.1 Thermogutta sp. | reverse complement strand
GGCCTGCCGGGCGGCCATAGAGTGGGCTGAAACCCAGCCCACCGCGGAGGACATCGTAAAGAACTGCCCGGAGAAATGGAGGCTCTGGGCATTATACCACCCCGAGTTTCTCAAACAATGTCCTCCCGGACTTCTGAACCACTCTATCAGCTGGGGGGAGTGGTGGAAAGAGGTTAATGGCAGCGACTGGACGCAGCTGCTCCGCGAGCAGCCCCAGTTTGCCACCCTGTGCACGGAACACAGGGGGTGGGAGAAGTTTAATGGCTGGGACTGGTCGCGGTTGCTCCGCAAGCGGCCGCAGTTCGCCCCCCAGTGTTCCTCGCATGGGGGGTGGAATAAGTTTGATGGCGAGGACTGGGAGGGGTTGCTCTCCGTCCAGCCGCAGTTCGCTAAAAAGCGGTCAGACGCTGAAAAATTGTAAGGAGGTAAAATGGAAGAATTCACCAACACACCAACCCCCGAGTTTTTCGGGGAGAACACCGGGGCCGAAAATCAGCCCCAGCCCCCCGTTTCTGGGGAGGGCGAAGTATCCACCCAGCAGCCCTCTATTCCTACTCGCCGACCGCTTCCGCCACCGCCCGCAACTCAAACCATTCAGCCTGCCCAGTCCACCGAAACCTACCCCCTGCACTCGGCACTGAGCTCAACGCTGGTTGAATTCATCCGACAGCTGAAACCCCCAACCACCCTTGAAATTTCCGAAGAAGAAATGAAGAAGTTGACCCGCCCAATTTCCGAAGAAGAAATGGGCGAGATTCAAATCCGAAATGTCCGAGACAGAGCGGGCGGGTATCGCCCACTGGTGTATTTACCGTGGGAGTATTATATCCGGCGGTTGGACGAGGTATTCGGATTCAACCACGCATGCGTCCTCTCCCTCCGCGAGATGACGCGAGGCACCACAGTAGTGGTGCAGACCGTCCTCATTATTCGGCAGCACCTCGTTGGGATTGCGTGGGGTGAGGCGGAATATAATCCCAACAATCCCCATATGGGCTATACCGACTCGCTGGAAGCAGCGGTTTCGGACTCCATCCGGCGACTTGTCGGGAAGCGGCTCGGGATAGGGCGTGAACTCTGGAATCC
>NZ_JBAMME010000175.1:0-8839 GCF_039793925.1 Thermogutta sp. | reverse complement strand
ATCCGCCGGTGGCCGTCACGTCGTTGGGCGCCGACGAGGACGAGGACGTGCCCTCATCGCACTTCTCAAAGAATTCTGGCCCGAGTACATCACTAATTTCCCCCAGCTCCTCAACATGTTTCTTCAATGAAGCAATTGCGTCGTCGATCGCGCGATCGGCCGGTATGATGTCTATAGTCGGCCTGCTATATCTGGCGAAGTCATCTATTTTATTTGATATTTGGTCAATTTTGCCACGAGATTTATTATATCTATCGGATAATCTTAAGAATTCGCACAACTCTTTATAATCATCTGGATGTTTTGAGCAAACATCATGTTCTAGATAATACCTCGGACTATCAACTGTTTCATCTTTTCCAGTGTTACTCTTAGCTGAAATACTATCCAGAAATTCAGATAAAGTAATCACATGTTTATCCTTTAATTTCAGATAATCCACCAATTCGCCGATGTATTCCCTGAATCTCTCAGCATGTTCGCTCTGGCTACCACTATCTACTAATATCTTCAATTCTTCAGCTATGCATGGAGCATCAGAGCATCCGAGGTCCGCACGCTTCAGTATATCATTAAGTCTTTTAATATCATTTTTAATTTGAAGGTCTCCCCTCACTATATTACCTAATTTATTATTATCTACGCCTAAAAATGATACAAATTTGCTCAAATTATCAACGTTCCATGGAACGATGTTTTCACGAAGTTTCGTGTACAAGTCGTCTAGTATCTTGGTTGGGCCTCCAAGGCGTGGTTCGCAACGTACGCCACGTTCGCCAATATACTCCTCCGAGACCACCTTCAATATGTTTTGGATAACTATAGATTTTCTGAGAATTGAAGCATATGTCTTTGGATCCCTTTGCAGTGATAATTTCTTATTCATGATATCATCCATCAATTTCCTGAGATAATCGGCGATATATCTTGCATCGATGATCTTGACGTCTCTCTCCTTGGCCGTCAAATAGTATCTGGCGCATTTATTACGTCTCAGCTTATCATCAAAGTCGGTCAGTTCCCTATTCAACAGATCCAGCCTACCACCGGCCCTCTCGAGGAACTTGTCGTAAAATGCGGCAGAATCGGTGTCAAATGCAGCGCGTACCAAGGCACCGTTCATAACAGCAAAATATAGCAGACTCAAGACCTTACTTGTGCTCATGAGCCCCGGCTCCGAGATGCATCTTACAATACTTGTTGATTTAGCAGCATTAGATTCCTCAACATTGAACATGAAATCTATTAGTTCCTTCATCATTTTATTTCTATCTTGCTGGTAATATAAGTTCAGAATAAAAATTAACGTCTTGGATATTGTGAGCAGGAATTCCGAATATGATTCCTCAGCAATATAAAGATCCGATCCCGACCCGCGCGTCCCGAGTAGCCCATTATTGCGCAGATCCTCCATCTTCCTTTTGAGCTCGTCCGGGCTTTCAAGATCCTCGGTGGGGACTTTCCTCGTGAAATAGGGATATATGGGCCCGAGTAGGTCCTCCTTAATCGCACTGTAAAGGTCGCCCAGTCCAACCGGTCCCTCGCGAAGGTAGTAAAAGAGCCAATTCCCGATGCGCCTTTGTCTCTCGACGTCGACTATGGAGTCCATCCACGCCAAGGTGATATACGGCGACAGAGCATCACTTATCTCATCCCGCAGCGTATTGATCAGGAGCGCCAGCGATGCCCTCAGCGCGTCGACATCCTCCTCAGCGCCTCCCTCGCCCAAGAAATGCAGTTGCAGCAGTAGCCTCTTCTCTGGTGCAGACAGCTCTACATGCTTCGCTATTTGTTGCTCGTCTCCACCTCCGTGTTGCCCGTCCATGGAAAACAGTATTATAGGCTTCAAGTCGTCGATTTTCAGATCAGGGGGTGGAAGGCCTCTCTTAGTGATCAGGATGTCCACTGGAACGCTCAGCTGTCTATTCCCACCCAGATATCCCTGCCACTCGGTCTCCAAGATCAAACCGCCGTCTTTGTCCGATGGAATTAATCTGGCGCGGTTGCAGCTGACTGCAATCTTGCTGTTATCTATCATATTGAGTACTGTTAATTCATTGCCTATCATTTTATTGAGATAAATTTCCATGAATCTGCCAAATGATTCCATAACTAACTGATCGTTTGCCAGATTCTTCTTGACGAAGTCGTCCACTTCGCGTTCAGTCAATTTATTGCGATCTATCTTTATTATTAGATCTCTAGTCTCTAGATTTAGATACCTGCCCAACCAAGACCACGAGGCGACCCATGCATCCTTGCCCCCATCAACGCGCTCCTCGAGCCACTCCCAAATCCCGCTCCTCATCATTGGATATACTTCTTCAGATACGTTTGGAACGAAGACCCATACGCGGTCCAAGAACTCGGCGCTGCCCTCCTGAGGGACATAGAACATCACGTAATCCTCATCCCTCAGGATCTCCCTCAGAGCGTTGTCCCTCTTTTCCTCGTCATCGAAGCCGTTCGAAAGATATTCCTGCCGTAGCACCTCATACTCGCGATATGGGATCAGGTGCCCCCTCACAGCTCCCTCGCCAGGATCCTCAAGCGAGATTCTGCTGAGGAGGAACGATCTCTCACGGGCACCCAGGGCGTTCACGTCGCCGATTATCA
Organism: Thermogutta sp.; assembly: GCF_039793925.1. Lineage (GTDB taxonomy): Bacteria > Planctomycetota > Planctomycetia > Pirellulales > Thermoguttaceae > Thermogutta. The sequence goes on along the minus strand of NZ_JBAMME010000175.1, from coordinate 6,223 downwards.
GGCGAGGGATCTCCTTGCCCACTATGCGCTGCAGCACGTCTCTATCGTGAATCTTATACAGTATAGTAGAGGTGGCCTGCTGTTCCTCCTGGGGAAGTTCGCATAGGAGATCCCACACAATGCCGCTGCCGATGCTCCTGAGGGCCGGCAATCCGTAGTAAAGGACGTCCACCAGCGAGATCCATCTCGTCAGTTGTTGCAGGGACATCGCAGCCAAGTGGCAATGTATTATCGAGAGATACTCGAGCTTGCTCGGCCTTTCTAGGTTGTAGATCTTAATCCTGCGCCTTATTCCTTGGTTCGTGCCGGGGGCTATCTCGTCCAGCAGGCCTCCCGGGTCCAGTATCCTGTGCCGGGCGCTCACTGACATCATGAGTATAACTGTGGCGTCGACGCCTACCATATTCGCTATATCCTTCAAGGAATTGAAGAATTTCTGGATATCTGGGTCCTGGTCCTTCATTCTTCCCCTCAGTTTATCCACGACGTCCTCCACCTCATCGATAACGACGACGTCCCCGGTCCTCACCGTCAGCCCTCCGCCAGTAGATAGCACCTCATTCATCGTGTAAACCCTGAGTGAGCTGCCGGTGGGGCTCTCCTGCAGCTCATGCGCTATCGCATCCTTCAGCGTGCTCTTGCCCTGTCCCCAATCACCAACCACGGCAGCTATCAGGGGACTTTCCTTCGGCGCCTTGATGTCCCTGAGTAGGTTCTCCTGCACGAAGAAGAAATCGTAGCTCTCCCTCACCTTCTCGGGAAGTTTTCCATATGGTAGAGAACTTCTGTTGCACAGATAAATCGCAGGATTGGTGGAGGTTCTGGACGGCATTCTGGGGCAGAGATTTGAGCTCAATCTTGGGCCACCGCCCTCCTGACGTTCTCAGAGGCTCCTATGTAGTCGCTCAGCCAATCATTGCGGCTGTGCGGCACGTGCACCAGCGCCGGCTTCCCCAGGGCGTTCATGACGCCCGTCACTATGGCGTATCCACCGTCCAGAGTCGGTATGAGCCGCGCGAGGTTCTCCGGGAGCCCACCCGATGCGGACATCACGTATCTCACGTCCTCGTGGAACATCCTGTGGAAGAAGTTGGTGTTGAGCATGGAGATGACGAGCTTGTCCACGAACATCGGCCTCTGGCTCACTATGAAGAGCGATGCGCCGAACTTCCTGCCCTGAGTGGCCAGCTTTATCAAAATATCCCTAGTCATGAACGCATTGACCGGATATTCGCTGGATGGAATATAGTTCTGCGCCTCCTCTATGGCAAGTCCTATGTATTTTGTGCGTCCAGACTTCATCTTGTTCTCCTCCAGATACTTGAAGAGCAGACGAGCAACATATGATACCACGAGCTGCTTCAGCGCCGGATCTGCGCCGGGCGCACCGTCGCCTGATAGGTCTATTATTACCAAGCCGCGCTCTTTCCAGAGTTCTTCTATCGTGCGTTTGTCGAAGGTGCTCTCATTGTCATGACAGCTTATCAGTCCCTTGCGTAAAACCTGGTGGTAGAGTGCCGAAATCGCGCTCTTCACGGACCTACTGGTGCCCTGCGTAAATCCTAGCTCGTCGCGCAGGACTTTCACGGTCACATCTAATAAATCATTCAATAGATCCCTATCACATAGTAGTTTATTGTAATCTACTCCCTCATCTTCATTAATTTTTCCCATAATTCTACTCAAACGATCGTGTAAACGATCCAGATTGGGCATGGACTCGCTGCTCCTTCCGGACGAGCGTGATGGAGCGTATTGGCGCGCCCTTTCTACAAGGCCCAGCGGATCCTCCAGCACCTGCTGGAGGAGGCTTTCAGTGAGGGGAGGCGCCTTCTCCACGTCGCGATACTTAAGGGATAGTATGAACGTGGCCAGCTCGCCGGGCGATGCATACCCGCTCACGTCGGTGACGAGCTCGTTCAGGTCCATGACCAGCTTCTTGGTCCGCCCATAGTCATCATCTCCGTCGACGTCCTTCAGCACGTAGCGTGTCACGAATCCGAGGCCGCTGCCACTCCGGAAATCATCGTAGTGCCCACCGACCAAATCGCCATAGTCACCATTGGCGTCTATGAGTATGAGGGGGAACGCCGTCACGCCGCCATTATCCTTCTTTATCCTGGTCAGCAGACGAAGCAGATAGCGCATGTTGTAAGTCTTGCCGCTCCCAGTCTCGCCGAAGATTCCAACGTGCATGGGAAGCCCATTGTAGTTGAGCAGGAGGTTGACGTTCGAGCCGGCCAGAGGAGCGTATTCAAAGTAGTCCAGCTCTTCGCTCTTACTGATGCCGTAGAACTCCCTCAGGGCATCGTCGTCCGCGAGCTCGCCGAGCTTCCTTATACGCGATCCCGGGATAAGGGGCGATCCATCGCCGAGGGATCTTACCAAGCTGAGTTCCGCCTCTATGTAACTATCCCTGCTTAAAAGATTCCTCAGGTTCTCGTCCTTGCTCTCGACCAGCGCCTTCATCAGCATAGTGGATCCCGATATTATTTCGTTCACGTGCCGGAAGTCATCTATCCTGACTATTCCACAGGAGCCAGCACGGCCCTCGACTATGAAGATCTCGCCCGGCAGCACCTGGGTATCCGCGCTGATGTATCCGATGCCGCTGTAGGACTCGCACTCGCTCATGACGCCCACGACGCTGCCCGAGGTAAGGACGCCGCTGCACTTCACGCTCTAATTATGGCATCATTTTCTATTTAAACGTTTGTCGGACGAATTACATTTGAAAAGTACAGGATATTCTGCGAGAAGTTTTGTATATATTAGGTATCAGCGTCCCTCGAACACAGTGATGCGGCGCGCCGCCTCAGGTCATAATCATCCATATGCGCCATCCCCTCGGACACCTTCACGCCGGCGAAGTCCCCATTGTAGTGCGAGTGGGTGAGGACCCATGCGTTCACCATCGCCCTGGATTTCCACTGGTCCAGATCGAACTCGTACGGATATCTCGTGACATCGAGGAACCTGTGGAGCTCCTCCAGTTCCTCCTGGGTAACCCTCCGGACGTGCCACCTTATAGTCCTGGCCCCTACGTACCTCTCACCACTCCCGGGCACTATCACCATTCCATGGATAGCCTTCACGCGGTACGTTGATGTGTCTATGCTGTCCGCGAGCCTGAAGACACCCATCATGGCCAGCGACCCAGCGCCGAGCACGTGCAGACGCGCAGCGGAGACGCTCCTCCTTAGGTAGTGAAAGATCGCTATGGGGGCATAGCGCCCTACACCACGGGCGGAGCTCGGCGGCGCAAACCCACCGTATGCGTACATTCTGGGAGGATATTTGGCGTAGAAGTCGAGGACGCGATCCACATGCTCAGGTGGATACGCGTGAACCACCGGTATCACGTCCAGATCGCGCGTGTAGAGTTCCTCGTAGTAATCAAGTGTCTCGCGCACCGGCGGCGAACAGGGCGGCGTGGGGACGTCGAGCGACACGTAGTAATCGGCATCTATCGAGCGGTACCTCCTGATAAGCTCCCGGAGTCTCGGGCGTGCACCGTCGCCGTGAACCAGTATCTGGTATCCGCCTGAGTCCACCCAGGTCTCGTTATCCCACGGCGGCGTGGAGCTCCAGTTGAGCTGGTTTATCATGAGGGGCACGCCGAGCTCCCAGACCGGGAGCTGGCGATCTGGCACACCGAGTATCACCTTCATCCGCGGGCGAGCTCCTCCGCCCTCAGGGCGGCCTCCTTCACCGACCTGAATGCCAGCCTACCATAGGGATGGATCTCGACATCCACACCTGCAGAGCTGGAGGCCTCCTCCAAGACGCGGCGATGATGAGATGGAAGGACGGCCACCATGTGCTCATGGTACTTCGACGCTGATGAGAGGGCCCTCGAGAGAAGTTCCACGAACTCCTCCCTCTCCTCCTCCGTCATGAGCTCTGGTGGATAGTCATACCCGTTGAACGGATAGCACTCCTCGAACTCCTTGGGGACGAGCAGCATAGGCTCCGAGATGCTGTACACTTGCACGCGCGGCCCAGCGATAGCGTAGGCTATCTTATGCGTCGGGGAGCTACCATATGGTTTCTTCGCCGTACAGGGCATAAACAGCGCGATTCTCCTATGGGACGACCATCTGGTGAAGAGGTATTCGTGCCACTCCATCACAGCCGGATGTCTGAACGGATCTACGCCATCGACCTTGCGGACATCGCCGGCGTACTTGATGGGCGGGCATCCCATGGACATACACCACGTCACTGCTCGATTTATAACGCTATAGCGTCACGATTGCGGGTGTTATTGTACAATTTTTCTTCTCATACATCATCTTAGTAGAGCCAGCAGGTGCTCTCTAGGACATCATGCGTACCGATCGCAGCACTTCGCGCTGATAGTCTCCATGGACCGTCGAGTAAGTGGATATCCACCCGGATAGAGGCATCATCCATTCGCGCCCATTCCCATCGAGATACGCAAATAAGTATACATGAGCTCACATTTGCATGGGCTTCTGGGGTCCATCACCGAGCTGGCGCGGTCCACCTACGACGGCGACGCGGGGGAGGCCTATCTTCTCTCTCGCCAGGGAGATCAGGGAGGGAGCCCTCGGGAGACTGGGGGATCCATCCGCGCTGTCCCTCATGGCCCCCGACCCTGACAGGTGCTGGTTGACCGCGAATTTCGTGACGAAGCTGGACGAGCGCGCCGGCGAAGAACAGGATCCCCACCAAGTGATTGGACCAGGAGGGATTATCGTGGAACGCCAGTACCAGGACGCATGAATAGAACGCCAGGGAGATGAGAACTGCGATGACGCGGAGTGATGGGCCCCGGAATGGCCCGTCCTCGACCTGCCGTTCAGTTGGATCATCCAGTGCCGCATTCCTGAGGGGCCGGAGCGACAGCACTATGACCGCGATTGCCGCCGACGAGAGATCGACCTCGACCACGGATGATCCAAAGACAGGTATTCCCGAGTAAAGCCAGTGAGCTATCGACGTCATGTAGGAGGCCGCCAGCGCCCAGAACGAGGAGATCATGAACAAACGCGGCCAGCGACTTCCGTGGAAAAGCGCCAGCAGAATCGCGAGCATCTCGAATGAAAGGAAGTAGATAGCGAACCAGAGGGCTATGCTGATGGACGGCGACGTCCCGGTGAATGGTGCCTCATAGACGTTGAAGGGTGATGTGATTGTGATGAGGAGCTTGGACTCCGGTGGGAGCGATGAGAATATGCATGGATTGAAAAGCACATCATTAACCCAGACTCCTGCTATGCCAGCCGACCGGTTGACCGCCTCGAGGGCTGCGAACGCCAGAATAAACAGCGATGATAACAGAATTGCGGGTAAGATCATAAAGAGCTCTGCGTGAGCGATCCTGAAACCACCCGCGCGCTGCTTCATGGAAACATGATGGCGGACACCTACAAATATACCACCCTAGGTGAACGGCTAGTTCACCTCCGCGAACTATGTGAGAAGGCACCGGCGATGCTGCGCTTCCTGCGCACGACCAGCTCATCGTACTTGTTTTCCACGAACCATGCGAATGCCACGAGGACCACCGAGGTTATCCCTATCGCCGTCATCTGCCATGGGAGAATGCCCAGCCCCTCGACCCACGCAACGATGCCCATCCCGACCAGCGACGCGCTCAATATCCCCAGGAATATCAGCACATATCTATACGCAAGAAACGGGAATATCCTGCGCAGCCCCTTCCCCGTGAGTTCGTAGCAGCGCCCTTCACCGCAGGGGACCTCCCTCAGGTAGCCGTCCTCCAGCAGCGACGCAATACTCTCACTCACATTCCCCTTGCCTCCATCATAGCCGATCTCCTCCGCGAGTTCCGTCGGGCTAGCACGATGTTTCCGGACTTTGTATATCATGAGGAGCAACTTCTCACTCAACCCGACCTCCATCACGTCCTCTACTCCTTTCTCACGCTCATTTGACGCGCGCCGAGGGATAAATGCTTGTCAGGGCGTCGGTTTATCGCTCACGCGCCACACGCATGATGCGCGTCACACCACTCATAGAATATGACTCATAGAATATGGGGTTTCGTGAGCCACTGCAACCACGTCGGATGCGCGACTAAGTGTGCGCGACAGATGGCCGCGACCCCGCGCTCACATCGGCTTCTGGGGATTCATCATCGAGAAGAAAAGCCTCAGGGTGTCGACGTACCACCACGATGGCGATGCCGCTTTGAAGCTACCTAACATTTGATAAACGGGTCAATTTCCCCCAA
>NZ_JBAMME010000174.1:0-1089 GCF_039793925.1 Thermogutta sp. | reverse complement strand
CTGGCCGATGCCGAGTTTGATAGTGAGCGGAATCATCGCTTCCTTCGAGAGGTCTTGGGGATCGAGGGTGTTATCCCGGCTCGCCGGGGAAAGCCCAACTGGAACGTACGGGGGTTTCGGAAACAGATGCGGGAAGCCTTCCCAGAGGGCCGGTATCGTCAGCGGGCTGTGGTGGAAAGTATTTTCCCCGTCGTGAAACGCAAACTCCAAGTAAATTTGCGCCTGCCTCTCGCACCTCACTTGGTGGAAAGTATTTTTTCCGTCGTCAAGCGTAAACTCTGTAGTTCGGTTCCTGGGCGATGCTTAGCGACTCAGGGGATGCAGGCGCTATTGCTCGGTCTGGCCTACAACATCTACCGGTTGGCTTTTTTGTTGCCTTGGTTTCGTATCTTCCTGCTGAGTCCCTTGAGCTTCTTTTGAGACTGTTCCGAAGGACCTCAACAAAGCCCATCTGGGTCAAAACTGGTCGAAGCACCTCGCCATGCTCGGGGTGGGAGTCGAGATAAAGTTTGACCGCATCTTCAAGCACCCGAGCGGCGCGGCGCACGTGCTCCACGTGGACGACCGGCGGGGATGGGGCTCCGGTTGCCACCGTGTGCTCTTGTGCGGCGAAACTCTCCGCCAGTTGCGTCAGCAACTCTTCCAGTTGCGGGGGCATGCGGTCCAGAAGCTCGAGCGCCTCGGCGGTAATGTCGAAGTCGGTCGAAACCTTTGCCGGAGTTGTGGCCATGGCGGTCGCTCCACTCAGTAGGATTCCAGCTTCGGCAGTTGTGGGCGATCGGTGCTCACCTGGGCGCGGGTCTTGACTTCCTGGACAATGTCCATGGTGAAATCGAGGCGGGCCTGTCCAGCCTTGCTGCCTGCCGGAGTCAGGGTCAGGCAGAGTTTGTACCGGGCGATCCATTCGGAAGAGACGAGTCGCCCGGCCTCCCGGTCGAACCAGTGCGTCCCTTTCCAGTCGGAGGCGAGGAGTTCGCCCTTGGAGACCCGTACTGCAGCTCGGCATCCGATTTTGGCGGTGCGTAGGTTGTGGTCGCCACGGCGCTGATACGATCTAGTACCTTCCCGTCGCGGGTTTCCGTTCCCTCG
>NZ_JBAMME010000173.1:0-1092 GCF_039793925.1 Thermogutta sp. | reverse complement strand
CGAAGGTGTTGGAGGAGAGGCGGGGGATAGGATCGCTGTCAACCTGCTTCTGAACAATGGAATGACCCAGGAGGAGGTCTTACGCACCCTCCGCGAGGTTCAGGGGGATTTCTTCCCAATTGATGCATCATGAGGGTGCGGAAGATCTGAGCTAATTGAGGTAATGTCCACGTGCTCGCTCCGAGCCGCTTCAGTGTCCATCGCTGTCCGGCCGCGTTGTGGCTCGGGCCTAGCCGTTTGCGCGCTACACGATTAACGGAACCCAACTAACGGTATCAATACCAATCGGCGATCAATTTTGAATTATTTGCAAAGCGCATCAAATAAAAACTTTAGATTTAATGTTACGAATTAAGGAAATATGCCAAATTGTGGACTCGTCACTGCCAGCTGAGGCGGCCACACCACTTCCGTATATATGGAGTTGCTGGTGGAGTTCCAGAAGGCCTCCACCGCCACGGGGCTATAATCTACCTCGTGGAAGTTGTTGAACAGCGTGCCCCGAGCTGTCGGACTTACAAGCATCACTAACTGTGGGGGTGGCGCCATGGTGTCGAGCGCGTGTATTACGGCCGTGTTATTCACGCTTCCTGCGTCCTCTAGCGCGTACGCCGCAATCCATATGGGGTCATATCCAGATGCCCCCATCTGTCCTCCTATATGGCCAGAATACGCGTAGTATGCGGCTCTGAAGGAATCCCATTTGGCATTTATGGTCGCGTTGGCGGTGTCCGAGAGCTCCGACATTGCCACCGGAAATATCGTTCCAGTGGCAGCTTGGCCCGCAGGACCGTAGAATGAGGGGTCGTTCGTTATGCCGCCCGAGCCGGTGATGAGGATGCCCTTAAGCGCCGGAGTCTCTGCCGCCTGCCGAACGAATGCGGTCAGCTCAATGGGGAAGGACGCTGTCACTATCGCATTTAAATGCTCAGTTGTCAGTTTGCTTATTATTGTCTGGAACTGGGTGTTGCCGAACGGATACCACTCTACATCCACTATCTGTAACTGGTTCTGCCACCCATTCTTGTATATCGTGTAGTTGAGGCCCCAGAGGTAGTTCATGCCGTACTCAGTGTTCTGCCCCACGAATGC
>NZ_JBAMME010000172.1:0-1095 GCF_039793925.1 Thermogutta sp. | reverse complement strand
CTGCGGCCTGTAAGCGTATACCCAGGAATCCTTTAGCTTGAACTGCGGTACCTGTGGTAGCAGAGCGGGAAGACAGTCTGTGCCGGTACGAATTAAACAATTTCAGTCTAGAATTTCACATCGTATCTTTATGCATGGCTGACAAGTATTCCTGCTTGTATGTGGCTCAGCAGGTGTTGAAGGTTTTAGAGGCTACCGACGCGATTCTCCAGGCAGCGTGATTGAGGATGTACACCCGCTACGGTTCTTCCGCCCAGTCCCTGCAAAGGACTTCCGCCTGTTCCAGGACAAGCTCTGTAGCTCTTGCCTGTTTGTCCGGAGGATAGCCATATTTCCTAAGAATTCGTTTGATGATCACCCGCATCTGGGCGCGGACGTTTTCCCGGACGGTCCAGTCGATGGTGATGCTGTTCCGTACCGCCTTGACCAATTCCTGGGCGATCAGTCGCAATGTCTCGTCGCCAAGCACGGCCACTGCGCTATCGTTGACTTCCAGGGCGTCATAGAAGGCTATCTCATCCTCTGTCAGCCCCAGTTCCTCGCCTCGACGGCTGGCCTCACGCAGTTCTTTTGCCAGTCCGATCAACTCCTCGATCACCTGCGCCGTCTCAATAGCCCGGTTCTGATACTTCCTGATGGCATTCTCGAGGAGTTCTGCAAACGAGCGGGCCTGGATGATGTTCTTCCGGCTGCGTGCCTTGATCTCACCCTGCAGTAGCTTGCGGAGTAATTCGACTGCCAGGTTCCGCTGTGGCATGCCCCGCACTTCGGCAAGGAATTCATCAGAGAGTATCGAGATGTCCGGCTTTTTAAGACCGGCAGCCGCGAAGATGTCGACGACTTCATCAGATACCACAGCCTTTGACACTATCTGGCGGATGGCATGCTCAATCTCCTCCGGGCTACGGCGTCTGTCGATTGTGGTCTTCGTCAGCACCGACTTCACCGCCTGGAAGAACGCCACATCATCCCGGATTTCCAGCGCCTTTTCGTGAGGGACGGCCAGAGCAAACGCCTTTGAAAGCTCGGTAACGGCATCTACCAGCCGTTTCTTTCCGTCATCCTTCGCGAGCACGTGCTCCTGTGCGGCAGGCA
>NZ_JBAMME010000171.1:0-1096 GCF_039793925.1 Thermogutta sp. | reverse complement strand
AGTGTGGGGAGTCTATTGACTGGTTCGGGTATGAAATTCTAATATCCGAGCCAGGCAGAAATCGGGAATCATCGCCAGACGGGAAGGAGAGCGATGGCTGAGATAAAGATTTCTGCTGAGATAAATCCTGCCGATGTACTAGAGGCAATTGTTGTTCGGGGGGACCTGGCAAGGCTGTCCCCCGAACAACGGCTGACTTACTATAAAATGATATGTGAGTCGTTGGGCCTCAATCCGTTAACGAGGCCTTTTGAGTATATATATCTCAATGGAAAGTTGGTATTATATGCTCGCCGGGATGCGACGGATCAACTCCGCCGCATCCACAGGGTGAGCATCACTCACCTTGAGGGGCGAGAGGAAGGGGGCCTGTACATAGTCACGGTTACGGGCAGGCTCCCCGACGGGCGGCAGGACGTCGCCACAGGGGCGGTCCCTATAGAGGGGCTCAGTGGCGACGCGAAAGCCAATGCCATTATGAAAGCGGAGACCAAGGCAAAGCGGCGGCTGACCTTGAGTCTCTGTGGCCTTGGCATCCTGGACGAGACCGAAGTAGATATCCCACGAAACCATTGGTCCGGCCGAGTTCGTCCCGACGGTCAAACCGTTGGGAATTGGTGGCTGGCCAAGGCCGCTGAAAAGCGCGGCCTGACTGTTGACCAGATCAGAGAGATGATCGGAGAGCTTTACCAATACGCCAGCCCCGCTGATGCGGTGGCGGCGTTGGATAAAGCTCTCGAAGCATCAGATCAGACCGAGGAAATGGTCTGACGGTAGGAGGAAGATATGAGCCTACACGGCGGGCATTCCCGCGATTTCATCATCTCGGTTGAGGACTGGATTTCCGCCCGCGCGTCAGCGCTGGGCGGAGGCAGGTGGGATGACATCGCCGATGCTGCCCGCCTGCTCCTCGGGGCTCTGGCCAATGACGGAAAGAACCCCGAGAGGGCAGACTGGGTGGCAGAGTTTGCTTGCGCGATTCTATCCGGCCTATCTTCTGGACAGGAATCGATCGCAAAGGAGGAAGAGTAAAAATGTTAGGGGAAGAAATCTCTGCTCTCCAGGTCTTTGTGCTCCTGTTCCTCCTGATGGCGCT
>NZ_JBAMME010000170.1:0-1099 GCF_039793925.1 Thermogutta sp. | reverse complement strand
CCGAAAGCGTCGTAACGGCTTTCGTCCCGCTTGGGAAATCCGCTGATCCCCTGCCACTGGCGCAGCGTATGGAAGCGGTCTCGCCGCCCCGTGATGAGTTTGTGCGTGTAGCACTGATGGCCCACATCCCAGACGATACGGTCGTTGGGGGCGTCGAAGACGTAGTGAAGGGCCAACGTGAGTTCCACCACACCCAGGTTTGGAGCCAAATGCCCTCCGGTGCACGCCGTGGTTTCAATGATCACCCGGCGGATCTCTTTGGCCAGATTTTCCAGTTCCTTGACCGAAAGGCGCTTGAGATCCTTTGGGGAGTCGATGGTCTGCAGCAGGCAGCTGACTGCGCCGAGGGATTGGCGTTCTTGGTCCGTCTTGCGTTCCACGTTCGTTTCGTTCACCCTTTCCTTGCCGTTTCTTGAAACACCATGCCGAAACCTTCCGGCCAGTGCCGGCCCCTTTTTTCGAAAAGGCGAGGAGGCGGTTTCATGCCCTGCGGACCAGAAGATACCGGGCGATGGCTCTCAGGGGATCGGCTTTGGCATCAAACTTTTCCAGCGTTTCCACGGCCCGTTCCACGTGGTCTCGCGCGATTTCTTTCGTGCGCGCCATGCCCAAAAGGGCCGGATAGGTTTTCTTGTTCTTGGCCGCATCGGATCCGGCCGATTTGCCCATGAGGCGGGGGTCTCCTTCCACATCAAGCAAATCGTCGGTGATCTGAAAGGCCAGCCCGAGATGCCTGCCGTAGCGCGCGAGGGCTTCCACGGTGTCGGGGGGAGCGCCCGCCAGGACGGAGCCCATTTCCAGAGACGCACAAATGAGGGCGCCCGTCTTCCGGATGTGCATGTATTCCACGGTGGCCAAATCCACATCGCGCGATTCGCATTCCAAATCGATGACCTGTCCGCCGATCATGCCCTGAGCTCCCGAGGCCCGCGCCAGGATGGCCACGGCCTGGAGCCTGCGTTCTGCGGGGACGGCGCTGCCGCCTTTGCCGTGAGAAGCCGCCAACAGCCCGAAGGCTTCCGTCAACAGGAGATCCCCGGCCAGAATGGCCACCGCTTCCCCGTAGACCCGATGATTCGTCGGGCGGCCTCGGCGGAAA
>NZ_JBAMME010000169.1:0-1107 GCF_039793925.1 Thermogutta sp. | reverse complement strand
CCGACGAAGTCTTTCAGGAATGGGTTGCCCGCTTTGAGCATGAAGGGACTGAAATTGCCCGGCAGCGCTCCGCCGATGTCCGGGACATTGCACAGCGCACCCTCCGAATTCTTCTTGGTCTCCCTGAGGAGACCTCTTTACGGGCCATTTCCGAACCCGTGATTGTGGTCGCCCGAGACTTGACCCCCTCGGATACCGCGCGACTTAATCGGGAGATCGTGAAGGGAATCTGTACGGTGGGTGGGGGAGTTACTTCGCACGTCGCGATCCTGGCGCGGATGTGGAATATCCCGGCGGTTGTAGGGATGGAGGAATCCGTTCTGGACGTCCCCGACGGCACACTGGTAGCACTGGATGGTGATACGGGCCGGTTAGTGATTCATCCTTCTGCAGAGACCATCGCCATCTACCAGGAGCGGCAGGCCCAGAGGGCGGTGCAGGTTGCAGAGGCCATCCGCCGGAGTCAGGAGATGGCCGTGACGAAAGACGGATACCGGGTAGAAGTTTTCGCCAATATCGGGGATATCGCCTCTGCCCGCGAGGCTCTATCCCTGGGAGCTGAAGGTGTAGGCCTCCTGCGCACCGAGTTTCTCTTTGTGGATCGGGCGACTATGCCCGATGAAGAGGAACAATACGTCGCCTACCGGGCTATCGCCGATGTGATGGAAGATCGCCCCCTGATTATCCGCACACTGGATATCGGCGGCGATAAACCTCTGCCATACCTAGACCTTCCCTCGGAAACCAATCCGTTTCTGGGAGTCCGGGCCATTCGCCTGACCCTGCGTCGTCCCGACCTTTTTCAAACCCAATTGCGGGCTATTCTGCGCGCCGGAGTCGGACGCAATGTAAAGATCATGTTTCCAATGGTGGCAACCGTTGAAGAAGTGATCAAGGCCCGGGAGGCCATAGAAGAGGTAAAGGATGCCTTGCGAAAAGATGGAATCCCCCACGCAACGGACGTGGAAACAGGCATTATGATAGAGACACCCGCCGCCGCCGTCATCGCTGATATTCTGGCTCCGCTGGTACACTTTTTCAGCATCGGCTCCAATGACCTGACCCAATACGTCCTGGCCTGTGACCGAACCAGCGATCAGTTATCCT
>NZ_JBAMME010000168.1:0-8965 GCF_039793925.1 Thermogutta sp. | reverse complement strand
ACGGGTGGCAAGAGTGGCGCAGAGAGGAAATCGCGAGGCTATTGACGTTATGAAAGTCCTCGTTGATATGCAAGGCGTTCGCCAACTTGAGCGCATCGACCAACAACCGGTTGGTCGGGAGATGCGCTATTATTATGTCCCCCGCACCGACGCGGCATTATTCCATCTTGTTTGTCGGTGCGGATTGCTGGAAGAACTTGTCGGCCGCGTCGCAGACGCGGCCGTGGGATGGGGAGTGGGATGGCACGGAAAGTGCCGTCCTGAGCACGAGGGACTCCAATTATTGAAAGTCACAATCTTCCAGCTTCTTGATACGGATGAAACAGAGAGCGACACAACACTCTCTGCGCTCATCGCGGAGAGCAAGACGCTCCCACGGCGACGCCCGCCACGCAGAGCGCCTTGGGCAAAGCCATACGGATTCGGCGAAAAGCAAATTGGTTGAGAAAATTTTCTCACGCAATGGCGGGAATATTCACCGTGCTAAATAGTACCATTGTGTCATTTCCATTGGCGCAAAAAATGTTATAATACACTATGAAGTGGCATAATGCACTGGAGAAAACAAACAGATGGACACTGATATCCAATCACTGACACATGGCAAAATCAGCCAGCTCTTTCCTCATCAGGAAGAGCTCATTTCCGCCATCACGGCGAAGCTCTGGGATGGAGCCAGGCTGATTGTTGTCAATGCTCCGCCCGGGACTGGAAAAAGCGTGGTCGCTATCGCGATCGCGCCGAGTGGGACCTTGATCTCAACTTCCACGGTCCATTTGCAAAACCAGTACGCCGGGTATGGACTCCCGGTGCTGAAAGGCAGGAGCTGGTATGAATGCTCCCTTGTCCCCAACATTACCGCCGAAGATGCACCGTGCGCATATTCCCAGATGGATTGTCTGGCGTCTTGCGCGTACAAGCGCGCGCGTGCGGCGGCGGTCAGTAGCAAGGTTACAGTAATTAACAATTCGCTGCTTTGGGTCGAAGCCGCGTACCAGACACCATTGATTGCACGAAGAAGTGTGCTCATCGCTGACGAAGCACACAAGTTGCTTGACGATGTTGTCAAGTCTGCTGGAATTGAAATTCCAAAGCGTGCATTCTCCACGCTGGTCAATAACTACTGGCCACCAACCGATTCTGACGCAATCAGGGAATGGGCACGGAAAGTCATGCCCACCGTACGGGCTGCCACCCAGGCAGTGTACCGAAAAGGCCAACTGCGGCTCGCCGCAGTTGGCCGACGATTACTCTTTACCCTATCATCAATCACCAGGTACGCCGGCTGGCAGTTCATCCCCGGTGACGACTCAGTTATGATTATCCCCACGGATGGAAGCGCGCTGATCAAAGAAATACTGACACGCTTTAAGATTGTTGCAATGAGTGCGTGTATAACCGACGATTTTGTAAGGACTCATTGGGGCATCGACAATTTTGAATATATTGAGACCAGGTGTTATTATCCGCCCCAAATCCGCCCGATAATTTTCCTGCCGGCAACGGCTATCGACAGAAATGCGACCGCAGAAGATTACGATCGGCTCGCGGAAGCCGTTTGTAACCTCATCCGCTTGAATCCCTCTAAACGCGGCGTGGTCCACACGGTATCAGCGCACCTTACCCACGAGCTGGCCGCGCGGCTCGGGAATACCGATATTGCTGGCAGGATAGTAATCGGCATCGGGAAGGAGCGTATCAAAGCATTCTCACGATTTACTGCCATACCAGATGCAGTGCTTGTTGGCCCCTCATTCAGCGAGGGAGTCGACTTTGCAGGTGATTTGGCGAGATTCCAGGTCGTCGCCAAGATTCCATTCCCGGACAAAACTGATCCCAGAATCGCGCACTATTCGCACGGACAGTATATGTCCGCAACTATTTCGGCGTTCATCCAGATGTACGGTCGGGGAGTGCGATCCCCCGATGACTTCTGTGTTACTTATGTTGTAGATTCGAATTTCAGAATGATTCGCAGATTTCTACCCGAATGGGTTAAAGAAGCGGTCGTATCCCACCAATGAAAGGAGGTGACAGAAGAAACAAACGCGATTCTATCCCCACCACATCAATACTGTGCTCTGTACCAAATGTCAACAAAAAATGTCACTAAAATAACACCAAAGTAAAGGAGGCAAAAGATGACAGTCATTAGTCTTGACAAAGAGTATCTGAATGGCCCCGTGTCCAACGCAATGCAGGGAAAAATAACCCGCATTGAGTCTGGGAGAGGGGATTTTGGCCCCATCATCCGGGTCACAATACTGCACCTCGACACCTCCGAGACAACCCTGGTATTTCCAGCCTCGTCCGCCCGGAATAGCAAGTGGGGACACTTTATCTCGTCCCTGCTCCAGGTCCTCGGCGTAAGCTCGGAGGAACTGAAAGAAGCTCTGGAGAATACATGGCTGGAATTCGGACGCCAGACCATTACGTTCGGGCGTGGCGACGATGCCCGTACCGTCGATGTCTGGGTTCCGACCAGGGTACTGAGTGAGGAGGAGACCGCGCTCTTGCCAGAGGACGAAATCATCCTCGCGTTCTGGCCAGGCGTCGTCACGAGCATAGACCAGTTGCTGGTCGCGGTCGCGGCGGCTGGGCCTGAATACCAGCCAGTCATTGACTATATCGCGACCGCTGGCGAGGAGCGCCTGTTCGCCAAGCTCGCATCGCTTGGCGCGATCCGAGAGTCAGAAAATGGATGGGTACCAACCGGAAAGTTCCAGGTGAAATGAGGAGGAAGAGCGAGGAGGTAAAACATGAAGCAGGAACAAGAACAAGAACAAGAGCAAGAACAAGTTCTCATTTCGGGTGACGAAATCGAGTACAGCCCAGATGCAGGTGCCGCTGATCTTGCTGTCGTGGAGGATGTTGCCGAGCGGGTGCAGTATGTAGAACGAATCCTGGATCTGCTCCCGCCCGACGGGTACTACTACCGGGTTACTACCCAGGATGGAAAACAGACTACCACATACTCCAAGTCGTCTGCACTTCAGGCCGTCAAGAACGGCGGTGTCCTCACCCGCGTGCTGACAAAGCGGGGATGCCAGGTGCTTGCCCTGGCAACTGAGACGTCGCTGTCAGATACCCAAATCGTCTCCAAACTGGAGTTAATGGGAGACGTGTTTGTGCAGACGAGTTCTTCGCCGGGGGTGACAATGACGGTCATCTTCGGCAAAGACTTCCAGCCGATCGCGGCACAGTGCACAGTCGTGGTCGAGAACAAGCGTGTCCGCGCTGTAGGGACAGGCTTTGCTCACGCTGGCGAACGAAAGTTCGCTCGCCCCGGCGATATTGTCATGTTGGCCGAGACGCGAGCCCTCGGCCGCGCAATTACCGCCGCCATCGGTGGGGGAACAATCTCCGAGGAAGTCGAACCAGAGCCGCCAACAATCCCGGACAATCTCGACGCGGCCGGGTTCATCCGCTTGCTCTCGCAGCACAAAATCCCACTTGCCGACGCGCTCGCAAGACTGGGAGTTAAATCCATTGCTGATGTTCGTGATTTCACGGATGCGGCGAGAGCCATCTTCGGAGGTTAGCATGAGGCCCGTCACCAAGTTCACTATCACTGGTGTTACCCCCCTCTTGCCGACCCTGTGGTCGCGCAAGGGGGAAGTTGTGCGGTATAGATTCGAAAGGCAGGGAAGCGCGCGGCTGGTACGAGTACGCCAAATATCTGCGGCTCTCATCCAGGCGGCAGTGGCAATGGAGGTTCGTTTGCCACTATTCACCGTTGTGGATGAGGGTGGCTCCCCACTGCTGTCAATCCCGATTTCCGCAAAATTCTCCGCAATGACAGAGAAGCGGGGCCTGGTCAGCCTCATATGTGAGGTCGCGTCAGATTGGCGGCTGGAGTTCTATGTGCGAACAAGTGCTCCCGATCTGCTCGCTGATTGCCTCCGGTACGCTGGCGCTAATATCGGTATCGGGGGTCTCAGGCTGGCCGGGTACGGGAGGTTTACATGTCAAGAAGAGTAGATCAGCAGTTGGTTGCCAGAGCCGCTGAACTCGTACTGGGCGGTAGTGTGATCTCTGCCGCAGTTCGCGAGGTCGGGATTTCGCGATCTACGTATTATCGGTACGGTATAAAAATGCGAGACGCCAGGGCACCCATCCGCCAGCGTGTCTACGATCTGTATCGGTCAGGGTACACGCTGGACGATATCGCCGAAATGACTGGATTGAAAAGAGCTAACGCATACTACTGGATCCGCAAGTTCCGTAACAAGGAAGGTGGCAGATGAATTTTACTGAGATGGTGACTATCATTGCTGCTTTGACTGAGGCAACGAAAAGAATCGTCAAAAGCATCACTGGCGCCGACCTCGGCGATGTCAGCATCGCCGTCGCAATCGCGTACGGCGTCATCGTCAGTGTCGCCAGCGCTTACCGGGTCGGCGCAGACCCAGTGAACGCCGCGCTTGTTGGCGTCATCGCTGGGCTGAGCGCGTCCGGGCTCTACTCCATCGCCACAAGATTGCGCGACGGACGCGAGCACAAGGGGGAGGAGAGCTAAGCTCTCCTCCCCCTTGCTTTATCAGACACACAAGCAGGAGGACAAAAAACAATGCGCGCCAACTGCCCATACGATTTGCTCTTCCTTTGTCCTCACTACTACGAGGAGGACCTGTCTCTTGCGACCTGCAGGCAATGCTTCCGGAGGCAGTTGCTGGAAATAGCAGGTCTGCCCGACGAAGGTTTTGACCACTCCATCGCAGCACTGTGGCGCAGAATCTATTACTTCCTCTGCGATGTGGTCGCTGCATCCGATGACGAGCACCTTCAGAGTATGTTAGAAATTTAGCCAACCCACTTGTGGAGGAAGAGCGATGATTGACATTACTGACAGCCAAGCAGAACTATACAGGATGATTGATCGTGCGAGGGCCGTGCGGCTCACAGTGATGGATGATGTGGCGCTTGTTCGGGGCAAGGATGGGGAAGTATCCCACTGTGTTCGCCGGCTCGGTAAAAATACCTTTATCTGTTCCTGCCCTGGGTTCGCGTTTTCAAAGCTCTCGGCAAATGGCCATCCGCTCTGCAAGCATGTGATCGCGCTGTTAATGCGCGACGGCATCCCACTCGAAGAGCGGCTCAAAAGTTTGGTGCCGATCACTGCGATTGAGGTATGACAATGGTGGAGAACAAAACCAGCTCTCCTGTACGGCCGGTACGGGGCTTGTGGCTGGCATTCAATCCAGATACTCAGGTTGATGCCGCGCGTTTTCGCTTTGCGGAGCGGTTCGGTCAATTGCCAGTGCAAGTGGTATACGCCGGCGCGGTGCTGTTAGTTGGACCGGTGCCCGGCTCCGATAACGATGAACAGGACTTGCGCTGGCAACCTAAACACATAGGGAGGCAAAATGGAGGTATTAGCACAGACTCTTAAATTCGCGGTCAGTGCAATTGCGCCAGAAAAATGGCTCGTTGTTGGCACCCGTCCCGGTACCCTCTGGCTTGCATCATCTCAGCCGGTATTCGTCCGGTGCGAGATGCCCGTCGAGCACGACATGCCAGATATCTCCGTAGCGGTGCCTGCCAGCGTCGTGGTACCGTTAGTGGATATGATGAGCTGTACAGTTGCTATTTCATTCAAACTCAGCGAAAACGAAGTTGAGTTCCAGTTCGGCAGAACCCGCGCAGCAGTCAAGTGTGTTCCACGCACGCTCGACTTTCCCGCGTATAGTGGATCTGCTGGAAGAGTCCTCAGCGCGAAGGAGCTTGCAAACGCGCTGGGGATTATGCGCTTCGTGAATCGTAGCGATTCGCCCCTCGGTGGCGTGCTGTTCGAGTCGGATGATTCAATTGTCAGAATGGTATGTACAGATTCGTATCGGCTAACGGCAACCACTGTGCAGGCAACGCAGTGGGAGGGCAGGATGCGGATTACCGTCCCGATCGCGGCAACCCAACTATGGAGGAAAATTTGTCGCCTGCATGCCCACGATGAACAAGTTTCTGCCACCTTACTGGTCGGAAGTAAATGTGCGGCTCTCGAGTTGTGGCACGATCAGGTGCGAACCGTTGCTGCCACCGAGCTCCTGGGAGAATATCCAGACGTCACCCGATTCTTAAACCAGACCCCGCTCGCTGAAGCAACAGTTGCCTACCAGGAGTTGTCACATGCCATCAAGATGGCAGCAACGGTCGAGGGAACAGTTACAATGCAAGGCAAATTCCCGGACGAAGGAGGAGAAGGAACGCTAACTATCAGTTCGTCATCAGTGGTGACCGGTGGGGATGCAACAGCAACCATAGCTGGAAGTGGCCGCGGGCAGTTTGAAGTGCATCTTGATCCTCATTTCTTGGTGGACGCTTTATCTGTGTTTAAAAAAGGAGATTTGGCAATACAGTGCAGGACTGAAATCGAGCCAGTCGTGCTCTCTCAGGGCGATGTCACGCATGTTGTCATGCCACTGATCTTGCGCTAAGCCTTGGATAGTGCAGCGCGAAGAGCACGCAGTTCGTCGTTGAGAAGCGCGAATGAGTGCCACTGCCCGTCCCCGACGCAGAATATAGTTGCCCCGACCACATTCGGGTACTTGCTGATCAGCGATCGAAAGACCAGCAGGTCCTCAATATACCGAGGCAGCGGGTATAAATCCCGCCAACCAGCGGTCGGGATGAACGCAGATGCATCCACGTTTATCCCGACCGCTCCGCATTCAGTAATCACAATTGGCACCCGGCGAAGATCGGGGACCGCCTGAAGCCACATCCCAAATCTCCCCGCATCGGCGTCCCAGCCTGATACCAGCCTGGATCGTCCATCACTTGTAACACCCCAGTATGAATGTACCCCCAGGTACCCCTCTGTCTCAATCAGCGCACTGACAAGCTGAGGGAAAAACTCCACGGCCTCTTCGCGCGAGATGTTTCTGACTGGTGCATTGAGGGCAACAACCTTCAGTCCGTTTTCGTACGCAAGGCGCGCGAGCCGGCTTTCAAACCGCACTGCCGCCCGGATAGATTCCGGATCCCCACTTGCACAAGTTTCATTTAGCCCCTCAATGACCGTAATGCCCCATCTCCTCGCATCAGGGAGGATCGACCCCAGGAACTCCTCAGGGCCGGTTGAAGATGTCAAGAGCCGGCGCTGTGTGTAATCATCCCTGTACGCCCTGCCAATAATCATGGCATCACAGACGGAACGCACCCGTGGCGCCATAGACCAGTCAAGAAGCTTGACACAAGCTGGCTGCACCTCAGCCAGAAATCTATCCAGTTCATCTGGCCATTCCGTTAGCACGAAAACAGATATAAGTTCTCCTGTGCGCCGTGGCTGTGGCTGCGGTTGCGGCTGAGACGATGTAGAAGGAGGAGTCTGAACCGCATCAGGTCTTCTGTTTAATGCGCGGATGCCATTGAACCGGCTGGCGGGATATATCTCCTGACTCCCTGTGAGAGGGTCGATTACACGCAGGTTGCTACCCGTCGCGTCCAGTACGTACCACGCGTGATACGGACTTGTTCTCACAACACTCACCCGCCACTCGTTCTTAAGCAGGTTCGCAATCCTGGCTGCTGTGAATTGCGTGTTGATTTTCAGATGAGAGGCAAACCCGAAAAGTTTGCCAGCAACCTCCCAGTTAACCAGATCTGCCCCGATATATGGCACGCGCTCGGCTACCAGCAGATCGTCCACCTCAGACGGCCAAATATCTACGCCATACTCATCGCGGATGGCCATTGTCAGACAGCACAGCAGGCACCCAGCGTTGCCGATTGTAGTATCTGTCACCTCGCCAAGGGGGTGGTTTGCCCATCTCCGGTCCCGCATACTTACAGCGATGCTCTGTGTAGTTTGGCCAAGCGCGTCAAGGGCGTGTACGACGAATTCGCCAGTTGTGGTTGCGCTGATGAACTGGAGTATTGTACCGGGGTAGTAGGTGTCAAAGAATTGTGTAAGCGCGGCCTCACCTCCTTCCCACTCGTGTGGGTTTACAACGATAACCGCCCGTTCCTGGGGTCCATGGCCGGCATCGTCTGCCGAATACCCGACGGTCAGTCGCGCTCTTCGTGCCACAATTGCCGCGCCTGCAGAGAAATCGGTTTGAGGTGGCAGAAGCAGGTGGATCTTTCTGTACTCGCGCACCCTTTATCCTCCTTGCTACTTAAGGGCTATCATAACGATCCGCTCTACCAGTACAGATACCAGCACAGCCAGTATGAGCCACTGAGCTTTGTCTATCCTCTCCAGTTTGTGCTCAATGACGGCCAGGCGCACTTCTATGCCTTCTTGTCCTCCAAGGCACTCCTCAATGCGTGTGACGCGGTTCCCGATTCCCATACCTCCATTTCCCTGCAATGCAACTTCCAGCCGCGCGACGGTGGTCTGTAACTCGGCCAGCTGGAAAATTATTCGATCCAGCACATCTGTGTCACCAGTTGCCGGGCTCATTATATGTTCCCTCCAACAACGTATAGTGGCTGGACATTGTAAGCCGCCGGATTGGTAACACTCCCACTACATAACACCACATCGTCACCGTATATTTCAATCCCGCCCACGAATGATGCTGGCCTGCACAGTATCCATAGATCGCTTAGGCTGGTAGACAGGAGAGCGCCGGTCGAACTGACAACAACTGGCTTTGCTCTGAGGTAATATTGACCGTCACTGGTCAGAAGACCAGCAGATACGCCCAATATACTTAATGATGCAATATATGCCGTAACGTGACCATTGGTCCAGTAGATATTGCTGGTGCCACTTGACGTTCTGACTGCTCCAATAATTTCTGTGTTAGATACATCATCTGCTTTGGTAATAAACCAGGCGCATTGAGTTGACTGTGCACTTTTTGCGAGGTAAGCAACGGTCACTGCGCCGACAATGCACCAGTGAGAACCGTACAAATCACTTGTGATGATGAGCGCTGTGCGCTGGTCAACCAGTGCACCGTTGCTATATCCGGTACCGTAGTACAAAGATGGCCTCTTTTCGGTGTCACTGTTGTAG
>NZ_JBAMME010000167.1:0-1112 GCF_039793925.1 Thermogutta sp. | reverse complement strand
TACCCAATGGCTGTTTTGGCGCCAAAGCCTAGCCATTGCAAGGCGTAGTCGAAGGCAGCCCTCACGAGCTTTTTCCAGCGAGGTTCACCGTTGGCGGATGATTCGAAGTACTCGGTGACTGCTGGGAACCTCTGGGCAAGGCCCAGGGGTGGCGACCAGCGAACAACGAAGGTGAACTCTGTCCCGGGCGGCAGGGTGAGGAAGAAGATGGGTACGGGCTCGCCCCAATCACCGGGGGGTTGGCCCTTCTGGTAGTAGTGTCCATAATGGGGGTTCATGATGTCAACTCGAAGGGAACCCTCGGGCGGTTTGGGGAGTACGTCGAGAAATTCCAGCAGGCCACGGGTGTGAATCCTATGCAAGGTGTTGATGTCTTTACCCTGCAAAGCTTCCATGACCGCCTTTCGAGCCTGGGACTCGTCACCCGCCACCATACGGATGAAGGCGTCGCCCAAAGGATCATTTTCGAACGATGAAAGGGCAGTCAAGTAGGCCTTTCGCCAGCGATGGTGTTCGTTCCTCACAACTTCGGGAACGTTTTTCACGTCTTCTTTCAGGTAGGCGCTGTTCCCGTCAAAGCCCAAAAGCCACCAGAGCATTCCGAGAGTCCACCCTCCTTTTTCGCTTTCGAAAAGCGCCAGCTCTTCGGCGGCACGTCGTACGACACCCTTGACCCCACTCCCGGGTAAGTAAGGCAACCCGTAGGGATCCAGGAACGCGAACCCGTTTTCCAATGGGTGCTCGTTGCCTAGCCCGGTGGTGAACGGAGCCGTCGTTTGCGCGAGAAGGACAAGGCATCTCCGGGGGTCACCCTCGGCAAGGCGAATCGTTCTTTCCGCGAGTTTCTCCAGAAGACTTTTGCAATTTCCCAGATTGACGACTGATTGGAGCGCTCGGAGCTTTTCGCTTTTGCTCAGCTCCCAAGTCTTCTCGGTCCAGCCTTTGAAGTATAGGCGAAAGGCGTGGCCCGGCGGAAGGAAGCGCTCGTCGAAATGCCTGGCGACGTACTGAGGGACAGCAGAGACCAATTGTTGGGGCGACTGATTGCCTTTTTTCCCGGCGCCTTTCGGTTCTCTTTCCCGTGCCTCTACCATCTCCTCCTCCCTTTACTT
>NZ_JBAMME010000166.1:0-1114 GCF_039793925.1 Thermogutta sp. | reverse complement strand
CGTGGCCCACCGGAGACCATGTGTGGAACGGCCACACGCCGGCCAGAATGCCGAAGCCCAGGTAGAGCATGACGAAGGCGATGCGCTGGACCTGAACGTCGAAGCCGAGCCGCTGCAGTTCAAAGAGATCGAAGGTGGTGCCTCCGGCCACGGCCCACAGGTACAGGATCCCCGGAAGGATCAGAGCGCTTCCCGCAAGGAGGTACAGGGTGAGTTTCATGGCGCCGTATTCCTTGCGGGTGCTGCCCCAGATGGCGATGAGCGGGTACATGGGGAAGAGGGAGACGTCGTACCAGACAAAGATGAAAAAGAGGTCCATGCTCATGAACACGCCGTAGACGCCGGCCACCAGAAGGTAGGTGAGCGCGAAGTATTCCTTCACGCGCTTTTCCAGTTCCCACATGGTGAGCACGCCGGTAAAGAGCACCACGGCGGTCAGAAGGATCATGGGCACGTTGATGCCGTCGGCGGCGAGGAAGTAATAAATCCCCAGGCTTTTCACCCACAGGACCCGCTCCACGAACTGCAGCCCGCCCTTGTGGGGATCGAAGGCGAAATACACATAGAGGCTGAGCGCCAGGCCCAGGGCGGCGAACCCCAAGCTCACCTGCTTAACCAGCTTGGGCCGGTCATCGGGGATGAAGAGAATGACCAGGAGCGCCAGCAGCGTGGAAAACAAAATGGCCGACAGAATCGGAAACTGCGCAAATTCCATGGCTGTCATAAGCATGCCCACTCGCGTTTAAACGTTCCCTTCGCTTCGTCCGTCACCGCAGCCTGGGGGCCCTCGAACCCCTTACAAGGCGAAGACCAGCACCAGGACCCCCACGGCGGCCACCATGAGCACCAGGTTGTATTGGAGCATCCCGGACTGGAGGAAACTCACCGCACGGCCGCCGCCCACCGTGAACCGGCAAATGCCGTCGATGCCGCCGTCGATCACCCGGCGGTCATTGCGGGTAAAAATATTGGTAAAGCCGCAATAGACGCACAGATCCAGCGCCTTGCGGTAGAAATGATCCATGTACCAGCGGTTGGCAAAAAGAGTTTCCACCGCGGGAAATCTGCGCAGGAACCCTTCCTGGGTGGCCTTCTTCCAGCCGAATTCCAGGTA
>NZ_JBAMME010000165.1:6772-52317 GCF_039793925.1 Thermogutta sp. | reverse complement strand
CACCGCTGGTTAATCCCAGCCGGCCGCAGGATTACACGGGCCCGTCGCTGTACGGCGTCTGGGGTGCCCTGGGAAGCGCTTACGGAAAGGAACCTGTGCAAGTTCCGTGATCGCACGCGGTTTTTAGAGCTCACGCATCGCTAAGACAACTCGCTCGGGTTGGCCTACGATTGGCCAACCCATTTTTATTTTCTTGTCCTGGCCACGCCCCCCTTCTCCCGTCGAGCTGTCGCAATTTGCTCAACTTGAGTGGATGGCGGGCAAGGAAATATCCGCCTTCGAAGGTTTGACGCGCACGTGCCGGGGGAGAGAAAAAAGAAACCATAGTACTTGCAAAACGCTTGACTGACATTAAGTAGTGCGGTTAAACTCCGTGTTTGGAAAAACACTTAGTTGTTATTCGGTTTGGGGATGGGTTCCGGTTCGTACAGAGGAGGAGGCGCCATGAGACACCTCAAGGTGTGTCGCCGCCCGGTTGACCAAGGCTTCACACTCGTGGAGCTATTGGTCGTCATTGCCATCATTGGCATCTTGATCG
The DNA here is from genome assembly GCF_039793925.1 of Thermogutta sp. Lineage (GTDB taxonomy): Bacteria > Planctomycetota > Planctomycetia > Pirellulales > Thermoguttaceae > Thermogutta. The sequence continues at coordinate 51,779 of NZ_JBAMME010000165.1, read as the reverse complement.
CATTGCTCTTGCCAGCGGTGCAAGCTGCTCGAGAAGCAGCTCGTCGTTCACAGTGCACGAACAATCTCAAGCAGATCGGCTTGGCACTTCATAATTTCCATGATGTTTATGGGAGGTTGCCGGCCTCGAGCCACGACCCGTTGTTCGCCCAGCCCCCCAATTCCGGGAACTACCCGAACGCTGCTGACCGATGGGGCTGGACTGTGCCTATTCTTCCTTACATCGAGCAGAAACAAGTGTATGATGACTTGATCCAAAATTACATCGGAAAACCGGGGACTCCTCCTTGGGGTGGATTTCGCCCGACCCAGACATGGCTGAATGTTTACATTTGCCCCTCTGATTATGGCAGCGCCAGACGGGTTCCCTCTCTCCAGGGTGGGCGCACGCCAATCAGCTATAAAGCCAACCGGGGAGACCAGTGGCTGAACTGGGACTGGTGGGAAAGCCGAGGAGCATTTGGTCGCGGGGATAAGCTCACCATCACGTTTGCCAATATCTCGGATGGAACAAGTAACACCATGGCCGTTTCGGAGGCCATTATCGGAGTTCCCGGAAGTCGGCTGGTCGGCGAGGGAATCGCGGTGAAAGTGGGCGTTTATAACAGTGCGCCACCATCCCTCTGCTTGGCGCGCGTGGGCCCCAACCGCGAGTTGATCGACCCTCTGGCACAACGGGAGTGGCTGACCGGTTGGCGTTGGCCCGATGCAATTAATCCCTACACATTGTTTTATCCCATGCTGCCGCCAAATGGGCCCAGTTGCAGCGGTGACAACGGTCAGCCCTGGACGTCCGAATTCTGGGGGTTGGTGACGGCGAGCAGCCGGCATCCGGGGGGTGTGAATGTCTTGTTCCTGGATGGGGCGGTGCGGTTTATCAGTGAGACGATCGATGCTGGCGATCCGACTCGCACGGCGACGGCCCCACCACCGGGCTTCCCACCGCTGGTTAATCCCAGCCGGCCGCAGGATTACACGGGCCCGTCGCTGTACGGTGTCTGGGGCGCCCTGGGAAGCGCGTTCGGTAAAGAGAGTGTGCAGGTCCCGTAGTTGAGGAGCCCTGCCTACCAGCGTAGTGGAAGGGCCTCACCACACGGTCGGCGCCCGCAGGTGCCGACCGTCTTTGCGATTGTGCCGTGGCTGAGCGGTGCCTGCGGCACTTTTTCCGGGCTCATTCGCGACCGGGCTGCGGCGGGTGTTGGACTACCTCACACCCAGTTGCGCCAGCTTCGAGCGCAGGAGCTGCACAAGCGACTGCGCTTCCGGGTCCCGATCCCAGGTGGCAGAGTCGCTGGCGTCTTCCGGGACAGTGCTGGCCGGGGAGGGGCGGAAAACCGATTTCCAGGGGATGGGGCGCAGGCCGTCGTGGTAAAACATGCAGTTGCGGCCTGCTTGCTTGGCGGCGTACAGGGCCTCGTCGGCGCGTTCGAAGATACGGTTCTCGTTGTCGGTTTCCAGAAATACCGCCACGCCGCAGCTTAATGAAACCGGTGGGGTGTCGCTCCAGTCCTCGCCCGCATGGTGGCACGATTGACGGACTCGCTCGGCTTCTTCCAGGGTTTGCGAAAGCTGAACGTGTGGCCAGATCAGGGCGAATTCCTCTCCGCCGATCCGCGCCAGCACGGAATGTGCCGGGGCTGCGGCACGCAGGGCCGCGGCAACTTTGACGAGCACTTTGTCCCCTATCTTGTGCCCATAGGTATCGTTGATTTGTTTGAAATGATCGACATCGAAAATGGCCAGTGCGAAAGGCTGACGCTGATCCCGAAACTCCCGTATGAAGCGGAATAACTCCTGATCGAAAACGTGGCGATTCGGCAAACCCGTGAGCGGATCGGAGCGAACTTCCCGCCATTGGGCCTGGAGCTCCTGATACTGCTGCGCGATTTGCGATTCGGCAAGCGCCAGTCGGTCCTGGAGCCGGCGATTGGTTTCAGCCAGCGTCACCAGAGCTGCCACGACGGATTCTGCCGTGACCTTATCGGGGCTCAGATCGTCGAGTTGTCCCATCGTGTGCTGGAGATCGCCACGATGTTCCTGGAGATGGGTTCTTAAAGTCGCCACGATGCCAGACAGCCGTCTGAGCAGGCGCTGAAGTGTCGGAGGAAAACAGTGGCTAACACTCGATTCGGAACGCGCTGTCTTACGACGGGATGGCGAGAAAAGGCCGGTCCAAGCAAATAACGCGACACAAATTCCCGCCACTGTTGCCAGGGTCGCCAATACTGACGATACCGCCATACCGGTCTAACCTCCCACAGATACCGCCGTAGAAAAGTTTGTTCCAGAATCAGATGAACATCACTCCTCTTGGATAAGAAATGGCTGTGAGGACAAGAAAACCTCTTGGCCCCTGATACGCGGGCTGAGATTGCTAAGTAACTATAGCATATTTAGAACAAACGTGCGGGCTTACCCGGCCGGACGATTATTCCAGAAAAATTGATCGTGCGGCCACGCAATCTGAGCGGGGAAGCGCCGGTGGCGCCCCAATCCTGGGTGGAGCGTTCAATGAGTGAGCCCAACGCAAATACTGGAATTTCTTCGAGGGCGCGGGCGTTCTGACCCGGTCAAAAAGAGTCGGGCAAGAGATGTCCCATCTTGTCCCGCTTGGTCGCCAGATATTTGGCATTGAATTCGTTGACAGGGCCGACAATGGGGATTTGATCGACCACCTGAAGGTCGAACCCACCGTAGATGAAAGCGTCTGCTTTCTTGGGATTGTTGGTGAGCAGGCGGACCTTGCTCAGTCCCAGGTCTTTGAGGATCTGAATCCCGATGCCGTAATCACGACAGTCCACCTGATGTCCGAGGGCGAGATTGGCCTCTACGGTATCCATGCCTTCGTCCTGGAGGTGGTAGGCTTTGATTTTTTCGACCAGGCCGATGCCCCGGCCTTCCTGGGGGAGATACACCAGCACGCCGGTGCCTTCCTGGCCGATCATCTGAAGTGCTAGATGGAGCTGATCGCCGCAATCGCAGCGGAGAGAGGCGATGAGATCGCCAGTAAAACACGAGGAATGAAGCCGCACCAGGGGCGCGGCGACCCGGGTGGGATCGCCGAACACAATCGCGATGGGTTCCTGGTTTTCGTATTTCACCCCATAAGCGATGATCTTGCCCAGTCCGTATTTGGTGGGGAGCTTCGCTTCGGCAATGCGGTAGACGAGTTTTTCTCGTCGGCGTCGATAACGGATGAGGTCTTCCACGGTAATGATTGTGAGGTGGAAGCGACGGGCAATTTCATGGAGTTCCGGGCGACTAGCGCGATCCCCGCGGTCGTTGAGGACTTCACAGAGGACACCGGCGGGTGCCAGCCCGGCCAGCCGGGCCAAATCGACCGCGGCTTCGGTGTGGCCGGCCCGACGGAGAACGCCCCCTTCTTTGGCGATGAGTGGATAGACATGTCCCGGCCGGGCAAAGTCCCCCGGTTTGCTGGTAGGATCGATCAGGGCGCGAATCGTTTTGGCCCGCTCCGCCGCCGTAATTCCCGTCCGGCAGGATCGATGATCGACAGGGACGGTGAACGCCGTTCCCAGCGGGGAAGTATTCTCTTTGACGATCAGAGACAGTTCCAATCGTTCGGCTACATCTGGCAGAATAGCCGCGCAGAGGAGGCCCCGGCCGTAGGTGATCATGAAATTGACGATCTCCGGCGTTACTTTTTCGGCCGCGCAAATGAAGTCGCCTTCATTTTCCCGGTGCTCGTCATCCAGAACGATGACGACTTCACCGCGGGCAATAGCGTCGATCGCCTCGTCGATCGTGTTGAATATATCCTGGGACTCCGTCATGGGTGTCGTCCTGGTGTTTGTGCGCCGACGGCCCCGCAGACCATGAGTGGCTACGATCGGGTGAGCCACCCAAAGTGGGCGGTCAATTCTGATTGATCCGAAGCTAAAATAAAGGGACTTGGCGAACTGGGCGAAGGATGCTGCAGTGAACTGGCGGCGACAATGTTGATCCTTCTTTTTTATTGTACGTTTGGGGGTGCGGGGTCCGCTAGCGCCAGAAGATAGATGGTTTGCCTGTTGCGAGGTGCGACGGGGTCTCCAGGTGAAATGGATGGCCGTGCGGGTCGACAAACAAACAAGCGGCGATCCCTTTGGTTTCTGCAAAAGGAACCGCCGCTGTTCGAAAGGAGGTGCACAGAGACGACAGGGAAGCCCGGCGAGACCGGGATCGAGGCCAGCAGTCAACCGTTTCCCGAAGTCCGGTTTAAGCCCCCATCTGCCCCGTTGAGGACTCAGCCCGCATTGGTACGCAGCCCTTCGTTGAGGGAAAACCGTGCCCCGTACATGCCCCGCGCCCCTTCTCTGAGTCCCAATGCCCCAGCGCCCCGTTTGGAAAGAAATTGAGGCTCGTTGCCCCGTTCACGGCTCCGGCCCCTTTTTTACTTGCCCCGTTTAACCAGCTCGCCCCTTCCGCCGAGTTGGATCGCCCCTTTCGAGAATGATTCGGGAATTGGTTCCGATTGCTCGATCCAGGTCTCCGGCGTCTTTCACTTGTAAAGTAACCGAATCGTTGGACAACCCATGTCCAACCTTCTGCAGAATTCGGGAGGCCATCTTGGGAGAGTAGACCAACGCCCGAGGATGGCCATTTCTTCTCGTCGCTCGCATGACCGGTCACTTTCGTGGGTTGGTGCGTCCGGAGTTTGTGGGGAACTGGCGTTGAGCGGCTGCCGTTGTCGCAGTTTGTTTGGGTGAGTGAGCCGGGTCTCGTTGAGCTCGTCAAGTTTGCCCTTGACACAATCGGCGAAATCGGGAAAATCCCGCAGCATCAGCAAACGACGCGGCCACGCCGAAAGGAGTCTGGCGTGACGCGTCTCGCAGGCCGTGGAGCCAAAGTGGAAGTCGTTCGCTACTCGGCCTGAATGTCGAAAAGCAATCCACCTCTGATAATCCACCGAGGTAAGGAGGCCTCGGAGAATGCGGTTGTGTGCTTCAACCGGACAAACGATCGCCATACGGCAGGTTCTGCCGGACGCACAGATGGTGGGTGCCACCGAAGTGTCGTTCACGCGATGTCGGTGCCGTCCAAGTGACGTTCGGCCGGGCGATCTGTTTGTGGTGCTTTATCCGCCGGGAGCGCGGCGCGATGCCGCATTACAGCAGGCACTGACACGGGGATGCGCCGCGGTGCTGGCTGATCATCCGTTAGAAACCCTCCCCGTGCCAGTCATCTATGTGAGTAATGCTCGTGAGGCATTCGGGCGCATTTCGCACGCGCTGGCGGACTATCCTGCTCGAAAGCTCCATGTCATTGGCGTGACCGGTGCCTATGGAAAAACCACCACCGCGTGCCTGCTGACCCGGGTGCTGGTGGAGGCCGGTTTCAACACGGGCATGCTCAGTACGCTGGGTTACTTCGAGGGTGAGGAATCCACATTTCCCCGGGAAACAACGCCGCCTGCGGACGAACTGGCGCTGTCTCTGGCGCGAATGGTGGAGAATCACTGCACCCACGCGGTGATCGAGGTGACCGGCAAAGCGATTCGCGAACGGTACCTGGCGGGGACGGAGCTCGACGCCGCCGTGTTGGTTAATACCGATGCCGAATCAAAGGCAGACCACCGCAATTCTTATTTCCACGTTTTGGAATGGTTGAAGCCCGAAGGGGTGGCCATTGTTAACGCAGATGATTCTGGCTGTCGGAGTTGGCTTTCGGGGTTGGCCCATCCTGCGCTGACGGTCGGTCTGCAGATGCCCGCCGAGATTAAAGGCCGGGAAATAAGCCGCCAGTTGGGAGAAGAAATTTTTTATTTGATTGCGGGTGAAGAGACTTTCCCGGTTCGGACGCGGATGTTCGGCCGACATCACATTTTGAGTTGCCTGGCGGCTGCCGCAGTGGGACTGGTGTATCAGATCCCGGTGGAAGTGATCGTGAAGGCGCTGGAAAGCGTGGACCAAATTCCGGGGCGACTTCAGCCGGTCCTGGCAGGCCAGCCGTTTTCCGTGTTTGTGGATGCGGCCGACAGTACCCAGGCGATCCGCGCCACCCTGACGACCATCCGACCGCTCGTGTCAGGGCGATTGATCTGCGTGGCCCACCCACCGCGTCGATGTCAAGGCGATACAGCGGCCTGGGTCCAAACGCTGGAGGAACTTGCCGATGTGATTGTGCTGACCCTTCCGGGAGTAGGGGAGGGGCATACAAATCTCCTGGCAGCGGGCGCGAAACATCTTCGGGACCGCCGTCGTGCGATGTTGCTCCCCGATCGGACGGAGGCCATCGGCTGGGCCCTGACACAGGCCCGGCCCGGGGATTGCGTCCTACTCCTTGGAAATGGTCATCGACTGTGGAAAGCCACACGGAATGGTGAACTGATTGTAGACGACTACCGCTTTGTGCGGCAGTGGTTGGAGCAGGAATACCCTGCATAACGCGGCGTAGCGTTATCGGCTGAGGCACATCCTCTTTGTGGCCGGAAGGTAGATGTATCGGGGATTGATAGGAAAACAGAGAGGAGTGAGAAATCACGCAGCCAGCGGTAACCCCATCGATTGCGTTGGGTGTGCGGGAGCCCGATGCAGCCCTCCCTCCTGGGGTGAAGCATCGAGCTTGTCGGGAGATGCGGTTTCTGGGTCGGCCGCTCCGACGAGCGCTTCTCGATGGGGTTTGATTGCCTGACGGCCGGGGCGGTGCGGGTCACACCGCCCCTGGCCTGTCAGGGAGATTTCTCGTCGCTGCTTTTTTCTCTCTGATCGCCTTTCCTCTTGAGCGACTTCATTTTCGTTTTTCGAGAAGGGCCAGTTGCCGGCGCTTGCCCTGCTTGTCCCGTCGGGTTCCGGGAGTCTTTCCTCGATTTCCTCGACTGGGATGACTTTTCCTGACGCCGGTTCGCTGGTTTTGCTTCGCCGCGCTGTGGAGTTTGTGCAGGAGATTCCTTTTTCCCAGATTGTTTCTGCGAACTGTGGAACCGGGCCAAAGGACCTGGCTGGTCCGGTGTGATCAGTCCCGTCGGAAATACCTCATAGCGAAGCTTCCGCAGTCGGCATCCCCGTGGCGGCACCAGCCGATCTTCGGGGCATACCTGCAGGAGGACGCTCTCGGCTCCGGTGTCGGGGACGGTGTAGCGATCCACAACGCGCAGGGCGTAGCCGTGCATCACTCCATAGTGCCGGGCCTGACCGCGTTCTTCCACCCACGTGGGACCTTTGAGAAGCAGCATGCGATCGAAACAGGACCAGTACGGCTTGAACCACCTCATGAGCTCGAGGAGCGTGGCCACAGCCCTCACAATGAGGGAGTGAAACTCCCAGCCTCCGGCTGCCAGAAAATTCTCGGCCTTGCCCACCAGAATAGGCAGCGGAAGCTCGAGTTTCTCGCACATATCGGCGACGGCTCGGGCCCGCTTTCCCACCGATTCACACAGGGCAATTTGAAGATCCGGACGGAGAATCGCCAAAACAATTCCCGGGACACCGCTTCCCGTGCCTACGTCGAGGACCACTTCATCGGGCTGAAGGACCCGAGCGAAAGAGAGCGTGTCGATAATATCCCGGCCCACGAACTTCCGGTAATCCGTATGCCGGGTGAGATTCATCTGCGCATTCCATTCGTTGCGAAGGTGGAAATAGCGATCAAGCTGGCGGATCTGCTCGGGAAAGAGCGAAATGCCGTATTCCGCGAGGGTCTCTTCGAGAGTCTGCGGAGTTGTGGCGGGAGGCTCCGCGGCCGATTGGGCGGGCTGCACGACATTCGGCTGGTCGCCCGTCACAGGGGGCTGAGTTCCATTGAAATCGTCTTTTTCGAAATTGGAAGTCGTGTTGTCTTCAATCATAGAGTTTCTTTATGACCCAGGCCATGTTTTCACCAAGGATTCGCATCGTTCGCAAGCCTTCTTCATCCTTGTTCACATCTCCCGGCTCGAGTCCCCGGCCCAGATTCCAGTAAATAGATCCCACGACAATCATCTGAGCGATGAGAAAGTAGTGGTTGAGCGAGTCAAACGTATGGACGGCGCCACCGCGTCGGACGGCCACGACGGCCGCGCCGACTTTGCGGCGGAACATGTCGCCAGCCGCCCGGGCGACCATGCCAGTTCGTTCCATGAGTGCTTTCATATTGGCCGTCACATCCGCAAAGTAAACCGGTGAGCCAAGGATCACTCCCTGAGATTGGGAAATCTTCTGGATTGCCTCGTTAATGAAACCATCGTCCTTCTGATGGCATCGGCCGGGCTCCCGAAAACAGCGATAGCAGGCGATGCATCCGCTGATCTGTCGGCCGGCCAGCGAGATATGCTCGGTTTCGATGCCTTCATTTTGGAGGACATTCAAAACGGTATTGACCATAATGCTTGTATTGCCATCTTTGCGTGCACTGCCATTGAACGCGATTACCTTCATGCGTGTCTCCTCCCGAAAGGCCTCTCATAAACCCCACATTGGAGCGGATTCCCGCGATTCCGCCGCAGAGCCGTAAAGGTTTGTCATAAAGAGGCGGCGGGTTCAGCCCGAAGCAAGCATCTTTTCATGAACCCATTCCAGGAAACCGCGCACTCTGTTTGGGTGCGGAGAAAATCGATCCAGGGGAATCGAAATTTCATGTTACCATATTTCGCAAAAAGCAAACACGATATACTGACAGTGTGGGGGCCGACGGAACGGGGCGCAAAGATTGATGAAGCCTCCTTCTCCACACCTTCGCATAATCTGTGCAATGCCAGATGATCTGACCATTCCGCAGGGCGATTTCGAACGGCAACGTTCCCAGGCCCTCAGTCTGGAAGGGCGACGTCCCCCGATCGAGGTGCCCGGTTACGACTTTGAACGGTTGCTTGGTTCCGGCGCTTACGGGGAAGTGTGGGTGGCGATTGAGCGGAACACGGGACGGCGAGTCGCCATCAAGTTTTACGCACACCAGGGAGGATTGGATTGGTCGCTGCTCTCCCGGGAAGTGGAGAAGCTCGCGTTCCTGTGCGCCGATCGCTATATCGTGCAGCTTATCGGGGTGGGCTGGGATTCCGACCCGCCCTATTACGTCATGGAGTACATGGAGCGGGGCTCGCTGGCCGATCGCCTAGCCCACGGTCCGCTGCCGGTGGCCGAGGCGGTTCGCATCTTCAGGGAGGTGGCTATCGGTTTGCTCCATGCCCACGGCAAAGGTGTGCTGCACTGCGATTTGAAGCCTGCCAATGTCCTCCTGGATCAGGACGATAAACCCCGGCTGGCCGATTTCGGGCAGTCACGGCTCTCCCATGAACAGTTGCCCGCTTTGGGAACGCTCTTCTACATGGCGCCAGAGCAGGCCGATCTCAACGCCATCCCTGATGCTCGCTGGGACGTTTATGCCTTGGGGGCGCTGCTGTATTGTATGCTGACGGGCAAACCGCCGCACCGCGATGAAGATACCGCGCGTTCCATCGAACGCATCACAAACCTGGAAGAGCGGCTGCGGGCCTACCGGGAGTGGATCAGACGCTCGGGTGTTCCCACGGACCATCGGCAGATTCCCGGTGTGGATCGCGAATTGGCACAGATTCTCGAACGGTGTCTGGCACCCGATCCGAATGAGCGCTTTCCCAACGTTCAATCCGTGCTGGCGGCCCTGGATGCCTGGACCACGGAGCGAACGCGGCGGCCGCTCATGCTCCTCGGATTTGTCGGCCCCGTTTTACTCTTGCTGGTGTTTGCTCTGTTCGCATGGCGAGGGTTTTCCACCACGGTCAGGCAATCCCGCGAAGCGCTCACGCGGCGAGCCCTGGAAAACAATCAACTGATGGCCCAGTACGTGGCGGATCTGGCAGGCAAAGAACTCCGCCGGCGGTTCGAGGCGGTGGAGGAACTGGCAGGAAACACACGCTTTCAGGACCTTGTTCGTCAGACACTTCAGGACCCTGAGTTCCGAGACCTGGCCGAACAACTCAGTCAACCGAACCTCGGCGAAAGCGAGGCGGAGCCGCTGCGAAGGCGCTTCCGAAACCATCCGCTCCGGGCGGCGTTGCAGCGAGAGTTCGCCCAAATGATACCGGGATGGATGCGACCGGGAACGGGTGAAGATGTCCAGGGTGTGGATGAGGTGGCGAGCTGGTTCTTTTGCGATCCGAGAGGGATTTCCACTGCCCGCGTGCCCGAGTCTCTCACCATCGGCAGAAATTATGCATGGCGAAGTTTCTTTACCGGTCGGGAACGGGACATGCCACGAAATTGGCGTCCTGCGGCGGATGAACATCTGACTCAGCCGCAACTGTCGGCGGTGTTTCCCAGCGATGCGACCCAACAGTGGATCGTGGCGGTGGCGGCTCCTGTGATAGACAACCGTACCCGACAGTTCCTTGGAGTGGTGGCGCTGACTGTACGGGTCACCCGATTCGTGGAGCTGCAAGGCACTGCCACTCAATTCCCCGTACTGGTGGAGATGCGGCCAGGTGATTATACGGGCATGATTCTCCAGCACCCACTTTTCGATAAGGTTTTGCGCAAGGAGCTCCGTTTACCGGAGCGCTTTCGGAAGCAGGAGTATCGCTTACGTCGGGAAGATCTCCCTGTGCCGGTGCGAAAGCTCAACGACTTGGGCCAAGGTCCCGCCGTGAATTTTGTGGATCCACTTTCCCGGGATGAATTGGGGAGGGAATACCGCCGCAGGTATCTGGCACAGGTGGCTCCTGTCCAGCTTGGCCGTGAAGATGGCAGTGTCCAGGATGTGGGATGGATCGTGCTTGTGCAAGAGGATTACGCCACGGCCATCGAGCGACCCCTAGAAGGGTTTCAACACGCGCTTCTCCGCTATGGGGTCATTTCAGCAGGACTGGTGGGAGTCATCCTGTTGGGATTATGGACGTTGACGGCGCGTCTGCTGCGGGAGATTCGGCGACACCTGCTCTCTGCAGGGATTGTGATGCCGCTTCGTTCAGCGGCCGCGTCGCCTGTGGTGTGGACGCCGGAGAGCGACGCCCTGGCCCAGACACAATCCTGGCAGGGGCGAGGAGCGCAGTCCACAGAGGATGCCGGTCCTGTGACGCGGGCTTCAGAACCGCGTCAAACCGAGTAGCAGGCAGAATCCCGAGAAAAGACACGAATGGTGGTCAAAAGAGACTGCGAGCAAAATGATGTTGGGTGGTGAGGAAATCTATCTGATTGCCCAGGGTGAAGACCCCAGTGATCGGTGGCGAAGGCCACTTCCATTCCGTACGCCTGTGTGTTTGGGGAGAGCGACCGGGTCCTGGAGTATACCGTGGGATCCCCATATTTCCCGCCGACATGCGGAAGTGGTGTGGGACGGCAATCTCCTCCATGTCCGGCGGCTTTCCAACGCCCGCAATCCAGTCTTTTTTCATGGCGAGGAGCGGGATGCCTTCGAGGTGAGGCCAGGTGAACATTTCGTTATCGGTCGCACGCGATTCGCGCTGAGTCGCCAGCGGGTCGCCGTGAGCAGCGATCATCCCACACCCACCCAGCAGGAAGCGTTCGGCCCTCAGTTGTTGAGGCAAATCGTCTTCCGCAATCCCAATACGCGCATGGAAGTACTCTCGCGATTGCCGCGGGCTATTTCTACCGCCGCCACAGAGCCAGCCACCGCGGCCCGGCTGGTGAGTTTGATCCTGGCCGGAATGCCCGATGCGGAGGCCGTCGCGGTAGTCGCCATTGAGTCACCATCCTCGCTGCGAAGGTCTGAAGATACCGGGGATGCAGTGAAAGAGATAGCGGATCATCCGGCAGCTTTACTGGCCCAGGAACCCAGCAACGAGGCGACACTCGCCCTTCGTGTTATCCATTGGGATCGGCGCCTGCTGGCGGATGGGGAATTTCGTCCAAGTCGCCGTCTCATCCTCGAAGCCTGGAACAATCGCCAGAGTGTCCTCCACATTTGGCGGGAAAAGCAGCGCCGGCTGAACCTCCCAGGAAAAACCACCAGCACCCGGCCGTCTTCCGTGGCTGATACAACGGCCATTCAGCCCAAAGCCTATCACCCACTTTACACAATGGAAGAGAATGTCGACTGGGCGATTTGCACGCCGATTCGCACCGACGTTTGCAATTGGGCGATCTACACGGCGGGAACATTCCATCGTGAACTGGGCGCAAGTGACACCACCCCGGAGGATCTGCGCGAGGACGTGAAGTTTCTCGAGTTGGTGGCCGAAATGACAGGGGCGATCCTGCAATTAAAATCGCTCGAGCGGCGGCAGGCCGTACTGGGGCAATTTTTACCTCGCCCGGTACTCGATCGGTTGAGCGAGGAAGATCCGGAGACGCTCCTCAGTCCTCAGGAGGTGGACGTCACCGTTCTGTTCTGCGACCTGCGTGGGTTTTCACAGGAGACCGAACGGCATGCGGAGCGGCTACTCCCGCTCCTCAATCGGATCAGCGCCGCACTCTCGGTGATGACGCGGCATATTTTGGAAAAAGGGGGAGTGATCGGCGATTTTCAGGGCGATGCAGCGATGGGGTTCTGGGGATGGCCCATCCCCCAAGAAGATCACGCCATTCGTGCTTGTCAGGCGGCCCTGGCTATCCGCAGAGAATTCGAGCAGGCCTCGCAATCACCGGATGGCCTCCTGACAGGCTTTCAGATCGGGATCGGAATCGCCAGTGGACGTGCTGTGGCAGGGAAAATTGGCACGGCGGAACACGCCAAGGTGACCGTCTTTGGACCCCCCGTTAATTTGGCTTCCCGCCTGGAAGGGTTGACCAAATTGCTCCATGTTCCGGTCCTTTTGGATGAAGCTACTGCGGAGACCATTCGCACGTCGGTACAAAAAGGTGGCTTCCGCGTCCGCCCCCTGGCCAAATTGCGACCCTACGGTTTCGACCAGGCGGTTCTGGTCCATGAACTCCTGCCGCCAGGCGACGAATACCCGTTACTTACAGATGAGCACCTGCAGCTCTGCGAGGCTGCCGTGCGGCACTTTTTAGAAGGGCGATGGGACGAAGCGTTTGATCTTCTTCACCGGTTGCCGGCGTCGGATCGCGGAGCAGATTTCCTGACCAGCTACATCACGCAACACCACCGCCAGCCGCCACCAGGTTGGGACGGTACTATCACTTTGTCGAGCAAATGAATGCCGTGACAGCACCAAATCGACACCATGGCGGGAGCGCCTCCGGCCTTGGCGGCCCGCCGGGTGGAATTGCTTTCTCGCGATTACCGCTGCGTTTCGAGAAGCCCCAGGTTTCTGAGCACAACCTCGGGATCCGGGGCCAGCTTCCGGATCTTTTCAATAATAGCTGCCCGTTCCGAGGCTGTCGCTGTCAAGAGTTTTCTTTTGAAAATACGGTATTTCTCTCTGCGGTGGCGTTTTCTTCTCAGTTCGCGTTTTCGTTCGCAGATCGACACAGACCTGTCCTCCGATCTGGTTTTTTCTGACAGACTTTCGGATTTTATTTACCGGTATTCCGCGGGCGACAGAACCCACCTTCATCCGCGGGAGCGCGGGGCAACTGCGAAACAATCCGGCTCCGCTGCCGGCCGCGTTTTATTTTTCTTTTAACGGCCGATAGGAGCCCCGTCAATGACCACCATTGGCCAGCGAGAGGCTTTCTCGGCTCGGGCTCACCAATTCGGCTGCTCGTCTTCTTCGGGGACTCTGACGACGAGGCTCTCGTCCGACATGGCCATGGCGAAGCCGGGGCTGAGATCGGGCAGCGCTCCTTTTCCGGCCACGATCTGGCGGCGCTCGCCCGGTTTGGGGAAAAAGATCTCAATGGCCATCGTCAACTGGGAGATATCCGGACCTGTGCCACGCCGATTGAATTCCAGGACGATGAAGCTCTGGAGCAACTGGGTGAAGGCGCGGCCGAGCGGCCAGCGGATCCGCATGATTTCCGCCAGTTCGTCGAAGAGCTGATAGATCCTCGCCCGGGTGAGGTTGAACATTCTCCCGAGCTGCCGGACGCTCAGAGGGGGTTCTTTGATACCCAGGCGGCGTTCCACCAGATCCACGGTCTGCTCCACGGCATCCACACGGGCCTGTTCGAGAAGGGGTGTAATGAAATTCTGCCGGATCTCCTCTTCCGAGGGAACCTTGCCGTTCTGCCACGTTTCCAGGATCCACTGCTGCATCTGCAGAATGCGCCGTGGTGCCAACTCGATGGCGAGATGGGATTGAGGAGTCACGTTTTTGAGCGCCTCATGGATGGCGGCGAAGACTTCCAGGACTGCCGCTAGACGCCGTTCACCAAACGATCGCTTTTCTCGCAGATCGTTGATTGTCATGTCCACAAATTCGCCGAGCGGCGCATCCCAGATGACCCGGGTGATCCGTTTCAAGGAGGGCGCCAGCCTACCGAGCGGCACTTTCTGAAGCCGATGCCGCACCACCGTGGCACGCCACTCCGCCCAGGTGATTTCTGACACCTCATCCCAGCGGAAAGCACTTTCTTTTTCCGTGTCCAAAATTTCCCCCGCAATGACCTCCGGGACCACAGGATGGACGGGGATCGTTGCCGGATCGGTATTGGCGGCCCTTTCCAGGAGCATCAGCAGGCCCTGAAGTTTCTTTTTGCCGATTCCTGGGGTTCCTGCCAGGTCAGTGAAAGAGCTGGAAATGATCTGTCTGAGCGTGCGATTCATGAGCGCCAGCGGCAAACGACGATCGCTGGGGAGGGCCCAGAATGCGAGCGTCTTGTTGTACAAAGGCTCGTACCGCGGGTCCGCCAACTGTTTGCGGAGTTCGTCGAACCGCATGGCCAACTGGAGTTCATCGAGCGGGGGCAGGTTCAACATAGGAAGACCTCCGATTGGTCGGGTACGGCGCACTCTACGACCGCGTCCACACTCGGCTTCCGCCGATTGAGTCCGCCTTTCGGGGAGTTGCCCGGCCCATCAAAAAGACACCTCTCACTCTGTTCCGAAAATTCGCTGTTCCGAAGGTATGCCACTTACTCGGAAAATTTTTGCGAAAGCCGAAGACAGCTCCATTTCCCTACGATGTAATTGCCATGACAGTTCCTGGCGTACGATCTTCTGAAAAATTTAACCTGGGGCAGTGCAGAAAGTTCCGCTTTTTTCTTGCGGGAAAAACGATCCCTCGGAGAATAATGCGGAAGGGGGAAACAAGGCCGGCAGTGGTTGCGGGTGATCTGCAAAAAAATGCCCGAAGAAATTCGGGTCCACTCTGCTACAGTATAGGACGAATTTGGTCTTCATGCCATGGGGTGTCGTAAGACGAGGACGTCTGGCGGCTGGTTGGGGTGTTACGCCTGGGCCAGCCGGATCGGTTGAGATGTTTGGTCAGGCCAGTACAATGGCCCCAGGGAAACCATGCCGGTCGAGTTCCCCAGTCCAAGAAACTGATCTAACTCATCGGAGATAGCGTGAATGAAGACGAGCCGCCTCTTTTTGGCAATTACCTGCCTAATCGCTGCGGGAATTGTGACGCCCATAGTTGACAATTTGGCAGCGGCGGGGGAGGGTGACGGTGTCACCGCGCCGTTTTCTGCTACGACCATCACTGTACGCAATGATAGCGAATTCCGCGAGGCGGTCCGCCGGGCGCAACCGGGGATGGTCATTCGCATTCAATCGGGCCAGTACAAAAGTGACGTTTGGATCGAAAACCTTCACGGTCGGCAGGACGCTCCCATCGTCATCGAAGGAGCTGACCCTCAGAATCCACCGGTGTTTGTCGGTGGAAGCACAGGCTGGCAGATTTCCGAAGGAAGTTATATCATCCTTCGGCATTTGCACTTTCGGGGACAGAAGGTGAATGGGCTGAATATCGACGACGGGGGTAGTTTTGACACCCCGGCCCATCATATCCGGTTGGAGCACATTGTTGTGGAAGATGTCGGCCCGGTGGGAAACTGCGACGGGATCAAGCTTTCTGGAGTCACCGATTTCGTGGTGGTCAACTGTCGAGTAGAGGGGTGGGGTGGCCAGGCCATCGATATGGTGGGGTGTCATCGCGGCGTCATTGAGCGTTGTTTGTTCAAAGGTAAGAAAGGGTTTTCCCAGGATACAGGTCCCCAGGCCAAAGGTGGGTCCACACAGATCGTCATCCGGCAGTGCCGATTCGTCGATGCGGCCAAACGATGCGTGCAACTGGGGGGATCCACAGGGCTCGCGTTTTTCCGGCCGCAAGGTGTTCTTTACGAAGCGAAGGACCTGCTGGTTGAGGATTGTCTGTTCGTGGGAGGCGAAGCCGCCGTGTCCTTTGTGGGGGTCGATGGGGCGGTTTTTCGCCACAACACGATCATTCGGCCGCAGGTTTGGGTGGCGAGAATCCTTCAGGAAACCCGGGAGCCGGGCTTTGTACCGTCGCGGAATGGCTTTTTTGAACGCAATCTCATCGTGTTTCGCTCCGATCTGCGGGATTTTGTCAATGTAGGACCATACACCGCTCCGGAGACGTTCCGGTTTGCAGAAAACTGGTGGTTTTGCGAGGACCGTCCGGCGGCCTCTCGACCGCGGTTGCCCAGTCCTGAAAGCGAAGGGGTTTACGGTCAGGATCCCCGACTTCGGCAGGTGGATGAGGATCGGTGGGTGGTGGAAAACCCTGCCGCCCGGGATTTCGGAGTGCGGCAGAATCCCTGAGTTGGCCGGGGCTTTCGGCAATCAATAAACTGTGTTTCAATGGGGCGTGAGCAGTCGAGACGGGAGCGGAGGCACGTTTTGTATGGAAACAGCGGTTGTCGAACCGCTTCGCGGCCTGAGAAGACTGGACAGCGGATGGCGTAGTTGTGTGTTGTTAACCCAGAACTGTGCCGAAACGTCCATTGCAAGCGCGTATGACACGATATCCTTCTGCGAGTCCGTTTCACGTTGACCGGCCCGGAGTGTTGGCCTTAAAATCCGGCAATATGGAAAAGCGGGTTGCCAGGAATGGAGACGTTATGTCGGAAGTCAGCGTTCGTCCTGTCCGCACGAGGTGGGAACAGAAGCAGTTCCTTGAATTTCCCTGGCGACTCTATCGCGACGATCCGAACTGGGTTCCTCCTTTGCGAAATAATCAGCGGGGACTGGTGGGGTTCGCCCCCCATCCGTTTTATGAGCGAAACGAGGCTCAGGCGTTTCTGGCTTTTCGGGGCAACGAAGTGGCTGGGCGGATCCTCGCGATTCTGAATTATGGGCACAACGAGCGGTTTAACGAAAAGCGGGGGTTTTTCGGGTTTTTTGAATCGGTGGATGACGAGCGGGTGGCCCACGCCTTGTTTGACGCCGTCCGAGCGTGGTTCGCCGAACGAGGGATTGAAAAACTGCGAGGACCAACCAATCCGAGCCTCAATTACGAACTCGGTTTGCTCATCGATGGATTCGATTCGCCCCCGACGTTCATGATGACATATAATCCGCCCTACTACGAGCGGCTCATCGAATCGTATGGCTTCCGGAAGACCCAGGACCTTTATGCCTACTGGGGGCATGTGAGCATGCTCCCCAAGATCCGCGAGAAGCTGAAACCGGTCTGCGATAAAATCGTCGAACGGTATAATGTGAAAATCCGAATGCTCAACAAGAGACGGTTCCTGGAGGATGTTGAGCTTTTCCTGTCTATTTACAATCGCTCGTTAATAAATACCTGGGGGTTTGTGCCAATGACCCCGGCGGAAGTCCGGCACATGGCGAAAGGACTGCGCTGGTTGATGGTGCCCGAGCTGGCCCTAGGAGTGGAGGTAGACGGTCGAGTGGTGGGCGCGGTTTTCTGCCTACCGGATTATAATCAGCGCATCAAGGAAATTGACGGCCGACTCTTTCCGTTCGGATTCATTCACCTTTTGCGGAACAAGCGAGCGATCAAACGGGTACGCGTGATCAGCACGAACGTCTTGCCGGAGTATCAGCTCCTAGGGTTCGGACTGGTTCTTTTGGATGGCTTGGTCCCTAAAGCGCTGGAATGGGGGATTGAGGAAGCGGAATTCTCGTGGGTGCTGGAATCCAATGCGCTTTCCCGGGGGAGCCTGGAAAAAGGCGGGGCCAAACTGACAAAAACCTATCGGCTTTATGATTTTGGACCCTAAGAGGGCGGTGAGGGCGGGCGGTTTCTGCCCATCACCGCACGAAACCCAGAAACCAACATCCGCCCGGATTTCAGATATGTCGTCCTTTCATCTGTCCAATTTGCTGAGTTTTGGCCTGGAACCTCGGCCCATGCTGAGGCTCCGGTTGCCCCAGGATCGTGATGCGCCTATCCGCGTGAGACGGGTGCAGAGCTGGCGGGATCAATATTATTTCACTCGCTTGCCCTGGCTCATTTACGAGAATGATCCCTATTGGGTACCGCCGCTGTTCATCGAAATCAAAGAGTTTCTTAATCCTCGCAAGCATCCCTTTTACCAGCACGGAGTGGCGGCCCAGTTCCTAGCCTGTCAAGATGGTTGTCCGGTAGGCCGAATCCTCGTCAGCGAGGACCCACGCTACAACGCGAAACACGGGACCAAGGTGGGCTGCTTCGGGATGTTCGAATCGATCGAAGATCCCCGAGTTGCTCATGCCCTTTTTGAGGCGGCGGCCCAGTGGATGCGCCAGCGGGGATTGACCCACATGATGGGGCCGATCGATTACTCCATCAATTATCCCTGCGGCTTGCTCATCGAAGGTTTTCAGTATCCGCCGCGGATCATGATGAATCACAATCCCCCGTACTATGCGGAGTTGTGTGAGTCGTGGGGACTGCAGAAAGCTAAGGACCTCTACGCCTGGTGGTTCGTTAAAGACAATGAAAATCTTCGCTGCTGGATGCAACGGGTACGGCGGTTCCAGGAGCGGTCGCACATTAAAATCCGGCCGTTCAACCTGAGTAATTTCGAGGCCGAGATGGCCCGATGTGTGGAGGTGTACACCGTCACCCGTTACGATCAGTGGGGCTTTATCGATCTGACCCCGGCTGAACTTCGCTATTTTGCCAAACGACTGGCGCAGTTTGCCCGGCCGGACCTGGTTCTTGTGGCAGAAGACAACGGCAAGGCGGTGGGGTTCTCCATTACGGTTCCCGACCTCAACGAAGCCATTCGCCCCCTCAATGGGCGTTTGACATCGTGGGGGATGCCGATCGGAGCTGTGCGGCTCTTTCAAAGGCTTAAGCAGGTGAAAACCGCCCGGGTGATGGTCCTCGGGGTCGTTCCCGGATATCGACATCGAGGAATTGCCGAACTGATGATCCTCCAGACAATTGAACGCGGAATCCGCGATGCGGGCTTTGAATCCGCGGAATTGAGCTGGACCCTGGAGGACAACCACGCCATCAACAACACCATCCAGGCGGTAGGAGGAAAGCTTTACAAGCGCTACCGCATCTACGAAAAGTGCATCGCAGAGTGAAGACGCAAAGCGAGAGACATTCTCCCGTATCCACCTTTTTAGAAAATCGGGTATACTCATCCGTTAGGTACACACCTTGAGTCCATCTTTGGGTTGGACCCGCCGGGAAGTGGATTGGTTGGTTTCCGTCATTGTGAGGAAGTTTAAGGAGGTTCGCGCGGCGCGTTCTATCTGATTGCATTCAGCCGAGCGGAAGAGGACCGAAAAGGTTCCCGAGACACCCGGTCAGGGTGGCTCTTTCGTCCCCCATCAGTCGAGCACGTCAGGTGTCTCAACTGGATTGGGGAGGTCGGCCAGCGGTACGCGAGCGCATCTTGACACACGTCGCCCGAAATAACTATGGCCACAGCTGAAGTCACTGTTTCGTTCCGTTCACTGGCGCGGGATCTGAACATTCCAGAAGCCCGGATTCAGGCAGTCGTCGAGCTTCTCGATGCCGGAAATACGGTACCGTTCATCACGCGGTATCGAAAGGATCAAACAGGTGGTTTGGACGAGGAACAGATCCGGACCATCGCCACCCGCGTGAAAAAGTTGCGTCAGTTGGCGGAACGAAAGCAGACAATCCTCCGGGCGATCGAGTCGCAGAATAAGCTGACGCCTGAACTGGCGAAAAAGATCATCGCGGCCAACAGTCTCCGGCGGCTGGAAGATCTCTATCTGCCTTTCCGACCAAAAAAGCGGACTCTAGCCACCGTTGCCCGGGAACGCGGATTGGGACACCTGGCGGAAGAAATCCTCACTGCTGACCCCATCTGCGCGGATCTGGACAAGCGGGCTGCGGATTACGTCGATCCTGAGAAGAAGGTCCTCAACATCGCGGATGCCCTGCTGGGAGCGGGGCACATCCTCGCGGAAATGTTCAGCGAGAAGACGGAGCTCCGTGGCCGTCTCCGCGACATCCTCATGCGGACCGGCGTGATCCGCACGGTGCGGGTGGTGCCCGAAGCGGAACAGGCCCCCGCTCAGTCCGTGGCTGTAGTCCCTAACCCAGCGGTATCCGTCGCTCCACCTGATCAAAAACCGGGGGATGGCGCAGCGCTGTCGGCGGCCGGCTCGGAAGGACAAACCGCTGAAACATCCCCTGCGGGAGAGGTCGCCACTGCGGGGATGGTCGAGCCGTCTGTTCCCGCAGAACAAACGCCCGGCGGAGAAGCGATTTCGGCAGCCGCTGAAACAACCGGCGCCCCTTTGGAAATCGGCCCCACAGAAAAAGCGAGTGAATCAGTTGACGCAGCGGAAGCGGGAGCCGATGCATCGGCACTCGGGCACACCGCGACCGACGCCGGTACAGAAATTCCCTCCCCGGCTCAGCCCGCTCCCGAGATCGCGGCAGCTCCAGAAGAATCTCGGGGAGAAAAGTCAGTTCCGGCTGGTGAAGCGGCCTCCAACCCGGAACAGGGGGAGGCATTGCTGGAAGTCGCTGCCTCGTCGGATGGTATGCCGTCTGCCGCGGCGTCTCAAGCTGTGGCGGCGTCTCCGGAGAGCACGCCGACCCAGGCGACATCAGCTCCAGCTACCACGGCCACACCGGTGGATCCAAAAAAAGCGGCGAAGGAAGCGGAAAAACGCCGGAAATTGGAGAAGCTTGCCAAGGAGTTCGAGGATTACTTTGACTTTTCCGAGCCGATTCGCAAAATTCCCCCCCACCGCGTGCTGGCGATCAATCGGGGTGAAGCTTTGAAAGTCCTCCGTGTGCGCATCGAGGCAGACATGGAGGCGATGGAGAAGGCCGTCGAGGAAATCTGCATTCCGCCCGGCCATCCCCACGCCGATTTCCTGCGGGGTTGCGCGAAGGATGCCCTGGTTCGCCTGATCCTTCCCAGCTTGGAGAGGGAAATTCGCCGGGAATTAACGGAGCGGGCAGAAAACCATGCCGTCAAGGTCTTTGCGCAAAATCTCCGGCGATTGCTCCTCCAGCGTCCGGTCCGCGATCGCCGCATCCTGGCCATTGATCCCGGTTACCGTCAGGGGTGCAAGCTGGCGGCCCTCGATGAGTGCGGCAATGTGCTCGATCATGGCGTCATCTACCTTATTGAGAAAAAAGGTCACAATCGAGAAACGGCGAAGAAGACGGTCATCGAGATGATCGAGAAGCATCAACTGACGGCCATTGCCATCGGAAATGGCTCTGGCAGTCGGATGACCGAAATGTTTATCGCCGATCTCTTGGAAAACGAGCTGAAAGGCCGGGGGATTGGTTACACCATCGTCAATGAAGCGGGGGCCAGCGTCTATTCCACAAGCCAGATCGGTCGGGAAGAATTGCCGCACCTGGACGCGATTTTCCGCGGGGCAGTCTCCATTGGACGACGTCTGCTGGATCCCCTGAGTGAACTGGTCAAGATTGAGCCGGCTAACTTGGGCGTCGGCCTGTATCAGCACGACCTGAAGGAAAAACACCTCCGTGAATCTCTCGATGAGGTTGTGGAGTCCTGCGTCAACTACGTGGGAGTGGACGTCAACACGGCCAGCCCGGCGCTTTTGGGATATGTGTCGGGCCTCAATAAGCTCACCGCTCGGCGGATCGTGGAATACCGTCAACAGCACGGTCCATTCAAGACCCGTGAGGAACTGAAAAAGGTGCCCGGGATCGGGGAGACCACCTTCGTTCAGGCGGCGGGATTCCTCAAGATCACCGGTGGAGAGAATCCGCTCGATGCGACATGGATTCATCCGGAAAGCTACGAACTTGCTAAACAGGTCCTCGAGAAACTGGGATTTGCACCAGACGATTTGACAAGACCCGTCCGCAAGGCAGAGTTGGCCATCAAAATCGCGGAGGTCAACGCCGAGGAACTTGCCGCTGAGCTGGGCTGCGGTGTGCTCCTGCTGAAGGATATCCTTGCCCAGTTTGTTCGGCCGGGGCGCGACCCCCGCGAGGATTTGCCGCCACCGGTGTTCAAGCAGGGAATCGTCAAGCTGGAAGATCTCACTCCTGGCATGGAGTTGATGGGCACCGTTGTCAATGTGGTCGATTTCGGCGCGTTCGTGGATGTGGGGTTGCCCAATACGGGACTGATCCACCGCAGTCGGATGAAGCCGTTCGCGCGGTCGGTCGATCCGCATTCCGTTGTTGCGGTGGGGGATGTAGTCCGCGTTTGGGTGGTGGATGTGGAACGGGAACGGCGACGGATTTCCCTGAGTCTCGTGCCGCTCGAACAGATGGCGGAGAGACAGACTGGCGACGGCCGACCAGCGCGGAAAAAGAAGGCTGCGGAGCGTCGGAAAACGGCCAAACCAGTTGCCGCCGCACAGCAGAGAGGGAAAGAAACCGAGGCAGGTACCGGCGAGCGAACGGGTGGACGGCGGGGTGATCGCTCCGAACGCCCTGGGCGGAGAGAAGCCGCGGCCCCTCAGCAGGGTCCGGCACCACTGAGCATCTCCCGGCCGGTAGAACTGCCCCGGCGGCTGGGTAAACCAGAAACTCCGCCACCGGCCGAACCACTGAGCGAAGAAGTCCTCTCCGGAAAACAGCCGATGCGGAGTTTTGCCGATCTTTTCCAGTATTTCGCGGCCAAGGGTGTTGTTCGACCGAGCACGCCGTCAGCTAAATCTTCTCGAGAGAAGCGAGGCGGCGGCAAGAAAAAGCCGTCCATGCGAAACGGCGAGTCGTCCTTCGCCGCTCCGGGGCCGGATTTGCCGGTTGCGGGAGACGACCAGCAGAAGTCGAATGCGTTACCGGAAAATGCTTCGCCTTCGCCCGCGATGGAAAGCGCTGCACCTTCGGTCGCTGACAATACCGGAACGGGCCAATCCGGCAATGCGATTTCCAATGGGGAGCGCCCGGCAGCCAAAGAACTAGAACAAGCGAAGATCAATACGTCACCGGCAGCCACGGGCGACGATCCCGCTCAAACCGACTCTTCGGCTGAATCGCCCTGAGCGGTGTCGCCGTTGGCCCCGCGAATGGCGGTTTCCTGAGACGCTGTCGTCTGACTGTTGCAGCCGCACTCATCGCGATGCTGGCGTGGCTCAAGGTGAACGGTAATCCGCGCAAGCTGGGGAAACCGCTGATGGAGAAATTGTTCCAGTCGGCGGGAGATTTCGTGAGCCTCACCGATGGGGAGTTGGCCATCCATCGCCAAGTGAAACGTGAGCGACTTCCCCTGGGGTGTTTCCCGCATGCTCAAGTGATGGCTGGAGAGCTCTGATCCGTATGCCCGGCTGAACTCGCCGATGGCCTCGTGGTAGGGGGCCAATGTGGGGTCCTCGGGATGGGCAACCGCCGGCGTGCCTGCATCCTGGTGTTCTGGCTCAATGTGGGTGAGGACCGAGGTCACTTCCGGAAGATCGTTCTTGATCTGGGTCTCCAGTTCCGAAACTCGGTCGTGGGCCTGTTCGAGACTCCATCGGGAATCGACTTCTACGTGCAGCTCCAGCGAATTCCCCTCCGCGGTGCGAAAGGTTCGAATATCATGAACGGCCAGCCCCAAACTGGTGGCTAGCATGCGAACAGAGGTGATGAGATCTTCATCGGGTCGGGCCACGGGTTCCACGTGCACCACCACATCAGCCCCAGGAATCCGCGACTGCACGGCTGAACTGACTTGCTGCGCTACGGCGTGCGCCTTTTCCAGCCCCAGATCGCGCGGAATCAGGATGGTCATGTCAGCGAAGACGCTGGGACCACTCTGCCGAACGCGGACATCCCGCACTCCTTCGACGCCTGCCACTTCGATCGCCGAGCGTTCCACCAAGCCGGTGAGCTGCCGGGAGGTGCGATCGGTCAGCGCATCCACCGCACGTTTCCCCAGCCGCAAACACACGATTGCCACGAGAAGGGACACGATAATCGCAGCCACCGAGTCGGCCTGCATCAGCCAGGGCCATCCCAGCCACTCGGACAGCGACACGCCGATCAAGCCCCCTAGGACGACGAGCGACGACCAGACGTCGGACGCGAAATGAAGGGCATCGGCCTCCAGCGCCTGACTCTGGTGTTTTTCTGCTGCTTCCTG
The DNA here is from genome assembly GCF_039793925.1 of Thermogutta sp. Taxonomy (GTDB): domain Bacteria; phylum Planctomycetota; class Planctomycetia; order Pirellulales; family Thermoguttaceae; genus Thermogutta. The sequence continues at coordinate 27,613 of NZ_JBAMME010000165.1, read as the reverse complement.
TAAACGATGGGAGCGCCATAAATCGACTGCTATCGAGCCGAGAATGATCACATAGGCCCAGACGCTGGGCGTGATCTCCACTTCACCTCGAAAAAACAGGCGGTGGATGGCTTCGTAAATCACCCACACGCAGACGACAACAAGCAGCAGCGTTTCGCCCAGTGCGGAAAGATTCTCGTACTTGCCATGGCCATAATGATGCTCAGCATCAGGAGGCCGTTCTGCGATCCGCACCGCCCAGAGTGTCATGCCGGTGGCGACCAGATCGAGGCCAGAGTGAAGTGCCTCGGAAATGATGCCCAAACTGTTGGTGAGAATCCCAATCACGAGTTTCGCAGCGGTCAGTCCCCCGGCAGCCAGCAGTGAGATCAGCGCCACGCGTGTTTTTTCGTGACTGTCTTGCACGTTCTGATGCATCATGCCACCTCACGGCATCCTGACTCCAAGAATCTCCATCATCGGCGATACCTGCGCCGCTGCCTCATCTTGCTTACTGCGGCGGGCGTGTCGCCGGGTTTCACTCTTCAATGCCTTGTGCTTACTCGGGTGATTTGAGGGAGGCCTCTGAAACTGCCCGGTTGATCTTCTCCTGCGTGCGTTATCGATTTGTGAGAAAAATAGGATCCTATGGCTGCCGGCATCAGACTGACACCAGGGACCGGCACGCATCCCGTTGGCCTTGGTTCACTTTTGTTTGTCCCACTTTTGCAATTATATCGCCCCAGCGGACGCCAATGCCGAACAGAAATCGCCACACGACTTGTGTGGACGTTTGTGGTGGAGTATTTTTCAAGCCAGGACTCGGAATGTGCTACCCTCCCGCAGTTGTCACCCGCAGAAGGGTAAGCGACGATCTGTGTGCGGGTAACGGGTTCGTGGGAGATCATTGGGGGGCGTCCGACAGAGGTTTTGCTGAAAAGGAGAAAGAGAGACTCGGGCGATGAAAAAGGAAACGATGCTTCCGCGGGAACGGGTGTTAGCGGCTCTCAATCATCAGGAGCCCGATCGCGTGCCCTTGGATTTGGGCGGCAACCAAACCGGCATCCACCGTCTGGCCTACGAGGCCCTTGTGAAGCATCTCGGCTGGGAGGAAAAGATCGAAATCATGGACGCGGTCCAGCAACTTGCCAGGCCATCCGAACAGGTGCTGCAGCGCTTTCGCATTGACACCCGATACATTTTTGCTAAACCCTCAGAAAACTGGAAAGGCGGAATTACCGAAGCCGTCCGCGATGGCAAGCGATGGTATGATCTGGTGGACGAATTCGGCGTGCGGTGGTCCATGCCCGCGGAGGACGGTCTTTATATGGACATCACCTACCATCCCTTGGCAGAGGCCACCTTGCGGGACCTCGAAGACTATCCTTTTCCCCGCGGTGATGATCCTTCACGTTTTGTGGGCCTGCGGGAGGAAGCGCGGCGGCTTCGTGAAGAGACGCCCTACGCCGTGGTGAGTGGTATCTCCGGAGTGGTGTACGAAATCTGCTGGTACATGCGGGGCCTGGAACGGTGGTTCATGGACATGATCGAACAGCCAGAATTCTGCGAGGCGCTTCTCGATCGCACCCTGCAGTTCTGGCTGGACTGGTTCCGCGTATTTCTCCAGGAGGTAGGCGACCTCGTCGATGTCATCATGATCGGCGATGATCTGACCGGTCAGAACGGGCCTCTCTTCAACCCCGAGTTTTACCGCCGGGTTGTCAAACCCCGGCAGAAGAAACTGGTCCAGTACATTCGCGCGCGCACCCGTGCCAAAATTTGGTATCATACCTGCGGTGCATGCTCGGTCTATATTCCGGATTTGATCGATAACGGGATTGACATCCTCAATCCCGTACAGATCAGTGCCCGGGACATGGATCCCCGAACGCTCAAGGCCCAATGGGGTGATCGCCTTGTTTTCTGGGGCGGTGCTATCGACGCGCAGCATGTGCTCCCATATGCCACCCCGCAGGAGATTCGCGAGCACGTTCGTCGCAATCTCGAGACCTGGAAACCCGGCGGCGGATATGTTTTCAACAATGTCCACAACATTCAGGCCGGGGTCCCTCCGGAGAATATCGTCGCGCTCTACGATGCGGCGTATGAATACGGCTTTTACGGGAAGTGATCGCCTGCGTTACTGCAGCAAGCGTTCGAGCAGATATCAAACAAAAGAACGGCGTCACAGTCCCGGGAGGACCATGACGCCGTCGGACGGGTTGGGGAGAAATCGGGGGCTAGTAGGCTCGGCTTATTCGCTCACGCGAATCGCCACGTACCGTGAGACACCTTCAGGCGTGACTACCCGGAGGAGAACACCCTCACTCAACGGTTTGGCCTGAAGGGCCTTGCTCAAATCGCTGACACTGGTCACTTTCTGGCGATTAGCTTCCACGATGACCATGCCCTCTTCAAGGCCAGCCAATTGGGCCGGGCTACCCGGGGTCACGTTCGTGATCACCACACCCTCTTTGACGTCGATGCCGAGTTGCTGGGCCACATCAGAGGTCAGCGTTTCCACCTGGATGCCCAGTTTAGCAAAGTTCTCGTTCTCCTTTGGCAGAGCGCGACCGCCACGGCGGAGACGGCCGGGCACGCGCTCCATTCCATATTCGGCGGGCTGTTCGCGAACGACGACCTCCAGAGTCATTTTCTTGCCATCACGCAGAATCTCCACCTTGTGGGGCGTGTCGATCGTGGCCTCCTCGACGAGGCTTTGCAACTCATTGGGCATGGTGACCCGTTTCCCATCGAAGCTGAGGATCATGTCACCCGACTTGATCCCAGCCACGGCCGCCGGCGTGTTGGGATACACTTCGGCCACCAGCACGCCTTCATGCGGTTCCACGCCAAGCTGAGATGCCAGATCGCCTTCAATCGGCTGAATCGCCACGCCCAGATATCCGCGTCGCACAACACCTTTTTCTGCAAGCTGTATGGCCACAAACTTGGCCAGATTCGACGGGATGGCAAAGCCGATTCCCTCATATCCACCCGATCGGGTGCTGATGGCGGTATTGATGCCGATCACTTCCCCGTCCAGGTTCACGAGCGGACCGCCGCTGTTGCCCGGATTGATGGCGGCATCCGTCTGAATGAAATTCTCCCGTACGGCAATTCCAAGTCCACGTCCCTTCGCGCTGACGATCCCGGCGGTTACAGTTCCTTCCAAACCGAAGGGCTGCCCGAGAGCCAACACCCAGTCACCCACCTGGACCTGATCGCTATCCCCCAGGACCGCCGCCTTCAGTCCCGTGGCTCCCTTGATCCACACCAGGGCCAGGTCTGTTTTGGGATCGGTTTTTACGTCCACGGCCTGGAATTCACGGCCGTCGTGGAGTCTCACAATGACTTTCCCCTGCTCATCCACGACATGCGAGTTGGTGAGAATGACGCCGGCAGGATCGATGATCACTCCGGAACCGAGGCCCTGAATGACGCGCGGCGGCATGGGGCCGCGACGGAAGAAATATCGGAATTCCGGCGGAAGCATTTCGTCGAACGGAGTTCCCTGGAAAAGATCCTCGTCGAAGGGGGACAGCGTTTCATCCCGCCCGCCGGCTTGGGCAAACGTCCTAATCATGACCACGCTGGGTAAAACCTCCTGGGCAGCCTGGCGAAATGCCGCCGATAACTGATTGGCGAATTCATGCTGGGGGGAAGCCGCCTTTGGCTTGGGGGCGGCAAGATTGAGTTTGGTGGTGCGCTCCTGACTCTCCAAACTTCCTACCAGAAGGCCGCTCCCTGTAAGGAGTGTCACAATTCCGATGAGCGCCAAAAGGTAGTGTTTCCGCACCGCGTCGATCCAGCGCGACATGGCTGTCTCCTCCTTTCTGAAAAACGGGCAAGTGAGGTTGGTTCGCATCCTGGGCTATAGCCCATCGCTCTTCCAGAGCGAAACGTTTTCGAAGTACGGTTTCCTCCGAAGCGACAACGGGTCATCGCGACCGCTTCGGACCTCCTTATCATAACCAAATGGCGTCTTCCGCTTTTGCTGCCATCCTGGCCTATCGGATTCATCTACGAACTTGGTTGCCGATCGGGCGCGAAATGTGGCAAGAGAGTTTTGCCTGTCTTCAAAAGCGCTACAGAGGTTCTGTTTTCGCGCCTGTTTCCTGTCAAAGTGACAGTCTGTTGCCAGATTAGAACCCGCTTCCAGGCTCTAAGAATGCCGAATGTCTTTTGTGCAAATCAGATACCACTAACCGGCCACTTTTGGGGGCCTAGCAGCACGGCGACTCCCTCGCCTTCCGTTTGCGCACAACATGGGGGCAAGGCAGCGAGGGAAGCGGAGCGAGAACCCCCATGCGGGGTCTCATGCGGCCCCAGCAGTGCAGCGGCAGAGTCAGGGGCGAAGACGAATGAAAGAGGCCACGCGCCGGCGGCTTATGCGCGTTCCCTGCCACTGCCTCACGCCGCAGTGCGGGAGAAGCCACGCTCCAAAGTTTTGCGACGGCGATTCCAGGTCAGGCCTAGTGCAGCGGCCCCGAGAATGAGCAAACAAGCTGTATTGGGTTCCGGAATGACCTCCCCACCCGTGGGACCCCCCTGAATTTCAAACCGGGGAAATGACAACGGACCGCTTGAGATACCAAACAACTGGCCAAGGAGTGGATTAGCTTCAGCGAGGCTTTCCAGCGCATCCTGTTCCTCGGGAGAAAGTGTTTCCCGAGTGAGCAGAAAAGTCGCCTGAAGCGAAGGGCCGAGCGGGTCGTACGGGTCGTAGAGGAGTTCCCGCGCCCAGCTCCACAGATTCATTCCCAGGATGCCATCCAGGCCTTCCACTAAATCGACGACAAATACAGGCGCGTTGGTGAAGCGGAGTTCCCCGTCGACCACTCCGTCGAAATCCGTGTCAATAGGTAGCGCTAACCAGTCGACGGTAAAACCGGGCACCGTGATGGGGCTCCCTGCCGCTCCCATGATGTCGATCGTGGTCTCCGGTGAATTCAAATCAAAACCGAGTGCCTGTGCAATCGCCGTGCTGATGACACTGATTGAGGCTCCGGTATCAAAGAGAAACACCGCATTGCTCACGGTGGCCAGGGCTTCACCGAGAGACACCTGCTCCTGGACGGGGTTGGGAGCGACGGTCACCTCGTTGCCGGGATTGCTGTAGTTTTCCGGGCCGAAGAGCGTCAGGGGAATCCGTACCGGATCGGTCGTGCTCCCCGGAATGGCGGCAAGACGTGTGCCCGCGGGCACGAAACTCAGGTCGGGCATGTAGAGCACAATTCCCGCAAAGAGGGATGCCCAGCTTGGATCGTCAGCGAAAAAGGCCCCTAAATCGAACTCATAGCCGAGCATGTCGACCTTTGCAGCGGGAAAAGCAGACGTGCCCGCTATCGACCCGAAATGCACCGGTGTCCCGGCAATATTTGGAAGCTGTGCGCTACCGGTGTCCGTTCCCACAAAAACTTGCACTCCAGGGACTGTAACGCCGCCGGTGAGATCATAGTTGAAATCCAGGCCCAGTCCCGCATCCCAGGAGAACGACACCGCGTGCAGCCCATCCGTCCAGAACGTCATCGGCATGGAAACGTCGCCGACAATCACGCCGTCAATGGCGTCAGCCACCGCTCCATCAGGCACCTTGATGGGCACGGGTGCTCCCAGTAAATCGAAGAAAGCTCGATCGGTGGCCGAAAGTGTGACCACACTCGCGCCGGTATCATAGATCCCGAATGCCAGCGCCCAATCTCCGCCCCAGTTGTAGCCTTGGATGACCTCGATCTGATTGCCAAACAGATCAGTGGCCGGATCGAGATCGATTTGCACGTCGCCGGCTCGGGTGATTCCGGCAAATCCGAATCCGGCAATGAAAGCTGCGACAAGGACGGGGCGAACCAGTCTCGCTACCATCGCACTTGCTCCTGTTGAACGAGATGGCACGCCGTGCCGGATGGGAAACCGTTCGCACGGCATGACAAGTCTCTCCAGTCGCCCCTCATTTTAACCGTGTATCCAGGGCTTGCAACGGATTTCTTAAGAATTATTTGACAAACCCCGAGAAAGCCCTTCGATCGCGGCATACAATCCTATAATCTGGTGTGATGTTCAAAAGAATACTGAGAGGATCGTCTTTCCCGCGTCTCGAGCATTGCCAGGTCTTTGGCCAAAGGCCCGCGGGGACTGTGCCGGCCGATCCAAAGACTTGGTGCACGTGCCGATGACGGGATGAATACCCCACAAACGTTTGGCCGACAACGGTGCCACACGTCGCTCCACGCCCGGGTTTGTTATGGGCTTTGCACTCACAAGATGGGGAGCTGGGCGACTTCACGCAATGTCGAACGGAAAGGCGAGGACCTCTCGCAGGGACCGCACTCCGGCACGCAGCATGACGACGCGGTCAAATCCCAGAGCCACGCCGACGCAGGGCGATAAGCCGTGCTCCATCGCGCGAAGCAAGCGGCTTTCCTCGGGCAGAGGGCTCTTTCCATCGCTGATCCGCTGGGCGTTCGTTGCGCGAATTCGCCTCCGCAGTTCCTCCGGGTCACGCAGCTCGTGGTACCCGTTGGCCAGCTCCACCCCCCGGAAAAAGAGCTCAAAGCGCTCTGCGACCGGTGGGGTGTCGGCTCGGACAACAGCCAGCGCGGCCTGACTGGGTGGATAGTCGCACACAATCACAGGGCGATCGTGTCCTAGCCGGGGTTGGACGCACTCCGACCAGAGAAGATCAAGCCACCCGTCGCGGTCATCCACGGCCAGAGACTCGGGCCAGGCAATGCCGAGAAACCGGGCGACGCCCTGCAGTTGCGATCCGCTGGCTTCCAAAGGGTAGATTCCGACTGCGTCCCGGAAAACATCGCTGTAGGTGCAGATGGAAGGGCGCCCGCCTTTGAGGATTCTTTCGGCCAGGTCGGCGAGAAGTTCCATCCCCGACTGGTAATTGTCACCGACGCGATACCACTCCACGATGGTGAATTCGGGATTGTGGAGCGGGCCCTTTTCTCCACGTCGAAACGCCCGCGTGATCTGATAAATGGCTCCCGGCCCGCCAGCCGCCAGTAACCGCTTCATCCCGAATTCTGGAGAGGTTTGCAAAAAGTATCGGGGCGTACTGGGCCTGATTTCTTCCGGCCGTTCCACATCGCACACCCAGAAGGGATCGAGATGACGATCGACTACCGTATCCTGGGAAAGAAGCGGGGTTTCCACCTCGAGGAATCCCCGCTCCTTGAAAAATTGCCGAAACTCTTCCAGAAGTTCTGCCCGCATCCGCAAAATTTCCCACCGAGCGGTGGGTCTGAAATCATTGTCGGGCGAACGGGTGTCCATCATCCGGAAGAGTGAATGAACAAGTCGGCCGATGTTATTCTTTCACGCGTTCAATGTACTCACCCGTGCGTGTGTCAATTTTAATGAGGTCGCCAATTTCCACGAACGCCGGAACGATAATTTCCGCGCCGGTCTCCAGTTGGCAGGGTTTGGTCACGTTGGTGGCCGTGTTGCCACGGACGCCAGGTTCGCAGTATTCCACCCGAAGAACCACGTGGTTAGGCGGCGTCACCGAGATCGGCCTACCATTAAAAAGCAGCATGGTACATGGCATGCCCTCTTTGAGATATTTCCAGGCTTCATCCACCTGATCCTTAGTCAACTCGTACTGCTCGTACGTGTTGTTATCCATGAAGATGAACGAATCGCCCTGCCGGTAGAGGAACTGGGCTTCGATCTCTTCCACGTCGGCGGCTTCAATGGTATCGCCACTCTTGTACGTGCGGTCGATAACTGTGTTGCGGATCAGGTTCTTTAGCTTGCATTTATAAAGAGCCTGACCTTTCCCCGGCTTGACGAAGGTACATTCGATCATCAGGTAAGGTTCACCGTCAAGCTGAACCTTCAAACCTTTGCGAAATTCACTGGTGTTGTAAGTGGCCACGTTCCAACCCTCTCGTTCTGGATTCTGTTTGTGCTTTCGCGGAATATCTTCTTATTGCACAGGCGTGCGCTGAACCGTTATAAACAGCGCCGCGATGTATTTCGGTATTTTGGCAGACGCTTCCCAGCACCTGCCGATGCCGCTACGATAACGAAAAGCCGCGTTCAGGATAACGGCTTGCCGTGGTGTCGAGCCATGGCTCCCATTTGCGGCAACAGCGTCGTGCTATGCACACCGGTTTTTGAGCACAGTCTTAAAGTCAGGTCAAGCGCTTGTCGTCTGTTCGACGTCAACCCCGTGAAATTTTCCTCTGCCTCCGCCATGTCTGAAGTTGCTTTGCTAAGCGAGTCTCAGTCCGATTTTCTCAGGATACCAGACTGGAAAACCGTTTTGGCAGAGGCCATTCGGGACCCGCAGGAGCTGTGCCGCGAGCTGGAGCTCCCGAGTTCGCTGGCCGAACACGCCCACCAGGCCGGGAAAGGGTTTCCCCTCTTGTTGCCTCGGACTCTCCTTCCCCGGATTCGGAAAGGCGACCCTTGCGACCCCGTGCTTCGTCAGTTCCTCCCCGTGTGGGAAGAAACTCAGGCGGCCGAGGGATTCACGACCGATCCCCTTCAGGAACAGGCTGCGCTGGCGGCCCCCGGGATCCTCAGCAAATACCACGGCAGAATTCTTATCGTAACGCACCCGGCCTGTCCCGTCCATTGCCGGTACTGCTTCCGCCGGCATTTTCCCTATGTCAAAGCCCTTGGTGGCGGACCAACGCGGACAGAAACCTCATACAGCACGCGACCCCGTTTGATTGCTAGCGCCGTAGAATACTTGACCATCCATCCTGAAATAACCGAGGTCATTTTCAGTGGTGGGGAGCCCCTCATTATTGACGATTCGGATTGGATCGCGTGGTTAGAGGCCCTAGAGAGTATTCCCCACGTAAGAAGGGTCCGTGTCCATACCCGCATGCCGGTTGTCATCCCGCAGCGGGTGACGGCCGACCTGGTCGCCACCTTCAAGCGATGTTCGTTGACGAAGGTCGTCGTCCTCCACGCTAATCATCCCCACGAAATTGACGAGACTGTCGCGGAGGGGATTCGTCGTCTCCGGGAAACAGGTGCATATTTGTTCGTGCAGTCTGTTCTCCTGGCGGGAGTGAATGACTCGGCGGAGGTACTTGCTGAGCTTTACGAGAAGCTCTCGGAACTGGGCGTGATGCCCTATTATCTGCACCAGCTCGACAGGGTGTCCGGTACCCATCATTTTGAGGTGTCCGAAGAGCGGGGTCGCGAAATTATGGCGGCCCTTCGCCAGCGCCTACCGGGCTACCTTGTTCCTCGCTACGTTCGGGAAGTTCCCGGCGCCACGTCGAAAGTGCTCATATTTTAGGTCGGAGAATCTAAACGTTTGGTGGCATCCTTCGCCACAGCCCCTATTTTGGTGTTGCGCCTCTTCTACCGAGCGGCCAGTAGTCACTCGGTCCGAGAGTTGCAGTGGATGAGAACCCTGGCCGTTCAAAAAAGATGGCCCCGTTCACAGGAGGGGGAATTCGTGAATTGCCCGGTCACTACTCGGGCGTATGGGTTAACGAGAAGTGGTTGGGGAAGAAGTCGGCCCTGACTGCCCTTGACCTGCGTCAGCGGCAGTGCCTAATCTTCCGCTCGTTGAGGTGATGGATCGCAGTGTGATCGGTTTTACGGACCGGTCACCAGGAAACGTTTTCCGTACCGATGAGTCGGCCAAGGATGGAACACGCGGGTTCTCTGCCCCCGGGTTGGGTGGATATTCACTGTCACATTCTTCCGGGATTGGACGACGGGCCGCCGAACTGGGATCAAACTCTTGCCATGGCCCGGCTGGCCGTGCGAGATGGCATCGCTTGGATCGTGGCGACTCCCCATCAGCGGGGGCGTTACGAGGAGAATACGCCAGCGGTGATCGCCGCTCGTTGCGAGGAGCTGAAACGCAAGCTTCTCGAGGCCGCCATTCCTCTCGAAATTTTCAACGGGGCAGACGTGCGGATTGATGAGGGCTTGGTCGAATCGTTAAAAAGGGGCGAGGTTTCCACGCTGGGGGGTGGCCGCTATTTGCTTTTGGAGCTTCCCCACGACGTGTATTTTCCCCTTGATTCGTTGTTGCGGGAATTGAAACGGATTGGGGTGACGGGGATTCTCACCCATCCCGAGCGAAATACAGCCCTTTTGCGGCACCCCGAGAAACTACAAGAAGTCATTTCCGCCGGTGCGCTGATCCAACTGACGGCGGGAAGCCTGACGGGAGCCTTTGGTCCGGCTATCAGGCAGTTTGCTGAAGAGCTTTTGCTGGCTGGGCGGGTCCATGTGGTGGCAAGCGACGGCCATGGAGTTCGTGGGCGGCCGCCAGTGATGGGGGAAGCCGCCCGGCATATCGCGCGACGATTGGGCCGCGATGTGGCGGATATTCTCTGCCGTCGCAATCCCGCGAGGATTGTCCGAGGGCTGCCTGTCCAAAGCCTGGAACGAGTTGAAGCGGTGGAGCCTTTCTGGCGACGGGCATGGCGGCGACTGGCCGGTTGAGTGCGACCTCTCTGGTCAAGGAACAAGCCTACAACAAAGCATGTGCAGTGTGTTGGCGGCATTATTTCTGGCTATCCTGACGCAACCTGGTCTTCTGGGGTCCGTCGTCACGGCCCAGGGAGTGTGGGTGGATAGTCGCACCGTCGGCGGGTTTAACATTTACGCTCGATTTCCTCTTAGTCAAATTGAGGATCTTATCGACGATCTCGGGCATCTGGCCGAGGATATTGAAGCGGCTCTGGGAATTGAACTGGGTCAACGCCCGGTGACGGTATTGATTTTTGATTCCCAACACGAATATCAGCAATTTCTCCGGCGAGAATTCCCTGACGTTCCTTACCGTCGGGCATTATACCTGGAGCGTTCCGGACGCGCGTTCGTGCTGGCTTATCGGAGTCGGGAGCTGGCCACTGACCTGCGCCATGAGGCAACACACGCCCTTTTGCACACGGCTTTGCCCATGGTCCCCCTGTGGCTTGATGAGGGACTGGCGGAGTATTTCGAGGCCCCGCCGGGCGATCGGATGTTTGGGCACTCCTATTACAAGACCGTACGCTTCTGGGCCCGACTCGGGTATGTGCCTTCTCTGAACAAACTCGAACAGATCGCCAGCATGGAGGACATGGATAGCAGTGCCTATCGCTGGGCATGGGCGTGGGTGCATTTTTTTATCCACGGACCACCTGCCGCACGACAGGAGCTGACGGATTATTTGCGGACCATCCAGAATTACGGGGTGCCAGGAAGTCTCGCCCAGCGCACAGAAGCACGCCTCGGATCGCTGCGTACCTTATTCCTCGACCATTTCCGCATGTAGCCCCAGGTCGGTTTCAACGGGTGAGAGATGGAATGAAGAAGCCCAGGATGGGTTAACTGAGGCAACGGTCCATCCTCAATAGTCCAGTTAGTCGGAACAACAGTGTGCCCACGTCTGTCAGTGGCGGTATCACTTAGCTTTTCGCTTGGTTGCATCGGACGCCTGACTTTCCGCCAGATCACGTTTGGCATCTTGTTGATACAGCTCCCACAGACGGTTCCAAAGTTCTTCCAGTTCTGCGACTTTCGCTGGCAGTTTTGCCGCCAGATTGTTCGTCTCGCCGCGGTCTTCGGCTAAGTTGTACAGTTCCCAGGGATCGCCCCGGGCGGCAACGAGCTTCCAGTCGCCGGCGCGGATGGCCCGATTGCCCTCGTGGAGGAACCAGAAGAAGTCGTGCGCTACAGTGCCATCTTGGGTGAACAGCGGGACGATGCTCTTTCCCGGTGGCTGTGGACGCTCCTGCCCGTTCCAGCGATCGGGCATGGAAATTCCTGCCAGTTCAAGGACCGTTGGGAAAACATCCACGAAGTGAACGGGTGTATGCCGGAGCTCGCCGCGGGCGGTGATTCCCTGCGGCCAGTGGACGATAAGCGGGGTGGAAATACCGCCTTCGTGGACCCACGTTTTATGACGGCGGAAGGGGGTATTGGAAGCACTTGACCAGCCCGGACCCAGGCAGAGAAACGTCTTTTCGCTACCCATCGGAGCGTTGGGATCATGGCCGTCGCCACGCACCATGATCTCGGCACTGGCGCCGTTGTCGGAGGCGAAGAAAATCACGGTATTGTCGAGGACACCCATTTTCTGGAGTTGCTCCACAACCATGCCCACCGCCTCATCCATGATGTGGACCATGGCAGCGTGGATCGCCATCTTGGTGGTTTGGAATTCTTTCTGTTCCGGCGTGAGGTCTTTCCAGGGGATGGGATATTTCACCTCGGCTGGGCCGAGGATTCTGAATGCCTCTGGAAAGTCATACGGAGGTCCCAAATGGACCTCCATGGGTGGTGGGCTGTTGCGGACCAGGCCCATTTCTAAAAGCCGCTTGCCCCGCTGCTCTTGAATGACATTCCATCCCACCCGATAACGATCGCGGTACTGGGCAATGACTTCCTGGGGTGCCTGGAGTGGGAAGTGCGGAGATGTGAAGCACAGGTAGAGGAAAAACGGTTTTTCGCGATACTCTGTCGCGTGTTCTGTGAGATACTTCACCGCATACTGGGCAATGGCCGTCGTCGCGTAGTACCCATCGTTCGGGCCAGGGGTGGGAAGGGAATGGCCATCTTCCAGATGATTCTTGGGATGAAAGAAACGATCATGATCGTTGAGCACGTAGCCGTGATCGAAGCCACTTGTCCAGGGTTGTTTATCAATGTGCCACTTACCCGAGTGATAGCATCGGTAGCCGTGTTGTCTCAGGACTTCGGACAGGAGCGGGGCCCACGCCGGCCGTAATCCGCTACCACCACTGCGAACACCGGGAACGGTATCGCGCCGCACCTGCTGGGGGTAGTATCCCGTCATGATGGCTGCGCGGGAAGGCCAGCACCGGGCGGAATTGTAGCACTGCGTGAATCGCAGTCCGTTGGCCGCCAGACGATCGAGATGAGGCGTCTCAATCTCGCCCCCATAGCAGCCCAGGTCGGAATAGCCCATATCATCCGCGAGAATGATCACAAAGTTGGGTGGTGTCTTGGCGGATGCTGCAGCCGAAGTGGCCTGTTCCAAAGCATTCGTCGGCACCGTGTTGGTGGCGTAAATCGAGGATGTTTCTACCAACAAGGCAACCGCAGTTACCGCGGTCAGGAGAAATCCTCTGGTGACACGGACGGCATCAGGAATTGCTCGTTGTGACGTATGCATCGGATTGGCCTCCCCAGGGCGAAGAGCAAGATGCGAATCGTGTTGGCGCAGCACCGTTCGGTGTGAGGCATCTGCGCGCTCGGTTCCAGTTATACCATGAGGAGAAGACGTGTTCCACTGGTCAGGTGAATCTGTTGCGGGATGAGCGTGTGAGTTGCGCCGTTCTATCTTGCCCGAGGATGGGCCTTTTCGTACACGGCCTTCAGGTTGGCGGTGGTTAAGTGGGTGTAGATCTGGGTGGTGACGAGGCTTTTGTGTCCCAGCAACTCTTGGACACTGCGAATATCCGCCCCCGCGTTGAGGAGGTGTGTGGCGAAACTGTGGCGCAGCGTGTGAGGCGTCGTGCGACGATCCAGACCAGTTTGTCGGAGGTATTTTTCCAGCATTCGGGCGACACTTCGGGTCGTCAACCGCTGACCAAAGCGATTGACAAAAAGGGGGCGATCAGGCTGATCACGCAAACTGGGATGAACCTTTCTTACGGCCAGCCAGCGGCGGATGGCTCGGACTGCGAATGAACCAAGAGGGGCGAGCCGTTCGCGACGACCCTTGCCCCGAACCCGAACAATTTCCGCGGCTAAATCAATGTCGCTGTCATTCAAACCGATGAGTTCGCTGATCCGCAGCCCTGCGGAGTAGAGCGTTTCCAGGATCGCCCGATCGCGCAGCCCCATCGGAGAAGAAGCCGAAGGGGCCTCCAGGAGCTTTTGCACATCCTCAGTGGAAAGGACATGCGGTAAATTGCGTGGCTTGCGGGGATTGCGGAGCGGTTTAGCGGGGTTCTCTTTTACCCACCCTTGACGCATCCCGAAACGGAAAAAGCTCCGCAGACTGGCGAGCCGTCGGGCGATGGTTCCCGGGGCGTAACCTGCCTCGTGCATAGCTGCGACATAGCCTCGCAGATCGAGAGTCGTTACCTCATCGGGAGAGGGGCACCGGCCGCCATAGGCTTCTGTGAGGTACTCCGCAAGAGCCGTGAGATCTTCGCGGTAACTTTTGATGGTGTTGGCCGAGGCGTTTTTCTCGACGGCGAGATACCGCAAAAACTGCCCGATGGCCGACTGCATATCCGCCTTCCGGAAAATCGGGAATTTCTCACGGAAAGAAATCTTGTGCGAAAGCGACAGGAGCGATTCTGCAACTCCTGACTGTCCAACGGTGCGGGTCACGCGTGATCGTCCGGGTCGGCCGGCTGTTTGGCTTTGAATCGATTCTGCAGGGCCCGTCGCCGTGCCTCCTGGCGGATTTTCTGACTCAGTACGGCCGCGTCGTACCAACTGAAGCTCAATTCGGGATGGGCAGCGAACCGTCCCAATGTACGGATCATTTCCAGACGGTTGTCATCATCATAAAGGAAGATGTAGCGCTCCCCTCCCTTGATCAAAGCGATGACATTGATTTCTCGGCTCACGACTCGGGCACTCCTGTGGTAGTTGAATCTCGCCGAAATGTGAAAAATGCCAGATTGTTTTTGCCAGGTTCCGACCTTTATTTCTGTTATCGGACGTCGGGAGGCCGCCACGTCACTTCCATTTCGTCGGCACCTCCCCGTGCGGTCAACATTTCCCAAATATGCAGACGGCAACAAAAACGCAGGAATTCCTCACTTTTCGCAAGGTAGGGCTGCCATCCACTGAGCTGCGCGTCATTACGGAATCGCGCATACTCCCGGAGCAACCGGGTGAATCGCTCGTCTCCCCCGTTATAAACCCGGGTGTGGACGAGGAACGGCTCATTCGTCGGTATGCAGGGTGGATTTGCGGGAGTTGCTTGGGGGACGAGCTTTTCTGGAGAAATCTCGTTTTCTGCCGCACCCGACGCGGATTTCGAGACGGCACTGTCGGACGTAGCCGGAGCCTTTTCGCCGCTCGAACTCCAGGCGGTGGTAGTGGCGGCATCACACTGCGGGGTGGCTTCCGCGAGAGCACCACGGGCATAGGCAATCTGTGCTTCCAGAAGCAACCGACGGGGGATATGACGCTCGTCGTCGGTCCCCCACGGGAGGCCGTACCCGGGTGGAACGGGGTGAAAGCCCGGGTTGGCCGCGTACCATTCCACCTGCAGACCGCAGCGAGGCGGGTAGTAGGGGGAATACTCGGTCACGGCACCGACGACGACGGCGTCAGCCCCCAGGACCTGGGCCAGACGTCGGGCGTCCGCCGCGCTGTTGAGGCTGATCCGGTGGATGGTCATGGCTCGCTCCACCACGCCCACCGGTATCACTTCAAAGCCGGGAATTTCTTGGAGTTCGTTGTAATACGCGATGGCCACCTGACGACCGTCGAGAGTAGGTTCGGTGGAGAGGTTAAAGAACGGGGCGACAGCCACTTTATGGATTTGCGGAAAAGGATTGTGGATCATCGGCTGCACCGCAGGTCTGGGGATGAGGGTGCACCCTGCCATGATGACCAGACCCAGCAAGAACGCTGAGGGTGTTGCCGCGATCAAGCGTGAGAGTTTGGAGGATCGCCGTTGTTCTCCGATGCCAGAAAGTGCCCCACGACGCGGGAGCTCCCGCATGGGGCACAAGGAGTCGTTTTCGGTAACAGATTGGCGGCGATCCCGAATCATTTCCGCTCAGGACAGCTTGATCAATGTTCTGCCGTTCGTCACCACGCGGTTTATCTGTCTTGTGTAAGTTTTCAAGATTGAACCAACGTGGGGCCAAACAGGCGGTTGGAGGCGATTTCTTTATCGGTAAAGTCGACGTAAATCCTCTACTTCTTTTTTTCGGAAAACGTGAGTAGCGTTGTGTAGGTACTACATTTCCTTCAAAGAGGCCAAAGCCGGACAGGTCGTTGGTCTGGCGGAGCCGTTCAATATCCCTGAGCCATCGAGCCGATGTTAAACAAGGTAGATTTTGTGGGGCGAGAAATCTGCGCGGGAGTTCCATATGGGTCGGATTCAATCCAACGTCGGACTCATCACCGGTGTCCCGATCGGCGACACCGTGGATAAGCTCATGCAGATTGAGTCCAGGCCCCGCGACAACCTCCAAGAAGCGAACAAGAAGATTGACGCGGAACGGGCGGCCATCACCGAACTTTCCGCCCTCTTGATGGCCGTCCAGTATCCCGTTAAGAACCTCGGCAAAACAGCCATTTTCGACAAGCGGACAGCCACCAGTAGCAACGACGCGGCTTTGGGTGTCCGTGTGACCGGCTCACCCACTCTGGGTTCCTATATCTTCACGCCGCTGCGCACTGTTCAGCTGGAGCAGTGGCTCAGCAAGGGGGTGCGGGAGCAGACCGAGCCGCTGGGAGCGGGAACGCTCTCCTTTCGATTTGGCCCGGGAGTCGATCGATCGCTCGACCTTGACCTCCTCCGCGGGGGGCAGGGGTTTCAGCGCGGGCTTGTCCGGATCACAGACCGGAGTGGGGCGTCTGCGGAGATCGATCTGACCACGGTGCAGACTCTCGACGATGTCATCAACGCGATCAATAGCAACACGCACATCAACGTCCGGGCGGAGGTAGTGGGGGATCACATTCGTCTCACCGATCTGACCGGCGCCAGCGTGACGAACCTCCGCGTCCAGGACATCGGCGGCGGGCAAGCTGCTGCGTCGCTCGGTTTAGCGGGGATCGACACGGCTTCCAGCGTTGCCGATGGGCAGGATATCGTCTGGTTGACTTCGGACACACTATTGAGCGAGCTCAACGACGGGCTGGGAATCTCGGCCAGCTCCACGCTCCCCGATATTTCCTTCCAGCTTCGTGACGGGACGACCGGGGTCATCGATTTCGACCCGTTGCCCCCCAGTGGTGGAACCCGACAGACAGAACGGACCCTGGGCGATATCGTCAATAGAATCAATCAGGCTGCACCGGGCAAGCTGCAGGCTGAGATTTCTGCAGATGGCAAACGCCTGGTCCTGCGAGATCTGACCAGCGGAACGGGACAATTCACCCTTTCGGCGCTTTACGGCTCTCAGGCGTTGAAGGAGCTTGGCCTGGACGTCACTGCCAGCGGGGACACGATTACGGGACGTCGCTTGATCGGAAGTCTGAAGTCTCCAGCGCTTTCCCAGCTCAACGGGGGAAAGGGATTAGGTGATCTCGGGACGATTCAAATTACGGATCGGGCGGGCAATCAGGCGACTGTGGATCTTTCTGCCGCAGAAACCCTGGAGGACGTCATCCGCGCCATCAACGCGGCCGGGATTGGTGTGCAAGCTGCCGTCAATGCGGCGCGTAACGGACTGGTCATCAAAGATATCTCAGGTGGGACGGGCAACCTCAAAATCGAGACACTCGATAGCTCTCAAACCGCGGAAAAGCTCAAAATCGCCGTGGATGATGCAGTCAGTGTCAAAAATAGCGGTGATCTTCATCTGCGGGTGATCTCGGTCAATACCAAACTGAGTGAATTGAACGGGGGACGGGGGGTGGCAATGGGGCGGTTCACCGTTACGGACAGCAAGGGGGTGAGCACCACTGTGGACCTCGCGGCCATCGGTGCCCAAACGATCGGCGATGTCCTCGCCGCTATCAATCGGGGAGCTGCCAACGTCAATGCCACCATCAACGCTACAGGGGACGGTATCCTTCTTCGGGATCTGGCCAACGGGACTGGCACTTTGGTGGTCAATGATGTCAACGGGAGGGCCGCCGCGGATCTGGGAATTCTCAAAGAAAGCACCCTCCAAGATTTTTCTGGGGAAAGCGACTACGCCATCGACGGAGCGCTGACCTACCAGGTGACGCTGGAAGCCAACGATTCCCTGCAAACCTTGCGGGACAAGATCAACGCACTCAATGCGGGGGTGCGAGCGACGATTATCTACGACGGTTCCAATCGACCCTACCGACTGTCTCTGGTAAGCGAGCGCGGGGGACACCTGGCGCAGATGGTCGTGGACGAGGGGTCCTTGGATCTCGGATTGACACGCTTTGCGGAGGCCCGGGATGCGCAACTGGCCGTCGGACAGGCGGGAACCACGGGAGCGGTGGTGCTTTCCTCTTCCAGCAACAAATTCGCGAATGTCGTGCCCGGACTGGAACTGGAAGTCAAGCAGTCCTCCTCGATGCCAGTGAGTGTCCAAGTGACCACCACAGATACCGATGTGGTGGCAAGCGTGCAAGCCTTTGTGGATAACTACAACAAGTTCTGGAAGCGTTATCAGGAGCTGACGAAATACGACACAACCACGCAAAAGGGCGAAATTCTGGCCCAGGACCCGACGGCCATCCGACTGGGGAGTGAAATCTCCTATATTCTCAGTTCGCGATTTGTGGGAGCAGGAAGTATCCAGTCACTCGCGGAGATCGGAGTAAGCATCAAGGACGATGGCAGGCTCGACTTTGATAGCTCCAAACTTAAAGAAAAGTTTGCCAACAATCCTGACGCGGTGGAAAAGTTTTTCACGGATAAAACTTTTGGCTTTGCGGCAAAGTTTGACAAACTCGCTGAAAGTTTAGTGGGGCAAGATGTATCGCTGATGGCGCAACGATTCATTGCTCTCACGCGGAAGTACGAAGAAAACCAACAGAGAATCGAATGGTGGAACGCCAAGCTTGACCGAAGAAAAGAGCAATTGTTGCTCTACTTTTACCGTTTGGAGTCCGCCATCGCCAAGATCAAGAGCAATATCGATATCGTCTCGCAGATCCAGCCCATCCCCATGTATTTCACCAGTGGCGGCCGAAACAATAATCGGTGAGCACCGGGGATGTTGTGATAATCTGCACGCTTAAATCCGCGAACGCTTCGGGTTGGACGGTCTGTTATGTCGGCATCGATTGGAGATAGCTACCGCGAAGCGGATATTCTGACGGCGCCACCGCAGCGGCTGCATCTCATGCTGATCGAGGGCGCCATCCGATTCATCGAGCGTGCCCGGCATCTGTGGCGGGAAAACCAGTTCGATGCGGGGTTTGAATCGCTTATTCGCGCTCAGGAGATTGTCGCTGAAATTCTTTCCGGGATCAAAACGGACAGCGGTTTGCCCATCGCTCGACGTGTGGCGGCGCTTTATACCTTTGTTTATCGATGTCTTGTCGAAGCGGGACTAAAGAGGGAGGAAAAGCCCCTGGAAGACGCTCTCCAGGTACTGGCCATCCAGCGAGAGACCTGGCAGGAGCTCTGCCATCGTCTGGCGGCCACTTCCAAAACGCAGGAGAACGTGCAATTTTCTTCTGAGGAGCAGACGTCCTCCGCGTCGGGCTTTGATTCGGAAGAGTCTTCCCCTGCCCGCAGTCAACCAGCGGCCCCGCATTCGCTCCGTGGCTTGACAGACGCTCCTGCTTCCGAGTATGCCGGGGAATATACTTCGGGCTTTTCGTGGGAAGCCTGAGTTTCCCTGCCACTTTTTCTCGGAAATGCAGGAGGAGTCATGCCCCAAGAGATGGTGACAATCCGGGTAGGGCACAGTCCCGATCCCGATGATGCGTTCATGTTCTACGCCCTGGCAGCGGAGAAGATTCCCACCGGGCGCTACCGGTTTGTCCATGAATTGGTCGATATCGAGACGCTGAATCAGCGGGCGATACGGGGCGAGTTGGAGTTGACTGCTCTCAGCTTCCATGCTTATGCGCGGGTGCGTGAGCGGTACATCCTATGCCGGTGCGGTGCCAGTATGGGGGACGGCTACGGTCCGCTGCTGGTGGCTCGGCACTCGCTGAGCCGGGACGAGTTGCGTCGAGGCCCGATCGCGGTGCCCGGCCGATGGACGAGTGCCTTTTTAGCCCTGCGTCTGTATCTTGGGGAAGATTTTCCGTTTATTGTGGTGCCATTTGATGAGATTCCCCGCAAGGTGGCAGAGGGTCATTATGGCGATCAGCCCGTGCTCGCAGGACTTCTCATCCACGAAGGACAACTGACATTCGCCAGGGAGGGGCTCGTCAAACTGGTGGATTTAGGAGAGTGGTGGACTAGCGCAACGGGGTTACCGCTTCCGCTGGGCGGCAATGCTATCCGGCGCGATCTTGCTCCGGAGATCCGACGGGACGTGCACCGGCTGCTCCGGGAGAGCATCGATTATGCGTTGGCACATCGCGATGAGGCCCTTGCCTATGCGATGCAGTATGCGCGAGACCTCGATCATTCGCTCGCGGATCGATTCGTGGGCATGTACGTGAATCGGTGGACCCAGGAGCTAGGATCGCAAGGGGAGGAAGCGGTTCGTCTCTTTTTGCGGCGGGGATTTGAGGTGGGGGCTCTTCCCGAGTTGATTGATCCGGAGTTTGTGAAAGACGAGTGACAAGGTCCCGTGGGTCAGCGGCAAGAGCCGAAACGAAAATGAGGGCTGACCTGGGCCAAGAAAGAACAACAGGGACCGCAATGGTCCCTGTTGGGTGCATATCGTCACCAATTTACCCCTCGGTCCGGTGCTCGTGGACTCACCGAGGACCTACCCGACGACCCCAGCGTTATTTACGAGCGGATCTTGGGCAGACGAAGAACTGTGAATCCCGATCGACAGTGATCGTTGCGTCTCTGGACGGTCGGGCTTACGAAGCGATCACCGTTCACTTGGGGCGAACGGAAACCGCACGGGGGCCTTTGCCGCGGCCCGGATTCGGCGCTTCAGAGCTCAGATCGTACTCGACTGCCTGACCTTCGTGAAGGTCCTCGAAGCGAGCCCCTTCCACTGCGGAAAAGTGGAAGAAGACATCCGACTTGCGACCGGCACCAGTGGTTTGGATGAAGCCAAAACCACGGTCCACTACCAACTTCTTGATAACACCCTCGGCCATTAAAGCCACTCCTCAAAACGAAACATACTCGCGGACATCTGTCCGCAC
>NZ_JBAMME010000165.1:0-6762 GCF_039793925.1 Thermogutta sp. | reverse complement strand
CGGAGAGTCTTATGAGATGAGCACCCAATCGCCGGTGCGATGACCTTGACGAGGAGTGGCTCAAATCTCATAAAACGTCCGAACTCCCAAAGAATGCACCGGCTCGATGGAGGGCCCACCGGTTCATTCTCACGACAATGAGAACTTTAGCCTAAAGAAGATCTTTAGGCAAGCCCTCACCTTGCATTTTTTTCGACAGAAAGATACCTCCCCCATGAAGATATCTTTTCCGAAGCGAAACTTACGAGATTGATTGGGTTATTATGCTCCTTTTGTGCTGATTTCCGTTTCTCTTTGCGCTATCCTTCGCCACTTTTTGCACTGGGCAGGCGAAAGGGTCAACGTGTTACACGGGCAATTCCTGAATTGGCCCCCACTGGAGAGACAAGGTTGCGATACCCAAAGTACTGCAGGGGCGATTCATGATGCCCTTCCGTTTAATGCAGACCTGACAAGCGGGTCCCTCCGAGATGCAAAGGGGCACACTCGTCGTGCCCGGTTGCATTTTCCGGCGACTCAACGAGTTTCCCGGCGAAAACCCAACTTATAGGCCATTTCGAAATCTGCGCGGGCTTTCTCCTCTTCGCCCAGCATCTGATAGACGAGTGCCCGGTTGTTATAAGCGTCCGCCAGGTCGGGCTTCAGACGAATAGCCTGGTCGAAGTCGGCCAGGGCCTTGTCGAGTTGGCGGAACGCCTGATAGATCGTGCCGCGGTTGTTGTATGCCCGATAGTGCCGGGGATCGAGTTCTATTGCCCGCGTGTAGTCCGCCAGCGCGTTGTGAAAATCCTCTTTGAGTGCGTATGCAAACCCCCGGTTGAAATAAGCGTTGGCATCCTGCGGATTGAGCTGGATCGCCACCGTGAAATCGGCAATTGCCGGGTCGTACAGTTTTTTCCCAAAATAGGCCACGCCACGACCGTTATACGCTTCCCCAAGGTTCGGGTTGAGTCGCAGGGCCTCATTGAAGTCGGCAATCGCCCAATCGTAATCACCCTTGGCAGTGCACGCGAGACCGCGTGTGCAATAGGCCTCGGCCATTTGGGGATTGAGGCGGATGGCTGTCGTCAGATCGCCGATGGCCCACTGGTACTGTCCCCTGGTATAGTAAGCCAGACCCCGCGCATAGTATGCGCGGGCACACTTGGGCGCCGTGCGAACGGCCTGATGAAATCGCGTCAAGGCCTCTTCTGAATTTCCCCCTTCTAAAAGTTCCATTCCCTCGGCGATCAGTTTTTCCGCCTGTTGCTGGGCGGGATCCACCGGCGGAGCGGCCGGGGCTGTCGGTTTCAGGGCGGCCGCGATCTTATTCCACAAACCTTTCAGCGCAGGCATGACCGTACTCACGATGAGACCGAGCCAACGACTATTTTTTCCCCGGCGGCCTGCCGAGGGCGACTGGAACACGCACTCACGGGAGAAGATCAAGATCCTCCGACGACGTGAACCCTCTTTGGATCAGTTTAGGACTGAGACACGCTTCCCGCAACAATCTGGTTTTCGGCAATTGGGGCACGCCACCCATATGGGGTGTTTGCCTGGGCACCACGCCAGCGGGACGACCCCAATGTGTGGACGACAGAAAAGGCAATTCCGGGAAGACTTTCAATCTCCGACGTTGGGGGCAGGTTCTGCCACTCGGGGACGCGCCATCTGGGGTATTGGTGGAGAACCACTGTCCTGCGGGCCGCGACTGCGATAGACGCCCACCTCGGCCTTGCCGTCTCCATTGAAGTCTGCAGCGAATGGCCGATCGCCTTTTCCGCCCAGCAGGAACACTTTATCTACTTCTGTGAGTCGGAAGTCACCGTCGGTATCGAGGATAAATCGGCCCTCGCGATACACGCCGAGCTTGGTGATTCCATCGCCAGTCCAATCACCCACGACGGGAATATCACCCGCTTGGCCAAAGAACGCAAGTCGGTCTTTCTCGCCCCAGCGTCCGTCGCCATCCATGTCGAGATACCACACACCTCCGCGGAAGACGCCGATGGTGGCGATTCCGTCTCCATTCCAGTCGCCGACCACGGCAAAGTCCCCAGGCTCGCCGTACATGAAGACGTGGTCGACAAGGTCTTCACGAGCGGGTCCGGCAGCTCCTTGCTTGAGGATCCGCCTTTCGTCAGGGGCCTGGGCCGGAGTGGGAGGCAGATTTCTGGGGCGCAGCGCCACGAGCCGATTTTGGGCGTCGGGAAGCCCCGGCTCCACCCGCAACGCCCGATCATCGCCAAGCCACGCTGGTCCAAATACCCCCACGTCGGCCTTGCCGTCGCCATCCCAGTCACCGGCGACAGGCTGATCGCCGTCCCTGCCCAGCTTGATCCACAGGTCGCCTTCGTCCCAGACTCCATTGCCGTTCAGGTCGATGAAGAACATTCCGCCGAAGAAAACACCAAGTTGGGCGTGCCGCACTCCCGCAAAATCGGCAACGACGGGTAAAGCCGCCTCCGTGCCGAGCGTGCCGAGAGTTGTCACCTCACCCGTGGTAAGATCAAGGATTTTCCATTCGCCACGATCGAGTGGCAGGCCTTCCCATCGCGCGGGGTCGAAATAGCTGGCTTCCCGAATAGTCACCTGCCGCAGGCCATCCTCGCGGTGTCGCGGCGCTCCCCCGTTGATAACGCTCAGGTGCCAGGTGTATTCGACGGTTCCCGCACTTCCGGCAAAACGGGGAAGAGTCGGCTGGTTGGGCAACACGGGAGAAATCTGCAAAATGATCGGTGTGCTATCCGGTGGAATTACTGGAGATCGTGGTGCTGGAAGTGGTGGCGACGGGGGTGGGGTGAATGGCGGAATGAAAGGCGGAATCGCCGTCACAATCACCTCGGCAAAGTTGTACTCTTCTCCCGCGCTACCAGCGCCCAGCGTCACAAAGAGAATCGCGTCATACTGGGGATCAAACGCGAGTGGCGGAAGAGCGCCCAGATCCATCCCGGGATTGATCGCCAGTCCCCCCAGATTACCCGCTGTATCGGGACCGTCTTCGTATCCTGCCGGTTGAATTTCCCGGATGGTGTAAACCCCCGGCCGAAGGTTGGTGAACTGATAAAATCCGTTCTCATCCGTGTAGGCGACCAGTGGCTTGCCCGAGGCGTCCAGAACGGGTCGTCCCTGGGCATCGCGCAATTCGATTTGGACACCGGTCAGAGGCGTATCATCTGGCGTGCGACGGCCATCGCGGAGCTGGAATGGGTCAGGACGCGGTTGCCCCCAAACATACGTGATCGCGGGGCCATCTTGAAACACGTAGCCGCTAATGCTTGCCGGCCGAATTTCGGCGAAGTTGTACTCTTCCCCAGACACCCCAGGAGGCAGTTTCACGTTGGCGATGCGGTCGTTGCCGTCTATTTCGCCGCCCGCCGTTCCCACAAAGTCAGCGCCGTCGAGGTAGCCCTTCGGCTGGATCTCCACTACCGAATAATAACCCGGAAAAAGATTCTCGAATCGGTATCGCCCATTGGCGTCGGTGGTGGTTGTGGCCACGAGCTTTCCTTCAGACGTATACAGTTCGATGGTCACGCCGGAGATCGGTTGATCTTCGGCGTCGATGAGATCATTCGCGTTTTCATCCGAGACCACCCGTCCCGCGAGGCTTACCGGGGCAATTTCCCCGAAGAGGTACTGGCGGCCTTCGGTTCCCGATAGGAGCACAATATTGGCAATCGTATCCGGCTGGAGAAGCTCCCCGCCCGCTGTTCCCGCGTGGTCGCAGCCATCGAAGTAAGCGTCCGGTTGGATCTCGGTCAGCGTGTAAGTTCCCGGAAGAAGACCAGTGAACTCATAACGTCCGTTTGCATCGGTAACGGCTGTGGCGAGTAAACTCCCATTTGCGTGCCGAAGTTGGATCGTCACGCCGGGCAGCGTGGGTTCTCCGGCATCATACTGGCAGTTGAGGTTGAGGTCGGAATAGACCCATCCGGACAGTGATGCCGGCAAGATTTCGCCAAAGTCATACTCGGTGCCCACTCCAGCCACCGGCACGTGAATCTGAGTGATCGCATCGCCGGGGTTTTGCGCTTCTCCGCCGAGCGACCCGGCTCGATCCAGGCCGTCGATATAGTCAGCAGGTTGTGTCTCTTCCACGCGATAAGTACCGGGATAGAGTCCGGCGACGGCCCAGCTTCCGTCCGCTGTGGTGGTCACTGTCCAGGACTGCTGAGGGGCAAAGCGATCAGCTTCGCGAATGACCACAATAGTCACGCCTGGGATTCCGGTTTCGCCCTCTTCACGGAGACCGTTATTGTTGATGTCGTGATAGACGTGACCGGAGAGCCGGGCCGGCCGAACCTCTGCGAAATTGTTTCCAAGGCTTTCATCACCACCCAGAAGCGTGATTTCTGAAATGACATCCGCGGAGTGGACGGTACCGCGCTGGGTGCCGTTGACCGCTCCCGCCGCTGCGCCCACGCTGAGATAGCCGTCCGGCTGCTGCTCCACCACGCGGTATGTGCCGGGCAATAAATTGTCAAAGCGGTAGAAGCCGTCGCTGTCGGTGGTTGTTGTGCGTCCCGTGAAAACGTATTCTCCCGTGTTCTCCTCCTTTTGCCATAGCTGGAGTGTTACTTCGGGGAGCGGCCGATCGCCCGAGTTGAAAACCACATCCAGGTTGGGATCTTCAAAAACGCGCCCACTGATAGCCACTGGCAAAGGAGTTTGGTTCAGGCTGATAAACGCCCCGGCTGTGCGGACGGGTTCGGGTTCTGCCAGTGGCGGACTGTAGCTATCGGAAGGGAGTGTCAAACCCGAAGCTACGAGTTTTGTGTCGTAAGCATCGATAAACATATCGTCGCCCGACGCGTCGTAATAATGCGGCGCGACGAAAAGCGCTGTCAGCCGGGAACCTTCAAATTCATTTCCTTCGGCCACGGCATTGGGCCCCAGAAAGCCCATTTCATCCACGTCAATGCTGAAGACAAATCGTTCCCCGGCGTCAAAGCCGACGAAGTCCAGAACGAGTTTTGTGCCCCCATCCACTACCGACACGGAGTAGCTATCAATGCCGTCGGCGGAGATCACCTTGAAGGGGCCATAACCAAAAGCCCCCAACCCATCCGGGGACGTATCGAAGAAACAATCCCCGATCGTCAGGCCGTCGCCGAGTTTATCGGTGTCAATAATGATTCGGGTGAGTTGGGTGCCGGGGGCACCGCCCTGGAAAGTGAGCTCAAACGTATCGCCACTTTCGTCAGTGCCAGTGGCGTCTTCGTAATAGACCATGCCCAAATGGATCGGCGAAGCCGATAGGAGCATGCGGGCTTCCATCTGTTCGAAGTGGCACCGGCGGTAGCGCAGGACCGACTTCGATCGCCGACCGGCATAGCGGATGTTCCCGAATAGACGTGTCATTATGCGTTTCACACTCGTCCTCCGTGCGAGGTTGTGCCTCCGTGTTTGGTTTTTCTACAGATCAGAAAAGCCCTTAGGCCGGGCTGTGGTCATTTTCAAGGTGTATCCATTCACGCTTCCGGGCTTACTGGCGAACGGATCGGGGTGCGGTGTTTGCGGGGCGTTCTCCGACCACCGTGGCGGCTGGGAGTTGCCAGAATCGAATCGTCGTGTCGTAACTTCCCGAGGCGAGTACCCCCTGCTCTCCGGTCCATACGAGCCGGGCGACGGTGCCCGTATGACCGCGCAGTCGTCCGATTTCTCGGCCGGTGAGGAGTTCAAAGACGCGGATTTCGTTGCGGGACGTGCCCGCGGCAATTTCTTGTCCGCCGTTACAAAACGTGAGCGTGGTGATTTGCCCTTCATCCAATTCCATGCTGGAGACGAGCTGGAATGACGACGCCGACAGAGCGAAGACTCGCACGCGTCCATCCTCACCGCCAACGGCCAGAAGTTCTCCCGTCGGTGCAAAGGCCAGGGCACGCTGGCGGCGGGGCGCGACCGTCTGGTCCAGCACGAGACGACCGCTCGAAACTTCCCAGAGCTGGAGTCGGCCACTTCCTCCTGTGACCGCAACAAATCGGCCATCCGGCGAGAAGGCCACGTCCCGCAAGTCCCGCACGCCGGTTGAAAACTGTCGCACCATCCGCCCGGTGATCGCTTCGAGGATAGTCAATTTTGGGTCAAACCCCGCGAGGGCGATCAATTGGCCATCAGGGCTGAACGAAACGGCCCTCAAAGCGGATTCAGATACTTGGAGCCGATACAGTTGTTTTGCGGACTGCCAGTCCCAAAGCGTGAGCACACCCCATTCGTTAACGGCTGCCAGACATCGGCCGGTGGGATCAAAGCTCAGATCATACACCCAGCCTTCGCTCGGCCAGGTGGCCAGAAGTCGATCCCCACCCGACCCAAACAGCCGAATCTGATGATCGTCCCCTGCGGTGGCGAGGAGGTTGTGGGCCGTATCCATATCCAGAGCGGTGATGACAGGGGCCCGCGACTCCCCCCGTTTTTTCATATCCACGACATGAAACGAGCTGAAAACGGTAGGCGTCTGGGCCGATAGGAACCCTTGGAAAACAGCCCATACCAGTACCGGAAGGGCGAGATACGGAAACCTATTCCACTGGATCTTCATCTCGGAACTTCCTGGAGAGTGCAGGTAACGGCGATGCCGGCAGCAAGCCGGTCCTTTCTTAGAAATCGGCAAGCAGAGAGTTATTTCAGCCGTCAAACGCCGTTTGAGTGATTAACTCGGATTAGTCTGCGTCTTTTGACGAGGAAGAGTGTAAGGATTGTGTTGATTGTAGCGGCCGAATGGGGGACCTGGGGACTAGCTGCGTCGCTGTCTGGCGAATTGATCAGGCTGGGAGG
>NZ_JBAMME010000164.1:0-1125 GCF_039793925.1 Thermogutta sp. | reverse complement strand
TGGGCGAAGGAATACGGCCACGACGTTTTCTCCGCACAGCAGTTGCTGAGGCAATTCCTCAAAAGCCTCCAGGGAGACTCCGATAGCGAAGAGCGACCAACCCTACTTAAGGAATACCAGGCGATTAAGCAAAAGTTTGGCGATCGCCTCCGATACAACACCTTGCTCAGGCAAGTTGAGTTAGACGGCAACTTTCTAGATCCGGCCAACGCTCGGCTGGAGCTCACAATCAATTACGGCTGGAAGGGCAAATTAAGCCGGGAAGATTGTGGCGACATTACTCTAATGGTCGCGAAGCAGAACAGCTACAGCCCGGTAGTGGAATATCTGGACTCGGTTCATGCCAAGTATGGCTGGACTAACGTCCTGACAGATATCGCCAACCGCTACTTTGGAGCCACCGAAGCGATTCACGAACTGGTGACAGTTCGGTGGCTAATATCTGCTGTGGCGAGGGCATATGTCCCTGGATGCAAATGCGACACCGCATTAATCCTCCAAGGGGAACAGGGCTACGGGAAAAGCTCTTTCTTTAGCACGCTGGCTTCAGAGGAGTGGTTTGACGACTCCTTGGGAAACGCGTCTGATAAGGACGAACGATTGAAGCTGCATCGAGCCTGGATAATTGAGTGGGCCGAGTTAGAGGCAGTTTTCAGGAGAAAAGATATCGCAGCCGTGAAAGCGTTTATGACAACGCGGATCGACTTGCTCCGACCTCCTTATGGCCGATCGATTGAAGCCTTCAAACGCGCCAGCGTGATAGTTGGCACAACCAACCAACAAACCTTCCTAAACGATGCTACCGGCAGCCGTCGATTCTGGGTTGTGCCAGTTTCAAGGCCCATTGAGCGGGAAAGGTTGGAGAAGGAACGCGATCTGATCTGGGCGGCTGCAGTTCACCTTTATCGCAAAGGTGAACCCTGGTGGCTGGCCGAGGAAGAAGAAGCCTTAATCAAAGAGGAGCGCCAAATATTCGAGCTACAGGACCCTTGGCACGACCTAATCGCCGATTACGTCGAGTTCCTGGACGAGGTGTCCGGGGCAGAGATCTTACAAACAGTCCTCAAACTGCCCGTTGACCGACACGATCGATCGAGCAGTATGCGGGTTGCCAACGTTCTGAGA
>NZ_JBAMME010000163.1:0-1130 GCF_039793925.1 Thermogutta sp. | reverse complement strand
TCAGTTACCTCGCGCTTGGCGACGCATCAAGCGCAGTTCGAGCGGAATTCTGAAGATTGTTCGGGGGGCGGGATGATGGCCGAAATCCGCGATGCTTCGCGTAGTCCGGGGCTGAACCCGAACGCCCTGGCGCTGGCTAGGCAGCACCGTACGCCGCCGTGTCACCCAATCGTTAAACCCTGACAACTCCTTGGCTGTCGTCCGCGGATTGCGCACCCGCGCCTCGCCCATCCGTATCACATCAGCTACCCGCAACCGCACGCGTTGCAGCACGCCGCGCAATCTGTCCAACTCCGCCTCGCCATAGCCCAAGAGAAGCGCAACCACCCCCGCCCACTCGTCCGGATTCTCCTTTGTTGGCAATAAACGCTCGACCCATTGTTGGACCCCTTCCTGCGTGCTCAAGCCGGACAGTTGGCAGGCCTGCTCCCACAACGGAAGCCAGCAGGCCAAGTTGCGGCGCACCCCATCTTGCGGATTCTCATCCAGCGGCATTATCTATCTGGAGCAAAGAGAGGAAACTCTAGGCTGGCCGCTTGGTGCTTCTGTTCGGCTTGCTGGTGGCGGGCCTCCAAGGACGCCCATTCTGCGAAGCCGACAAAGAACGACGCCCGAGTGAAATTTTCCGCATAACCCTTGACCTCGGTAACAAGTGGCATAAAGTATACGCGCTGAGGCTATGTGCTCTTTACGAAGTGCGTTGTACTACGATGTGGTAAAAATCTTACGTAGAAAGGGGGGTAAAAGAGGTTTCCTGACAGCGATACACGGTTTGACTCGTGCGTAGAAGTGAAATTCCAGAAGTGTTCATGAGTTTGTCTGGGATGTGGTCCCGCGGATCGTCAACCGGGGCGACCGAGTTTAAACTGAGGGAGCCTGTTATGAAAAAGTTACTTGTCTCTAGCTTGTCTGCAGCGATAGCCATACTGATGACTGCGAACTCGTACGCTCAATGGGGAGGGATTCTTGACCCGCCAAAGCCGCTAAGACTCAGCTTCGCTGACTCAGGATATATCCGTACGCCGTCTGACATCGGTCCGTACCCGTGTAGGCGCGGCGAATTCGGCGACATTGTTATTGATACGGGCTCGCCTTTTGGGGATTCGTTTCTCGATCGCCACGTTGGCGCA
>NZ_JBAMME010000162.1:0-9125 GCF_039793925.1 Thermogutta sp. | reverse complement strand
TCCAGACAACCCAGGCTGCGTGTTATTTCCACTTTACTTGGGTGATCAAATTTTATCGGCGAACAGCTTCTTTTGAAACCGGCGATGCTGGGGTCGCTGATTCCTCCCACTCCTCAGCCTCTTCGGCTTCTCGAAGGGCCTCTTGCCAATCTGTGCGGGCGAAGAAAAAGAAGTAGCTCAAGCCGGTTGTCGCCAGCACAAGTGAAAACACCCGGTAAACCAGCAGGGTCACCAGGCCCTGTCCCGGCAACATGTGCGTTCCGTCGGCCAGCGGCATCAGGACGAAGAGCCGGTCCAGAACGAACTCTGTCGGGCCAATGGAAACGGGAATGACCTGCATGACACCCGCCAGAGGACAGAACACAAAGTGCCTCGCCAGCGGCTGAATGCGGTCAAAAAGGCCCAACCCAATAAAGTAAATGGACACCGAAAACAACAGATGAACGGGACAAGTCATGATGACAGAGGTGATCAGGATCCACGGATGATGCCGATAGGCACGAAACGCTGTTACGAAGCGGGCCAGCAGTTTTCCCACAATGGGTACACGCTCCATCAAAGTGATCACATTTCCGCCCGTCACATCGGGTGCCCAGCAGGCGATCAGGACCAGCGTTGCTCCCACGGTCACAATCAGGACGAGGCGACAGATGTTCTGCAGAATTGGCAGTGAGCTGGAAACCAGCCCGGTTAGTAGAATTGCCCCGCTCGCCACGACAAACAGGGCATACAGTCCCAGAACACGATCAACAAACACCGAGGCGACAGTTTCCGGCCTGTGGTCGGGAAACCGCCGTGCGGCAAGGATCGCCTTGGCCAGATCCCCTCCCACCAGCCCCATCGGCGCCAGATTGAAAAGAAACCCCATAAAGCTGAAGCGAAATGACTCCGTCAATCGAAGCGGCACGTCAACTGTCCGCACCAAAACCCACCAGCGGAAAAACGTGATGAGAACACCGCTGGTTGCCGTCACAAACGCCAAAATGAGATGGTACCAGTGTTGACCTGCGTGGTGGACGAGCTGCCAGAACTTCTCCGGATTAAACCCGTGTTGGTCGGAAAAAATGCCTTCCCCGCGGCGCACGCTATCCCAGACCAAATATCCAATGATGGCCGCTGAAATCCCCACTTTGAGGAGCTGGACGGCCCATTGCTTCACGGTTTTCTGTTTCGCCATGCGAGGATCCTCATCCATCCTGGTCGGCGAAAAGGATCACAGCGGCCGGTAGGTGCGCTCGATCATCTCCCGCCGAACCCGCTCCAGATCAGCGTCCACCATCATGCGTACCAGTTCGGGAAACGTGACTTTGGGTTTCCACCCCAGCACGGTGCGGGCTTTGGTGGCATCCCCCCGAAGCGTAAACACCTCCGCCGGACGGATGAGTCGCGGATCTATCTCCACGTAGCGCTTCCAGTCCAGGCCCACATAATCGAATGCCAGCTCGACCAGCTCTCGCACGGAATGCTTTTCGCCGGTGGCCACCACATAATCGTCGGGCTGGGGCTGCTGGAGCATGAGCCACATCGCTTCCACATAGTCCCCCGCAAAACCCCAATCACGCATCGCATCGAGGTTTCCGAGGTAAAGTTTTTCCTGGACCCCCAGCTTGATTCGCGCGACGGCGTCGGTGACCTTTCGGGTAACGAATTCCTTGCCCCGGCGGGGAGATTCGTGGTTGAAGAGGATCCCCGAGCAGGCGAAAATGCCAAAACTTTCGCGGTAATTGACGGTGATCCAGTGCCCGTAGACCTTGGCCACTCCATAGGGGCTTCGCGGATAGAACGGTGTCTTTTCGTTTTGGGGTTCTTCGCGGACAGCTCCAAACATCTCACTGGAACTGGCCTGGTAAAACCGGATGGTCCGATCGACGTGGCGGATGGCTTCCAGCATTCGCGTCACTCCCAGGGCCGTAAACTCACCTGTCAAAAGGGGCTGTTCCCAACTTGTGGGGACAAAGCTCATCGCGGCAAGATTGTACACTTCATGGGGACGGACTTCCGCGAGCAACCGCACCAGGGAGAGTTGGTCAAGTAGGTCCGCCTGATGGAGATGAATGCGATCCCGAATATGCTGAATGCGTTCAAAACCCTCCGTGCTGGATCGCCGCACCATTCCATGGACCTCGTAGCCTTTTTGGAGGAGAAACTCTGCCAGATAAGAACCATCCTGCCCCGTGATGCCGGTGATCAACGCGCGTTTCGTCATGGCGATCCCTTTTCGCGAGACAACAATCCCCTTGCACGGCAGTCGCTGCTTTCGCGTTCCGCTGGCTTTCCCTTTACCCAGGCCGGTATTTTGTGACCAGCGTCGCTTGTGTCATCTGATCGCATCTGGACGGCCTACTTTGAATTGCCAGCCGAATCGGTGATAATAGCTTTTTTCCCGCTGAAAAATTCGGCCGGCTGGCAAACGCCTCCTGATGGTGAAGGCTCCAGTTCCTTAGGCGTCCAAATAGCTACTATACCCACGAATCTTAGCAGGGAGTGAGGGACACATGCTACGCAATTTCAATGCCAATGTTTTGGGCACTTTCTTGCAGCAGAGCGAAATTATCGAACTGGCCCTGAGCTTTGGCTTTAAGAGTATCGACCTCGACATCGCGGAGTTCAGCGCCCTGGCACGAATGAAAGGGCTCGAATACGCGCGCCGTCTGATTGATAGCGCACAGATCCCCATCGGAAGCTTCGAGCTCCCGGGGAACCTTCAGGCCAGCGATGAAGAGTTTCAGAAGTTCGTCGAACGGCTTCCCGAGTATTGCCAGAATGCAACGGTCCTAGGTTGCACTCGGTGCTTCGTCACGCTGGCCCCATTCAGCGAGACGCGACCTCTGCATGAGAATTTCGAACTGCACCGTCAGCGGTTGAGCACCGTATGCGGTATTCTCAGGCAGCATGGCATTCGGTTGGGTCTCGGTTTCAAAGCGGTCTATGAACCGCCGCGGGAAGCGGTGTTCCAGTTCATTCGCAAGCTCGACGAGCTCTTGCCGCTCATTCAGGCGGTGAAAGCCGAGAATCTCGGGTTGCTCGTCAATGTGTGGGATATTTTCGTCGCCCATGGAAGTCTCGAGTTGCTGTTCCAGCAGCCCAAGGAACTCATCACTGTCGTCCACCTTGCCGACATTCCTCCGGATGTCGCCGTGGATCAAATCAAGGATTGGCAAAGAGCGATTGCTCGGCCGGGCGGACGGATCGACTGCGTCGCCGTCCTGAAATGGCTCAAGAACATCGGTTACACCGGGCCCGTGACGCCCATGCCCACGCGCCGCATGCTGGGTACAGGCCGGGCGGATCTGTTGGCTCGCGAAATCGGTCTGGCCACTCTGGAATTATGGCACGCAGCCGGGTTGCCTTTGGAAACACGCTACGCCAATCTCCTCAAAACCGCCGGCCGATTGGCAACTGTCTGAGATACATCGCCGGGATCTTACGGATTGTCAGCGATTTCGGGCAACGTGTGCCGCTTGATACGGTTTTACGGAATGATGGTGTTGAAAAGTCGCGCGTAGGTGGTATCAACGGATGGACCGCCGACAGCGGGCGTGATTCGGTTGTCGGCGATCACGGTAGTCCAAACCTCACCGAGAAGAATTTCCGGGAACCTACCCGGGGCCTTCTGTGAATTGTTTCTCAAAGTATTTGCAAGGATGTAATTATCGCGCCCGCCGTTAACTTGGATTCCCCCGCGGGAGTTATTGTAGATGATGTTTCCTTGGACGACATTGAAGCGGTCGGCATACTCGCCGCCGAGCCCTAATCCGCCAACACCGCGGTCGTTGCCGTACAACTCATTGTTAACCGCCCAGACACCGAAGTTGTTGAAACAGTAGTGGAATCCGTTGCCCTGGTTGTAGCGGCTGATGTTGTTGATCCACAGGCCGCCGATTGTCAGATCACCTGCAGGATGGAGTCCGTGGCCGACGTTGTACTCGGCGATATTGTTTTCCACCCGGATATCCCGTCCGCCGTTGACCAGGATACCCTCTCCCCAACCCGTACTGGCCATGCCATAGCCAGCGCCCCGGACCAAATTTCCGCGAACGATCGCGTCGGTCTCCCATCCCAAAGCGATGCCAATATTTCGGGCTTCAATGACGGTGGAATTCTCCACGAGGTTGTCATGGCCATATTGCAAAGCGATACCGGAAGTGGGTGAGCGGGTGACCGTGACATTCCGCACCGTGGAGTTCACGGCATACGTGAGATCCACCATACCCCGGGGTAATGCCCGCCATCGCGTATACTTCGCGTTGAGATTTCCGTTAATCGTGAGATTCTCGATGGTCACATTGGCTACCGGCTGCCCAGCCGTCCCCGCAGCCCTCACCAGGGGAATCAGATTCGTCACCTCCGCCGAGTTTTCTGGTTGGAAGATACCGTATTCAATGGGTCTATCCAGCACCAGCACGCCCGGTTCAATGGCAATGATGGTGTAAAGCTGCCCGTCGAATTCCGTCCGCGAAACCAGGGCGATCTCGTCTCCCACCTGAAATCCGCTCGTGCTGGTCACGCTCACACGCTGATCCCCAGCCTGCGCTGGTGCAGTGAGAAATGCGAATGTCTGCGTTTTACGAACAAGCGTCGTGCCAGCATCACTCCCGCGAAGGGTTACATTGGAACGCAGGACCAGGCTCTGACGCAAAGTGAATGTGCCGGCGGGAAGGATCACCGTGCCGCCTTCTTCGGGGAGCGCATCAATTGCCCGCTGGAAACCGAGTGTAGGGCTGGTGGGATCGTAATAATCTGCTGCGTTAATGATCGTCGTGGGACCCTCGCGCCTGATGGTAGCTCTCGTGGCAGTTCCGAACACCTGGTCGCTTTTGTCGAGGAAATAAGCTTCCCGCAGGAATTGCCTCGCCCGAACAGAACTCGGCGTTTCGGAAAACACAATGTCGGAGAGAGTCGGGGTAATGGTGATCTGATCCTGGCCTCGGGAACTATACATTTCCAGGCGGTCGTTCCCCCCACTGCCGGCCGTGGCCCGCACCATCGAGAAAGTCTCCACGCGGAGGGCGTATCCGGGGCCTTCCAACCGGGTGTAATACGGCCGAGCGGTGAGAAGATCATCGCCTCGGGAATCATATAACCATGCAACGTCAGATCCGCCATTTCGGGAGTAGGCATACACACCGTCGAAGAACTTCACCCGGGTAAAATATGGACCGGTCGTCATGGTTGAGAAGTCCGGCCGACCCACAAACGTGTCATCACCCGGCGAATCATAAAAGTAGGCCGTGTCGAAGCCACCATTTCGGCCGTACACATGTGTGTAGGCAAACCCCTGAATTCGGAGCGTGTGAGTTTGATTAAAAACGGCCACGTCGCCGGGAAAACTGAACACAAAATCGTCTGATGGCGAATCGTTGACTTCCGCCACGTCGACGCCACCACTGGACCGCACGATGGTGGTCCAAAATCCTTTCGCCCGGACAGACACACCCTTTGTTTGCAGCGTCACATCTCCCAGTTGGCCGCCCAAAGTGTCTGTGCCCGAACTGCCGCTCAAAAACGCCGTGTCTTCCCCGGTTGTGGCAACGAACATGACGCTGGAAAAGAATTTGGCACGGTTGTAAAAGGTGTCTCCTTGGAGAATCGCATTGTCACCCAAGTATGTGGCTCGGTCCGCACCCGGAGAATCGTAAAAAGTAACCGAATCGGTGCCGCCGTTGCGAGAATAGGCGTGGATGATGGACGGGCCAGTGAGGGCAGCGTGGAATTGAGGAGAATCAAAAGTGGCGGCATTCGGTGCGAAGCTCACCCGGTCGTTTCCCGGCGAGTCGGTGATTTCTGCAACGGCGGACGAGCTGGCACGGACATCCAGGTCTGCCACCTGCGTGATGGTGATGGTTCGTCCCCCGCTCAGAATCCTGGTGAAGGCGGGTGAGATCGAAATACTTTCGTTGACGGCCGCCGTTTCCACGACGACCCTATCCCCACCGTTTCGACCGTCGATGGCCAGGACTATCCATCCCCCTGGAAGAGTGTATTCAATTTGATTGACAGCGATCGAACCGGTGCCCCCGCCGCGATAAGCCAGAGTGTCCGCTCCGGAAGTTCCGCGAATCGTAACGGTTGTCCCACTCATCTGGACAAGGGCAGCCAGCCAAAGTGTCTCACCGGTTTGGACGTTCGGCAGGTAAACAAAGAAACTCTGTCCGGCAGTGACAGGCAGATCGATCCTACCGATCCCCTCAGCCGCAAGGACGAGGCTTTGACCGGCTTGCGCGTAAACAGCGACACTGGCTGATGATTGGTGGTTTGGCGTCTGGAACCCGCGAATGACCGTCAACGTGGCCGTATTTTGGGCAGACAGCCGATACCACGTGCCTGGTGCTGGTGCAGGCTGCACGACCTGCCGAAACTCCACGCTTCCCAAATCAGTGAAAGTGGCGGGCATCGACGTCGTGGCAGGAACCGCACTCAGCAAATCCCGGTGTTCCAAAGGCTCAAATGCCAGACGACGCGTCCGGTTAGACAAGCGGTTGTTCTTCATGGCGGGCCCTCGTCACAAGCTGCGACTCAAAGGTGTTTCACCAGCCGGAAAACGAGCGTGCCTCTCTCACGGGAGAAGAGCTCCCATCTCCGATGCCCGGGGAATAGTGTTTCAGGTTTTGAACGAGGAGGAGGACCGCTCACGTCCTTCTATTAAGTTTAAGTTCCAGAGTAATTGGCCGGGCCCGGCAATCAACCGCAAACCGTCGGGATGGACTGCCAGCCTTCTGGGCCGGAGCAGATTGTCAGGAATGCGACGAGAATATCGCTTGAAAAGGACCGTCCGGCGTTGCGGCGACTTATTCACGCATGGCAATACCAGAATTTGCCCCTTGTCTTAGGTCACTAATGCCGTAGTATTTAGCACAAATAGCACAGGCATAAGTTTGTAAAGCGTGCCG
This sequence comes from Thermogutta sp., assembly GCF_039793925.1. Lineage (GTDB taxonomy): Bacteria > Planctomycetota > Planctomycetia > Pirellulales > Thermoguttaceae > Thermogutta. The sequence continues at coordinate 2,235 of NZ_JBAMME010000162.1, read as the reverse complement.
GTGAAAGATGTGTCGTTACCCGATCAGTTGGGGTCGTCTCAATCTGGCGTCTAGGTTCGCGACACAGGTTAACTGACCAAAGGAGTTGACACGATGGCGTACGAATTACCCCCTCTCCCTTACCCGTACGATGCGCTGGAACCTTACATCGACGCGCAAACGATGGAGTTGCACCACACGAAACACCATCAGGCGTACATCAACAACGTGAACAAGGCCATTGCCGGTACAGAGTGGGAAAAGCTTCCCGTGGAGCAGCTTGTGGCTGCGATTCATCGTGTGCCGGAGCAAATCCGCACAGTGGTCCGGAACCACGGCGGCGGTCACGCCAACCACTCGCTATTTTGGACGATTATGGGCCCCAAGGCGGGCGGTCAACCCAAGGGCAAATTGGCCGAGGCCATTGACCGGGAACTCGGTGGTTTCGAAAAGTTCCGCCAGGCCTTCACCGCAGCGGCGATGGGACGTTTCGGCAGCGGCTGGGCGTGGCTTTCCGTCGACCCCAACAAGCGGCTCGTCATTGAGGACACCCCCAACCAGAACAGCCCGCTCATGCACGGCAATATCCCAATCCTCGGCATCGACGTCTGGGAACACGCCTATTATCTCAAGTACCAGTACCGTCGGGCTGATTATGTGGAGGCGTTCTACAATGTGATCAACTGGGCGGAGGTTCTCCGGCGATACGAAGATGCCCTGGCCCAGCCCGCTCCCGAATCGGCCAAGTATCCCCTCAAGACGGAATCCTGAGAGCGGCCGGTTCTCGGAGCGCTTGGCTCTCAGCGGCAGGCCGCCCTGGCAGGAAACGTTGCCGAGCACACGGCGAGGTTCATACCTCGCCGTTTTTTCAAGCGCGCGATGGAGGAGTTCTCAGCGGGAGCAAAGCCATGTGCCCAGCAGGTATCTGCCGGCGCGTTCCGAAGATCGCGGAACATGCGCCCAGGTACCGTGCGGCACCTCGGCCATCGAGTCGCTCCGATTTCGGGAACGTCAGAGCTGGGAATCGACCGAGTGCCGCGTTTGCGGCAGGGTTGGTCTCACCTCGACCAGCGTTTCGTTAACGATTTCCAGCTCCTCGCTGAGATCGGACAAACTGGATTGAGCCAACTGTTTGTGGTAGTAATTGGGCACTGAACCCCGAATGAACAGGCGCTTGCCGTCGCAGTGGCATGTGAGCCGCCGGAGTGCAGGATAACCGCTGGCGTCGAAGCGCGTTTTAGCAAGCATCTCGAAATTCTTTGTGCCCACTTCTGGGTTACCCGCCGGAGACGGATCCATCAAAGAGTCCATACCATCCTCCCTCACAGCAGGGAGCTCGTTGCCCAACCGATCCCTCCATCCCCCAGGCAGGACTCCGTTCCCTACCAAACCCAACGCACTCTGGTGAATTTCCGGCCAGAATGCCCCAGAATGCCACCGCACATGGTCAGGGCGGCATGGGACCTATGCGAAACCGCCGGTTTTCGTTGCTGTGGGCAGAACCCAGGAAACCGCCACGAAGACAACGCAATGTTTGCTCCATCCGCGCAGGCCGGCCCTGATTCACGATTGCCGAGACGGCTGCCGCGACTGCTGTTCGAGGCGGATCAACGTCGTGACGATCGGCGTCCCGTTGGGGAGCGCCTGGTCTGGACGCAAACCCATCAGCGCCTTGAGTCGCTGGATGACTCTCTCCCGGCCGGCCTCCGACCGCAACTCACGGAGAATTTCTTCCCGCCGCTGCTGAAGGTCTGCCATTGAGGAAGCCTCCTTTCCCGCGATGCGAGTGGGGGTCCCTCACGACGGACCATCACGTGTCAACCAAAAACCCTTTGGACCTTGTTACAGCGATCCTCAAAAAATCCGCTATCGAGAAAATGTTTCTTCGATGTTCGTTTTCTGTCTCATCAATCGGCCCACACGTCCGAAAACTTTACCCAACCCGCCCCGTTGCCAGTTTTTCCGGTGTCCTGTCATTCTCACGAAAGCCCTTGGAAAAGACGAAACGGCTGCCGTGCGTTTATAATGCACTGAAGCGATGGAAAACTTGACCACGCTATCAAGACAAATCGACCGGAACAGTACTCCGGTGTACGCGAATATTTCACCGGGATTCGAGCTTGTAGTCGGCCGCGGTTTCCTGCCTATTCAGGAGAAATTGCATGAAAGTCGTGCATTTTGAAGAAATCCCTCTTCAGGAGGTGACGATGGAAGGTGCTCAGGGGTGCAAGATGCGCCACCTCATTGGGGAGCCCG
>NZ_JBAMME010000161.1:758-1135 GCF_039793925.1 Thermogutta sp. | reverse complement strand
CGTGGAGTCGGCCCTCACACGATATCAGTGCCTAGGATATACCCGGCTAAGAATGCGCCGCTGTCCTACACACCGCCGCATCCAGTGACGGATGATCAGTTCAAGCGCATAGTGGCAGTGCTCAGGCTCTCGGTGCCGTATACGGGCATGATCCTGTCCACACGGGAAAGCCCCAAGCTCAGGCATGAAGTCTTTGATCTGGGGATCAGTCAGATCAGCGCAGGCTCCAGAACGAACCCCGGCGGCTACCACGCGGGCAGAGAGCACTCGCCGGATGACGAACAGTTTTCGCTTGGCGACACCCGCAAGACCGATGATGTAATCCGCGCTGTCGTCGAACAGGGCTACATCCCCAGTTTCTGCACGGGATGCTACAG
>NZ_JBAMME010000161.1:0-748 GCF_039793925.1 Thermogutta sp. | reverse complement strand
CAGACTTGGCAGGACCGGACACGACTTCATGGACCTCGCCAAGCCCGGCTTGATACAGCAGTACTGCCTGCCTAACGCGATACTCACATTCCAGGAATACCTGGAAGACTACGCATCGGATGGGACGCGAGGGACTGGAAACCGGCTCGTGAGGTCGATGCTGGACGAGATACCAACAGAGGACAGACGGACTGCCGTTAAGGACAGGATCGAACGGATTAAGGCGGGCGAGCGGGACCTGTACTTCTAGAAACAAGTTCACGAGCGGATTCAATGGAAAGCGAGGACAACGAAATGGATGAAGTAGAGAAAGTCATGCAAAGCATGTCATTTGAGTTTTTCGGAAGCGGCAAACACAAAATCGAGATGGAAGAACTCCTTGCGACGAAGGATGCGATCTTCCTGGATGTAAGATCTGCCCCGGAAGTGGAATCTATTCAGCTCAGATTGGAGCACCACATCAGGGTGCTGTGGATTCCGATGGACGAAATCCCGGCGCGCCTCAACGAAATTCCACGTGACAAGACCATTGGCGCGTTTTGCTCCGCTGGGACAAGATCAACCATGGCGTATATGTACCTACGTTCCAAGGGGTACGACAATGTGCGGATCGCCCCCAGCAATTACGATGCTATTACAAGTCTGCTTCTGCCCGGAAAACTGTTCAAGCACTTGGATAAGAGCAAACCAGCCTGAGACAGGAAGTAGCCCATGACCTACATTATTACGGTAGTTCTCATAATCTTCG
>NZ_JBAMME010000160.1:0-1136 GCF_039793925.1 Thermogutta sp. | reverse complement strand
GTTTGAGAAACTCCCGTTGGTTCAACGCCCAGAGCCTCCATTTCTCTGGGCAGTTTTTTACGATGTCCGCCGCGGTGGGCTGTGATTCAGCCCACTCTATGGCCGCCCGGCAGGCCCCTGCCAGCCGGAGCTGTTTAATGAGGGTTTCTTTCGGGTATTCTATCATTTTGCCTCCTTTGTTTTCATTATAAGACTAAGAAGGCGGCAAACTGGGGCTGCTTTGCGAGCAGCACCGCCCGGTCCTTGTCATCCAGTTTCAACCACCCCCCGTATTTCTCACACTGGGGGGCAAACTGAGGTAAACGGCGGAGCAGCCATGCCCAATTCCAGCCATCAAGTTTCGCCCAGCCCCAGTGCTCAGTGCACTGGGAGGCAAACTGTGGCTGCTGGGAAAGCAGCCACACCCAGTCATCGCCATTCATCTTTGACCATCCCCCGTGGGCGGAGCACAGGTCAGCGAGCTGCGGGTAGTCGGAGAGCAACTCCGCCCAGGTGCCGCCCTCCACTTCCCACCATCCTTTCCAGTCCTCAATTGGCTGGCTCTCAAGCCAGCTGAGAGCCCTCCGACGGACTCCGGATTTCCGGAGCTGCTCAATTATTTTCTTTTTGGTGTCTGTCATTTTGCCTCCTTTTACTATTATTGGGCTGCCATCGGTCACCCCAGGTTCAATGGTGCTAATACAAACACCTCGCCCTCCTCGCCATTCTCTTTCATTGGTTTGAACACTGCTGGTTGGACCGGCTCGGAAAGTCCAATCAGCCCCTTATCTGTTCCAATCCTGGCAAGGGTTTCCAGTAGATACCCGCCGTTGAACGCTATCTGCACCCCCGACCCCTTCAGCACCCTGCAATCAATCTCTTCACGATAAGTGCCAGCCTCCGATTGTTCCGTACTGACCACCATACCGCCGTCGGGCAAAACCTGAATGCTCACGGGCTTACCGTGGGAATCCCGGCTAAAAATAATTGCCCGGCGTATGGCATTAATCAACTGCTCCCGCTTGACCGCGATTTGAACTGGTAAGTCTTTAGGAATCACCCGTTCATAATCCGGATACTGACCCTCAATTGTGCGCGATATCACGATGGTATTTTCCAGTTTGAATCCAACCCTCTTCGCATCGGCAAAGACTGAA
>NZ_JBAMME010000159.1:0-1137 GCF_039793925.1 Thermogutta sp. | reverse complement strand
CGCACCAGGACCGACCGATTCTGGATGTTGCCCATCGTGCAGGAATACGCCCGGGGTAAACTGGCAGAGGCGCCAGATGTAGAGCAGGTACTCAGGGACCGGTGGGTACGCTGGTACCAGAACCTGCTGGAAGGGTATCCCGCTGATCCCCGCATCTACGAGGAAACGCCCAACATCGTCAGCGTGCTGTTCTGGCTCCCGTCGCGACAAAGGTGGGAAGAACTGGTCCAGCAGATAGATAAGGGGATCATGGTTCTCTACGATACAGGATCGCTCTCGTCAGTTCTTGAAATCGGATCTTCCCTGCTGAACCAGGTTCTTATCACCGGCTCTGTGGAGCTTCTAAGGTTCTCCTGGCTGTCCCGGTACGGAGATGGGATGTCGCTTTACGGCCGTTTTGATGAATTTCAGGAAAAATGGGAAAGCCTGATAGCCCTTCTGGAAGAAGGTAAAACAGAAAAGCATCCCGAACTGGATGCCATAAGACTTGGAATCCAGGCCAGAATAGCTCGCTGGAAAGCCTGGACCGATCGGCAGCATCTCGGTCCTGCGATCCGGGTGATAGAACAGGCAGTGGACGAGTTATCGCATCTGGACCGGCCTGCGGACGAGATTCTGCTTTTCACGTTAAACAGCCTGGGGGTATTGTACTTGCTGGCCCGCGACCCGGACCGGGCAGAGCAAACATTCCTCAGAGGCCTGGATGCTTTGTCCAAGTGTGAAACCTGTGTTGTCTCGCCTACCAGTTGGGATGCGGTTCTGAGGGGAAATATAGCAATTGTGGCCGCCAGGCGCGGCGATTATGAAAAGGCCCGCGATGGCTTGTATCAAATTCTGCCCAACTTCCATGAAAAGACAGATTTAGCCGAAGCCTATATGCTTTTGGCTGTTTATGAATATCACCTGGGGAACCTGCCCAGAGCGATAGAATTGGGATTCCAGGCAGAACGCCTTTTCGCCGAACTGGGTATCGTCAAGCCGCCGTGGGAAGAGTTTGAATATCAGGAATGGTTGAAAATCAAAAACACCTACCTTCGTAAGTGAGGGAAGTCCACCCGAACAATTCAGACCTGCCTCGCCGGATGGCCGCCGAGGCCCTGGACCTGATAGACCATATCGGCCTCCACGTCCTGCGGG
>NZ_JBAMME010000158.1:0-1138 GCF_039793925.1 Thermogutta sp. | reverse complement strand
CCGAAGAGGTCATCCCACAGGATGTCCTCGGCGGTTCGGGTGGGGTTTTCGTTATCCAGATGCCAACGGAGGGGATTCGTTGCGATGTATTCGCGGATGCCGTTCAGGGATTTTTCATTGCGGATGATGCGTTCGTAATAATTGCGTTGCCATAATCTGCCATGGAAGGGCGGCCATCCTGATGTTTTGACCCTGCGGGCGTATTCCACCGTCACGCTGGATTTGAACACCCCGATCACATCCCCAACGGTAGGGGCAACCCTTGTGATAGCCCATATGGGGGTTGCCCTATATGGGGCGGGCACCAGGCCTGCGCCTACATCGTTTCTGCCGGCATTCTGGGCAGGCACAAGGCCTGCCCCTACGAGGTTTTTGGTTTCGGTTATGACGATGATGCCGTGGATGTGATTGGGCATGACAACGAATGCATCCAATTCTATATGGGGAAACCGTTCCGGTACTTCTTCCCATTCGGCTACCACCATGCGTCCAGCCTCATTTAATCGCATTTCCCCATCCACCACCTCGCCGAATAGGCAGGCGCGATCCCGCGTGCAGATGGTCACAAAATAGGCACCGGACTGACGGTAGTGGTATCCCTTCAAGCGGATGGACCGGCGGTGGCGTTTTTCGGGATCAAACGTCATGGCTGTGCGCTCCAATTGTGGGTTTGCCCATTGTTTCCTAATATCTTATCGAGCTCCTCTCCGATGCTCGGATGTCGCGCTCGCGTTTCATGAGGCTCGAGACGATAACCATAGGCGGGGACAGAACATCGGCCTCCTTGCCGTTCGGGTTGCGGGCGGTAAGGTCGTACCCACGCCCTTCCCCTCTTCGATGGATACGATCCAGGCATTCTCCGAAAGGCACGCCTGCCGTGGCCCTTCGTCCCTGCGGTAGGCGTCCCAGGCCTTCCAGAGACGGCGAGCCTCCTCAAACTGTTCGTCCTGGATGGGGCTGCCCTTGCTGAACTTCTTGAGTCCTCCCGGGAGAGGAAGTTCGTAATACCAAATCTCTTTTGTAGGACCTGGGCGCTCGAAAAAGAGCAGCGCGGAGTTGTGGATCGATAAGGGTGGCACGAGTGTCAGCTTCGTTTTTCAACTCACCCGCCATAGCCTTGCTCCTCCAGGCGTTTGAG
>NZ_JBAMME010000157.1:622-1142 GCF_039793925.1 Thermogutta sp. | reverse complement strand
ACCCATTCTGGCCGAGCTGCGGCGCGGCACGGTTCTTGCTTTGACGAGTGGACATGGTGAGAGGAATCCAAACGGGGTGGACGAAAACGGAGGAAACTCGGAGTTGTCACAGCACTTCGACGACCTACAATTGCTGGTACAAGGACTGCCTTCCTAACGGCATCTGCGGCTGGCAGCCGGTACCCTGCCCATGCCGGGTTGTTCCTGAGTTGGAGACGTGCGTGCAGTGCGACGCGGGTACACCCGCTTGGGAGTGTCCTGGGGTTTGAGGGCGATGAACATTCCGTGGAGCATTGAGCTGACCCTCGTATTTCTGGTTGGGCCGAAACTTTTGGGGGGGCCGCAGCCCCCCCAACCAGCTTTTCGCGAAGAGGTGTCGGTAACCGCCGTGAGCACCGTGTTGCGTGTCGAGGGCGGCACGCCCTCCCATGCCCTCAACCCGGGGGATGTGACCGTGCTGGTTGCTGGCCAACCCGTGGTGGTTCTCGGCGTAGAGAGGCTCTTGGAGCCCCCCGTCGCC
>NZ_JBAMME010000157.1:0-612 GCF_039793925.1 Thermogutta sp. | reverse complement strand
GGGGACGGCTGACCGAACCGGCCCAGGCCAGCGCCAGGACTGGCGGCCGCCTACGGGTCGCTCCGGTTCCCTGGTCGTGCTCCTACCGTGGCTTTGCAGCAGGGAATCCCGGGACAGGTCCTTGGACAAGTTACGAGTGGCTGCTGACCAGCTCCTGGCTCTCGGTCCGGTGAGCGTTGTCGTGGCCGATGGCACCTCGACCCCTCGCATAGCCTCCAACCCAACGGAGCTCCACGCCACCTTGGCCTTGTTGCGTCAGGTCGAGGTGGTGAACTGGCAAAGTAAACTGCGACGCGAGTCTCAATGGCTTGGCCTTTACGGAACACGAGGAATAGACAGCGAGAATTTCCCCGAAGAGGTCGTCAGGGTCCGGAGACAGTTGAGAATCCTTCGCAAGAATCTCGCAGCCTATGCCCCGGGAAAGCGGGTCGCGTTTCTGGTGTGGGATGGTCTTGAAGTTAATCCGTTGGCGACGGGGAGTGCCCATGGCAGCCAGGAACGCGACCCTATCCCAACTTCCTGGCGGTTTTCCAACCTCGAGGAGATGCGCGGGATTGCGGAGCTCTGCGAGTCTTTGGGGGTTCCTCTCATCAGCCTTTTTCCCGGTTTCAT
>NZ_JBAMME010000156.1:0-1143 GCF_039793925.1 Thermogutta sp. | reverse complement strand
TGCTCGGCACCAAACGAATTCTCATCCTTGACGGAACACCCCAGCAAATGGGCGAAGCACACGGATCGCTCGCTAAAGATTCAGTAAGAAAACTCGTCAACAGAGTCCTCTTCGGCGTAGGACTCGCAGATACCTTCCGCTCCGGAGAATGGTTCATCAACGTTATGGACGACATCTACAAAAGAACCTCCCCATACATCCCTAAACGATTCATAGACGAATGCTACTCACTCGCAAATGCAGCAAAAATACCACAACGCGACGCCCTATACGCAAACCTATTCCCCGAACGCTTTCACTGCAGCGGCGTCGCCGTCAAAGGAAAGGCTTCTCTAAACGGTCAGGTCCTCCACGCCCGCGTCCTTGACTATATGCGAGACATCGGACTCCAGAACTACGCCGCCGTCGTCGTCTTTATACCCAACCAGAAAAACGCCTGGATCACCCTCGGCTACTCCGGCTTCATCGGTACCGTCACCGCAATGAACGAAAAAGGCGTCGCAATCGGTGAAATGGGCGGCCGCGGCGAAGGACTCTGGGACGGTATGCCTATGAGCCTACTCCTCAGAGAAGTTATGGAAAACGCCTCAACCGCAGAACAAGCCGTCCAGATAATCAAAAACACCCCAAGAACCTGCGAATACTACTACGTCGTTAGCGACAAATCAGGCTACATCAGAGCCCTCCACTGCCTCCCCGATAAAATCACCATCCTAAAACCCGGCGAACAACACCCGCTCCTCCCAAAAATCCCCGAAGACACAGTCCTCATCTCAGGCGACCAACGCGCCCAAACCCTCAGCCAGCGACTTATCCAATACTACGGCTCAATAGACCCACAAAAAATGATCGAAATTATCAAAAGACCAGTCGCTATGAAATCAAACCTCCACAACGCCATATTCGCCCCACAAACACTTGATATGTGGTTCGCCGACGCCGGCAAAACCACCCCAGCCTGCGACGAACCCTACTACCACATCAACCTCAACCACCTCCTCACACTATACCGCCAGCTAAAAACAGCCTCCAAAAACTAAAAAATCACCAAAAAACACTTCAGGATTTAAGCCAAACCCCCCAACCCCCCCCACCTCCCGACCTGAAACACAACACCCTGACCAACAACAACTTAAACAAAAA
>NZ_JBAMME010000155.1:0-9236 GCF_039793925.1 Thermogutta sp. | reverse complement strand
GATTATCGTCGCTATGATCGGCGAGATGGCCCTGTGCGCGCGCTTGGACTTCGTGCCGGCGGGCGCGAACCCGCCGGCGGACATCGGGAAGTTCATCGATGCTTCGTACGTGGATGCCTTATAACGGCCGGATACGCCCTTACGTCATCAAACGCTCCATAAGAGGCGATGCCGTGCGCCTCTTCGGCGAGATGGATTCTGTCTGAACGTTGTATACTCCTGAGAGGAAATGCATATTCCGGCTGAGCCAGGAACTGGGGCCGGAATCAGAAGCAGGATGGCGCCGGGGGGGGGGAGTTGGAATGGGGAGGGCTTCATCCATCACAAGCCCCGCCAAGACGGTGCCAATTCATCACTGTCAGGCTCGGGAACGCGCGCTGCGGCCAGGTGGATCGGGTCGTGCGGAGAAAGAACTATGAACGAGGAACGGGGGATCCGGCGATGCTCTCACCAAGGATTCCGTTGAACGTGATCCAGCTGTGGGGCATCCATCGCCTTCACATATTACCGGTCAATTCCTTGGCTATCTCATCCAAAAGAGCCAGATAATCCTTCTCCAATTTTTCGTATTCGAATCTGTATTCTTCGGCTTCTTTCACGCGTTTGCTCCTGTCAAACCTGAAGATACCCTTCTTATCAGTGGCGTTGATCATGTTCTTCAAGGAGTGCAATGTCTTCAGCATCTGAGTTGCCCTTCTTATCTTGATCTGCAGGGGCATAGGGATTAATTCAAGGTTCAATCCTACCGAAAAATCAATACCGGTACGGTTCCTCAGCTCGGATAAAACATATTCCAAATATTCGTCATTCATCTGCCCCAATGGCTCATCAGATTCTGATACGCCGCTTTCATATTATTTGCCGAACCATATAGTGATATTCTCCTGTTTAGCATGTCCACGAGTAAAATCCCTTTCTTGGATATCAGCCCCTCCTCCCGGTACATTATGTTTTGTATGTCGGACATCTTTATCGATATGATATCGTCCTTCTTGGATATGAGTCCCCTCCTGGCGTAGAGTAGAAGCCTCTTGTCCGTGACTATGAGCTCGTAGGTCGAGTCCCCGAAGCTCACCATTATGTTTCTAACTAAGATGTTCTCACGGGTATCAGGTAATCCTCAAGCGGCATTGAGGACCGCATGGATGTATAAGAAGTACTACTATATAAACTTTAATTTAATAAATTATGCTTTGTTGTGTGACTAGACGAGTAACTCGCTCCCCCTGCTAGGGGAGCAGGTGAACTCGTCTCCTCACCTGTACATCGCCATCAGGAACTAGCTGGGTATCGCCGCCTTGAGCAGCAGCTCCCTCGCCGCGTTCGCGAACTTTCTGGCCATGACGTGCTCCCCGAATATCCGCTTCAGCGCGGAGAACAGTCCCTCGGCGGCCCAGCGCATGCCGTATCCGTGTGCCCTGCTCCAGCCCTCCCTCCCCAACCTCAGGACCTCCTCCACCGCCCTCTTCCTCGCATGACATCCCCTGCTCCTGGGGACGGAGTTCCTCCTCGCCCTTATGACCGGCTCCACCCCCTCTCCTCCAGGAAGCTGAGGCTGAGTTCTCCCTTGGAGTCGTAGGCTCCATCGCCAAGTCACACGCCTTCAGGGGGTCCTCGCATATTCCTGGGTATCATCACGACTTCCAACTCGAACAGACTATTCGTGCTGTCGCCGTGGGTGGTCGCCTCACCATGCCTCTTCGGCCTCAGTTCGTTCAGTTTCTCCCGGGGGTCTTCTCCTCGCGCCTCTCTCCAACGACTTCCCCGTACTTCACAAGGCCGGCGCGGATGAGCCCGTTGACGAATACCTCCACGTAGTTCATGGCGGTCTCCTTGTCCGCCAGCCCCCAGGCCTTCTTCACCTCGTCCACCAAGCTGTCCACTGACGTTTTCCTGCTGAAGGCCTCGTAGAACCAGCTCAGCGAGGGAGCCACCCTGACCCTGCCGCCCTCCGTGACGTAGACTATGAATGGGCCGTCCTTGGCGGTCCTCAGGATCTTTGCGCCGGTGAGTTTCATGCGCTTTATGTCATCGAAGCTCAGGCTCTCCGCGCCCTCGGCACCCTTCCCATCAATCACGTTCGCCAGCCCGCTCTCCAGTGCCTCATCGATACCCAGGCTCAACATGTCGAGCTCCCCGAGCGCCAAGCGCAGCGCCTCGCCCAGGCCCTCCCAGGATGAGCCTATCCCATCAAGTATCTCCTTCAACTTGACCGCGTTGAACTTGTCGGAGAAGAGCGCCAGGAACTCCTGCGAGTACATGGTCGACTTCAGTTCATATGCGATGCCCGAGGCCAGCCTCATCAGTATCTCCTTCGCGTACCAGTAGCTCCTGAGATTCGCGAGTGCCTCGGACATCGTGCGACTGTGCGTCCTCACGTCCATGTATCTGGCCACGCGCGATCCCCCGTCCACCAGCGTCCTGCGTATCCACGAGGGCGACATCGTGATGTCAATCGCCAGCGGCTTGATGAATTTCACCCCAGAGAGCGCGTCAAACCTGTCCTTGAGATCCATACCGGCCACGTGTTCGGCTATCACCTCACAGTCATCGCACTCCGAGCGTGATGACAGGACGAAGAATGGCGTGAACAGCGGATCCCCCAGGTATGCGGTCCCTCCCTGCGGGATCTTGGCGGCCGCAGCATACTCCGCCAGCATTCTGCTCAAATCGTCCCCGAGCGCGTCGATGGAGTCGCCCAGCCTGTTCCTCCTGTAGAATTCCTCCGTTATCACCGTCCCTGATCTGCTGCTGTACCTGAGCAGGAGGGCGAGGAACTCGTCCGGGTTCGCGCGGGCGGCCTTCACGACGTTCGCCCAGTTCTCGATGCCGCCTCCTTCCTCGTCGTAGACGCGCAGCTGCTCCACTTCGTAGTCTCCGCGAGGAGAGGTGAGCATCTGTATCCTCAGGGCGTAGTCCGCCAGCCTCGTCAAGCCGTCCCTGACGCTCTTCAGGTAGTTCAGGGATTGATCGCTCAGCAGGACCTCGTTCACGAACCTGAACATGCCGGATATGTCCTCGCCGAGCTCGCGCAGGTCGGAGTCGTGTCCCAGGCCGGAGCCGAAGTATGATATCACGCTCCTCATGTTGGCCAGGTATATCTCGTATAATCTCCTCATCTTCCACACGTAGGTAATGGAGGAAGTCAGCCTCTTCGGGTAATTGAGGTAGTAGTCCCTCGACTGGTATGGATTGAGGTACATTGAGCCGCACTCTATCACCCGCGGCACGTGCAATCCATAGGAGCTGATCAGGGCGCTCACCTCGTTGCACCTGTCGACGAGGATCCTGCCAGTGGCCTGGGCGACGTTCGTCGCCCTTTCCTCCATGTCCCTCGCATTCTTGTTGAATTTCTTCATATATTTCTTGAAGTCGCCGTAGTCCTTGGACCTAGACTGCAACGCGAGCAGGTCCTCGTACTCGGCCGCCAGGCTGACCATCCGCTGATTCACGGACGGGTCGAGTAGGAGCTTGGCCGCCGGGATGGAGCTCGCATCGTGTATCGCCTTCATGACGTAGCATCCGCGCTCGCTGCTGTTCTCCCTGAAAAAATCGCAGATGAACGTTCTCTGATCCTGGCTCATCTTCCTCGCCTACGCGCCCAGCGCATTGAGCACTTCCTTCAGCTGGTCCTCCATGTCGCCCACTATCTCGTCGAACTTGTCCACGTAGTTTATCATCGGCTGGATGACCCTGACCTGGAACACTACCTCCTTCTCCCTGCTCTGCTTCACGGCGTTCAACCTCTCTATCCACGTCTTCACGGACTCCTTTATCGTCTCCAAGTACTTGAACGCGGAGTCGATCTCGTCCATCACCTCGTCTATCGCCTTAGCCACGCTCTCGTTCTTGGCTATGCGGTTCGCGGCCGCCACATCCCTCACCACCTTCAGGCGCTGCAGACTCCTGTTCGTGGACACGAAGGCCTGGAGCTTCTCCAGGTCTATATTCGTGCTTCCCCTCTCCATGCTCTTCAGGGAGCTCTCCATGAAGTCCACGAGGTCGTCCAGGTCCTTCTTCAGGCTCGATATCTCGTCGTACGCCTCGGCCAGCTCGTATATGCCCCAGATGTTTATGAACTCCATGGAGGGATCGTACTCCGCCCAGAACTTCGATATTATCTTCACCGACTCGTTCGGCACGAGCCCGGACACGCGCCTCCCCACCATCTTCCCTATCATGTCGTCGAACGCGCCCGGTTCGTTGTAGAAGAGTGTGTGGTGCAACATCATGTCGATGGACCTGCTCTTGATGCTCTCATAGTCCGCCTCCAAGTACTTGAGGTCCTTCAGTATGGGCGTCTCGTCCTTCTCCCTCCTCAGTCTGTAGAGATAGATTCCAGTTATGAGCTGATACGTGGAGATCTCGTACCTCTTCGCGTCCACCTGCGCCTTCCTGAAGTCGGGGTTGGTGGTCTTGCCTGCCAGCGCGTTCCTGATGGCAGCCTCGCTCGGGAACTCCGGCACGTTGACGTTCTCGGCCGCGGACGCTATCAGCATGACTATTGTGACTATGGCCGGGCTTATCACGCTGCTCTCATTCTGGTTGAGGAGCACCTTGTTGTACTTCGACACGAACTCCCTGACGGATGAACTGTAGTGCAGCGGGACGTTTATGCGCGAATAGTCCACGTTCGCCATCGTCTGCTCCACCGATCCCACGGTGGAGGCGAGGTTCGACAGCGCGCGTTTGTACTCATCAATCCTGTCCATGCTCCGCGCTATCGAGTAGAAGCTGGAGTTCTCCCTGAACAGGACGTCCACGTTGAAGTTCTCGGGGTCGTTCAGGTTGAACATGTACTCTATGGACTTGGCGGGGGCGGACTTGAGGAACTCCTCCTCTTCCTTTATGCTCTCCCTGAACCTGTTTATCACCTGCTTCTCCAGGATCACTATGCTGTCCTCGGGGTTTCCGACCGGCGACGTCAGGGTGGCGTACTCCCTCTCCAGGTTCCCTGGCGAAAGCGGCCCGTTCTCCGAGATCTCGCTGTCCATCGCGGCGAGATCCGACGTGACCTCCTTTGCCTGAGTCGCCCACCTGTGATACACGTTCGGCATGAAGTCCCTGTACTCACCGCTCAGCCGCGTAATTTCCACCCTGAGCGCCTCGACCCTGCGCGTGTAGTCGTCTATTGCGGACCTAATGCCCTCGTTCACCTCCCTTGACAGCTCGTCATAGGACTTCTCCACCTCCGCCCTCGTTGGCAGCGCCACGTTCTTCAGCCAGGAAATCCTTGAGGCCGGGAAGTAGACGTCGTACCTGCTGAAGGTGAAGAAGGAGGCGAGAGACGACCTCATGGCCAAGGTTACCCTCTCCTTTATGTCGTTGAGATCGTATCCCTGCTGCTGCCCGCCGAGGGACTTCCCGGCTCCTGCCGAGTACTCATCCCTCTTCGCCGTCTCATAGCCAGCCACCCCCAAGTCGAATATGAACCTCGAGAGCGCGAGGGATATCTCCTCGTACACGGTCATGCTCGGCCTGTCCCCGCTTATCAGGAAGTACGCCAGGAACGGGCTGCTGAGGGGCGTGGACTCCCCCATCCTGACCTGCCCCCTGCTTATCAGGAACTGCATCTCCTTCAGCGCGGCATACGCGTTCGCGTGGAATATCGCGCCCTCCTCGGACTTGGGAAGGATGCCGAACCCGAGGAAATACGGCACCGCGGTCGTCTGCTTCAGCGCCTCCGAGAGATCCCGGGTGAAGGATATGAAGGAACCCGAGCCGGTTCCACCGCCCAGGGAATTCAGTGTTATCACGAGGAAATTCGTGTAGTGCGTATTGTTGATAAGCTGGGTCACCCTGGCGGTTATCTCGCGCATGAGCGCATCCTTCACGGTGTTGTAAGCCGCCAATCCGAGCGCCCTCCTGTTGCCCGTGCCATCTATGAGGTTGGCGTCCTGCCCGACGAGCCACGGGTTGTGAGCCACTATGTTCTCGCTGCTGAGCACGTTGAAATTGTCGTAAACGTACATCAGCTTTTCAACCGGCGTGCCCGCGTACTTCCTCTTTATCCTCGACATATTGGACTGGCTCGTGTCGAAGAACACGAACAGGTATGGGTTGTTCTTCACGTCGTCCTCTATCGCGTTCTGCGACAGCAGGTAGTCTATGAAAGACTCCAGGAGCACTGAACCGGTTCCACCCAGCCCGCACATCAGGTAGTTCACGGCCGGCCTGAAGGCCTTGGGCACCTTTGGGGAGTCGTTGAGGCCGGATATCAGTACGTTCGGGTTCTTGACCGCCACGCTGTGCAGGTAGTTCGCCCTGTCCACCTTGGACAATATCTCCTTTATCTTATCCCTGGCGCCCGCCATCCTGTCATCTATCTCGCGATACTTTCCCTTGGACTTCTCGTCCCCCTTCAGTTCCTCGAAGCCGCTCTTGACCCTCGTGTAGCGCTTCCGCAGGCCATTGAACCTCAGGTACTTCCTGATGTATGAGAACATGGGAATCAGGAAGAGGATTACGCTCACGATGGACAGGAAGAGGAGGACCCCCGCCATCGCGTACGGGGAGGAGCTGTAGTATGCCGAGTAGGTGGTGTACAGGACACCGCCTAACGGTTGCGTGAGCAGCCACAACAGGATGGTGAACACGATGTCGACGAGGAGGAAAGCCTCCTCCCTGTTCATGTACTCGTCGGTGAGAAAGTAGAATGCGACGTACATAGCTACGGAGAGGACGAGCATCGTGGTGGCGATCGACTCGCCCAGCAGGGCGTAGGTCGCCGCCGATGCAAACATTGTAGCCGTAAACAATCCAGCTACTATTGACATGCTCAGTCATCAATAGAAGATATGCTCTAAATAAGTTTTTACGAATGGATTGAGGATTGAGGATTGATGAACAGGCTATCAGTGAAGCATGTGGATCTCCGCGTTCCTCGCGGTGCCTGAACAAAATTAAAACGCATAAGTAAAATTAACTTGACCTTGACCGGGTTCGACCCCTGTAGTGCGTCGTGGCGTTACAGCCCCCGGCATTCGATCTGCGCCGCCGCGCCCGTCGCCCCAGGGGGGAGGCGACGTTCCTGTGGTGCAAATGAACTCAAAGATACTGTAATTGGCCGTGAAAGGCCGTCCGCTGCTCCGGGACCCGGTCCAGCATCATCCATCCTCAGCGGCAGAATTATCTCCGGGCAATTTTCCGACCTCTCCCCCTCCTCGCGCGCCCTGCCAATTTACTCGAAGTCCTCGCACTGAGGCACAATATATTTATAACAAGGCAATTTCTCTGTTTAGATTGATGGTCCTCCCGCCCGGCCTGCAACCGTTTGATGCTATATTGATGGCTATACTGGCGTTCATCGATGGCCTGCTCTTTGGCCTCGCGGTGAAGAAGGGCATAGTGTCATTCGTGTTGCTGATAGTCGCGATCCTGCTGGGCACCTACATCGGCATATCCCTCCCCGGGATCTCCGCCCGGGCGCTGATGTCTAGGGCCGCCTCGCTAGTTGTCCAGTGGATATCAAGCGCCCCTGCTATATTCTCCGGCGTCTCCATCCTCTTCATAATAGGGATAGCGATAGGTATCTGGAAGGGGTGACCGCGCGAGGACGGTTCAGCTCCTCAACGGGAAATCCCTTGACCATCTGCGTCGCGCTAGGTGCAGTTGACGCCAGCACGCGCCGTCGCCGACAGCTTTACATTGGCGGAGGGAGCCGGGCGCCGCCTTACGCAGGGCCCGGCGGGGCTAAGCCTTCGACCCGCACATGGCCATACCCGTGGACCGGCACCACATTGACCGCGGAGCTCATCATCGGGACGAGGGCTGCTCCCGTCATGACCAGTCCAAGGAACATGAAGAGCGCGTTCGCGACCGCGTTGTCGTAGCGCCAGTGGGCGAGGGCCCACCTGCGGCCATGGTAGTAGATGCCGCCCTCCGTCAGCGCGTCCAGCAGGAGGTGGGAGAGGCCCGCCAGTCCTCCTAGGAGGCCGGCCAGGAGGACGAAGAGGGGGCCCGCAGTCGGTTGGGTTCCGAGCCAGGAGGCGAGCGACGGCACGAGCACCAGAACTGCCGCCACGGGCAGTATCCCGAGGGCGACCCCCACGCCGACCGCGCCCGGCACCGAGTGAGTGACTGCGGTGCGTCTGGGGATTCCGCCCCGCACCTCGTGGCCGCCGTGGTCAATTAGCCAGTTCACGAGGATCCCCAGCCATATGGCCGTCGAGAGCCGAACTGCCGGTGGAAGGATGGGGCGGGCGGCGAGCGCCACCATTCCTATCGTGAATATGTAGTGGGTCGCAAGTTTCACGATGCCAGGTGCGCTTCCCGACTTAAAAATCACTCCTATATGATTCGGATATGAGCGAGATCGCGTGTGCGGTGCGCCTCATCGCCCCCGCACCCCCGAGGCGGTGGCCGCACATCTACGAGCTCCGCTCCGTCAACCTGAGCCTCCTCCCAGAGCAGGAGGCCCGCGCCGTGCTGGAGAACTTCGCCGCGACGCTGAACGCGCTCACCGCGCCGGCGGAGATCCGGGTCGCCGAGGACAGGTGCGCGGTCGTGCTGGGCAACAAGCTCTACGTGATATCGTACAAGCGGTTCTTCGTGGCATCGCAGGAGCCACTGGAGGACGTGCTGTCGGTCGCCGGCCTCAAGGTTCGTGAAGGTCCCCTCGGTGCCGGAGCTCAAGCTCACTGCGGACGCGCCGCGCTTCGCGGTGAACGAGGAAGGGATGTTCGTGCGCGTCTACACGCTCACGGGGCTCGCGCCGTTGTGGCACGCGGGCTGGCTGACGGATCTCCACCCCTACCTGCACGAGGCCCGCATCTCCCTCCGCCCGCTGGAGGACGGGCGCGGTGAGGCGGTGCGCCACTACCGCTCGCTCGCCGCCGCCGTGGAGCTCAGGATGCGCGAGGGGCGCCACGTGGACCCCGAGCGCGCCATGGAGCTGGAGGCGGCGCGCGCCGTCGCGTCGGGGATCTCCCTCTCCCCCTCAGGTAGCGCCACAGGGCAACCCGGGAGACGCCGAGCGCCCGGGAGAGCTCGACCGTTCCCATCCTCTCCCTCAGGGCCGAGAGGATCGCGCGCCGGGCGTCCCTCCCCAAGGCCGAGACGTCGACATCCTCGCGCCAGTCGCGTGTATTTTCATTGTTATTTCCGGAAGTATGCATGCGCGTGTTACCGACTCCCACGCGTGATCGGTAACATGGATCGAGTATATGGTTTTTCACGCGTGGATGGCGGGCCCGCCGGGATTCGAACCCGGGGCTTCAGGCTCCGCAGGCCTGCGC
>NZ_JBAMME010000154.1:0-9303 GCF_039793925.1 Thermogutta sp. | reverse complement strand
CGGCGGCCTTCGACCCGAATGCGATTCTCAGCCAGGAGCTGGAGCGCCTCAATGAGAGCCTCCGTCTCCAGTTTCAGTACGCGCGCTTCGAGTTTTTCCACCGTGTCATCGGGTTCCACGGGTGTCCACTTCTGGATAATCACTGGGCCGTTGTTGTACTCTTGATCCAAAAAGAACACTGTGCAGCCGGTGACCTTGACCCCGTGTTCGAGCACCGCTTCGTGAACCCGACGGCCAAAATACCCTTGCCCGCAAAACGCTGGAGCCAGAGCGGGGTGGGTACCGATCACGCGGTTCTGAAACTCGGGAATGATTGTGAGGCGGATGGCAAATCCCGCCATGATGATGTATTCGGCACCAATCTCCTTGCAACGCTGATAAATCGCGGCACTGTATGCATCAGATGAGTCGTAATCTTTTCTTTCGATCACCTCTGCCGGAATGCCCATAAATTCCGCATACTGAAGCCCACTGGCATTGGGGGTGCTGGCAATCACCAGCCGCACGTCGATCGGTACCCGACCTTCGTCAACGGCTTTGAGGAGATCGCGGAGAGTTCTTCCGGTACCGGAAATCAGCACAGCGACAGGCAAGATACGGACATCACCGACCATACCCAGCTCCTCCTGAGGCTCAGCACATGAAAAAGAGTCATCCGCGGGGCCCTTTCAGCCGGTTCATTGTATCAGAAAATTCGACGACCCCACGGCATCGAGCATTTCAGCAACACTCATAACACACAATGACGCGCGTTTTGTCTACCATCAATGCATTTCTGTTGTCTTTTTGAAAAGAGGATGTCCTGTTTTGCCCGTGGGAAGGGAATAAGGTTTATGGCGGGCGGGGACCACAAAGAGGCACCTGACCGGGGACTCCTTCGTGTTCGTTCTTGAAGCGGCCTGAAAGGGACCTGCTGGTACCGCTTGTGCGAAATCAATGTTATAAACCTGGTTGCATCGAAAAGAAGACAAACTGCCTGCAGGTTGACAGCATGGAAAGGTTGAGCGTTGCAATCGCGGTCGGAAGGCCAAAACGAGAGCAGAAACGAGGTTTTCGTCCGGCTTCTGGCGGGGATTCAGCGCAAGTTGTTCCTTTATGTTATGGTGCTTGTGCCTGACCCCCAGGAGGCCGAGGAGATCGTTCAGGACGTCAGCGTGGTCCTATGGCGGCGGTTTGAGGATTTTCGTCCAGGAGAGGATTTTTTCCGGTGGGCGTGTGGGATTGCCCGCAACGAAGTCCTTAAACACCGGGACCGTTCAGCTCGGGCGGCGAGATGTTTTTCTCCAGAGTTCCTGGAGCAAATTGCCAACGACGCGGTTCGTGTTGTGGACACCATAGACGAAAGACGTGAAGCCTTGCGAGAGTGCCTTCAGGAACTTCAACCCCATCATCGCGAGTTACTGAACCAGAGATACTTCCATCAGATGAGCACCGAGCAAATCGCTCAACTGCATGGAAAGTCGGTCGAGGCCGTGCGGCGCATGCTCCACCGCATTCGCATGGCCGTGTTGAAATGCATCCAACAGAAATTGCGTACAGCGGAAGATAGTGCATGAAAAGAGCGATGAGGTTCGCAGTCGCTCAGAAATGCCCATGAACGCCGAAGAACGTGCTTCCCTCTGCCAGCTCGTGGATGCCCTCGTCGAAGGAAGAGGCAGCGATGAAGATGTGCGCTGCCTCGAAGAATTGGCGCGCACTCCCGAGGGCAGGAAGCTTTACATCGAGTACGTGCTGCTCCTCGGAGAACTCCACTGGGGCACAGGAAATCTACTCGATATCCCTGATTCGCGGGCTGACGCCGATGTTCCGACAATCGCTGCGGAGGTTGCCAGAACAAAATCTCTCGCTAGCCAGAAAAAGGCACTCCGACGTGTCCTTGCCTGGGGATTGGCTGGGATAGCTGCCGCCATGAGCCTTTGTGTAGTCCTACTGTGGAGGTGGTACGCTTTCCATCAGCCGGGAGTAACTCGTCCTCAAAGGTCGGAGATCGCTACCTGTGTGGATGTGTTCGAAGCAGACTTTAATACCCCGCATCTAATAGTGGGGAGTCCGCTCAAAGCCGGTGATGTCGTCTGCCTTCGCTCGGGGCTGGCGGCCTGGCGAGACCGCCATGGAACGACCTGGACGCTGGAAGGGCCTGCGGCACTCCGCGTCGACGACGCACAAAGTCTGACGCTCACTCGCGGCAAAATGGTGGTGCAGCTCGCACCGGGCTGCCGTAGCTTCTTGGTGAAAACCCCCCACGCCAGAATCGCCGATCGCGGAACGAGCTTCGCCGTGGAAGTTGCACCGGAGGCGACCCGGGTTCACGTCCTGACGGGAAAAGTGGCGTTGGCACCGCTTCAGCCGCATGACGGAGATGTGCGGGAACTCCGAAAAGGAGAGGCGGCGATGGTGAGCCGGAATGGTCGACTACTCACAATCCCGTGGCGTGGTGATCGTTTTTGGACAGACATTCCGAAAAAGGGGTCCGTCGCCGCCTGGCGTTACGTCGCAGTGCATGATCCCCATATCTGGTTGTCAGCCGACTTTGAACAAGAAGCTGCCGCTCTGTACGACCACCGCGATGGTCATGTCGGTAACATTTTTCCTGTCAGAATGCGTGGTACGTTTTCGGACGTCTCCGCGCAATGGGAAGTCGGCTACGAAGGCCAATCGCGGGCTGCTCGCGTGATTCGGGCCAATCGCGATGGGAATTCGAACGGGCTGGGATGGCAAACCGAGGAGCCGCTGACGTTTCCAAATCGTTTTACCGCAGAAATCATTTTCCGGTTTGATGGTTGGTCGGACCAATCGCCTCAGGCTGTGGGAAGCCTCCTCGCCACGCGTCAGGACACAAACCGTTGTGGGTTCCTGCTTGCGGCTTTGCCATCGGAAACCGGGGCCCCAAGTGAGGCCACCCTGGTGCATCTGCTCGTCGCTGACGACAATTGGGCCCAGACGCGGGGTCGCCTGGCCGCCGGGCACTGGTATTTTGCGGTTGTGATCGTGCGGACGGATGAGGAGCGGAAGACCACGCATATCTGCACCTACCTTCAGGATTTGAGCGCTCACAGCAGGCTGGAAAAAGTTTTCGAGGGGCGACTGTCTGGTACGGTACCGTCTGGACCACTGGGAATCGGAAAGGGGTTTGATGCCCGATTGGCCCACGCATATCCATTTCCTGGCGCGATCGATGAGGTCTGCTTCTACAATGAAGTAATGGAGGAGGAAACGGTCCGACGTCATGCCGATTTCCTTGTGACTCAAGCGACTTTTAGTGGGGCTATGCCGCTCCCCGGCGACACACCGGAGGGGCGACGTATCGGGGATACACTGATGGACGCAAACGACGGAGGCATAGCAACGGAAAAACCGTGACTGAAATAGCCGTTCTCCGGTGGACGGTCGGGGTCGGGACAGAAAGAGTTGTTATGTCGTCAAGGTAATACGCGAGGTGCCATCATGAACCGCCGATTGCGAACACATTCCCGTCGGGAGTTTCTCCAGGTCACCGGTCTCAGTTGGGTCATCGGTCAGGCTGGCGGAGTGGCCGTACCCGCCCTTGTTTTCGGAGAGGAAAATTCAGGACCGATCGACTGCGGTCCACCTCCCAAAGCGGCACCGCAGCACCGCACTGGGGGCGAATCGTTCCCGCCGCTACCGCTCCCCGTCACACCCTTGCGGCGAACAGAAAAGAAACGGCCACCCAGTCCCCCTGCCCTGATTGGAAAGATGGCCCTGGGAAGTGTCCGCTGGATCACGCGAGATGGCAAACGGGTGATGTACCGGGACTGGATGACGGACCCCGCCGATGTCAACACGCTCCTTGAATGGACCAACGAAAAGCTGGGAATCCACTATCGGGCCGTGGAAACAGATTTCGCCCATTTCTCTTTCGACCCCCGAGAGTTGCCGGCACTGTTGTTCGCTGGTCACAATAGTTTTCAATTGACTGACGATGTCCGCGCCAAGCTCGCCCGATATGTCATGGATGGTGGCACCATTATCGGCGATGCGTGCTGCGGCTGGAACGATTTTGCGCAGTCGTTCCGTCGCGAAATGGAGCTGATCTTCCCCGGCCGGCCATTGCGAAAAATGCTTCCTGAAGAGCCGGTATTCTCTTCCTACTACAAGCTGGGCAATTTCACATACCAGAAGGCGGACGGTTCTCGGTACGACGACGCTCCCTGCCTGGAATCGATTGATTTCGGTTGTCGTTCTGGGGTGATCTTTTCACCTGCCGATATGACGTGTGGCTGGGACGGTCACGACCATCCCCGCGGTTTGCGTCTGGTCATCGACCTGGCACGGCAAGTAGGGGCCAATTTGATCACTTACATCCTGGGAAGCTACCAACTCGCCCGATTCCTAAGCACCACCAAGGTTTACTACGAAGCTGAGGCTCCCACGCGGGATGACTTCGTCTTCGCACAGATCATGCACGAGGGCGATTGGGATCCAGACCCGTCGGCTGTCCACAATCTGCTCAAATATGCGCGCGATAATTCCACCCTGGAGGTCAAATTCAAGCGGCAGAACATCCGCCTCACCGATCCGCAGGCGGCCAATTATCCACTTCTATACATCACGGGACACCGGGAATTCGTCTGGAACAACGACGAAGTCGGTTTCCTCCAGCGGTATTTGAAGGCTGGAGGCTTGCTGTTTGCCGATGCCTGCTGTGGGCGGATGTCGTTCGACATGGGATTCCGTCGAGAAATCGCGAAGGTCTTTCCGGATGCAAAGCTGGAAAAAATCCCACTCGACCACCCGATTTACCACAATCTGTTTGACATCCAGGAAGTCGAATACACTCCGCGAGTTCGCGAGGACTTCGGCAATATCAACACGCCGGAGCTGGAAGGCATCAGCATTGATGGCCGACTGGCGGTCATCTACAGCCGATTCGACCTGGGGAATGGCTGGGAGCAGTTCCCCCACCCCTATTCTTATGGCCTGAAAGACGACTCCGCCCTGAAAATCGGCACCAACGTGATCGTCTACGCGATCACGCACTGAGGCAATGTCTGTGACGCAGCCCCGGCGAAGGAGCGAGTTTTCACCGGCAGCGGGGACTGTTACCGGGGGACTGTTACGGTTGGAGGATCACCTTGAGCAGGGGCTGCCTTCGGTGGTAGAGCTGATCGAACCAGTATGGCCCCTCTTCCAGCGGCGCCACTGCACTGATGAGGGAATCCACTGTGACAATTTCCCGCGCTAACAAGTCCAGACAGCGGGGATAGTCCCCCTGCGATGCGCACGACCCCAAGAGTGTCAGTTCGCGGGTGACCACAGCCTGAAGGGGAAGCGTTGTCTGAGGCGCCAGATTACCCACCAGAACCACCCGACCGCCTTTTTCAACAGTTTCCACAGCCGTGCGGACAGTTTCGTCGATGCCCACGGCGTCGAAAACGAGGGTGACCCTCTTTCCTTCTGTCACTTTGGACAGTTCCTCCTGCCAGGATTCGTTCGGCGAAAAGACAGCGGTGGCTCCGGCGCGACGCGCAAGCTCCTGGCGAAATCGATCCGGTTCTAAGACCACGATGTAACTGGCCCCCGCGACCTTGAGCAGTTGAACGATAAGGGAACCGATCATTCCACCCCCAATGATGAGCACTGTTTCGCCGAGCCGGAGATCCCCCCGATCCACGGCGTGCAGGGCCACAGAAAGCGGTTCGATCAAGGCGGCCTGTTCGAAGGAAACGTTGTCTGGGAGACGATAGGCAATATGTTCCGGGACGACCACATATTCGGCGAACGCACCATCCTGTCGGTACTCGGCACAAGAGACCCCCAGAACACGACGGTTATCGCAGAGGTTGATCCGCCCCTGACGGCAAAACTCACAGCGCCCGCAATAAATTGTGGAATCGAAAGTCACCCGATCGCCCGGGCGAAACTGAGTGACACCGTCACCGATTTTCGCTACGACTCCCGAAGCTTCATGGCCCATAATAATCGGCGGTCGCCTGCGCCCTGTACTTCCGTCGAATCCATGAACATCGCTCCCACAGATACCGCAGGCCTTCACTCTGACGAGAATCTCTCCCGCACCAGGCTCCGGGACCGGAACATCCTGAATTTCCAACTGCTTATACGCGGTCAGCACAAGAGCTTTCACTTGAAGGATTCCTTCAGAACGTGGACCAAATTGCCACAATACTTGGGTTCTTCCACCGCTGTTGGGTTTTTTGATCCCCAATCCGCACGCTCTTTCCCAGGGCGGCGATCTTGGGTCAGAAATTTGATGCTGCGGAATGGAGTTCACTGTGTCAAGCGGCGGCGGGGAACAGTGCTTTTTCAGCACGCTGCTCATTGCCGCGTGCAAAAAGAATGTCACGAGCCGCACAGGAGATTATTTTAATGGGCAGACTGCGGCCCGCTCTCGCATAGAAAGGGATCTGGCCGGCTCTCACGCGGTGGATTAGCGAATATCAAGCGTACCGTCGGCGCTCTTTTCCGGGAGGATAGTGCTGTGAATCGCGGCTCGTCACGTGGCTTTACACTCGTCGAGTTGTTGGTGGTCATCCTCATCATTGGCGTGCTCATCGGCCTTCTCCTGCCGGCGGTTCAGTCGGCCAAAGAGGCTGCCCGGCGGTCAGCCCTCAGTTATCGCGAGGACCTGAGTACCCCGCCCGTGGCTGCGGAACAGCCCAGCACCCGCGGCACGCCTCGTGCGTCCCAACCCGCCCGGGTGGTGAACCTCCAGGCGGAAGTCATGCTGATCCCCCGATTGAGTGTGGGCACCATCGTCCCCGTTTCTCTATATGAGGTTCAATTTAAAGGAAAGCTGGAAGCCCGCGCGCCAGCCCGAACCACGGGAGAGTACTACATAGCTCTTCCGCTACCGCCAGAGATTGTTTCACTCGCCGAGCTTGAAGTTCGCGTTGGCGATCAAGTTTGCGAAGACGTTGTCATTGTCCCCAGGCAACTGCGATGCACAGTATCCCTGAACGACTCACCGCAATCGATCGAGGCGCACTATTCAGCAGTAGGCCGCGGAGTTTTCGGCCTAGAAATCCCCGAGGGTGGAGTAGAAGACACGCTCGCTCTGACGGTCAGAACCAGCGGTTCGGATGTGCGGTTGATGGAACTCTCTCTCCAACCCACAGTAGCGAAGTCCTCTAAAGGTGGAGCGGAATACGTCTGGGAATACAAGAAACTTATGTTCGGACGTCCTGTCCAGCTCGATGTGCTGGGCATTGCACCAGTGGATCGGCTAGGCGAGCTGCGATGGCTGGGACCTCTGAGCATCGTGTTTTTTGGATTGGTGGCGGGTCTCATGGCACTGGTCGCCAACAAACCGGCGTTCGATCGCTGGATGCTCCTTTTAACGATTGGACTATTCGCCGGCAGTTATCCGCTCATGTACTACGCGCAGGAGTACTTGCCCCTAGGTTATGCCGTGACATCCTCCGCGGCGGCGCCTATTTTGGTGGCGGCCATTCGCACGGGCTTTCTTGCTGGATGGCGGCTGGCAGTAGCAATCACGTTCTGGGCAGCACTGGTCATGGCAGCGACAATCGTTTGTGCGATCTGGCCGAAGTATCAGGGACTGGTCATTACAGGTGAAACGCTGGCCCTGTTTGCTATGGCCATGATTCTCGGCCCCAAGATTCCTAAAAGAACCCTTTTCCCAGGTCCCCATGCTCCAAGTGCCACGGGGAAACTCCAAACTCGATCACCCACCGATCACCCCGAGGAACCATTCTCGGGACTGGCTGAACAGGCCTCTCCGACCAACCGCAGAAGAACCTCGGCTGAGTGGGCAATCTCGGCCGAGCTACCGACGCCGGCCGTGCCCATGCTGGTACCATGTTTCTGTAACGAGTTAAAATGAAAAGGGGAGCTTGTGCGAAAACATCGCCGATCGGATTATTGCGGGTCAGGCTTTCGACAGAAGACTATTGACTTGAATACCGCGGCGGGCATTGCCGCGGACTGATGAAAGTCAATCGGAACAGAGACTTGTGAGGCGAGAGGTCACGCATGACCGACAAGTTGCCTTTGCCCGATGAACAGCAGCCGTCGCAAGGATCACCTGGGCCGGGGCAGGGTCCCGGCACACCACCGCCGCCGACCGCGGAAAGCACTTCTTCGGCGCAGAACGCTCGTGAGACAACTCGAGGCGTTCCTGAAGGAAAGACGCTTCCTTCAGCGCAGGGAAACGCCATCCGAGCGCAAGGTGAATCCACCGGGAAAGGCAAGGCCCAACCCTCTCCGACGGCGGTCGCAGCGGCTGCAAAAGGCATAAAAGCCGACAATGAGCGGGAACAGAAAAATGGACGGAATCTCCTGTGGGAGATCCTTCACTGGATGCCGAGCTGGTTTGTCAGCATGGTCGTGCATGCTGTGGCCTTGTTGGTCATGGCCATGATTACCATACCGGCCCCTCGCGAAACCACCGCCCAGACTTTGGTGGTCGCTCCGGGTCAGAATGAGCAACTCGAAGAAGTGGAGGAGCTTCTCGACGAGCCGCCGCAGGATATCAACCTGGCCACGGATCTATCGCCTGTAGAGGTGGCCAGCAACGTCGACAGCTCGCAGGATGTCTCGCCTTTCAACGATCAAACGGCAGCGATGGCTTCGGTAGAATTGAGTCCCATTGGGGTAGAGCACGCACCCCAAACAGATTTGCTCGCTAACCTGGGGGCTTTGAGCGGTGACGCCTTTTCTGGCCGAGGAGCGGGCAAAGAGCGGTTGGCGCGGTTGGGTGGCGCTTCTGAGGGGAGCGAGCGGGCTGTGGCTCTGGCCCTCCAGTGGCTTGCCAATCATCAACTCCCGGATGGTGGCTGGAGCTTCGACCACACCAAAGCCGGCGGATGCAACGGGCAGTGTCGCAACCCGGGCAATCTTCCGGAAGCACGGGCGGCCGCCACCGCTCTGGCACTTCTCCCCTTCCTGGGCTCAGGACAAACGCATCGGGAAGGCAAATATGCTAAGAATGTGCGGGCTGGCCTTTACTTTTTGATCACCAACCGGATGAAGATCTCCCCGGAAGGCGGTAGCTTCCTAGAAGACGGCGGCAATATGTACTCCCAGGGGCTCGCTTCTATTGTGTTGTGCGAGGCCTACGGAATGACTCATGACAGGGTATTGGCCGCCCCGGCCCAGCAGGCACTCAACTTCATTTGCAATGCTCAAGACCCGGTAGGCGGCGGCTGGCGCTATCAGCCTCGCCAGAAGGGGGACACTTCAGTGGTGGGCTGGCAGCTCATGGCCCTTAAAAGCGGCATGATGGCTTATCTGCAAGTCCCAAAGGTCACCGTCCAGAAAGCCCAGGTGTTTCTCGACTCGGTTCAATCAGATGGGGGAGCCGCT
>NZ_JBAMME010000153.1:0-9388 GCF_039793925.1 Thermogutta sp. | reverse complement strand
GAAGTGCCAAGCCGATCTGCTTGAGATTGTTCGTGCACTGTGAACGACGAGCTGCCTCCCGAGCAGCTTGCACCGCAGGAAGCAGAAGCGCAATGAGGATCCCAATAATCGCGATCACAACGAGCAGCTCTACCAGCGTAAAACCGGCACAGCGCGGGACGCGCAACAACCTCGACCTAATCATGATGACTCTCCTTTCCTGAAAAACCCCCCAGACACTTACCACCGAATAATCTCTGACAGCTCACGACAGTCAAGCAATTATCACTCGCTAATCTCTCCCTCTGACTTTAAATTCAGTATACTGATTGGAGTCGGCGATGCAACGTTTTTGCGCGGTCCCATTTGGTCACTATCGCGGAGGTACAAAGCCATGAAAATGCGTTTACTGGGCATCGCGGTGATTGGAATTGTGCTGGCATCTGGTTGTTCGAAGGAGAGAAAAGTTTCCTTCAAAACCTATCCTGTCAAGGTAACCATCACACAAAAAGGTCAGCCACTGGCGGATGCCGACGTGCGGCTCCATCCCTTGGACGCCAATGCTCGTGGGGCCCAGGGAAAGACGGACAGCTCGGGAGTGGCCGTGATGAAAACCTTCGGAGAAGGGGGCGCGATTGCAGAAGGGGCGATGGCCGGTAAGTACAAGGTGCTTGTCTCCAAAGTGCTGGTACCGAAAACTCCCGAAGGGGCCGACTACGACAAGCTCCAGGCCGAGCAGGCCACCGCCGATCCTTACGCCAGCGCTCCCAAACCCCTTCTGCCGCCGAAATACAACAACTGGCAGGAAACTCCCTTTGAGTGCGAAGTCAAAGAGGGTGGACCTAACGAATTCAGCTTTGATATTCCTGAATAGCCGCCCGATGCCGCCAGACACAAAGCCTGCCGCTTGGAAAAGCGTCACAGGTCCCTGCGGCCATCAGGCTCCTTCAGCACTTTGACGTAAATAACCTTTGGATCGGCTGGTGCATAGAAATCTTCGAGGACGGCTGCCACCTGGTAGCCGTTTTTTTCATAAAACAGTCTGGTCGGTCGATATTGTTCCCGGCCAGAAGTATCGACATACACCCGGGTCCCACCGGCGGCGCGAATGGCCTTTTCCGCTTCCTGAAGGAGCCGCCGACCTAAACCCTGCCGCTGATAAGCCGGATTCACCACGATCCAGTAAAGATCCCAACTGGAAAGCGTGCACGGGATAGGACCAAAACACACGTATCCCTGCAGTTGTCCGTCGTGCTCTGCAAAGAGAAACTCGTACCCGCTCGCTGCTCCTTTCGCCAGCCGCTCTGCTATTAATTCCTCAGCAACGGCTACCTCGTCGGGACGGAAAAACCCGGTGGATTCCACAAGTCGGCGGACGGCCGGTCCATCCTCCGGTCGAACCGTCGTCCGAAAATGCACACCCACCTGATCATGGGACCGCGTGGTTCCGGTCATAAAGCTGTTCTTATCTCGGTCCAAGTTTCCAGGAGATTGACTCTTACTTTCCTAGGCGTGAGCGCCTTTTCCTCGGCAATGTCTCTCCACGACTTTACAATCCGCAAAAGCTTCATCATAAGCAAACCGGGACTAAAAGGCGGCCGTGGGAGGGGACCTTCTTCTAACCCCGGGGCGGGCGCTCGCCGGGGTTACTCATCGTACAGTTCGTCGAACTCGGTCTGGTCCACATTATGCCGCAGCAGGACATAAATTACGGCGGTTGAGGTCCAGAAATGCGCATACAGATAGGCTGAAGTTAACCGGCGAAACACATCGTGCCATTGGGCCAGACTGGGGTTGGTGAGAAGCTCTCCAAAGGAGACCCTCGGCAGAACGAGTTCCGCCGACCAGAGCGTCAGTTCAATACACCATTCCACAAGCAGCATCACTACTGCGGCCACCACCGCTCCCAGCACAGCGGCGACCGCAGCATAGAAGAAAAAGTAGAACGGCCGCCGCAGTAAATAGGAACCGGCAGCCCCCACCGCTCCGTAGCCGTCCTGGTTGTCGATCATAATCGCTGCCAGCATCAGGGGCCAGCCGAAGACAACGAGCACAACCACCAGCGTGAGAAGCACTCCCGGAATCAGGGTGCTGACCCAGGCCCAACCAAGGGGTAGCACATGCGTCCCGATCCAGTTCGCCGCCAGACAAACCACCGCCGAAATCCAGCCAAAACTGTAAATGGCCAACCACCCGCCGAAGATGCACGCCATCGCCGCCGGCCAGCGGGGAAGCGCAAATCGCAGCAATCCGCCAAGACTGTGCCCCTCTCCTCGTGCCACAGCCAGTGCCGAAAACCGCAGGATCACGCCTCCGCACAATGTCCACACTGCAAAGACCCAAATCAGATGCAACAGCCGTTTGATCCAATCGGTCCAGGATCTTTCCTCCCGAATGGCACGAGGCCTCCCCGGCGGATCGGGAACATAGGTGATTCGCAGAAAGTACGTGTAACAACTGGCAAGATCGTGCCAAACACCGAAAATCGGCACCAGCCGCGGCTGCTGTGCGACCTCTGACAGCAGCAAAACGCTTTTCCCGGCTCGAGAGGAGGAAGATCCGGAAACGCCAAATTGGGATTGCGCAGATTGCGTCAGGCCGAGGTCAGCGGCTCCCAGCCTTAACGGTATTCCACGTGGGAGGGCGGGCAAAGGCTCCCGATAGGGAAATGCATATTCCAAAATCTGGCGTCCGCCTTCCACCAGCAGTAAGCCTATGATGGCAACGAACAAAACCCGCAGGCTGCATGCGGCGATCGCAGCGCGGACCAAACGCAACCACGGAAAGACCTCCCCCCAACGCACCTGGCGAATGACACCCTCACGCGGCTCCTCCATGATTTCGACCTCCTCGATCGACCTGCATCAGTCACCCCATCCGCGCTCTTTTTACGTTCGCATCGACAGCGCTCGGTGTTCTTCGAGATTCTCAATCCTTCCAGATATCGGCGATGCGGGCATCAACATCCGGCAGCGGTGGCAACGGGGCGCTTGGCGTGGGTTCATACCAGAACGTCGCGCAGCACCAGTCGTCTTCTGTTTCCACGAGTCCATTTTTCCAACCAATTTGCTGGATGGTGATGCGACATTCCTTCTGCCAAGCAATCGGATCGGGCAAATGCCACCGGTACATGGAAACAAAGTTGTTTTGATCAAGCGAACACCCCTGATAGAAAAACGGCACCTGCTGCATACCCCAGGAAAGCCCCACGTAGTCCTCGCTCCCCGTCCCGCAAATTGTGGGAAACTCCGTATCCCCATCCATGTACACTTTGATCTCACCTTCACCCCACCATTGGCCTGGGTGAAGATTGCGCACTCCAATGACCACACCGATATACCGCCCCTTGTTTTTTCGCAAGGGCAAAATCTCGAAATCCTGTTTTTGACGGGTGGGGTTTTCACGCCGGAAAAGGACGTGCAATCGGCCAACATCTTCGGGATGCTTATCACCCAGGGTGTAGTCGATCTGGTAAAAGATGGGGGGCGTGCGGTTGCCCTTCGTTTCGTTGGTGAGCGTGATCCGCGCGCGCTTTGTGAACGGCATCGGCAGCCAGATGTTCATCCCCGCCCGAGGTCCCACAGAGTGGACGGCGGAGAAATAGGGCATCACCTTTCCGTGCGCGAAACCGAAGAAGTCGCCCAGCGGGCACTCAATGCTGGGGTGCTCCTGTCCTTCCCAGTACGCGCGGATCACCAGGCTTCGCAAATTCTCCGGATTCGGTTCGGTGGTCAGCCAGATATGGCGAATCGTGCCCGGCCCTTCGATGTCGCAGAGCTGGAGTGTCTCGCCGGGTTTGATGGGGCGCATCGGTGATCCCTTCCGACCCACACCGAGGTTACTGGCTGCTTTACCGCCTTCGCCGGGTGCACCCGTGGGGTTTTCGAAGGAGATGGATCGGGAAACCAGCCCGGTATCGAGGAGGTACGGCTGGTGGATCACATCTGGCTGCTGACCCAATCCGGAGATTCCCACTAACCACAAACCCGCTGCAAGTCCGACCGTTGTGGTGAACCAAAGGAGGCGATTCATCGTGTCATCCCTTCTTCGAGGAAACGTGAGATGGGGACTCACAGGTCACACCGTTGTCTACATGCCGCCCCCATTCTGGCGGAAAAGTCTTTGCTTGGCAACCGGTGGGGACACTCAGGTCGCCGGCCTCGAAAGTTGCCAGACGACGCGATCGGTTACTAATCGACCGCCGATTCTCGCTGGCCCAGTCCTCAAGCTACAATGAGCTTGTTGCAGCAAAGTGCGTTCCGACTCCTCCCCTTGATGGAGTGCGGTATCTGACATTCGCCAGCATAATGTGATGCACGGCGGCAACTCTTCCACGGTTACACAACAGGAAAAAAGGTGAGTGTTCATGGTGCAAAAGCAACCCTTTGGCGAATACCTTGCCCAGGGCGTCGTGGTGTTCGATGGGGCCATGGGCACAGAGATTTATCGCCATCATGTGTTCACCAATCGGTGTTTCGATGAACTCAATCTGTCCGATCCGAAGCTCATCCGCAAAATCCATCAGTCGTACTGCGAGGCGGGCGCCGAAGTCCTGACCACCAACACCTTCGGCGCGAACCGGGAAACCCTCGCCAAGTACGGCCTGGCCGAGCAGGTAAGAGCGATCAATCGAGCCGGCGCCCAGATTGCCCGCGAAGTGGCCGATGCCGCCGACCGACCCGTCTACGTGGCCGGTTCCATCGGTCCGCTCCCCACGCTTCCCCAGAACGAAGAAGCATTGTGGCAGATGATCTGGGAGCAGGTTGATGCCCTCCTGGAAGGCGGGGTGGACTTCATCATTTTTGAGACCCAGCCCAGTCGTCAGGCGCTGGAACTCTGTGCGGCAGCGATGCGGGAACGGCCGGGCGTGCCGTTCATCCTTTCCGCCGCGGTTTATGAAGACGGCGAAACCGCTTCCGGGGAGACAGTGCAGCGGTTGTTTGCTCCGCTTCCTAAAGGGTATCCAGAACCGCTTGCCTGGGGTCTCAATTGCGGCAGTGGGCCTCACGGTCTGCTGGGCGCTGTGGAGCAGGCGGTGCGGATCCTTCGCAAACCCCTCGTTGTCCAACCGAATGCCGGAATTCCCAAGGAGATCGAACATCGTCGCATTTACCTGTGTTCGCCCGAGTATCTGGCCGAATATGCGAAGCGATTCGTCAACCTTGGGGCGGCTGGAGTCGGCGGGTGCTGCGGCACAACACCAGACCACATTCGCGCGATCTGCGACGCCGTCAAACCGCTTGTCCGTGCCCGAATTAAGCCTGTTCTTTTGGCTGCCGCGGAAACCGTGGAACTCAAAACACCGGTGCCTCTTGCGGAGCGGTCGCGATTCGCCTGGCGGCTGGTGCACAAACAATGGGTGACCTCCGTGGAACTGGTTCCCCCCCGCGGATACGACCTCCGCGACATCATCGAGAAAAGCAAAATGCTCCACCGCCACGGAGTGGATGCCGTGAACATCCCAGACGGGCCTCGCGCCAGTTCGCGGATTTCACCCCTCATCACAGCGGATCGCATCCAGCGGGAGGCGATGATCGAAGTCATTCTCCATTTCTGCTGCCGAGACCGGAACCTCATCGGCATGCAGGCCGACCTCCTCGCCTGTGCCGCCTGCGATATCCGCAACATCCTGTTCATCACCGGCGATCCGCCGAAGCTTGGCAATTATCCGCATGCCACGGGCGTGTTCGATACCGACTCGATCGGCATGGTGGGCGTTCAGAAGCGTCTCAATCAGGGCGTGGATCTCGGCGGCCAGCCCATCGATCCACCGACCGCCGCGGTCATCGGTGTCGGTCTGGATCCCACGGCCATCGATCAAAATCGCGAACTGGATCGCTTTCGCCGTAAAGTGGAGGCCGGTGCTGAGTTCGCCATCACCCAGCCAGTCTTCGACCCCGACGCGCTACTGCGGTTCCTGGACAAGGTGCAGCACCATGGTATTCCGATCATCGCGGGAATCTGGCCGCTGGCAAGCCTCCGCAACGCCACGTTCCTGAAAAACGAAGTGCCCGGCGTGGTCATCCCCGATTGGGTCATGGAAAAGATGGCCTCCGTCACCAGCCGCGAGGATCAACTCAAAATGGGGATCGAGATTGCCCAACAGGCCATCGAACGGATCCGCGATCGCGTGGCCGGGGTTCAAGTGAGCGCCCCCTTCGGCAAGATTCAGGTGGCCCTGGAAGTCATTGGGGCATGAAACAGCGTCGCCATGCCATCCCCCGTTGTGCGTCCCACGATTCTGGAAGTTCGCACCGTCACCGGAACCGGCGGAGGTCCGGAAAAGACGATTCTGCTCGGCACACGGTGGTTGAAGGCACACGGTTGGCCCGTCCAGATCATTTACCTCCATCCACCTGCCGATCACGCCTTCGAAGTCATCAGTAAGCGCGCGCGGGAACTCGATGTGCCCCTGATGGACGTGGAAGATCGCGGCCCGCTCGATCTCCGCACCGTCACGCGGCTGTTTCAAATCGTTCGCAAGCTAGGCAATGTGATCTGGCATGGGCATGACTACAAGGCCGATGCCCTGGGCTGGTTCCTTCACCGCACTCATCGAATGAAACTTCTCAGCACAGTGCATGGCTGGGGTGTTTATGCCCCCCGGGTGCGTTTCTACCATTTCATTCACAAACTGTGTCTCCGCGGATTCGACAGGGTTGTGTGTGTGTCGCCTTCTTTGCGCGAAGAATGTATCCGATCGGGTATTCCTCCGGCAATCTGCGAGATACTACCAAACGGCGTGGACTGCGACGAGTTTGCACCACCTAGTTCGCGGGAAGAGGCCAAGCGCTCCCTCGGTCTGCCCGCATCGGACCCGGTTGTGGGGTACGTAGGCCGACTCTCGGGTGAAAAGGATCTGGCCACGCTGTTTCGCGGATTGGCCCGACTGATTGAAAACCGTTTCTCCGTGCATGCGATCATCGTGGGCGATGGTCCAGCCAGGGACGAACTCCGCAGCGCAGTTCGCGAGCTCTCCCTGGACCAGCATGTGAGCCTGGTCGGACATGCCCCGGATCCCCGGCCATACTATGCGGCTATGGACGTGTTCGTTCTACCCAGTCTCCGCGAAGGGCTGCCCAATGTCCTCCTCGAAGCCATGGCCATGGCCCTGCCCGTTGTCGCCACTCCGGTTGGAGGAATCCCGCAACTCGTTCGCGACGGCGAAACAGGGATTCTCATTCCGCCGGGTGATGATCGCGCCCTGGCGGAAGCGGTAAAACAACTGCTGGCCGATCGTTCCCGGGCAGTAACACTCGGGGAAAGCGCCCGCCAGCATGTGAAAATGCACTACAGTTTCGATCGACGGATGGAACGCCTGGAGCAGATTCTGGAGGGGCTTCTCAATCGCCCGACTTTGCCTGCTCGCCCTGGCATGTGACGCCCTCCCAGATGGAACGCAGTTGGTGGATCTCCAGAGATTCCACCGCCGCACCACCTCCCTGCGCGGTGATCGACACATGCCCTGACTTCGTGCCAAATGGCCAGCAGAACGACATCACATACCTGCCGTCAAAAGCAAAAACCTCCAGCGACGTCCGATCCACGAGCAATCGCAGGTCGAGCGGACGATCTTTCGGCAAATTGGTGATCCGTCGGTCCAGGCACACCAGCTCTCCGCGGCCCGGAAACCACGTAAGTTTAACCCCCTTCACGTCGATAACGATTGCTTCTGCCGATCCGCTCTGAAGAGTCAGGAGGATATCCAGAAGATCGCCCACCGGCCACGATTGTGACGAGTGATCGCCTCCCAGGGAGACTCCCTGGAACCGCACCGATTTCGTGCGCAGCGATTCGAGTTCTTCGATCGGTCGGGCAAACAACCTCAATCCCTCCGGCGTGCGACGGAGAGTGATCTCCCGCGGCACCGTCATCTGCTGGTTAAATGGCATCCCCAAATATGCGGAACCATCGGAATTCATCCACCCGATGAAAACGCGGCGGCCCCCAGGTGCGTTGTTCCACGTCTGTCCAGCGTAACAATTCCGTCCCCATTCACTTTGCAGGACGTCACTTTCCGCGGTGAAGCGATGGCCGTCAAATTGGCCGATCAAATGGTTGCCGGAGGCCGTCCACAGAATCCAGCGGACTTCGCCGGGCTCACCCTCAACCGGAAGCGGAAACAGCTCGGGACACTCATGCGCTGTGGGAAATTGTGCTTCGCTTTCTAGCGTCCACTTTTTCAGGTCAGGTGAAGAAAAGATCGAGAACGCATCCCGCCGGACGTACAGAACCATGATCCAGCGCTGACTTTTATCATGCCAAAAGACCTTCGGATCACGATTTTCGTCTGCGATGAAATCCACCACGGGGTTGCCGGTGTATTTCGTCCATGTGCGACCGTGATCCAGCGAGTAGGCCATGCACTGCGTGAATGGGCACGGGTTGTAAGAATGGCCGCCGGCGGCGGTGTAAAACGCACACAGAGGCGGCTGGTCAGGCCGACCAAGTCCCGAACTATTGTAAAGATCCACCACTGCTGACCCAGAAAAGATGGTACCCCGCTCGTCGGGAAAGATGGCGTCGCCAAGTTCTTCCCAGTGAATGAGGTCCCGGCTCACCGCGTGGCCCCAGGTCATGTTGCCCCAGTGAATTCCAAAAGGATTGTGCTGGAAGAACAGGTGATATTCCCCCTCATAGTACACCAAGCCGTTGGGATCATTCGTCCAACCCACCCGCGGTGAAAAATGGAACTGGGGTCGATACGTTTCTCGATAGAGGTTTCCCGGCCAAACCGGTGTGTCGCTCTGCCGAAGACGTTTTTCCACGAGCGTTCGCGCAGAGCGGGGCCGAATCTCCCAGAGCACCGTCTGGCCGCGATAATCAGCCAGATCGATGGCCGCCCAAAACCTCACATCCGAATCCTCCTCGGCTATGGGAATATCGAAATAGCGCAGGACCCGGTCGCCCAACATGATGCGACAGTGCGTCGGCGTTCCTTCCCCGGCCACGGGAAGCAGCAGGTATCGTGACTGAACCGTTGTTTCCAGGGGTTTGCGTTGCTCCAGGGGATCGCGATCGGTTTGAAGAATGTAATCTACATTGATGTGTCCCCAACCGCCGGTGCGGTGATCGACGATCCGCAAAACCGCCGTACGCCCTTCAAATTCTTGAACATCCCAGGTAGCCCAATCCAGTTCCTCCGAGCCACCAGGCCGGGTATTCGGCCCCGTAGCCCGACGAACACTCTTCCCATCTACGACGAGCTCCATGAAGGTTTCCTCTGGGAAGCCACCTCCACCAATAAGAAAAGCGAGGTAGCGTCGTTCAATCTTGAACGGCGGACTTGTCAGTGTCCCTACCGTACCGTCGCCGCCATAGTAGGAATTAACCAGTCGTCGGCCGTGATACCCCGTCACTTCCATTTGCTGCGGCAGCGTGCCGCTGGCGGGGCCGGGTCCAAAAGCTT
>NZ_JBAMME010000152.1:371-1169 GCF_039793925.1 Thermogutta sp. | reverse complement strand
ATGCCGGCGGTGCCAGAGTCGATATAGAGCCGGAATTTCCCGCGCCCATGCTGACGAACGACATCAAGAAGGGTGTGGCCTTTCGCGTCAGGTATCCAGAACGACGTGGATAATGCAGCCACGTTTCCAAATACGTCGGGATAGGCGTAGCCACCATAAATGGAAATCATGCCTCCCATACTGGAGCCCATGAGCGAGGTGTATTCGCGTGGCGGACGCGTGCGAAATTCGCGATCGATGGTGGGCTTGACGACCTCGACAAGGAATCTAAGGTAAGGCGAGGGCTGCAGAGCGAGGATGTCGTCGCCAATTCCGTACTCTGCCCGCCGCGCACTCGAGTTGGGAATTCCCACAAGGATGGCTCGCGGAATGGTGGTGTTCTCTTCAAGAAGGCGATTGAGACGCCAGCCCCCATGGCCAAAGCAGCAAGAATCGTCGTCCCAAACAGTCTGGCCGTCGTGCAGATAGACGACTGGATAGCGCCGCCTGAGGCCTGCTTTTGCGTAACCGGGGGGAAGATAAACGAAAAGGGGACGGGACGCGATCGTGGCGCTTGTTTCAGGAACATCGGGCGGATACCAGAAGCGCCTTTTGCTGAGAAGCAGCTGACCTCGACTTGGGTCAGGCACAGTATCGCCGTAGACAAGCTTGCCTCCGTAGAATTTCACAGGGATCCATTTTTGGTGGAATTTTGGGGGAAGGCCTTCGACAGAAAAGGTTACAGGTTCACCGGTCCTCTGCTGGGGCGTCATAAATTTGACGGGATCGTACTTGGCATTACCAACAATGAGAATGGAA
>NZ_JBAMME010000152.1:0-361 GCF_039793925.1 Thermogutta sp. | reverse complement strand
ATGGAATTTCTTCCGCCAAAACCATCAGGGACGTAGTGAGGATTTTTTGGATCCTCGAACCAGCGCTTTCCTCCATCGACGACAAATTTGTAAAGATATATCCCCTCAGGAAGCGACACCTTGACGGAGTAACTGCCATCCTGCTGCTTTTCCATCGGGATGGCATTCGTCTCCCATTTGCAAAAATCACCTGTGAGGGTGACGGTGGTTGCATCGGTCGGCGGGACAAAACCCAAGCGGACGTCGTATTTCCGTTTCTCGGCAGAAAAGACCATAGAAGCCACTCCCAGAAGGGTGAGAAGAATAAGACTGGTATGGAGTTTTGGTTGTTTCATGCGTCTATCGAATCGTTTCAACCATC
>NZ_JBAMME010000151.1:0-1176 GCF_039793925.1 Thermogutta sp. | reverse complement strand
CGTGTTTTTCGTTTGAGGAGTGTTACTTGAAGTTCCAAGAGTGTCGCGAGCTGTTCAAAAAATGCGGGCCGCTGGCCGCCGATCCCTTCGCCTTCTATTCCGGTGAAAGCTGGCCACCGGTTCCTACGCCCGCCCCGCGAACGCCGGTGAAATGGCCGCCCTGGTACCCGAATCTTCCCGGGCCCCCGCCGAGAAAATGAAAGCAGCGACGGTGTCTCGGGCGCTTTTGGCATTCCGGAGGGCAGTGCAAGGTTTGGTGGCTGGGACCGTACTTTTTTGGGGTTTTGTGATGATGGCACCGGCCCGGGAAACGGTCTTAGCTCCATGCGACAAAGAAGGGTTTATCTGGGGAGCCATCCTTCCTACCGGTCTGGGGACGGTCTCGCTTACCCTTCTGGCGGCCGCTCTCTTCCCAGAACGAATATTGCCTGCTCTCAGCGTAGCATTGGCAGTGGGACTCTGGTGGTCTGAGGAGCTTCTTGCGGTTTCTGAGCAGGTAGCCGTTACAGCTCTTCTGGGTTATCCCGTGCTGGCTGTCATCGCAAGGCTGATGGCTTTGAGAGTGTTTCGTTTCTCACAGGGCAATGGCCTGGTGGAAAGGCGCCTTAACCTCTGGCGCTCAGTGCTTCTTGCTACCTTCGTCACGATTAACCTTCAGTTCCACGCCAGGGTTCTCGAATTTTTCCACGAGGTGGCGCTCTGTTTGAAGAAAGGGCTCCTGTGGCCGTGGGGCTACGTCCTCGGCCTGGCAAGGTCCTTCGGTTCGATCGGAGAAGGCGTGTTCTGGGCAGATCCCCTGGTCTTCTTGGTAGGGTTGGCGCTGCTTTTGGCGCCCATCGCGACGCGAGTCTTGGTGAATGCCGAGGCAATAGCCCGCTATCGGTGGGTGTTCATTGTGGCCTCCGTTGCAAACTGGGCGTGGTGGATGCGCCCGGGTCCGGGATTGGCGTACGCGTGGTGCCCAAAGCTGTTGATTCGGCCTTATCAGAGCGTGCGTTTGGCGAAACGGTTGCAGGAGTTTTCGCTTTCCCCGAATGCCCAACAAACCTTCTCGCTTTTAGGGCGACCGTGGGTTTGGTACCTGCTCTATCTCAGCGTCCTGGGTCTGAGCATTGCTCTCTGGTGGTTCTTAGGCGGGTCCAGACGGAAAAACCAGACACGCGCCGAGGCGGCTCT
>NZ_JBAMME010000150.1:0-1176 GCF_039793925.1 Thermogutta sp. | reverse complement strand
CAGGGTCGCGGTAGACCTCGTAGATGTCCCAGCCGATGTTCAGGATGTCCCAGGCGGTCTCCAGCCAGCGCCCGCTGGGGTCGGTGTATCTCAGCGGGTTGTTGGTAACGTAGGCGTAGCGGTTCAGCGCCTGGGGGTTCCCCGGCTCCGGCACCACCGTATCCGCCTGCACGAACCGCCCCAGCACTGGATGGTAGAACCGGGCCCGGTAGTCGTAGAGACCCAGGGCGGAGTCCCACCGCTGGGCAGTGCTATGCCGACCACATTCGACGCTACCACTTTCTTTGAACGTTCAAAAACTCAGGGTCGTCTTCCAACACCTTTTTCCCATATTCTTGCAACGCTTGCTTATATCCGGCGAGTATGATTGGAATTTGTTCTCTAAACGATAGGCCAGGGGGTACAGTGAATAGTTTTCCCCGAAAGCCATGATCCACTAGCAAGGCATAAAAGTGGCCTCGTACCCGCTTACCCTGAGGGTCAACAGACCAAAAGGGAGCAGGTTTTCCCTCGATCACTCGGGCTATGTAACAGGAGACATCCTCATCTCGTTCATCCAGCACGAACTCTATGGCCAAGTTCTCACCTACAAATGCCACCGTCAGTGATAAGTATCCCTCGCTAATCAAAGGCCCCTTGAATTTTGGTCGCAAGAAACCGAAATTCTTCTGAACCTCTTCAAGAAAGAGTCGTTGCAGTTCTGTCTTCATAGCGCTACTCCCAATCAAGACCGGGCACACCGCCCCAGTACTTCCCGCTGCGTTGAAAGACCTTCCGATACCCCTCATATCCCTGTAGGATGCGCCGCTCCAGATTGTAGGCCGGAGAATCGGGGCGTTCACCGGCTTTGACCCGCCATAAACGCCGCTCGAAATGTGGGCCGATGTCAATGATCTCTCTGCCCTCGGCACGCATTTGCCTGATCCATGCCTCATTGGCCTCCATACTCCAGCGTTCAGCAGGGATGAAATCATTGATCGTCTGGGCCCCGACTTGCTGAGCATATGCTTCTACCCGCTTCATGTTTTCTCCGATGACTATTGGCGGTTTGCGACTCCTCCCTGCGATCTCTGCTGCTTCTTCTATCCCTTTCAGCGCATCCACTGCCTCATCTGCTGCCCGCAGCGCATCGGCGGCCTCATCCGCATGGCTGGCCGCCTCTGCAACCACCCAGGC
>NZ_JBAMME010000149.1:0-1177 GCF_039793925.1 Thermogutta sp. | reverse complement strand
GCCTACCTCTTCGGCTCCCAGGCCGACGGAACCGCCGGCCCCCAGAGCGATTGCGACATCGCCTTGCTGGGGAGATTCTGAGGGTCGAGGGACATGAGGCCGGAATTCAACAATTAACCGTAAAGGACGCAAAGAGCGCAAAGTTTTCCATAAACATTGCTCTGTGTACTCTGCGGCCGCTGCGGTGCCATAACCTTTTTGCAGTGGAGTCATAGATGCAAACGCGCGCAATGGATTGCTTCAAGAAGATTAGGGGGCTTCTATGGACGTAAAGGTGTGGGTGTTACCTTCTGTTCTCCGAGAATGGATATCAGTTGTTCCGGAGACCGGGTTGTATGCCAGTGAAAGCGAGTTTCTGAGAGATGCGATCAGCACCCTTTTAGCTGCCCGGCCAGATATTCGGTTGGCCCTCGCTTGTAAGTTATACGAACGGGGGGATATTTCCCTGAGTAAGGCCGCAGAACTGAGCGGGCTGGATATAGAAGCGATGAAGGAGGTGCTGTACATTCGTGGTATCTCTCGCGGGGCTCCCGAAAGCGCTGCTGAAACAAAAGCCATGGCTGAGGCTGCCCTAAAAGCTGCAGGAAGATAGGCCGATAATGCCGAGAATCGTTTTGGACACAGACTTCCTCAGCGCTTTCCTTAAAATAGGGCGAATGGACCTGATCCGGACACTCTACCAGGTGGAGAATGTACAAATCCCTCCGGCAGTATATCGGGAAGTTGCTCAGACCACTCTTCTACCCCGGCTGGCGAAACTCTCGTGGGTGCAGGTCTCGGTCCCCGACGCAGACGTTCTAACCCGTCTGACGGGGCAAGAGGGGTTTCAGGCCCTGGGGGCGGGAGAACGGGAGTGCATTGCTCTGGCATTGGGCCAACCGGATGCTGTCCTTATGATGAACGATAACAAAGCCCGGCAGGTAGCCGCTCAATATGGCTTGACGGTAATCAATATTCCCGCTTTCTTGCTGGCTTGCAAATGGGCATCAATATTGGACCAGGCGGATTTAGAGACCTTAATTGACGATTTGCAGGAAAAAGACCATTACGGTTTCCGCCCGGAAGTTCTGGCAATGTTGTTAGATTCGGGGACGTAGTTTGACAACGGCGATCCAGTTTAGTAACGTTTCCAAAAAATTCACTCTCCACCACGAGCGGGCCCGATCCTTCCAGGAAC
>NZ_JBAMME010000148.1:0-1184 GCF_039793925.1 Thermogutta sp. | reverse complement strand
GCGGTGATCCTCCAGAACTCGTCCAACGATCTCGCCTCCCTCCTCGCGGCCTCCACCTGCCTGTACAGTTCCACGTACTCCGGGATCCCCCTGTACAGTTCCACGTGCCTCCTGTGCTTCTCCAGTGTGTCACCTGGGAGCAGGACCCTGTAGCGGAATGCGGGCACGATGGGCGCAGGCTCCAATCCCTCCTCGGCGTACCAGAAGAACCGCTGATACGGATCCGTGGGCCTCACGTATGTCTTCCATAGCTCCATCGCGAACATGCGCAGATGCCTCGCTGGAGAATACCTCTCACGGGAGTTCAGCGCAACGGCATCCCCCCGGATTACGAGCTCCCGATCCATGTGCGCGTACCTGAGTCTCCACAGCGCCTCCACCATATAGGTCCCGTGGAGGCTGCGATATGGAATCAGGAACCCGGCTTTCCCCGGAAATATTTCCGGCAGCTGTCTGAGCCAGCGGTGGGAGTCCTCGTGGAAGACCTCATTGGCCTGTACCTCCACCACCCATTCCCTTCCATCCTCCTCTAGGCGCGCCTTCCTCAGCAGCGCGTTGTACGCGCTTCCTATCGCCTCTCCCTTCTCCCCCTCAGCGCTCCACCGGAGCCTGTACACCCTTATTCTGCGGTTCTTGGCGAACCTCTCGAGAATTCTCTCAGTCCCGTCCGAGGAGCCATCCGCCACGTAAAGCGCATCGCCCCACCTAAGGAACGAGTGCACTGCCTCGATGAATGGATAGCCCTGGGACAACGCGTCCATCGTCGCAAGTATGCCGACTATTTTCATACATGGCGGAC
This sequence comes from Thermogutta sp., assembly GCF_039793925.1. Taxonomy (GTDB): domain Bacteria; phylum Planctomycetota; class Planctomycetia; order Pirellulales; family Thermoguttaceae; genus Thermogutta. The sequence continues at coordinate 385 of NZ_JBAMME010000148.1, read as the reverse complement.
GGCCGGGTAGACCTAATAATCTTGCTGACCTCTTCTCTATCTTGGATGGTGGATCAATAGTCAGTTACTACTGGTAACGGCGTAATTTAGTCATCTCCTATCGGGGGCAGTGAGCTGGCCGCGTGTTCTTCTAAGCATGGCAAAGATGCACGGTCGGAGGGGCCCTAGATACGCGTAGCGATGGGCCCATCGCCCGTGGCAGTGCTATACCATATCCAAGATCATCTATGGGCTACTTTCGGAACTACTGAGCGCACACATAATGTTTATTCCTTCATCCCATCCATATTTATTAACCCGCGCGGCCTCTTTGCGCGTGTGAGGACGGGCGCCGTCGTAATGCACAGGTACTGGGGGTCGCCCGGCGGGGGACAGCTGGTCTGCG
>NZ_JBAMME010000147.1:0-9516 GCF_039793925.1 Thermogutta sp. | reverse complement strand
GGAGTTGGAAGTGCTGAAAAAGTTGCGGGCGAAATACCCAACGATAGAAAAATGAAAAACGATGTCTCTTGACAATCCCCCCGGGAATTGCTATAATTTCCCGGAGGATGAGATGACTACCTGCAAAACAGAACAAAAAAAGATGAAATCTTCCAGCATCTGGAAGCCCGGGCAGTCGGGCAATCCGAGGGGTAGACCCCGGAAGGACAGGGCTCTTGCCGACCTGCTCCGGAAATTTCTGGGGCAACCATTACCCGACATCTCCCAGATGCCCCCGCCAGTTGCCGACCTGTATCAATCCGCGGTGGCTCTCTGGAAAAAAGAGAACATCCAGAAATATCAGGACTTATTCGTTGCCAAGCTCATCCTTGAAGCAACAATCGGCAAGGATGCGGCGGCTCGCCGGGAAATCCTTGACCGGGTGGACGGCAAAGTTTCAGAAACCCTTGACATCACCACCGACCCCTATGCTCTGCTTCCGCTACCGGTGCTGATTCAGAACCGGTTGCAGAAAAACGATGAACCTGAATGAAGCGTGTCAAGAAGTGCTGGGGCGTGATTTGCGGGCTGCTCTGGCGGATATATTGGGGTATCAGATACTTACCCCTGCTCAGGAGCAGGCGGTTGCGGTGCTGGGTAGAGAACCGAGAGTAGCGGCAATGGGGGGCTCAGCGAGCGGCAAGACCTTCATATTCGGGGCGGTTGCGACCATTGCCCTGACAATTTCACCCGGTGGGCGGGCATTGTTCGCTGCCCCGAAACTGGAGCAGGCAGAGAAACTGACCTGGCTTGAGGTCTGCCGGTGCATTCAGTTTGCCCGGGAGCGTGGGTTTGAGCTGGCGCCATTCGGGCTCGGTATCCGGGAGTGGTATCCTGCGGGCAAGGAAAAGCGTCCGGACTGGTGGGGAATGTGCTACGCCCTGTCCGACCGAAACAATGCCGCCAGCGTCAAGGGTCTACTTCACTCTCAGACCCGGACACTGATTGTGCTTGACGAGCTTGAAGGGATTGCACCGGAGGTTCGGGAAACATTTGAGGCATCGGCGATTACCGGGCGACCCACCTCGCACATCTGGTGCAGCTTCAACCCAATTTCCCGCGCCAACGCCTCTGCCTCTTTTTACTTTTCGCTTCCCGAGCATTGCCGGCTTCGGTTTTCCACTCTGGAGGCAGCGGAGTGGATGGAGAAAAACGGAATATCCATTCCCGGAATACCTACACTGAAAGAGTTGACCGGGAAATGGCAGGGAAGGGAACAAGACCCGATGTATCATACCTATGTGCTTGGCGAGTTTCCGCCCGAAAGCGAGGAATGGACAGTCATCCCCGAAAATGTTTTTCAGCAGTGCGTTGGAATTTCAGTTTCGGGGAATCTGACTGCTCTCGGGATTGACACTGCCGCCGGAAGCAATGAGACCGTGATTGCTTCCGTGAAAAACAACGTGGTGTCAATTCCGTATGCTTCCCGGGCACATCACGGGACGCAGGAAGTATGTGTGCGGGTGAAAGATATTCTGCGGGAATTTCCAGCTGGCACGCCGGTTGTGGTGGATTACATCGGGTTAGGCGGAAAGGGGGTAGTTGACATCCTGAGACTTGACGGCGTGAATGTTTTACCCTTTATCGGCGGAGCAAAAGATTTCTGCGGGCACACTGACCCGACCAAGCTGACTGCGAATGTTGCTACCTGGGCGTGGTGGGAAGTGCGGGAGCTGGCAATGAAAAAGGCAATTTCCTTTCCCGATGACCCGGTGCTTCGCCGGCAGTTTGCCCGCCGGTTTTCTGTCACCGCAGATAGAGTGTACCAACTGGAGATGAAGGAAAAGCTGGAGACATCGCCCGACCGGGCGGATGCGGTGGCAATGGCGGTGCTGGGAGCAACTGTCAAGTCCCGCGCTGGAACACTGGAATGGGGGGTGCTATGATAGGATTTTTGCGAAATATTGCAAAAAAGGTGCGAAGGCAGCAAAGGGAAGGGTCACTCAGCTGGGCAGCAGTCTTCGGAGCTGTCAACCCCAACAAAATCTCATCAGTCCCGCAAGCATACCAGCGGGTTTCCACGATATATGCTTGCCTGCAGCGAATTTCCCAGTCGCTCACAGTGCCGCTGATAGCATACCGGAATGGCGAGGTGATAGCGGACAATCCGATGTGGAATGAATTTTTGCGTGAACCCTATCCGGGCTGGGATTATGCGACCTGGGTGATGATGATGACTTCCCGGCTTCTGCTGTTTGGTTCAGTCCGGCTGGTGCAGGAGAACCCCGCAGTCTTGACAGTTTACCCAGCCTCACCGGGAGAACGACTACCAGAAAAGATTTCTCCGGATATGGTATATGAGCTTGCCCTCTTTGACCCTTCGGCGGCACATCCCCGCAGAATATTCCCACCATCGCAAGTTATAGAGCCGGTCTGGCGGGCACACTTCGCCGGTTGGCAGCAAATTGCGAACTCGCTTGAGCAAGGAAGTGTCAAGCGGGGATTTCTGCGAAAGAAGACACCCTCCGCCAGTCCGGAGGAGCGAGGTCAACTCATCCAGAAAGTCCGGGAGGCACTGTCCACCGCCGAGCAGGCTGGACGCCCGCTCTACCTGGAAGGCGATGTTGACTGGGTTGAGATTGCCCAGTCCCTCATTGATTCGGGAGTTCTTGAAACGCTCGGACGCACCCGGGAAGAGATTGGGCAGGTGTTCGGTGTGCCACCCGCTCTTCTATCCTCCGCGGAAAACCGCTATGCCAACTACCGCGAGCAACTGCTGGCTTTCTACGAGTGGACACTGCGGCCACTCTGGCGGCTTCTTGCCGGGGGGTTGACGAATTTTCTATCCACCCGCCCGCAACTGCAGGGTGTCATTGACCGGGTTGAGTTTGGCGAGCAGGACTGCTGGCTTGTGTCCGAACTACAGCTTCAGAATGCACTGGCAATTCGGAACCTGACCGGCGTTCCGATTATGACCATCAACGAGGGCAGAGAATTAGCAGGATTGCCTCCGTTTGAAAGCCCAATGGCAGACCAGCTCTGGATGCCCATTTCCCTGTATCCGGTGGGCGGCTCTTCTGGTGAAAGCACTGAGCAGCAGACAAGAATTCTGGTTCAGTCTCCGAAGAAGGAAATCCGGCTCTTGAAATGGCAAGCATATGAACGGCAGCGGGCAGGCTGGGAGCGGCAGATGGCAAAGAAAGTCGGCAAACTTCTGGACGAGATTTTGCAGGAAACACTTGACAATTTACCCGATTTAATCAAGACCAAAACCATTACTGTCCCCTATGACCAGCAGAAAGCGATTGACCGGGCGGTGAAAATCCGGATGGCACTATACCCGGCGATGTGGGCGGATGGAATTGAAAACGGGCGGGTGAAAGTAGGGCGAATGGAGCAGGCAGAAGACCGGGCATTGCGACCTGAAGCAATAGTAGAACTGCGGAAGCGGGCGAAGGCTTTCGCGGAAAAGGTAGATACCGAAACAGCAAAGAAACTGCGGGAGATACTGGAGCAGGGATTTGCCGATAATTGGGAGCTGGATGATTTCGTCAAGGCAGTTCAGCAGTCAATTGTGCTGGATTGGTCAAGGGCAATTCGGATTGCTCGCACCGAAGTCGGCGGGTGTCTGAACGGAGGCGAACTGCAGTTCTACCGTGATGAAGGGATAGAGAAAAAAGAGTGGCTGGCGACGCAGGATGACCGGGTGCGAGACCCGCACCTTGAAGCCGATGGGCAGATAGTGCTTGCGACCGAGCCATTCATAGTTTTTGGTGAACCTCTGCAGTATCCGGGCGACCCGGCGGGTTCACCGGAAAATATCGTCAACTGCCGGTGCACGATATTGCCGGCATAGATAGGAGGTGCGAATATGAGCGAGAAAAAAATGAACCACCTTGAGGTAGTCAGGCAAGCAGAAGTTAAGGATGAAAAAAATATCAAGGTGGTGATTGTAAGTGAAATTCTGAACTTCAACGGCTGGGTGGTAATTCCTGATGGTCTGCAGACTATCACTCCTGATGGGCGGGTGCCGTTGCTCTGGCAGCACGGCACGGCAACTCCGAATATTCCGATTGGCTGGGTGGACAATTACGAAAAGGGCGAAGTGAAAGTAGCCGATATGGCTGTGCCGGTTCTACGGGCGAGGCTTCACTTCTGGACTCCAGAGGAAACCGAAGGCTTGCCGGCAGACCTATCTGGTTTTCCGCAGATGATATGGGAGATGTGGAAGTCGGGCATTCCGCTCGGTGTGTCCATAGGGTTCACTCCTGTCGGTGAGCCCGAATATGGAAAGCCGACATATTCACTCTGGGAAACTTCCGGGAAAGTTCCGGTATTTTCCAGGTGGATGCTGCACGAAGTTTCAGTGGTATCAGTCGGAGCAGACCCGCTGGCTCTTGCGGCTTTCCGGCAGAACTACCAGCCGAAAGTTCAGATGCATACACAGGGAGCTGTGCCATACGAAGACACCCCGCTGATGGACAGGGATGAGGGCTGGGATGCGGATGCGGCGGTTCAGCGGTTGCGGAAGTGGGCGAGTTCGGATGGTTCGGGCGACCCGGAGAAAATAGACTGGGCGAAATACCGGCGAGGGTTCGGCTGGTATGATTCGGATAATCCTGAGATATTCGGGTCATACAAACTTCCGCATCACGACATAGTAGAGGGACGGCTGAAGGTGAACTTCCGGGGTGTAGCGGCGGCGATTGCGGCATTGCACGGCGGGCGAGGCGGAGTGGACATTCCGAAGGCAGATATTCCCGAAGTGGAATCACACCTTGACAAGCACAGACGGCAGTTTGAGGAAGAGGACTTGACAAAAGGAAAAGAAACTGGTATACTGGAATACAGTCCCAGTAGGGACGGGCTTTTGCGAAGGCTCAGTAGAGCCTTTAGAAAACCTTGATAGACTTTTTGAGGAGGTTGAGATGGAAATCAGGCTTGGCGACATCCCTGGCATTACGCCGGAGGAGAAAAAAGGACTGGAAGCCGCCTTTGGGGTTCTTGGTGAAACTCTGAAACAGAATTTCACTGAGGACCTGAAGGGCGAACTCGCTGCAATGGAGCAGCGAATTCTGAAGCGGGTGGCAGATTTCAAGACCAACCCCGCCGAGCAGCGAAAACAGCAGTATTGCCTGGAGCTCATACAGGCACTCAGAGGGCGAGATTACGCTGCTGCCCGTTCGTTGCCTGGCAAGTATCCCGAGTTAACCTTCCTGACCCAGGCAAATGAAATCGGGAGTTCCGCTGCTGGTGGGGTATTGCCTTCCGAAACAGTCAATGATGTTGTGGACTTTTTCACCCATCTACCCGGCATTCACAAGTTCGTCAAGCGGGTGCCGGTTGGTGCGCTCAGTGGGAAGGTCCCGATTTTCACGGATTCTGATGCGGTGGCGACGGTGGTCGCTGAATTCGGCACACCGGGCAATATCAAGCCGACTATCACGAGCGACCAGTTCACCCTGATGCACTGGGCGAAAAAAGTGGTGCTTTCCGGGATTGTAATGCGGTATTCAGTCCCGGCATTTTATCAGGCACTGGTAGAGTATGTGGCACGGGTGCAGGCGAACACCTATGACAAGCAGATTGCGGTTGGGGCAGACAGCAATGAGTTCCTGGGACTGGAGAATGCCGAAATTGAGGAAATCACTACGGGCACGACCATCATAGACAGGCTGCGGGATGTATATTATGCCCTGCCTGAAACCGCAGTGCCGAACGCAATCTGGACGATGAACCGGAAAACACGCGGGAAAATCCACGCAGCGCAAGATGGTGATGGCAGGTATATCTTCCCGCAGAATGTGGAGCTGACTGAGCTGTTCGGTCATCCAATCGTGACGAACTCATATCACTCTGATGACCTCGTGTTCTTCGGCGACCCGGGCACATACTTCATCTACGAGGGTATGGCGTTGACAGTCAAGGAAATTTCGGAGGGCTGGTCACCGAGTTCTACTGACTTTGTGGGTATTGTGGTTGGCTGGGATGCGGATGGTGGAGTTGCGGTTGCGGATGCCTGGCGGAAAGCCAGTCTGGTGATTGGCGGAGGCGGTGGAGGCGGTGGCGAATAGAATGAAGCGATGGGAAAGGGGGCGGGGCAAAAAAGCCGATTTCGGCGACATCTCCGGGGCCCAGGCAGTACGCCGTGCGCAAAGGAGAAACCCCGCCCCCCTGAAGTCCCTGCCGGTGCGGCTGTTCGCGACCGGGCTTGTCAAGTGGCTACCCGAAGCAGAGGCTCACCGGCTCGTTCGGCAGAAAAAAGGAGAGATTTTGAATGTCTACGATTACGACACTACCTGAATTGATTGCTAAGTATTTACCGCCCGGGCACCCGGTGGCAGAAAATGATTACTGGGCTAACCTGCTTGAGCGGGCTGCGTTGCTGGTTAAGGCTGCAGTTGGGCGGAACCTGGCAGAAGATACATATACTGATGCCGGATACTTGCGCGATAAAGGTGTTCATTGGTTCTGGCGATTGCGTGAGCCCACCGGGGTAGCAATTCCATATGAGCAGTTCACCGAGATTACCCTTGACGGAATTACTGTGCCGGCGGAAGAGGTCAACATCACGCCGACGATAATTGAGTTTCTCACGGGCTACGAAAATCAACGGGTGAAAATCACCTATCCCGGTGGTTTCTGCCGCACAACCGAGCACGCCCACGCTATCAAGTCCGAGATTGCCCGGGTGCTTCTGGCATTGCACCATCAGATGGAAATGGCAGGGATTGACAGCACCCGGGGAGCAGTGCCCTTTTCCATTCCCAGAGCGGGGGAATTGATGACGGAAATCAGCCGGCATCTGGCTCAATATGTGGTCTGGGAGACACCGAATGGCTGGGTGTAATACGCATACGGCGGAGTTTTTCAGGGTGGCGTCAACCCTGAAGAGTGGTGAAGTCGCAATGCCGCAACTGTCAAGTCTTGGTTCGGTCGGGGTGCGGATTGAGGATGTATCAACCCAGCAATCCAGAATTCAGGATATGGGGCTATTGTATCAATGCCGGTGGGTCGTTTTTTTTGATGGAAATTTTCTTTCAGATAAGGTTCAGGCTGGTGACCGGCTTGTGGCTCGGCGGCTATACCGAACCGAAGAGCAGCAGGTATATGAAATTGTCCAGGTGGCATACGATGACCATACGGGCTATGCTCGGGCATATATTCGGGAGTGGATATGATGGACTGGCGGCGAGGCGATGAGGCAATGACTACGCTGTATCGGTATTTTCTGCGCGAATGCGGGAAACTGCTCACACGGAGGATGAAAGGGCGGATACCGGTGGATACCGGATTTGCTCGCCAGAGTATCACCTGGGAATATGACACTCCGCATTCGGTGCGGGCGGGTATTCTCAATCCACTGGTTCGGGATGGAAGCCGGGCAGTGTATCCGGTGCTGATTGACCAGGGAATCAAGCGGCACTTTCTGCCTGTGATTTCGTCCACCGGCGAAGTGCGGCATCTCTGGGAGGCCTGGCTTCGGCATCATCATCGGGAGGATGCATTGCCCAAAATTATCACCCGCGGGCCTCGCAAGGGAATGCTGTCAAGGGGTGGGCTGATGGTCTGGGGCTACCGGGTGGCCTGGTGTTCTGGAACAATGGAGGAAAGCCGACCAGAGATTGAGCAGATGTTCGCACGATTGCGGTTAGGGGAGGGGCAATGAAAATTCACTGGACTACACTGGGAAATTCCATCGCTGACCGGCTGAAGGAAATCCCGGGTGTGAAAGATGTAGTTCTTTCAACCCGGGTTGATGACCTATTATTCTTGCAGCCATTGACAAACTCCTACCAGCAGGGAGAAATTGCGGCAGCGGTGAACCTGATTACCTGCAGTGTGGAAAGCAAGGGGACTTTTCTGCTATTCAAGCACCAGTTTCTGGTATTTTTCTTCCAGCGGATACCCGCAGGCGGAAGCAGAGTTCAATATCCATCTGCCTGCGAAAATCTGGTCAATACCCTGCTGGATACGGTAGGAGAGAAAATCAGCGGATGGCAAGACCATTCGCAGAGAATAGAAGGTGTCAACATTGCCACCGCCACAATTGCCAGTATAACCCCCTATCCGGCAGAGGAACTACTGTCGGCAGGGTGGCTTGGAGTGATGGTCGGGGTCAATATTGACACTATTGAAAACACCAGAGAGGAGGTGTAGGTATGGCTACGCTGAAAGCACAGATTGGGCTGGTGACGGTTTCATTCGGCCCGGAACCCCAGCCGGCGATAATAAAATATATCGGGGACATCCGGATTCGCTTCGGCGGCAAGACGGTGGAAGTGAATACCGAAGACTACGGCGGAATTGCGGATATTTTCCGAACAAGCAAATACATAGACATAACAGGAAAGCTCTACTACGCGGACCTCAAGGCGTGGTTCTATGCATCCGGTTTCGGCGGAGAAGTAAGCCAGCTGCAGAATGAATACTCTTTCGGGACAGACACAGTGGTTCTTCCTGAAGGAAAACTGATTTTGACGACTTCACTGACCGATGGAACACAGGTGGAGATTACCCTTGACCGGGTGAAGGTTCTGCCGGGCGAGGGCGATATCCCGCTCTCCAAAGATGAAGTCGCCAGTTTCCCGGTGATTTTCCGGGCAGTTCAGCCGGATGAAGGAACTTCACTCGGAAAAGTGAAATTTACACCGCCTGAATAACGGCTGATGACCGCAAGGAGGAAAGGTGAAGAAAGAATATAATACAGACAACCCAACAGTGGCTGCGGCACTGGCAGCACTGGACAGGGGGGCACAGATAATTCTGCACCCCAGGCAGGAGCAGAATGGAATATATGATTTCGCTGTTCGGTTTCCGGATGAACAGCGGTATAAAAAAGCGGTCAGTATTCTCTTCTGTGTGGCAGATGAGAACGGAAAAGCGAAAATCCTACCCCGGAATTCACTGGTCTTGTTTTCCCTGCGTGTGCGAGCATTAACCAACGCAATATTCGCACGGATTGACCAGCTGCGGAAAAATCCGAAACACGACAATGTGATTGAAGTCAGCCGTGAAATTCCGCAGAATGAAAAATGGGAAGTCCAGAAGGAGGAACAATGAGTGCAGACGAAAAGCTGACGATTGTGTTGCGGGGCACAGAATTCAGCATACCACTCAAGCCGACCATCGGAATTCTGCGGCAGCTGGCGAAAACTGACAGTCTTCAGTTTCCCGCAGTTTCCACAGATAATAGTCCGCGGGAAACATTTGAATTGCTTGTCAAGGCTGCGGACTTCGTGGGTGCGGTGATAAACCGAGACCCCAACTGGATTGACGCCTGCGAGCCTGCGGAGGTGTTTTCTGCCTTCTGGAAAATTGTGAAGAAGTGGCAGGAGACCGGTTTTTTTCAGCGACTTGTCCCGAGCCAGGAACCCCCGCCGACTTCCGGGAGTGGGTCTGGGACACCATCGCCTGGCTCGCCAGAACCTACGGGTGGAGCTTGAGAACTATTGACGGTGTGAACATTGAGGAATTGCGAGAGCTCATTGCCGCTGAATGTCGGTGGCGTGAGCGGGAACGGGAAATGGTGAGAAG
>NZ_JBAMME010000146.1:0-1190 GCF_039793925.1 Thermogutta sp. | reverse complement strand
CCACCCGGCCGCGCCCCGCACACAATTGGGTAGTAGGGAACATTCAGCACAAAAAGTCCCTGGGAGAAACCCAGGGACTTTTTGTTTTCGGCGGCCTGGTTCTTTTTCTTTCACAATTTCTCTACCATCTCCTGTACCGTCTCCGCCAGCGCCGTTTGGTTCACCCAATCGGCGATCTCTCGCTCCAGCGATGACGGGTCTGCTCATCCGGCAGAACCGTCACGGAAGGCCGCATCTTCTGGCCGAACTCGGCCAGAATGCGGGCATCCAGAGCATCCGTTTTGGCCAGGACGCCGGAGGCACGGGCGAAATCCCGCACCCGGCGCGGGTTGACCCGGCTGAAGGGCAGGCCAGCAAGAAGGCCTGCCAAAGAGACTCGAGATGACGCCCAAGCCCGGGGACAGCGTCTTCCCATCTGCCGAAATTCGTAACACGGCATCTAAATCTCTTGCATTAGTCACACAATATGATATAATATATCCGCCGGTATTTTTACCGGCATAGCCGAATCTATGGAGGGCAAGATGGAGGATGGTAAAGTAAAAGATCTGGAACTATGCACTGCTGCTACAGCGGCACAAATGTTAGGAATTAGCCCCTCGCGCATTTATCAGCTCGCGCGCCAGCTCGGCCTTGGCCGCAAGCTAGGGCGTGACTGGCTATTCCTGATAGAAGAGGTAAATGCAATGCGCGTCCGGGGCAAGCCTGGGCGGCCCAGAAATAAATTCGTGGAAAAATACTAAAAAGAAAGGCTTGACAAAATCTGCGAGATGTGGTATAATTATGGCAGATCGCAGGGCGCGGCCGAGGCAGGGGCGAAAGACCCCTGCCAAAATCAGGCCATATCGGCAGGAAAATTTTTTGAAGGAGGTAATAAAAATGATTGTTCTCAACTTTTCCCACCCCTTCACGCCCGACCACCTGCAACAGATCGAGGCGTTGACCGGCCAGAAGATCGAGCGGGTAGTCGAGGTGCGTAGCCAGATTGACCCGCAACAGCCGCTGGTGCCGCAGGTGGTGGCACTGGTCGACCAGGCCGGTCTCTCCCCGGTCGAGTGGCAGACCCTGTCCCTGCTGGTTAATCCGCCGTCGCTCAACTTCAGCGCCGTGGCCTTGCTGGCCGAATTGCACGGCCGCATGGGATACTTCCCGCCCTGCATCCGCATGCGGCCTATGGTGAACGAACAGGG
>NZ_JBAMME010000145.1:0-54354 GCF_039793925.1 Thermogutta sp. | reverse complement strand
GGTGCGCGCGGTAGGGGTGTAGCTCAATTGGTAGAGCACCGGTCTCCAAAACCGGCGGTTGGGAGTTCGAGTCTCTCCGCCCCTGCTTTGCCGTTAATTAATTCGGTGATTTTCATTTGGCGAGCGACACGGGGGTTGGCTTCTCGCAGGGTGCCGACCAGGTCGGGTAAGGAAGGTCTCTAGCCAAGACGGCGGCCGTTCATGCTCCAAGCCGCAAGCAAACGCAAAACGACTGTACTTGGTGTCATAATTTCCGAGCTGTTTCGGACGACGCTGTACAAACGCACACAGGGGCGCGTCGTTCGGCAGAGTACGTTCGCAGCGATTCTGGCGATGGGGATCTTCGCGGCCTGGAGGCTGGAAGGGACTTTGGGTTCCTGGGGGTTCGATACCGAGGTGAGACTCGGCATCCCGATTCTGTTGGTGGCTGCCGTTGGGTGGTTCGCCTACCGTCTGATGAACGTCCCGGTTGTGGCCGACTTCCTGATCGCTGTGGAAGCTGAAATGAGAAAGGTGACATGGCCAACGAAAAACGAACTCATCAGAAGCTGTGTCGTGGTTTTGGTAACCATGTTTTCGTTGGCGTTTTGTCTGACCATATACGACTTTGTTTGGGCCACGTTCCTTCGCTGGCTTGGGGTTCTTTAAGTTTGTGGGGTGTCTCCAGCGCAACCTGTGAATACCTGAATCAAGCTTTTTGAGTGGGGTGCCCCTGGAAGGTATCTTCGGGAATCCATATATTGAAGTTTTTCGCCCAAAAACGGCATACGTGTCCACTTGCGGTGACGCATGTTTTCGGATGAGGTCCCTTTAGAAGAAAACGCGATGGCGGAAAAGCCCAGTCCGGCTGAGGCGGACTGGGGACCGGAAGGCACAATGCCGGCCGAGGCCGGGTCCGAGCAGACGCCGCAAGCCGTGGGCCAGCCGGAGGGGACGGAAAGTCGAGCAGCGGAAAACCAAGGGGTCGGCGAACAGCGATCGAAGAAAACCCGGCGACGGGCCAGGCCGGAGACGGCAACGGCTTCGGGCGCGGGAGCTGAGAGCGAACCGCAGAAAAGTTCGCAGATGGCCTGGTATATCGTCAAGGTCCAGACCAATCGCGAGGACTCCGCGTGCGAGGCCCTCAAGCGGCGGATTAAGGTGGCTGGGCTCGATCAGTACTTCGGCCAGATCATTGTCCCGGTTGAGCGAATTACGGAGGTCAAAGGCGGAAAAAAGCGGGTGGTGCGGCGAAAGCTGTACCCAGGCTACATTGTGGTGCAGATGGAGTTGAATGACGATACCTGGTTTCTGGTAAGGGAAACCCCAGGTATCGGAGACTTTACGGGCGCGATCGGGCGTCCAACCCCGCTTCTCCCGCACGAAGTTAATCGTATTTTGGCAAAGCTCGCAGAAGAAAAGGCGGAGGACGCTCCTAAGTTGAAAATCGGTTGTCGGGTGGGCGATCGGGTGAAAATCAACGAAGGACATTTTGCGAATTTTGAGGGAGAGGTGTCGGCGGTGGATGAGGCCAATGGGCGTGTTACCGTGATGATCAACATTTTTGGGAGAAGCACGCCTGTGGAGCTTGAATACTGGCAGGTGGAGCCTGCGGCGTGAGAGTGCCCGCCTTGGAGAGTTGACCGATTTCTCCGGTTTATCAATCAAATCCTAATGCGAGATCAATTCGTCTCAGGTAATATCGTTGGCTAGGGTAGTAACGGAATGGCAAAGCAATTAGTTGGTACAGTCCGCTTTTGTGTGCCCGGCGGTCAGGCGACGCCTGCTCCGCCTGTGGGCACGTCATTGGGACGATTCGGAATCAATCTGGGTCAATTTGTTCAGCAGTTTAACGAGCGAACGCGACAATACCTTGGATTACGAATTCCGGTCGTTGTTCGGGTGTACAACGATCGCTCGTTTGAGATGGAGACACACACCCCGTTCGCATCCGACCTCTTGAAGCAGGCTGCCGGAATTGCGAAGGGCTCAGGAAACACCCCGAAGGAGAAGGTAGGGAAAGTCACCCGGGCTCAGATTGCTGAGATAGCTAAAGCGAAAATGGCCGATTTGAGCGCGCGAGATTTGGAGCACGCCTGCCGCATTATCGAAGGAACGGCCCGCAGTATGGGGCTGGATGTCGTGGACTGACAAGCTCTGCACAGGGGTCAGTGTGGAGGCTGGGCCGCTATCAAAGGTATAAAGATCGGGGAAGTTCAGTTAACCTGTAGGAATTAGCTGCCAACATACCGCCCCATCGATCACGGCGTACGGAGTGGTCAGAGTTGAGGGCGGGAGAGCTCGGAAGGGTTCGCAAGATGGCAAAGCGGTCGAAAAGGTATCGTGCACTTGCGCAAAAGGTACCGGGGAAAAGTCCGTTACCTTTGGAGGAAGCAGTCAAGCTTCTGAAAACTTTCAACAATACGAAGTTCGATCAGACCGTTGAGGTCGCCATTCGCACCGGCATTGATGCCCGACAGGCAGATCAGAATATCCGCGGGTCGGTGGTATTGCCGCACGGTCTTGGCAAGCCGGTGCGGGTAATCGTGTTCGCCAAAGGTGATCAGGCTGACCAGGCCCGGGCGGCCGGCGCTGACGAGGTGGGCGGGGCGGACCTGGCTGAGAAAATAAAAAATGGATGGCTGGATTTTGACGTGTGCATCGCGGCACCGGATATGATGGGCGTTGTGGGGCCTCTTGGGAAGATTCTAGGGCCGCGGGGATTGATGCCTTCACCCCGAGCAGGCACTGTCACTCCGGATGTGGGGCGAGCCGTGCGGGAATACAAGGCCGGAAAGGTTGAGTTCCGGAACGATAGCAGCGGCAACATTCACGCACCGGTCGGCAAACTCAGCTTTGACGAGCAGAAACTTGTCGAAAATATCAGAACGTTTGTCGAACACATCCAGGGGATGCGGCCAGCCAGTTTGAAGGGGCAATTTATAAAAGGAGTGACGATTTCCGCGACGATGTCTCCGGGCATTCGAGTGGCAGTTTGAGCGTTTGTTGTTGGGTATCCTTTCCCCGTAAATCCGGCGCACGACGCATCGTAGGAAATAGGTTTTGATGAGTTCCTGGAAACAATGAGCAAGTACGTCAAGCAACTGATCACCGAACATTACCGGCGGCGGCTCGAGGGAGTGGATTCCGCTGTCCTGGTGAATGTAATTGGTTTGGATGCCAACAGGACGCGACGCCTGCGTAAAGAGCTTGCCGACAAAAACATTCACCTGATGGTCGTGAAGAACACGCTGGCCGCTCGGGCGTTCCGGGGAACGCCGCTAGAGAAGGCGTTTGAGAACGTCTCAGGGCCGACGGCCATCTGCTGGGGTGGTGAAGACATCGTAAGCCTCGCCAAGGAGGTTGTGAGATTTGCGAAGGATGAGGATTTCGCTCCCTTCACTACGAAGGGCGGTGTGTTGGAGGGAGAGCCTCTCACTCCCCAGCAAGTAGAGGAGATCAGCAAGTGGCCGTCGCGTCAGGAACTCCTGGCGCAACTGGCAGCCCGGCTGATGGGGCCAGCTTCCACATTGATGAACGCTCTGGCGGGACCGGGCTCAACTCTGGCTGGGCAATTGAAGCAGCTTGCGGAAGGCGAAAAGGCCGGTTCAGAGGAGGGCTCTGGGGCGGCAGCGGGAAGCGCTTCGTGACGTGTGTCGGCCTCGGGGCCACTGAAAAAGCGAAGCGGATCTTTAATGGGAAAACGTGGTTCAGGTTTTGTATCAGCGAAATAACGGGTTTAAGTGATTGGCTAAGGATTGGAGTGACCGATGGCAACCGACGCACCTGTACGTGAATTCAGCCAGAAAATTAAAGAACTGGGTGACGCGATTGTGGCGCTGCCCCTTAAGGACGTGAAGGAGTTGAACGATTATTTGGAAATCGTTCATGGGATTAAGCCAGCGGCTGGCGGAGTTATGGTGGCGGCCGCCCCAGGTGCCGGGGCTCCTGGCGCACAGCCCGCCGCAGCCGAGAAAACCGAATTTGACGTCGTTCTTGAGAGCTTTGGCGCCAACAAGCTGAAAGTGATCACGGCTGTGCGATCCCTTCTGCCAGGAATTAGCCTGGCCGACGCCAAGAAGCTCGTGGAAAGCGCTCCTTCGAAGATCAAAGAAGGCGTCAGCAAGGAGGAAGCGGAAAAGATCAAACAGGCCCTGGAAAAGGAAGGCGCTACTGTCTCCATCAAGTGAAGCCTGTGGGCTTGGTTCGTCTTCACCGGCAGGGAGCCGGGTTGCGTGCGATGGGGTTATGTTAACGGGTGGGCGGTGGTCGTCGCGTCCCGTGGGAGGTGTGGCTTCGGAGAGGCGGAGTGGTAGTCCGCACAGTTTTCCGCAAAATGTCCTATGGGAGCTCCATGCTCGTAACGAGTCTGGGCCGAGTGATGGGTGCGCGCGCTGTCGCTGTTCTGTGACCAGACCGCTGCTCGGTGCCAGCTCGTTTATTGTTTTCTTGGGGCCCCATTGATTGGTTGTCACTCTGGAGGGTTCAACGGCAATGGCAGTTCCGGCCCAACGTCGTCTTGAAATTAAGGAAGTTCGTCATTTCGGCAGCCGCCGTTACGATTTCCCGATCCCAGACCTCACTCAAATTCAGACCAAGGCATATGAGAGATTTCTCCAGGCCGATGTTCCCTGGAACAAGCGGAAAAATGAAGGGCTAGAGGCGCTCCTCCGCGAAACATTCCCTATTGAAAACCTCGATAAGTCTCTGCGCCTGGAATACATCCGGTACGAGTTGGGCAAGCCTCGGTATACCCCTGAGGAGTGCAAGCAACTCCGCTTGACGTACGGACGACCGTTCCGCGTCTGGCTGCGGCTCAAGAAGGATCAGCCTGTTGAAGAAGAGGTCTTTCTCGGCGAAATTCCCATCATGCTTGGCGGTGGGGAGTTTATCATCAACGGGGCCGAAAGAGTGGTGGTCAGTCAGCTCCACCGCAGTCCTGGGATGGACTTCATCGAGGACAAGGAGGGCGACCGCAAGGTTTATAGCTGCCGCATCATCCCGGAGCGGGGAAGCTGGATCGAGATCATCCTCACCAAGCGGGATACGCTGGCTGTCCGAATCGACCAGAGCAACAAGTTTCCCGTGATGACGCTGCTCCGGGCGATGGATCCGAAGTTCAGCCAGAACTCGGATATTATCCGTGCGTTTTATGGCGACGTGATCAAGGAAGAGAAGATCGCCTCGCGAGCGTCGGCGTCGAAAATTAAGGAAAAGGTTGCGGTTGAGGATATCGTCTATCCACCCGAAAGTCCGAACGCCGGGGAAATCATCGTGGAATGCGGCCAGGTCATCACGGAGAGTGCGGCCGAGCAAATTTGTACCTCCGGATTGAAGAGCGTCTGGGTGATGCCGAATGACCGAAATCGGCTGATCCTCGATTCCTTGGCCGAAGACCCGACCGCCAGCCACGAGGAAGCGCTGCTGCGGATTTATCAGAAGCTCCGGCCAGGGAATCCACCGCAACTGGAGCGGGCCCGAACGCTATTCTATGAGCGGTTCCGGGACCCCGGCCGATACCGCCTGGGGCGGGTGGCACGGTTCCGAATCAACCGCAAGCTGGGGCTCAATGTGCCGGAAGATGAGATGGCCCTTCGGGCGGAAGACCTCATCGCGGCGATCAAGTATCTGGCTAGACTTCGTGCCGGAGATCCCACAGCGGAACCCGATGATATCGACCATCTCGGTAATCGACGGGTGCGGACAATTGACGAGCTGGCGTGCGAGGAGCTGCGAAAAGGCTTTTTGAAGCTCCGGCGAACGGTTTCCGACCGAATGAATTTCAGCGACGTGGCTGATATGACGCCGCGGAGTCTCATCAATCCGAAAAGCGTTTCCGCGGCCATCGAGTATTTCTTCGGACGCGGGGAGCTTTCTCAGGTCGTTGACCAGACCAACCCGCTGTCCATGCTGACGCATGAGCGGCGTTTGTCTGCCCTGGGGCCCGGCGGTCTGAACCGCAAGCGGGCCGGCTTCGAAGTACGCGACGTACACGCCTCGCACTACGGGCGGATGTGCCCCATCGAAACCCCTGAAGGTACGAATATCGGATTGATCTCCAGCCTGGCTATTTACGCCAGCCTTGATGAATACGGTTTCTTGATCACCCCGTACCAGGTTGTGAAAAATGGCGTCCTCCAGGATGAGATCCGCTGGCTCCGTGCCGACGAGGAGTTCGATAGCTATCTGGCGCCCGCAGATGCTCCCGTGAAGGATGGCAAGATTCAGGGTGACACCATCGTGGCCCGACACCGGGGAGACTTCAAATTGGTTCCCGTTTCCAAAATCCAGTACATGGATGTTTCCCCGGCTCAGATCGTGGGCGTTTCCGCTGGGTTGATCCCCTTCCTGGAACACGACGACGCCAACCGGGCATTGATGGGCTCCAACATGCAGCGGCAGGCTGTGCCGCTTTTGGTGACCGAGCCGCCGCTCGTCGCAACCGGACTGGAAGGAAAAGTTGCCGAAAACTCCAGTCTTGTGGTCCGGGCTCGGCGTGACGGAACTGTCACCTACGTGGACGCTAACCGAATTGTGATCGATAACACGGATGTTTATCTTCTGCAGAAGTTCGTGGGATTGACGGAAAAAACCTGTCAGAATCAAAAGCCCATTGTGAGGGTGGGCGACAAAGTCAAGAAAGGGCAGATTATCGCCGATGGAGCTGCCACGTGCCAGGGTGAACTCGCCCTGGGGCGAAATGTCCTTGCTGCGTTCATGTCCTGGGAAGGTTTCAACTTTGAGGACGCGATCATCATCAGCGAAGAACTCGTCCATAACGATGCGTATACCTCGATCCATATCGAGGAATTTGACGCTGAGATTCGCGAAACCAAGCTGGGTCGCGAGGAGTTCACCCGCGATATTCCCAACGTTAGCGAAAAACAGCTTCGCAATCTTGATGAGAACGGAATCGTGCGGGTGGGGACCCATGTCAAGCCGGGCGATATCCTGGTGGGTAAAGTGACGCCCAAATCTAAGACCGAACTGACGCCCGAGGAGAAACTCCTGCGAGCGATTTTCGGCCGGGCGGGTGAGGATGTAAAGAACGACTCCCTGGAAGTCCCTCCGGGGGTGGAAGGAATTGTCATCCATACCCAGAAGTTCGCCCGACGGACAAGTCTCTCCGAGGCCGAACGCGAGGAGTATGATCGGGCAGTGAAACAGGCGGAAGCCGAAGGCAATGCACAAATTGCTGCGGCTTTCACGAAACTGATTGAGGCTTTGGAACAGGCACTTGGGCAGCGGATTACGGATGAAGATGGTATGCCGTTGCTGGAAGGCAAGGAGCATCGTTACATTGCGGAACAGGCACAGCGATTCCAGCTTGACCGCTTGGAAATCCGCAGTGCGCAGAAGCGCGCAAAGGCTGAGAAAGTTTATGCAGAATTGTGGCCGGCGGTGGAGGCAGCCATTGATGCTCGCGATCGCAAAGTGAACTCGCTAAAGCGGGGCGACGAGCTGAAAAGCGGCGTCCTCCAGATGGTCAAGGTGTACATCGCCACGAAGCGCCACATTTCCGTGGGCGACAAGATGGCCGGTCGTCACGGGAACAAAGGGGTTATCGCCAAGATTTTGCCCAAAGAAGACATGCCGTTCCTGGCCGACGGAACGCCGGTGCAAATCCTCCTCAATCCACTTGGCGTGCCCAGCCGTATGAACGTCGGTCAGATCTTGGAGACGCACCTCGGTTGGGCGGGAGCCAAGCTGGGATTCCGGGCGATCACGCCGGTCTTCGACGGCGCGAACGAAGAGCAGATCCGCCAGTGTTTGAAGGAGGCCGGTCTCCCGGAAAACGGAAAGGTAACACTGTACGACGGGCGAACCGGAGAACCTTTCGAACAGAAGGTAACGGTGGGCTACATCTACATGATGAAGCTCCACCACCTGGTGGATGACAAGATTCACGCTCGGGCGACAGGGCCGTACTCCCTTATTACGCAGCAGCCTTTGGGGGGAAAAGCGCGGTTTGGTGGACAGCGCTTCGGAGAAATGGAAGTGTGGGCCTTGGAAGCCTATGGATCGGCTTACATCCTTCAGGAACTGCTGACTGTAAAGAGCGACGATGTGGAAGGACGGACCAAAATCTACGAGGCCATGGTTAAGGGAGAAAACACCCTGGAAGCGGGAACACCGGCCAGCTTCGACGTGCTGGTCAACGAGATTCGTGGATTAGCGCTCAATATGCAATTGGAAAAAGGTCCGTCCCTCTGATGAGCTGGAGGGAAAGGAGGCATCCGTCCGCGGCATTGGCTCAAAGGAGGCAAGAAACCGGGTGGCTTTACGGGTTGAGGGTCGGTGGTCCATCTGTGCGGCAAAATAAGGAGTGTGAGCGGTGAGTTACGCCGAAACAACCTACGAACGTGTTAACGATTACGTGGCGGTCAAGATCAGCCTTGCTCGTCCCCACGATATTCGAAGCTGGTCCTTCGGCGAAGTGAAAAAGCCGGAGACCATCAACTATCGCACGTATAAACCCGAACGCGATGGGCTGTTCTGTGAGCGCATTTTCGGTCCCGAAAAGGACTGGGAATGTAGCTGCGGCAAATATCGCGGTATGAAATACAAGGGCATGGTCTGCGACCGCTGTGGCGTCAAAATCACGCACAGCCGGGTCCGTCGCAAGCGGATGGGGCACATCGAGCTGGCTAGCCCGGTGGTGCACATCTGGTTTTTCAAAGCCCCACCGAGCCGGCTGGGCACGCTCCTCAATATGAAGGGTACCAGCCTAGAGAAGATCATTTACTACCAGGACTATGTGGTCATCGACCCCGGCGATACGCCGCTTCAAAAATACCAGTTGCTCACTGATGAGGAATATCGTCAGGCCCGAGCCGAGTACGGTGAGGGGGCCTTCCACGCCGATATGGGTGCGGAGGCCATCCGCAAACTTTTGATGGACCTCGACCTTGTTCAGTTGTCTCGGGAGTTGCGGGCGGAACTGGCGCAGACCACGTCGAAACAGAAGCAGAAGGAGCTAATCAACCGCCTGAAACTCGTGGAGGCCATCCGCGACAGTGAAAATCGTCCGGAGTGGATGGTCCTGGATGTCATTCCCGTTATTCCGCCCGACCTTCGCCCGCTGGTGCTTCTGGAATCCGGTAATTTCGCCACCAGCGACCTGAACGATCTCTATCGGCGGATTATCAACCGGAATAACCGGCTGAAAAAGCTGGTGGATCTGAATGCCCCGGAGGTGATCATCAAGAACGAAAAGCGCATGCTTCAGCAGGCGGTGGATGCGCTTTTCGACAACGGCCGGTGCAAACGACCGGTGCTCGGTTCGAGCAATCGGCCTCTCAAGTCGCTAACCGACATGATCAAGGGTAAGCAGGGGCGTTTCCGCGAAAATTTGCTTGGCAAGCGTGTGGACTACTCCGCACGAAGCGTGATCGTGGTTGGTCCTACGCTGCGGTTGCATCAGTGCGGCTTGCCGAAGCGCATTGCACTGGAACTGTATCAGCCCTTCATCATCCGCCGACTCCGCGAGTTGCAGCATGCGGATACCATCAAAAGCGCCAAGAAGATGATCGAGCGGCGGGATGAGGAGGTGTGGGACATTCTGGAAGAAGTGATCCAGAACCACCCGGTATTGCTCAACCGAGCACCGACACTCCACCGCATGGGCATTCAGGCGTTTGAGCCGGTGCTCGTGGAAGGAAACGCCATCAAGCTCCATCCCCTTGTGTGCAAGGGATACAACGCGGACTTCGATGGGGACCAGATGGCGGTGCACCTCCCGCTGTCCGTTGAGGCCATTGTGGAGGCCCACACCCTGCTGATGTCCTTCCACAACATCTTCAGCCCGGCTCACGGTAAGCCGATCATCAGCCCGTCGCAGGACGTGGTCATGGGATGGTATTACCTGACGTTGGACACCATTCCTGACCGCAAGGGTGACGATATGGTGTTCTCCTCGCTGGACGAGGTGGAGCTTGCGTACAGCTTGGGCAAAGTGGACACCCATGCCCGCATCCGCGTTCGGCTGCCACAGGATATGTGGGTGAAAGGCCGTTACGACTTGCCGCCAGGATCGATCATTCAGACCACGGTGGGTCGGGTCATTTTCAATCGGATCCTGCCCAAGGGAATGCAGTTCTACAACGAAGTGATGACTTCGAAGAAACTGTCAGAGGTCATCTCGGACTGTTACGAGCTCTTGGGTCGGCCCGCCACGATCGACCTCCTCGACACGATGAACCGACAAGGATTCTACTGGGCGACTCGGAGCGGCCTGAGCTTCGCAACGGATGACCTCCTCATGCCCCCCAATAAGAAGAAGGTGATTGAGGAGGCGGAAAAAGAGGTCATTAAAGCCGATAGGGGCTACCAACTCGGCGCGATGACGGAAAACGAAAGAAAGAACAAGATTCTGGACGCCTGGACGGTGGCCCGGGAAACAATCACTCGCGAGCTGGAAAAGCTGCTTGAGAATGACCGACGTTACCCGGGCTACGTCAATCCCATTTACCTGATGGCTAAGTCCGGTGCTCGGGGAAATATCGAGCAGGTTCGGCAGCTCGCAGGAATGCGCGGTTTGATGACCAAGCCCTCCGGAGAAATCATTGAGACGCCGATCAAGGCGAATTTCCGCGAAGGGCTGTCCGTTTTCGAGTACTTCAGCTCGACTCACGGTGCTCGAAAGGGTTTGGCGGACACCGCATTAAAGACGGCCGACGCGGGTTATCTGACCCGTAAGCTCGCCGATGTGGCGCAAAATGTAGTGGTGACGATGTACGACTGCGGCACAACCCAGGGTGTCACCAAGAGCGTGATCCATCGTGGTGAAAAGGTCGAAAAAGGGCTTGCGGAATCGATCAAGGGCCGTGTCAGCCGCCACAACATCGTGAACCCCATCACCGATGAGGTGATTGTCCGTGAAAACGAGCTCATCACTTCTGAGATCGCCCGAAAGATCGAGGAACTGGGGCTGACAAAGATCCAGGTCCGGAGTCCGATGACGTGCGAGGCACCGCTGGGTGTCTGTGCCCTGTGCTACGGCATGGACCTCTCCACAGGCCGATTGGTAGAAGAAGGGCTGGCGGTGGGGATTATCGCGGCGCAAAGCATCGGCGAGCCGGGGACGCAACTCACGATGCGGACGTTCCACATCGGAGGTACGGCAGCCCGCGCTCTGGAGGAAGACTCTGTTAAAGCTACACGTGAGGGGTACGTCCGTCTTGTCCGGGTCAACGTTGTGACTAACCCGGAAGGCATGGACGTTATCGTATCGCCCAGCGGGCAGGTCATTATTGAGGATGAGAAGCACCGGGAGTTGGAAAAGTTCGACGTGCCCAAAGGTGCATTCCTCCTGGTGAAGGAAGGCGAAAAGGTGGCCCCCGGTCAAATCATCTGCCGCTGGGAACGGCACAGTATCCCGGTGATCGCCGAACGTGGTGGCCGGGTGCGGTTCGAAGACCTCGTCGAGAACGAGACGCTCCGTATTGAGCACGATCCGACCACCGGGGCGGAACGTCTCTTCGTTCTGGAGTACCGGGGCGATTATCAACCGCAGATCGTTATTGAGGATCCGCAAACCGGCAAGATTGTTGAGTACCAGTATCTGCCGGAGAAAGCCCAGATCCTTGTGCGCGAAGGGGATATCATCCAGCCTGGTACGTTGCTGGCAAAGCAGCCTCGCGACGTTATTCGCACCCAGGATATCACCGGTGGTCTGCCCCGGGTGACAGAAATCTTCGAGGCCCGACGGCCTAAGGATCCCGCCGTCATCGCCGAAATCAGCGGGTACGTGGAAATTCTCGGCGAAAAGCGAAAAGGTGGACGACGCACGATTGTCATCCGCAGCGAGAGCGGAATCGAGCGCGAGCACCTGGTGGGACCCGGCAAACACCTTCGTGTCCACACCGGCGATTACGTTCAGGCGGGTTACAGCTTGGTGGAGGGTCCGCTCGACCCCCACGAAATCCTGCGGATCTCCGGCGAGGAAGAACTTCAGCGATACCTTGTGCAGGAAATTCAGAGCGTTTACCGCCAGCAACAGGTGGACATCAACGACAAACACATCGAAATCATCGTCGCGCAGATGCTCCGTAAGGTGAAGGTCATGGAAGGGGGTGACACCGGGTTGCTGGAAGGAACGCTCATCGACAAGTTCGAATTCCGACGCCGCAACGCAGAACTCGCCAAGTGCGTGAAGATCGTCGATCCGGGCGATACAAATTATCACGAAGGTGAAATCGTTCCGCGCGAGGTGTTCGAACAGCAAAACGCTCAGGTGGAAAGCCGGGGTGGTCGGCCGGCGAAGGCTGTAGCGCCCACGCTTGCCCGGGCTTCAGTGCAGTTGCTCGGTATCACCCGTGCCGCCGTGCAAAGTGACAGCTTCATTTCGGCAGCGAGCTTCCAGGAAACGACGAGGGTACTTACTGAGGCAGCGCTCGCTAGTAAAGTCGACAGGCTTGTCGGCTTGAAGGAGAACGTCATCCTGGGGCGTTTGATCCCGGCCGGTACGGGGTTCCGCAAGTATCAGGAGGCTGAGGTGCGTCTGCGGCCGGAAGCCCTCGAAAAGCTGGCCGCCCGCGCCACGACACCGAGCACCCACCGTTACGCACTCCTGGAAGATATCCCCGCTCCTGGATCTCAGCCTGCGGAATCGGCGGCCCAGGGCGACGGGGGGACCCGGAACAGCGGTGTGCAGCTCACATCCCCAGGTGATGGGGGATCTGGCCAGAGCGGCGCCGTTTCACAGTCACCGGCGGGCCAGGGTGATGCACCGGCCAACTGAGCGAACCGACTTCCTTCCCGTTTGAGATCGACGCCCGTGCTCAATGTCGAGCCCGGGTTTTTTTATGGTGGCTCTTTCTTCCTGCCCTACACTGCCCCGGCTGCGTTTTGGAATATTCTGCAGCCGCGCCGTATGGACTTGGGCTGAGTATGGGAAATCTCGTCAATAACGCTGGGGCCCCTTAGCCCGATCAATCCGAGCCGGACTGTGTGCCCACGTGTCTTCGGATATGTTCGAGAAGGATATCGACGACTTGGTCCACGGAAAGGCCGTCGGTAGAGATTTCAATGGCATCGGGCGCTTTCTTAAGGGCACCGAACGGACGCCGTGCGTCTTGCTCGTCCCGCTCCAAAAGTTCTTTCAGGACTTTCTCATAGGAGGTGTCGATTCCTTTCATTTTGAAATCCTGCCAGCGTCGCCGGGCCCGTTCCTCTGGCGAGGCAACGAGAAAAAATTTGACACGCGCATCAGGGAAAACGAGTGTGCCCTGATCGCGCCCTTCAGTGACGAGGGACTCCCGGGATGCGATGGCGCGTTGCTGGACAATGAGAAACTCGCGGACGAGCGGGACGTCGGCCGCGCGACTGGTTTCGCGGGTGATCTCGGGAGAACGTATTAATTCCGAGACATCTTCTCCATTGAGCAAGACGCGATCTTGTTCTACACGGAGTTCGATTGATTGGAGCAAACGCCGAACTTGTTCATCGTTTTGCCAGTTCACACCCTCTCTGTAGCCGGCCAGTGCGACCGCTCTGTACATGGCGCCGGTGTCCAGGTAGCGAATGCCGAGCTTTTCGGCCAGCTTTTTAGCGACCGTACTCTTTCCCGCTCCGGCTGGACCGTCGATGGTAACAATCAGGGGTTCCCAAGATTCATGAGCGGCACTGTCATAGCAGGAAGCCGACGGTTCCATGTCCACTCTCTCTTTTCCTCCCATCACGTTGTTTGGGCACAGTGGTCCTGCTCACTCGCGCCGAATAGCTTCAAACCGCAATTCCACCTCCACTGTCTGGAATCGTCCTAATTGGATGTGGGCCGAATCCCCGTCCAATGCCAGCGGCTCGACAATCTCCCCCAAGCCGTCAATCCGATAAGCGGCGGACAAAGTCCGACACGTCTGAATGGTGACAGGACCGGCCCGCCCTTCTGTTTCGGTCAAAGCAAGCCGCAGGCCCACCAGGTGATGCCCCTCCACAACAGGTTGGAGCGACGATACCACCACATTGCGCACATCCAAGGTGAGCCACCAAGCGGATTGAGGCACGCGCGGCGCCGTCGCCACAGAGAGCAGGACGGGTGGCTGCAAAAGCTGTAAAGCGGCGTGCAAGGGGTATCGGATGTCCAGGCCGACGCCCAGTTCGAAATCCTTTGCTTCCTCTCCTCGTACGATCAACAGGGTGTCGAGTTTGCGCGGTCCGACCATCCGGTGATAGGGTAATCCGGGGCAAAGGAGCGTGATCGTGTGATGACCCCCTGTCACCTGATTGAAATACAGGCTTTCAAACCGCTCACGTTCCGTGTCAGTTCGAGACCATCCGAGTGAGCGCGAAAGCGTAGCCGTTTCATCGTTCCAGGCAAAGCGACAAGCATAATAAGACGCCCAGGGATTGGAATCCGGCATTCGCCGCGGTTCAAGCTGGATGCGGATTCGAAAGAATGGCAGATGCGCCGGGGCACTGACAATCTGAGTAAACCGAGCAATCGTTTCTCCCTGTCGATCGACGAGACGGCCTTCGCTTTGAATGGCAGGTTCTTCCCGAGTTGAAGGAAGGTAACGGATGGTCTCGGCAATCATACGGGAATACTCAGCCTCCGGATCCTGTGTGTCCGCGTCAAGCATCGAGCTGCCAAGCCGCATCCCCAATCGCTGAGCCAGGAGGTTACGTCCGTAGGGAAGGGGGTAAATACCCTGAATACCGCCCGTGAGCTTGTCCACCACCAGACGGGCGGTCTCGTTTTCAATCACCCATTCTTCTTCCGAAGGTTTTTCACTCGCCTTCCCGAACAAGCGACGCCACCAGGACTCAAGCTTTTGGGATTGCTTGGCCGACTCTACCGCGTACGAGCTCGATGCCCAGGCGTAACCGAAGGAAGGTATCGGGAATGTCGCTGGTTTCGGTAACTGTTCGGGTGAACTCTTTTCGCAGTTTTCACCAGTTTGTCGGCACACATATCCCCGAGCTGAGACGCAAGACAGGTTGAGCCAAAGCACACCAGTTTCCCCGAATGCAGCAGACGATTGTGGCAGGAGCGCCATCAAAGAGTCACACGCGTTACGTCTCAGCGCGCTGGCGCGCTCCGGCCATTGTGGATCGAAAGTGGATTCCCTTTCGTTAATCACAGCATCCGCGTTTTGCCACCCGAGCTCGGCGGTCTCGCAGAGTTTTTGTGAAAGCTCATCCCAAACACCAGTGATCAAACCCCGAATGACGGCCAGGGCAGCCAGTGCGTCCGCCTCCGCACATTGTCGAACGTACCGGATCCATTTGGAAATCGGCCAGGAAGATGACCCCGCCACATCCTGAGCAAGGTAGGGCGGCCGATATTCATCCGGTTTGTGAAAGACGCGGGCACCTACGTATTGCGTGTTGCGGAAGTATTCCGTCATGGAGGAAAAGCGACCCAGAACTGGAGAATACTGGGCAACTCGCTTCAGCACAGAATACCACGGCGAAACCTGAGACGGCCAATGAGCGAAGATAATGGCTGCGGCGTGGTCCAGATCGAGCATCCGACCGATTGTTTCGCCCAGTTTCAGGAACGTCGCAGGCCGAGAGGCGTCGACGGGCACTCGCCCCACGCTGTCGATGTCGTTCTCATCAAGTCCCTCCCATCGCAACTTGCTTTGATTGCCCACCGGGAACTTGCCGTCGTCCAGGGCAAAGTGGAGAGCTCCTTCAAAGCGAAAATGGGAAAGAAGTCCCGGCAACAAGGGCGTCAGCCCGAATCGGCGTTTCCCGTAAATAGGAGGACGGGTTTCCAGGATTTCATTCCAGGTGTTCAGCCCCCGCCGAAAAGATCTCAAAAGTGCGGGTTGGGGAAGGATCGCACTGACGGATTCATCTTCTTCTCCCCCCAGTGTGACGACATGTCCCTCAGCAAGGACGGACTTGAGCACTGCAAGCGATTCCGGCTCGCGTTCTGCCATGTATCTCAGCAGGTGGCCGGTGGTCAGTAGATTGACGCACTGGAAGCTTTCCAGTTCCCGCCGCAGCCCGGCGCCGAGCGTTGTTTCAGCCGTCAGGGTGAGGTCAATGAGATATGCCTGGACTGGATAAAAGTACTCACGGGATTCGGTGAGTAGATCGAATCCCCGTTGAAGCTGTTCGCGGGCCTCTTCTGCCTTGCCCATGACGGCGGCCGCTGCCGCTTTGAGGGCGCTCTCCCGGAAGCGGATTTCATCGAGATTACTCATATAGCGGAGTTGACGCGTCATCAACTCCACCTGAAGGTACGCAAAGCCCAATGCGATAAAGTCATCGACAATATCTTGAGGAACGCCCTGTAAAAGTCCGGGTGCTGCCTGTTCAATGGCTTGCCACAGGCCGGGCAGATCTTTGAATCGGCGGATCACGGTAACCTGATCCGCGGGCAGGTCTGCCAACCACGTGCTGGGAAGATTCTTTTCGGAACACTCGGGGATAATGATCAGGGCCTGATCCGGCGCGAGCGGTGGGTCGTAGGCCCGTTCCCAACGCGGGAGCATCTGCGTTCGGTGCAGCAGGACCGGATGGAAAAGGCCACACCATCCTGCAAGGATTTCCTCCGATTCGTCGTCATTTCTGCTGACCTGAAAATCTTCCAGGCTGTAGCACGGCAAAAGGATGATGGTCTGTTCGATATTCGGCATGATTCTGCTGCCACACAACGAAAGGCCATAATCACCTGTTGGAGAGGACAGAATATCTCCAATATACACAAATCAGGCGCGCCACGTTGGCTGCCCCACGGATGCAGGGCCGATTATCCGCACGTGACTCCGGGACATTCCGAACGGATCATCTTCGCCGGTGGTGCGGGTACTGGAAGGCTTTCATGAGGAATTTGATAAGAAAATACCGCAAGTTACCTGCCGGGTGCTACTGAAACCTGGCAGCGGGAGACGCTCAACGTATGCGTACAAAGGGCAGTCGTCTGGTCAATCCAGCCAGTCCCCATCTCGCAATCGTTGTGGCGCATACACCTCTGTGACGTAGCTGATGTCCTTGGAAATAAGGGCTTCGACCTCGAGCTTGAAGCCGTTATCGAGCAGCTTCTTTATTTCGTCCTGCCAAGCTTTCTTATGCTTGAACCACGGATATTCCATGATCTGCTTGGCCCGTTTGCGGTCCGCTTCGGTGAGGGCAATGGTGACAGACTCTGAAAGACCGCAGCGTTCGAAGTCAAACGATCGAAGTCCGAGGAACCGTGCTTCCGGAATCGCCATGCGCTGAGATTCATACGCCAGATTGATCGACCCCTGCTTGATCACGCTGTAAATGTAATACCCCCAGGGGTCGTTATCCAAAAGGCAGTAGACCGGCAGCCCCAGTTCATAATGGAGCCGGTGCAGCAACCGCCGAACGCCACGGGGTGGCTGACCCATACCATGCGTGAGAATGCACTTGTGCTTTTTCCAGAACTTGTCCTCGTTGAAGCGCCGCCAAACAGTGTCTTTTTCAACGTGGAGGACAAACTTGGCGTCACATTTGACGAACTGGATGACGTTCGGTTCAACGATCGAAGGAATCGCATAACCGCCAGATCCCATGCGGGTGCAGTCGATCTCATCTCCGCTGTCCACAATGGTGATTTCCCCGACCATGGCCCCCCGGTTCGTGGCGTACACATGGAGTTCTTCGCGAAGGGCGTTCAGAGTGACCTCGACATCTTCAATGATCGGGTCGCATTCCTCCTGTGTGGCGAACGTTTCCTCCTTGGTTCCTTCGATGGTGTGCTTAAGGAGGTAGAACAATCCACGGATACTAGTCGTCTTCCCCTGCTCGATCAGTCGCTTGCACCCACTTGCCACGAGCATTGTCTGCATATAGCTCTTGGCCTGGGCAAGGTTGAACAGGTGACGACGGTTCTTGGCCTTGCCCATCTCAATGAATCGTTTTTTCTTGTTGAAATACACGTTAGAGAGTGTCCGCGCGGGGATGTCGATATACGGATCTTTGCGTGCCTTCGCAGCCTGGATGACATGATCCGCGAGGGACTGGATCCGTTCCAGGGTCCGCTGATCCCGTTCGTCTAGGGCCACTGCTGTTGTGATGGCCTGTTCCTCCTGATCGGCTTTCTTTTTTTTCTTGGCCATGGGACTCACCGTCTATCCCATTCATGAACTGTGCTGTGTAACTTTTTCCTTATTTGCCGTCCGTCAATTTCTTTAATGTACGTGCGAAAAAAGAGCCGGAAAAGGCCGACTTTCCGCCGCCCTTTCCGGCATGGGATTTCTTTCGGAATATTCGGTCCTCGTCAGGGTTCGGTTGCTCCCACGTAGTTAGGACCAGCGAATCCCCATCATTGGCCTTCGGCGATCGGCCAATGGTTACACGAAATCGGGTTCCGATGTCGGGGTTTCTCAAGCCTCCTGGATGACCGACCAACCGAGTTTGTCAGCCAGCGCGAAGACCGCCTCTTTGAGGTCGCCGTACACCGTCACCCGGTGCCAACCCCAGGCGTCCCACTGAGTAAATAGTTTTTCGATGTCGCCCACGGGTTCGCCACACAGTTTGGTGCGGCAGGCACGGTCGTCGAGAGAATTCCCAACGCTCTTGGCCTGGTGGAAGAGGATCTGTTTGCGTTCTGGTGCCAATTCGACCGTGGTCGTCATGTAACCTTCGGGCATGAGCGAGCGCACAGAAGCTCCCTGGCGATCCTCGGAATGGGTGAGGATCTGGAACGGATTCGCCGGACCCTTGGGGCCGAACACCCTGTTGGACGCAACGCAGTGCGCGTAGATAATCTGCCGCTTGGCCGTATCGATCACAGGGTCAGAGATGAAGCCCGGTCGCCCCTGCGTCATGGCCGTCATCACCACCATCGTGATCGTGGATCGCAGATCGCACTCGCAGGCACCGATCAGCCCGCTGTTGTTTAGTTCGTAATATCCCAAGCAGGGATAGGCGTGAATATGGCCACCATAAAAACCGCCCAGGCAATTGATCGTGATTGCGTTCGCACCGTGGGCTTGCAAAAGGGCCTTTTCTGCCAAATACATGGCCGCTGACTGTTCCAGGGTTTCTCGAGACACACCTTCTATCAACGCGGCGGTCTTTTGCCATCGGTCGGCAATCTCTCGGGCCTGATCTTTATCCGCGGTCTCCCAGGCCTTGTTCAACTCCTCAAATGGTATTGAGATCACAGGCACTCCCAGGTCTTTCTGAATGGCATTGGAGATTCCCGGCCAACCCCCTCCCACGGCAAGTATTTTGGCTTCTTTGACAACCTTGAGCGTATCCTCCGGTGACAGTGGGTTCACAGGATCCGGTAGGGATGTCAGATCACCAGGGGCCGGTGTCTTCTCACGCCGGATCTTGGTGACTGCAGCGACAAAATCGGCAGCTGAACCGCCGTTTTTCACAATTTGGAAACAGCGAGCGGCTGCCACATGGTCGTCCATATTGGACGATGCCACAAAGGCCACATTTGGCTTATTCTGGCGAAGGAAGCTCGCCGTGTACACGAGAAAGCCACCGCTTCCCCCAAACTGGAAGTCAACGTAGAGCACCGGCTTGCCCGTTTCCGCAATTGTCTGCACGACACGATTCCAGCAATTCATCTGGTAAACGATGTAACCGTCGGGCGGATTTGCTTTGTCTTCCTCGACAATCTTCGCGGCCGCTTCCGGACCGTTGGCCATGGCAGGTAGGAAGTCCATGTTCGGGCAGCCGTTTTTGAGTGTTTGTTCGATCCGAGCCATCACCGGGCGAAAGTCAAAGCCTTTATTGGGCCAGTCGGGACCTTCCTGCACAGGACCGTGAAGAGCAAAGATCAACCGTATCCGCAAGCGGCTAGGTTCCTCCCCGTAGGATTCCCGCGGAGACGGCCGAATCACAGACGCCGCAGCGGCGCAGGCGGCGCATCCAGTGAGGAAACGCCTTCGTGTGAGACAGCAGGCACACCCACCGGAGACAACAGAGAGCTCGGTGTTCATAGTTTAGTCCTCCCGTCAGCGTGGTTGAGCAGTTAGGCAAAAACACTCGCAGCCGTTCCCGCTTATGGCAAAGTTGCAGGACAACGGTAGCAAAGCGATCCGTAACGGGGATTGGAAGCCGTCACCGAATCTGCCGTAAACAATGACCTCCGTGGTCATGTTTAAGCTAACCACTGCACCGGAAGAATTCAAGCAGAAACCTGAGACGTTTTATGATGTTACTGAACATGGGGGAAACGGTGTCTTGTGAGGGCTGAAAATCGTTGGTCCAATATTTGGCGCTTGGCTGACTGGGGTACTGGTAGAGGCCTGTCCCGTTCATGCCCTTTGTTTCCGTCCGATCCGTCACACGAAAGAGGAGACGCCAATGCGTGCCCAAAAATGCCATCCTGGACGCTTCGCCTTGTGGGGGCTGGTATTTATGGGTGTAGTTGTCAGTGGCAACATGGCCTTTGGACAACCGCGGCCGGAATGGCGGCCGCTGGGGCCTTTGCCGGGCGACGCCATGTTGAGCCGGTACTTCGAGCATGAGGTCGCCATCCTTCGGGACAACTGTCTGTCTGAAATTAAAACGCGAGCGGACTGGGAGCAGCGGTGTGAAGAATACCGCCGTCAACTCCGCGAAATGCTGGGACTCGATCCGTGGCCAGCAAAGAGTGACCTGAAAGTGACGATCACAGGCACGATTGATCGGGACGACTTTCGCGTGGAAAAGCTGTACTATCAATCCCTTCCCGGATTGTACGTCACGGCCAACCTATATCTGCCCAAAAACGTTACGGAGCGGGTGCCTGCCGTCCTCTATCTCTGTGGTCACTCTCAGGTGAAGGTTGATAACGTCAGCTACGGTAACAAGACGCATTACCATTTTCACGCTGTTTGGTTTGCGCGGCATGGATACGCCTGCCTTGTTCTCGATAGCCTGCAACTGGGAGAAATCGAGGGTATCCACCACGGGACCTATCGCTACGGAATGTGGTGGTGGAATAACCGGGGCTATACACCCGCGGGAGTTGAAGCGTGGAATTGTGTGCGGGCGATTGACTATTTGCAGTCTCGGCCTGAAATCGATCCGGAACGGATTGGTGTCACTGGACGCAGCGGGGGTGGCGCCTACAGTTGGTGGATTGCCGCGATCGATCCACGCGTTAAAGTGGCAGTTCCCGTGGCTGGTATCACCGATCTGCAAAACCACGTCGTGGATGGCTGTGTGGAGGGTCACTGCGATTGCATGTATTTCGTGAATACATACCGCTGGGATTTTCCAATGGTCGCAGCTCTAGTGGCTCCCCGGCCGCTGTTAATTGTCAATGGTGATCATGACCCTATTTTCCCGGAGGATGGGGTTCGCAGAGTTTATGAAACAGCGCGGAAGATTTATCGGTTGTACGACGCTGAGGATAAAATCGGCATTTTTGTTACCAAAGCGGCGCATGATGATATTCAACCAATTCAGGAGGCCGCTTTCCGCTGGATTGATCGTCATCTTTTGGGCAAGGAGCGCGAAGTCTATGATCCTGTGGAAAAGGTTTTCACGCCTCAAGAGCTCAAGGTTCTGGAGGAGATTCCCGAAGATCAACTCAACACAACAATTCACGAGCATTTCGTTCCCGCGGCACCAATTGTCTTTCCGGAGAACGCGGCACAATGGCTGGAACTTAAGACTCGGTGGATGAATCTTTTAAGAGAAAAATGTTTCAGGGGCTGGCCGAGCAACATGCCCCCGCCGGCCTGGAACAACGCTAAGGAGGCGGAGGCTGACGGAATCCGTCTGGCAAGGGCGGAACTTTCGGTTCAGGATCAGATCGCTCTGCCAGTTTATTGTCTTTCCGCCGCGGAGGGGACGCCCAGGCGAATAGACATGGAGTTGCTCGACGAAAATGATTGGAACCGGTGGCTATCCAGTTTAAAGGTGCGTTTCTCTGAAATTCTCAGCCAGGACCTTGTGACTGATGAAGAGAAAGGCCTGCAGGGGAGCGAAGAAGCGTGGCAGAACGTGAAGTCACAGTTAACAAGCTCGCCCGGTACCTTGCTGATCCTGTTACTCCCACGAGGTATCGGCCCGACGGCCTGGAATTCTGATGCGAAGAAACGAACTCAGATCGAACGGCGATTTATGCTCATCGGTCAAACCAGCGACGGAATGCGCGTCTTTGACATCATCCGGGCCATTCAGGCAGTTCGCAGGCAGAACACGTGGAAAGGGTTAACCCTAACGATCAAAGCCCAGGGACGTTTTGGAGTCCTTGCGTGCTATGCCAGTGTTTTCGAGCCAGTGGACAAACTCATCCTGACAGAAATTCCGGCGACCCATCGCAACGGACCCTATATCCTCAACATATCGCGCGTTATGGAGGTCCCGCAGGCCGTCTTGCTGGCTGCCGATCGAAATCGCGTTGAGGTGAAGACGCAGATGATGGAGGACTATCAGGCTCTAGTGGCCGCGGCAAGGCGTCTCGGCTGGTCTGAGGACAAATTGAAGGTGAGCCCGACGCAGTGAAGCAACGTGTGGCTGAATAGAACATTAGAGAACAGCTTCCACTCGCGCGAAGAAAGTATCTTTTTCGTGTGATGCGGTTGCCGCACTTCCTGGCTGTTACAACTCGTCGCCCTGTGAGGCAACAGCCTGGCGGTTTGGTTTCGGGCAAAGGTCATCTGAAAGAATCCTTGTCACGTTGACCGATAATCGGAGGTGACCTAGACTGAGGTTAGGTCGATGTCACTCCCTGCTGATCTCTTGTAAGGGACTCGGCGGCATGGGCTGGACGTATTTTAAACGATACCGAATGGAGATCGACTTGCAAAATCGCGTCCTGGAAGAGCCCGCGGTACCCGAGGGGTACACTTTTCTGCCGTGGCAGCAAGACTTGCTTGACATTCATGCTCGGGTGAAACACATCAGTTTTCGAGGAGAGATTGACGCCAACGTGTTCCCCTGCTTTCTCGATGAGTCAAGCTGCCGGCGACTGATGTGGGCCATCGTACGTAAGCCGGGCTTCCTTCCGCAGGCAACCTGGTTGGCCGTGTTTCGGGGCCAATCTTCGCACGAAGAGGTCTATGAATATTGCGGCACGATACAGGGCATTTTGGATCCGAATACCGGGATTGGGAGTATTCAGAATGTCGGCGTCACTCCTCCGCACCGAAATCGAGGCGTGGGGCGAGGGTTGCTCTATCGCGCCTTAAGAGGATTTCAGGAAGCGGGGGCTCCGCGAGTCTTTCTCGAAGTGACCGCTGAAAATGAAGGGGCGATCCGCCTCTATCAACGCGTGGGATTTGTCGTCACGCAAACCGTTTACAAAGTTGCCGAGCTCCCAGTCCCCCGATAAAATAACGCCTGCCAAAATCGACATGGCACCACGTTGGTAAAGGGTCTTATTGCTGTTCTTGATTTACCCAGCAGAGGGAGATCGCTGATGTCGCTCGACCGACGTTCCTTCCTAGCCAATACAGCCACCGTTAGTGCAGGATTATGGCTTGAAAGTCACCTCGCGGCACAGCGGCTAGCACACGCGAACGTAGGCAGTTTTATAACCGACCCGGTCGCGCTCGTTCCTCTTGGGAAGCACCTCAAAGCGACGCGCATCGGGATTGGCTTCGGAATGAGGGCGTTCAACCGCCAATCCAATCTCACGCGTCGCGGACTGGATCATGCGGAGCGAGTCGTTCGCTATGCGTATGATGCGGGCATCCGGTTGTTCGACAACGCCGACCTTTACGGTTCCCATCAGTATGTCGCCCGGGCATTGCGCGACAAACCGCGAGACAGCTACGTCCTTGTGACGAAGGTCTGGTTCCATCCGTCGGGTATTCCCGCGGAAGACCGCACCGACGCCGATGTGGCGGTCAAACGCTTCCTGAAGGAGCTTAACACCGATTACATCGATCTGGTTCAGATCCACTGCATGATGAACGGTCAATGGACCGACACGATGAGACGGCAGATGGACTTGCTGGAGGATCTCAAGCAGAAGGGGCTGATTCGGGCGCACGGCGTTTCCTGCCATGCTGTTTCCGCGCTGGAGGCAGCGGCTGAGTCAGATTGGGTGGACGTTGTGCACGCCCGCGTCAATCATTTGGGCACGAAAATGGATGACAAGCCCGAGGTCGTGATGCCGGTACTGAAACGCATTCACGATGCGGGGAAGGGTGTCATCGGGATGAAAATTGTTGGCGAAGGGGCGTTCCGCAACGATCCTGCCTTGCGTGACCGAGCGATTGAGTTCGCTCTTCGTTCCGGGTGCGTGGATGCACTGATCGTGGGATTCGAGCTACCCGAAGAGATTGACGACTTCAAGCAACGTGTGGCCAGCACCCTGGAAAGATTGGCCAGCGTGGCCTAGCGCCGGAATTGTCACATTGAATCTACTGTTTCGCCACAATAAATGCTGGGACCGCTGATCGTTCGTGTAGTTGGGCAAGACGACGTCTGCTTGGTGCCAAGTCACACTGTCGCGCATGGTAAGGAGAACCCGGGCCGGGTGGAATGGGATCCATTTTTAAAATCCGCCCGGCGGCCGTGCGAGTCCGCGGCGACCTGTCGGTGACTTCAGCCTATGAATCGACTGACGATGAGGCTGATATTTTGGCCCCCAAAGCCGAAACTGTTACTGAGGGCGATATCGCACTTGGCTTCGCGGGCAACGTTGGGCACGTAATCGAGGTCGCATTCAGGATCGGGCGTTTCGTAATTGATGGTCGGAGGGAGGACGTTGTCCCGAATGGCAAGCAGACAGATGATCAGTTCTGTGGCGCCGGCGGCCGCGATGAGATGCCCCATCATGCTCTTCGTGCTGGAGACCGGCAGTTTGTACGCATAATCGCCGAAGACCTTTTTGATAGCGAGAGTCTCGACCTTGTCATTAACCACCGTGCTTGTGCCGTGGGCATTGATATAATCCACGTCTTCCGGGTTGATGCCCGCATCCTTCAGTGCCATTTGCATGCAGCTTATAGCACCGCGGCCCTCGGGATGGGTGTCGGTAATTCGGTAGGCGTCAGCCGTTGTGCCGTAGCCGATGACTTCTCCATAAATTCGCGCCCCTCTGCGCTTGGCGTGCTCGAGTTCCTCCAAAATGACCATACCGGCCCCCTCACCGAGAACGAATCCATCCCGATTGCGGTCGAACGGCCGGGACGCCTTTTGCGGCGGATCGTTCTGGGTGCTCAGCGCCGTGAGGAGGCAGAAGCCTGTGACGCCGAAGGGGTGGATCATTGTATGGGTGCCCCCGGAAAGCATGATGTCGGCTTCGCCGCGCCGAATAATCTCCACAGCTTCGCCGATTGCTTGACTGCTCGCGGCGCATGCCGTCAAACAGTTCATATTCGGACCTTGGGCATTAAACAATCCGGCGAGGTGTCCCGCCGGCATATTGGGTTCCTGTTCCAGCTCTTCAATCGGATGGAGGATTTCAAGCCCTTTTTTAGTAAACTTGACGACGTCCAGCTCGCCATCCGACAGGGCGGCCACCATCATCTGGGTGAAGCGATGGAAATCCTGCTGTCCTTCGCCGCTGCCGGTATAGACCCCAAATCTCGTGGGATCGATCTTCGCAGAATCAAGCCCTGCATCCAGCCATGCCTTTTTCGCAGCCCCGATAGCGAAATGCGTGTGACGTCCCTGGAACTTCCACTCTTCGGGGTTCTCGCCGACGTCGGCCAGGCTCCAGTTTTTCACCTCCGCCGCAATCCTTGTAGGAAAATGGCTGGCGTCGAAAAGGGTGATGTAGTCGATGCCTGACTCGCCGTTGAGAAGGCGGCGCCAGACAGTCTCCAGATCCGCACCGAGCGGAGTCACCATTCCCATTCCCGTAATGACAACGCGGCGCCTCATGGAGCTCGCTCCGATTATCTCCCAGCGGATTCTACAATTTCCAATGGCCGCCGATAATTGTGCGGGACCTCCATTAGCAGCTTCATTGATAGGCCATCAGGATCAGATAACCGATCGTATTTTAAATGAAATGATATGCTATAACGTGGCAATACGCTTGTCCCAAGCACCCGTCTACACCGTTTCCTCAGGAGGCTCCTTAAGGGGGGATCCGTCGGCCGCTTTGCCCACTTCGTAGGCCCGAAGGATTCGCATCATATGCGTCAGCGTACCGGGATCAAAGAGTTCCCGGTTATTGAAGTCCTCACCCAGATGGGCAAACACCAGTTCCATCTCGGCCTGAAGTATTTCCCCCTTGTGACTTGTTGCCTTGACAACCGCTCCGTGGGGATGGATGTGCTCAATGGTGGCCGTGTAAGTGAGCACGTCGCCAGGCACAGCTTCGCAATAAAACTTGGCGTGGGGGACCTTTGCCAGCACCACTTTCAGCCTGAACTGGTTGTATTCCCCCACCAGCAACCCGCCTGTCTGGGCCACGCCTTCAATGACCAGGCTATTGGGCATGACAGGATAGCCGGGGAAGTGATCGTGAAGATATTCCTCGGCCAGGGATACATTCTTAATTGCCCTGGCCATCCGCCCACTGTGAAATTCAATAAATCGATCAATCCAATACCACCGCATGTGCGCACTCAACGTCTGAAGAACGGCCCTATAGTGGGGCGAACCCGTTCGCAGCTTCCCCGGGACGAGGGCCGATTGTCAAGCAGAGGCCTGGCCCTCCTGTTGCTGAAGCTTCAGCTCCACAAACCGGCACATATCTCGCACCGTCAGGAGATTGGCAAAATCCTGAACGAGGGGATTTCTCGCGAATTGATCCAGCTCAGCAAACGGCATACGCTTGCGGAGTTCGGCGAGTCCCGCCTCGGTGAATTTGCCATCTTTGACGTACTCTGGATTGGTCAGAACATCCTCCGGGAACAATTCACCGCGCGGGATTTTGATATTGAATGTCTTTTCCAGCTTGAACACGATGTCGAGGAAGTCGATCGACTCGGCACCGAGGTCCCCTACCAGTGTGGCCTCGGGCTTTACCTCATCCTCATCCACGGCCAGTGCGTCCACAAGCACCTCGCGAACCTTTTGATAAATCTCCTCCTGGGTGAGCATTGCAGTCTCCCTTTGGCCAATCCGAAACCTATCGAATCCACATTTCCACGTTCCCCCGGCAGCCGTGTGGGATGAACGCTGTCCGACTACCGGGACGTCCTCATGTGTGTCAATTCCCTTGGAATTTGCGTGCGAGCGAAGGACCCCAGTGCAGGGATGTCTTATTATAAGTCGTTTCAATAGCCGCCCAAGCTCAGCCCCCCATCGACACGAATAATTTGGCCGGTGATGTAGGAGGCTTCATCGCTGGCCAGGAATGCCACAAGGCGAGCAACTTCCTCAGGAGTGCCCACTCGCCGCATGGGAATGATTTCTTTTATTTTGGCCCCGGCAAGCCCTCTGACCGCTTCGCTCATATCGGTTTCTATCATACCCGGGGCGACCGCATTGACGCGGACCCCACGAGCAGCAAACTCTTTCGCGAGAGCGCGGGTCAGCCCATTGATCCCCCCCTTGCTGGCGGCGTAATTAGCCTGGCCACGCGAAGAAAACTCAGCGGCCGTGCTGGAGAGATTGACGATGCTCCCCTGACGTTGCGAGAGCATCGGCTGAGCAACCGCCCGGCAGCAGTTAAATGTTCCCGTCAAATTCGTTTCCAATACGTCCCGCCACTGTTCGTCTGTCATCGTCCCCACGAGCCCATCGCGGATGACACCCGCCGAATTCACCAGTACATCGATTTTGCCCCGCTCATTAAGAATTTTTTCCACAATCTCTTGAATTCGCGCAGCGTCACGGACGTCGGCTTGCTCAGCGCGAACCTTAGCCCCCTCAGCACTGAGTTCGTTCACCACCGCTGCCGCTGCCAACTGATTGGACTGATACAAAAACCAGACTTCCGCACCCTCCCGTGCCAGTTGAAAAACGCAGGCTCGGCCAATTCCTCGGGAGCCCCCTGTCACCAACGCAACCTTATCTTCAAACCGATGCTTCATGTGTTGCCACCGATTTCTGAATTGAGAGCATCCGATTTAATCCAGACTGTGCAGCCTCTGCAGGAAAACAGCATGCTCATCGTTGTATCCACGGCCGTTGACCTTGCCCAATTTTTGGGTGCCATCGTTCAAAGCGCCACGACGGAGCCATGTGGTACTCTGAAAGTCAGGTACTTTTGAGCATGACCGACTGACCGCCCAACTGCGACCCCGTAGATGAATCCGTCTCTTTTGCGGGTACGCCTTTGGATAGTTTGTCACCACCCAGCAGCAACCCCAGGAGTTTCCGCATGTCTCTTTTTACCGAATCATCCAAACTTGCGCAGGTGGGATCGCGTTCAGCCAGGTTGTATCGTTCCATTACGAGACGAGCGCTAACGGTCGTTTTGCCGTCGAGGATTCCCTCTGCCTGCACCTCAGTGAGTCGCCCGTCGTCTCGAATAATTTCCGCCCTGACCCGGAGAACCTGGCCCGGCTCTACAAATTGTCCAAAACGGACACGTTTTGCCTCTTTCAATACCACGATGCTGTGGGCAAAGTCTTCAGTTATTCGCACCAGCCATGCGGCAGCCTGGGTGAGGGCTTCGAGCATCAAAACACCAGGCAAAACAGGAAAGTTAGGAAAGTGATCCGCGAGATACTCTTCGCAAAGCGAGAGCGCTTTTACCGCGGTAATTTCTTTACCAGGCTTGACGTCGATAATCCTGTCAACCAGTGAAAACCGCATGGCAAGACGGTCCGTCAGTGTGACAATGGTGCGTTTTGTAGGAAAATCACCGGGGCCTCACTCGCACCGTTGCGCGGGACTGTAAAAACATTGAGTATACAGGGTAGCCCTATCTGTCACAACCGATGTTTCTTGCCCGTATTGTTTGGCCCCACAGAACTTTACGGAGTCCCCTAAATTGGTTGGACTTATTCCACCATAAAGGC
Source organism: Thermogutta sp. (assembly GCF_039793925.1). Classification (GTDB taxonomy): domain Bacteria; phylum Planctomycetota; class Planctomycetia; order Pirellulales; family Thermoguttaceae; genus Thermogutta. The sequence continues at coordinate 25,624 of NZ_JBAMME010000145.1, read as the reverse complement.
CAACACACAGTGCATTCAAGGTCGCCCGACTTTGAATGCTCTGAGCTCGGATCGAGCTTCCAACGCCCATTTGTCCCAGCCGGAATTGCCCCCCGACTGGATGATTTATCGCCTATCAAAAATGTGTTATCAATTTCGTTCGTATAAGCGGCAAATCTGGTTCATCCCGCCAAATCCTCTAATCTAATACAATCGCCCCGTCCGATACAGTCCTTGAGGGAAAGTGGCGGTCTTTCCACATGGCCGGATTGACTACTCCCTATTTCAGAGGAGTGAGGGGATGAGGCTGAGCGCTTTTTGCCTTTCGATCGTTTTGGCGTGCACGCTGGGCCAGGCCGTGGCATTGAGCGACACGTCGGATCGGCCTCTCGGACTGCTTGATCGAATCGAAAATTTTGGCCAAAAGCTTTTCTCTGGAATACGACCGGTAAGAAAAACGCAGACGTCTGATGAGCAAACCGAGACGGCGGAGCCATCCCCTCCCAGGCGAGCTGGTTCAGCTTTCGTTGACGAAGATAAGACCCCGCTGACTCCGCAACCTGATCCACTTGTCACGGGTGAGGCATCTCGCACCGCGGTCCCGACAAACGCTCGCCCGACCGGTGGACCGACGCCTACTGGGGCAGCGCTGCCTGCCCGATCAGACGAGCCGCATCTGGCTCAGTCGGTGTTACAGGGTAACCCCAAGGATTCCGGCGCGAGCTCTATGCCTCAACGGTCCACGCCAGCCACTTCCACCGATGAGAGCCCTGCGCGGGCACCGCTGTACCAGCGGTTGATGGGATACCGCCAGTCACCGTTTACCTCGAGTAGAACTTTGGCAACACCGCCGGCCGAAGCGCATCAGACTGCCATCGGCGCAAATCCGACGGGCCCGCAACAGCCGGTTGGTTCGGCTCCCCCGGAGGCGCCCGTCCGCGCAGTGACGACAACAGGCAAGGTGGCCTCAGCCGATCAACCGAGACATTCACCGGTACCACTTGCGGATCGGGCCAGTATACCTGAGGGGAACAGCCCAGCGGCCGCTCCTGCACATGGGGCGGTGGGCGGTGCGGTTCCCTCCGAAAGCCGTGTCTGGCCGCAGACCGCGGCCGCGCCACCAGTGGAATCAACCTCAGTCCAGCCACCACGGCCGACTCATGCGACGTCTCCCGTCGTACAGACTCCGGTGTCCGGGCAATCCCTGGTCCCAAATGCTTCGCAGGTGTCGGATAGCTCCCGAGGTGTAAGCCCTCCGCCTACCGGAAACAGTGCTGGTACAGGAAACGAGCAGACTTTGACTGTTGCCGGCAGGAGCTCTCCGACACTCGCCAAATCACCGACTTCTGTGCGGGGCGGCGAAGATTTGGCCTCGTCGGCGGCCCCACCACCTGCCAGGTCCACGGAGCACCGGACGATTGGAAGTGTTTCCGGGGGTTTGAGTGGTCCCGTTCTCGCCGTAAACACGGTGGGGCCAGAAAGCATCACTTTGGGAAAACCCGGTAGTTACGAGATACACCTGAAAAACCAGGGTGGACGCGAGGCGAATGCCGTTCGAGTAACCGTTGCGATTCCGCGATGGGCTGAGGTGGTGGGTTTTGAAGCATCCGCAGGGGATACGGCAACGACACCCGATGCGAATGGTACGACCCTGGTTTGGACTCTCCCGACGGTTGGCGCAGGCAAAACGGAAAAGCTTTCTTTGAAGTTAATTCCGCGGGAAAGCCAAACAATTGATCTGGCCATTCAGTACACATTCGCTCCGCCCCGTACAGAGGCGAAAATCGAAGTGCGGGAGCCCAAGCTCCAGGTCGATGTGGAGGGTCCGCACGACGTCCTGTTTGGACGCTCCGAAGTCTATCGCCTGGTTGTCTCCAATGTCGGTTCGGCCGAAGCAGAAGACGTTACGGTTGCCATTCAACCGCTGAACAAGGCGCAAAAGGATCCCATCAAGCAGCTCCTGGGCAATCTGGCGCCGGGACAGAAACGGATCATCGAACTGGAGCTGGTGGCTCGCGAAACCGGCAAGATGCTTTTGAGCATCGACGCCACAGCGGCGGGAAATATCGCGGCCCGTGCTGATCACGAGATCGCAATCGTCAAGCCGGATCTGAGTGTCTCTGTCAGTGGCCCGAGCCTCCAGTTCGTGGGTCAAAGCGACGAGTATGTTGTAACCGTGGAGAATCCCGGAACCGCTCCTGCGGAGAATGTGCGGGTACAACTTCGTCATTCGAGTGCAGTCGAACCCGTTCGAAACGCTTTACAGGGGGCCCGAATCGATGATCATCTCATCAGTTGGACAATCCCGACCCTTCCGCCCGGAGATAAGCAGAGTTTCCAGATACCCTGTCGGTTCCTGGCCGACGGAGAAGCACGCCTGATGGTGGAGGGTGTGGCGGAAGGTGGACTGACGGCTGAATCATCGTTGGTGACGGTCGTCCAGGCTGTCCCCAATCTGGTGCTTGATGTGGAGGGCCCAGGTCGTCCGCTTCCTGTTGGCCAGGAAGGAACGTATCGCATCGTGGTCGAGAACAAAGGAAGCAAGGCAGCGACTGATGTCTTTGTGGTCGGCTTTTTCTCGGAGGGGATCGAGCCTATTGCGGCGGAAGGAGCTCCTCACAAGATTCTGCCGGGTCAAGTGGTGTTCGAAAAAATTGAAGAAATCGCCCCTGGCCAGAAACTTGTGCTCACCGTCCAAGCCCAAGCTCAGCAGCCGGGGAACCATATCTTCCGAGCGGAGGTTCGCTGTCCCAGTGCAGCGACGCAACTTGCTTTTGAGACGACCGCCCACTACTTCGATCCGGCGATTGCCACGCGGACTCCTGCACCACAGTCCGCGCAGGTTCGATGAGTTGGCCGCCACAACGGAGCCGACAACGTTCCGATAAAATCGGCAACCTTTTGGCCTAATCCGGCAGAAAACTTCGTTAACGTCGCCCAACGAACAATCCGACCAGGAAGCCGATGACGGCAGCACCGGCAGAAACACCTCCCACCAGTAACGGGTCAAAAGAGAAATAGTTCACAAGATAGCCGAACACGCTGGCCGCGAGGAGAAACACGGCTAGACACAGCAATCCGATCGTCACCACCATCCGACGCAACATGCGCCGGATGATCACGAGTTGTTCTGAGATCTCATGATTGCTTGCCGGATTGGTCACTGAACCGGCGCCAGTTTCTTGACTCGCCATGGCTTCGACCTTTTCTGTAAGTCCAGCGTGTCTCAATGCTCTGATGGACTTCGCGTCTTTCTTCAAGGTAGCGTGACCAACCGGAGGCGGATATTGCGGTAGGCCACCGGACCATGATCTCCCTGAAGCATAAGCGGTCCGAGCGGCTTTTCATCGGTAAAGTGCGAGGCTCGGGTAGGACCGGTGACTTCCACATTCTCGTGGATTAGAACGCCGTTGTGAATGACTTTGACGAATCGGGCATTTTCGATCTTTTTTCCCGAGGCATCAAACCGGGGCGCCCGAAAGATCACGTCAAAAGTTTGCCACTCTCCTGGTTTTTTGGCGGCGTTAACGCGGGGGGCATGCCCTTCATAACCCACCTGCGGTCCCCACCTCTGATAAATGCCACCGCAATCACTGTAGGTGGGTTTTTTCACACCCCAACTGTCGAAGATCTGGACTTCATACCGTCCCTGAAAATAGACGCCCGAATTGGATCCCTTCGGGACCATGAACTCGATGTGCGCGATCACGTCGCCATGTTCAACGATGGTGAAAAGGTCGACAGTTTTTCCGGAAGGACCGTTATAGAGGATCCCCTGGCCCGGTTTCACCGCCAGTCGCTGGGGTTGCTGGGGGTCCATAATGGCCTCACCCACAATGGCCCACTCACCGTGCGGCTCACGCCAGGCTGATAAGTCCTCCATGCTGATGACAATCGTCTTCTCTCCGGTCGCCGATGCCGGTTGTGGTTCCTCCGAACGGCCACCCGGCGGACTCAGCAGGATAGCCAGCAAAGATCCTAAGATGACCACCATCTTCCAGGGAGTACACAAGCCGCATTGTTTCGTCATAACGCACCTCCCGTTTGGTTTGCGCACGGTTGCCACTGCCGAACATCCGCCTATTTAAAAGCGCGGCTTGCGGCGCGTCAACAACGTGTCATCCCTAACCCATTCCCACTTTTGCAAAAACCCCCGAGTGGCCACCGCGTAACGTATGGTACGGGCAGCTCATGTGTTGCCCCTATTGGCGGTACGGCCACCGCGCAAAATTCGGTGGGTAAGGGCGATTCATGAATCGCCCCTCCTGTACGACTACGCACCGAAGCGAGAAGGACGAGCGCGGTCGGTGAAATGGATTATTCAATGTCGCAATATGGACATGACACGCACGTCGCTTCGGAGAGAATATCACTTCTGAACAAGGCCTGTCGAGGTGGACGTGGTTTTCTACCGGCAGAGCAAACCTCTGGATGGGTCGAATGGTGGCCTTCTGGACAAACGATCGTTTATCACTCATAATCCCGCTTAACCTTGGTGTTGACAGTTAAGCGGGCCCTGGGAATAGCGCGGTAGAGTGTTGGAAATTCTCTGAGAAAAGGAGCGAGGAATGAGTGACGCCAACGCCACTCCCAATCGCGAGAAGTGGTATCGGTTGTTGACAGGCTACCACTGGTTTGTCCTCATCGTATGCACGGCTGGTTGGGCCTTTGATACCTTCGATCAACAGCTTTTCAACCTGGCCAGGCAGCCCGCTATTCGTGATCTTCTGGGAACGGCGACACCCGATGTCGTCAACTTCTACGGGGGCTTGGCGACAGCCGTCATGCTCGTCGGTTGGGCGACCGGAGGGATCGTATTTGGCATCATGGGTGACAAAATTGGTCGGGCCAAGACGATGCTGCTCACTGTGGGTTGCTACTCATTGTTCACGGGGTTGTCTGCATTCAGTTTTGGGTTGTGGGATTTTTTACTCTATCGTTTCATTGCTGGTTTGGGGATTGGCGGTCAGTTTGGACTTGGGACAGCGATTGTTGCAGAGACTCTGCCGGATAGAGCGAGACCACATGCTCTCGGATTTCTACAGGCTTTTTCCGCAGTGGGAAATATCTCCGCCGGACTGGTTGGGATTCTGTTTTCTCAGCTTCTGCTGGCGGGATATATTTCCGGCCAGACGTGGCGATGGATGTTCGGGGTGGGTGTTCTTCCGGCCGTGCTCATCGTTTTTATCATGTTCTGGTTGAAAGAGCCGGAACGTTGGAAGCAGGCAGTGGCCGAGGGAAAAGCGGCAAAACAGAAAGCCGGTTCTTTGGTCGAATTGTTCGGTGATCCTCGCTGGCGGGTTCGGGCGATCGTGGGGATTATCCTCGCAGCAGCCGGTGTCATCGGTCTCTGGGGCATCGGGGTCTTCGGCGTGGATTTGGTGCAGTCAATTTTTCGGGCCAACATCACGGAAGAATATCGAAAGCAAGGAGCTTCCGAGAAGGATCGACAGTTTGTGGCTCTCGTGTTCCAGACACCGGGTGCACTGGAGAAAGTGGCCGAGGCAGGGATTTCACCCCGCGATCTGATCGGTGAAAGTCCAGAGGATCATGATGCCCAGTATCTTTTGGCCGCCGCTTTAACACTCGTCGCTCAAGGGGAACCGGTGACCCTCGAAAACGCGTTGCGGCTGCTCGATCAGCCATGGTCGGACGACGGTTCGGTTCTGGCGAAGCTCGATCGGAAACGACAATCTCAGACGCCGGAAGACCGGGAACGCCGACGCGGTTTTGTGACGGAGGCCGATATTTCTAATGCTTCGCTAGCCGACCATATCGCGCGAATTCAGGAGCGGACTAAAAACATCGGTGGGTATGTGCAACGCTGGGGAAGCATTCAGCTCCTCTTATTCAATATCGGCGCGTTTTTCGGTATTTATGCCTTCAGTATGGTAACGGACAAGTTAGGTAGAAAGTGGACGTTCGCCATCTTTTTCCTGTTTGCTATGGTCGTCACAGCGTTTGTCTTTCTGACTATGCGACGCTGGAGCGATGTTTTGTGGATGGCGCCGTTGATGGGGTTTGCGCAGCTTTCTGTATTTGGAGGCTACGCGATCTACTTCCCCGAGCTGTTCCCCACCAGATTGCGGAGCACCGGCACATCGATGTGCTACAACATCGGCCGCTACGTGTCCGCATTCGGGCCGTTCCTTCAGGGCTATCTGAGCGGCGTCGTGTTCGCCAACTTTGCGGAACCGATGCGGGTGGCAGGGGCCACAATGTGTCTGTTCTTCCTTCTTGGGATTCTCGTACTTCCTTTCGCGCCAGAAACCAAGGACCAACCACTTCCCGAGTGACGATTCGCCCACTAGAAGCGACCATCGCAGTGGGCTGGCGGTAAGAGCACGCTGACGTGGGATTTCCTCCTGGGGGATGGATTGCGGGAGGGTGAGGCGGTTGGCAGAACATTGCCAAATGGCCGAGTTGCGCAAAGTACGGGGTTCGCTCAGAGAGCCAATAGCTATCGTTTATTCTTTAACGGAGAAGCGCAGTATGAAGAGCTATACGGAGTACCTCACATTCAATATTCCCAAGCGAATGGATTTTGTGAATATTACGAGGCAGGTAGAAGAAGCCGTCAAAAAAAGCGGTGTGAAGGAGGGGCTTTGCCTGGTCAATGCCATGCACATTACCGCGAGCGTCTTCATAAACGATGATGAACCCGGTCTCCACGAAGATTATAAACGCTGGCTGGAAAAACTGGCTCCGTATGATCCCTCGCCCGAGACGTATCACCATAATCGGACAGGCGAGGATAACGGGGATGCCCATCATAAACGGCAAATCATGGGTCGGGAAGTTGTGGTGGCGATCACCAATGGGAAACTTGACTTCGGCCCATGGGAGCAAATTTTTTATGGAGAATTTGACGGGCGCCGTCCCAAACGCGTGCTGATCAAAATCATCGGCGAGTAAATCTGCAACGTCTGGTAGGCTATCAAGGGCATACCGGCGCTGACTGTTGCACAGAGTTGGTCTTATTGAGTATCAGCACGAAAGCTGAAGAAAACGGCCTCCGCCATAGGGAACTGGAATTCGAAGCGGTTTCCATCTCCAAGGTTGTGGCCGGTACGTTCATCCCGCACATCACGGACGGTCCGGTTTAATTGAACAGTAATGGGGATTGTGCGCGTCTTGAGTGAAGTTGCACCGGTTGCCCCAAACATGGAGCCGGTCACCGGAGCGTTTTGAACCACGAACACGAAGACCCTGCCGCCGTTTTTCCAGTAGCAGGTCTCGATATTAGCAGGCCGCCGGCCCTCGCTTGTCACCTGGATCCACGGGCGAACGCCCGCCTCAAAGATGGGCGCCACGAAAGGCACGCGAGACTTCTCGTCGGCGGTGCCTTCTTCCCGGTACTGGAGGTAGCGTTGGGGGGATAGATTCAGGTAAACCGCCGTGCCATTTCCGACCTTCTTGACATTCAAAACAGGAAGCCGCTTTTCCGCAACGGCGTAACCATCGTGGATCTGGCAGGAAATGGTGGTGAACAGTTCCCGGTACGATTTGTAGTTGTAGGCTGCATCCTGGTCGGTCTCCACCCAAAATCTCTCGCCGAAGAAATCTTGCGCCCGCTCAGTTCCGTCATGAGTAACGCCGAAGAGATCATCGAGAGCTCCTCGCGCTCGTGCTTTGCCATGCTGATCGAATAGACCGCAGCAAAAGTCGGCGATAACCGTTCCGCCTCGCAAGCAGAATTCACGGATTCGCTGAGCCTCGGCATCAGACAGGGCATAACAGGCAGGAAGGATAAGAACGCGATACTCATCAGGGATGCCATGAAGAACGACGCTATCGTAAGAGATAAACGAGTATTGCAGGCCACTATCTGTAAGAATATATTCCCAGGCCTTGCGGACCAAATGGGACGTACCCAATCGGTGGTCGTTGCCCCGATTGACCCACGTGCGACCGTGTGCTTCGCTATCCAGGCACCATGAAACCTGAATTGAGGGATGGGAGTAATAAATGGCAATCCCGTCATGAACCCACCGGGCACCCACGAGTTTAGGTCCCTGAATCTGGCCCAACTCTTTCAAAGTCGAGCGATATTCGTAAAGCCAGGGGCGCGGCTTTGTGCCCTCGAACCAGCCTTCCACCCAGCCGATCATGCCCCGATTTCCATGGGCGAAGTAGTACCAGCTCTGCCACACATCGTTGGCCGTTCCTCGCTGGTCAGAGTGAAAATGCGTTGTAACTTGTGGAATACAATTCTGTGGATTAAAGGAGCGAATGATGGCCTGCGAGGAACCCAGATCGTACGCTTCGATGAATTGGATCTTTTTCATCAATTTGGCATAATCGTATCCGCCCCACATATTCGGCGCTTGGCCACCTACGAAGCCACAGGGGGTTTCTGGATCGGTTTCATTGGCTACTTCGACCAGCCGTCCCAAAAAGTTCGCCCACACTGAATCGTTGTACGTAATGCGGTCCAAAAGGGGCGATAGATCGATGTCTTTGAGTTGGCTTTTTAACTGAGGCAGTATTGCATCCGGGGTAACAAATTGGGCTTTGGGCCCCTTGCCTCCGTAGTAGTAGTCCAGCCAGCGTTGATAGGCTTCGTCGTCGGCGTGAACCCTCCAGGGGAGGGGAACCACGAAGATGCCCCACGAAATTTCGTCGTCCAAAGCGTAAGCCACGCGCATCGGACTCTGACGAAGTCGTGTGACCCGCTCTCGCACAAGTGTGGAAAGCTTTGTGAAAAGTGCATCGTCCAACGGTTTCAGTCCTTCTCGATCCTGACGGATTGCCCGGGCATCACGTTGAAAGGCCTGAAAACGCGATCGCTGGTTGGCGTCGCGCAGATAAAGGTAGCCCTTTCCGGCAGTGTGGTCGTTGTAAAAACGAAGATTCCACTTCTCAAGCCACTCGAACGGACCATCGCCGTGGTCTGTGAAGCCGCCATTGATTCCGAACTCACGGCAGAATAGTCCACCTTCGTCGCCTGTTCCAATTGTCCACTGATAGCGCCAAGGCATATACAGCCAAGTGTCCCATCGAGAGGTGAGGATTGTTCGGTCATGTTTCACGGGCTGGAACTCGGGAGCTGTTGCGATATAGCGGTAGTACGGGTCATCCAGAGGCTCGTCGCTTATTGCGGGGAGACTCGCCAACATGGATAGAAGTATAGTCCCACAATATACAACCAAGGACGACCTGGATCGGTTCATTGGATTTCCTCAGCAATTCCGTAACTTGAAACCCTGAAGATAAATAACCGTATAATAACCGCATAAAAATCAGTATTTGCGACCAGTAATTGTTTTATGGTCGCTTGTATACCTGTCTGACAGCCGCTGCTCTGCCAGTGAGCACATTAGTAACCGGGAGTGCCAGATGCTCCGGAGGTGCTGGTCACCTGTCCTTTGGGCACCGGCCGGTAAAGCGGAAGATGGCGGTAGTACTCCTGGAGAATCATTAAGGCCAGAGAGGTTGCGTAAATTCGGCCGCCGCGATTACCCCAATCTGTTCCCTCGGGGCTCCAACTTCCCTCGCGATGACCAGAGGTCTCCTGGGTGTGAATAAGATGTTCGCGCATCCGGTGGTTCCACAGATCCCACTCCTCACCTTCCATATGGTGGAGTACCTGGGTCGCATAGTAATAGTAATAAAGCTGCCCTGCCGATTGAGCCTCTTTTGGAGGTAACTGGGTCATTAATTTGCGACATCCGGCCAGCAAGTGCGGATTGTCCTTTGGCCAGCCCAGATATTGTCGCGTCAAAAGGCCACAGGCTGTCAGTGACATCTTTGAAGGCTGGCCGGGCTGGTAACAATATTCTGAGAGCTTATACGGCTCAGGCCCCACAGCGCAGGAGTCCAGGAATCGCGATGCTCGCGATAAGGGCAGGTTATCGATTCTCAATCCGGCCAATTGGCCGCTGCGAATGGCCAGGAACACCCAGCCGACAACGGACATGTCGCCTGCCTCACGAAAGCCATAGCGCCACCCGCCCTCTTTGTGCTGGGCGTTCATGAGATACTTGATTGCCCGCTGGGCCGCAATCTGAATACGTTCATCCCCTGAAAGGCCATAGGCTTCACAAAGGGCCATTGTTGCGATGGCATGGGCATACGTATTCCCGCCCAAATAGCCATCCTTTTCAGACTTTGGATCGACCGTCTGCACACGAATGAGGTAGAACAACCCTCGGCGGACACCGTTTCGGTAACGTGCTAGCTCGGGGGGCTCTTCCGGCGAACTCTCGTGCGTCACACCCGCTCCTAGGAAGGGCAGAAGCGCAAGCCCTGTTGCCCCGGTGTCGCTATCGACAATGTCTTTTTCCTTTTCGGCATCCAAATGGCAATCACAGCTTGGATTGGTTCGGCCGTAATCCTTCAATGACCATCGACCATCGACTTCCTGGTGGGCTGCTAGCCATCGCAAGCCACGGAGCACGGCCTGTTCAGATTCCGGGGTACCACCGTACGCATCGCACAGAGCCGCCTTGCTCTTGGCCGTCAGTCTGCCACCAAATGATCCCCGGCGGAAAAGAGGAGCAATCTCGGGATCATAACCGATTTCCGCGGGAAGAAAGCCTTTACCCAATTCCTTGGCTACCCGAACGACAATGGCGTCGCGGAAGTCTGCCCCATTCCCTCTAGCCTGAACCCACACGGACCGTACCCGCTCATGGGCCTGCGGATTGACGGAAAAGTGGAATTTCACGGATGTGGCGCCTGCTGGAACTTCGGAGGCGGTGAGAGTTACGCCCTCAGGAAGATTTTCAAACGTGAACGTAATTGGGCCCGCGTACCCGTTGCGGCGAATCGGTATATCGACGTCACGGCTTTCCCCAGGTTTCAAGGTGACAACACGAAAACAATCCACCGCGAAGAGGTTTTTGCGGATTACCAATTTAATCGGGCGAGCTGCCGTCCTAGCCCCCGCTGCAAGGACCACCTGTGCGGAGAATTCGCCTTCTTTCGCCTCGGTCCCGGCTTTGAGTTGCAGAGTAACCTTCTGAGCGTCATCTGGCACGCTCACAGGTTCGCCGATCACACCTTCGGGGAGCTGCTCCACACGCAGGCTGAGCGGACCTGTGTAACCTTTTCGATCCAACTCAATTTGGATGGGAACTTCTTCCCCCGGTTTCAAATACAACTGGCCTGGCATTTTCCAGTCCGGTAAAGGAGTTTTGGGGACATGGATGGCTACATTCTGCGAGGCTCTGTCGCTTCCCAGGGTGGCACGCACTTCAGCCACCGCAGTGAGCTCGTTTTCCCCTAGTGAGGTATCTGCTAAGAGGACGAGTTCAGTTTCCGACTGCCCGTCTGGAATGTCTCCGATTTTCGCGTGAATCCCTTGGGGGAGATTGCTAACCTCCAGCTTGATGGCCCCCGTTCGGCCCTTCCGATCGACCCGAACTTTGCGTGAGACATTTTCACCGGGTCGGAGCGTAACGCTGTCAATCGGTGCAATCGCCATCGGTTCTTGCGGTTGAGCAGCGGATGGTTGCGGCTCCGCCGCGAGCGGCTCCACCTCTTCAACTTGGACTGGGGATTGAGATCTTCGGCAGCCTGAAGCTAGCCCAACAATAACAAGCACACCCAGGAGTGTAACGAGAATGCCAATAGTGTGCGGCAATTGTTTTGCGGAACAACCCGAGGTGCTCTTTCTGCCCGCTGGCCTCTCGGACTTCATGAATGCATGCCGCATGGCCATACCCCCATGGTTAACCTGGTCAAACGGGACGGACGAGCGCTCTTCTGAGGACGAGTGATCCAGACGTCGGTATCCATTGTGCGGAACCGGGACAGCGTAGTCAAGGATTTGGTGAATTTTTCGTGATCGACTCAGGTGCCCGAGAGTATCACCGTCCTGTAATGAACTTGAAGAGCAGCACGGGTGACGGGAGACTGGGTGCACGCGAAGAGGCGGCTAACCGGTTTACCCAACCGTTACAGACCGCACAGGTGGTACCTTCAACCCGCCCATTTCTCTTAGATGGAGGTGGGGGCGTCTCTCGTGGGGGCATATTTTGAGTCACAATTACTAAAGGAAAAGCCCAATGCTGCCGACTGCGGGTTGCGTGCCCGGGGTGTTTGATGGCCCAAATTCGAGGGGATTAGAACCCAAAGGATAACAACTATGAGAACGAAAGCTGCTGTGTCCTCGGCCGTAATGCTGGGAATGTGGCTGGCCGTTGGCTCCGTTGCGGATGCCCAATGCCTTTTGGGACGGTTGTTTAATCGCCCGACGACGTACACGGCTGGTTACGGGGGATATCCCATCGGAGTAGCGTACACGCCGGTGACCACCTACATGCCGCCCGTGTCCTCTGCGCCGGCGCCCACGACAAGTTATCGTGTGACCTATCTGCCGGTAACACCTGGTGCGACGACAGTCTATCGTCTTGCCCCTGTTCTGACGCCTCCTGCGGTGAGCACGACGAGTTACCTGCCAGTTGCCACTCCATACGCAGTCGCTTCACCGGCGGCGACCCCAGCCATGGTTCCCGTCGTCACGTATCGGCCGGTTCAAATTGTGTACGAGCCTCGACGTCGCCTATTCCCGTGGCGTCCATTTGCCAACTGGAGGGCCCGAAGAGCGGGCTACTGGCCTCTGGTTTCGTCCACACCGACCTGGTCGACAGCCTATTTTGCGACGTACGAGTACATTCCCGCTGCAACGACGTCAACGGTGTGCGCTCCGGTGGAAAGCGGTGTTGTACCGGCCGGAAGCTACGACGTATCGGCCACGAGCGGTTGTACAGCTTGTGCTTCGGGCACACCCAGCAGTTGGTCGTCATCTCCAGCCACGGCGATCCCCACGCTCCCCCCGGCGAGTTCCAGCACACAACCCACTCCCACGTTCAAGCAAGAATCGGGTTCGGAGACCCGAATGAAGCCCGCCGAGGAGGGGCGCTCAGCACCGAGTGCGTCCGGTACGAGTTTACCAATGTCCCAGGACAAGCCTCTTGTGAGGCAGGCGCTCTACGAAAAACCCATTCCGCTCGTGGAAGATGAGTCAAATCCGCCGCTCGTGGAAGTGCATGGCTGGCGGCGCTCCCAGTGAAACCCAAAAGTGACGGAACATCCGCAGGAACAGCAGCCTACCTCTCACGGTGCGCCAGCGTGCGATGCGGGGAATATTCGAATCGTTCGGCCTGTTCGAACGAAAGTGAGACCTCGGGGTTCCAGAATGGCTCGCCACAGTTCGTCAACAGTGGCGTTGGTGACTCGAAATTCAATGAGTTGATCAAGCCGAACTCCCTTCCGTCTGGCCGCTTCGGCATCGAATTGGACCTCCATTCCAAGCTGCTGCGCGAGCTGCCGGATAACACCTTCAAGTGTGCCGCGCCCATCCCTGACAGTAAATCGTCGCTGAGCGAAAGGGTCCATGGCCGCCGTGGCTGGTGGGGAAGTGCCCAGGCTCGGCCGTTGTAATGATTCGAAGCTCGCGGCCAGTCGGGACAATTCACTCAACGTTTCAACCGGCCCCTGGACGAGAATTTCCGGCCCTGAGGCCACGACAACACAATCGGGAAATTGCTGCGCCCATCGCTGCGCCAGAACACTGGTTTCACCTCCGATTCGAAAACGTTTGATTTCGCCATCCAGCGGCACGAACGGCACAACCGTCATTACCCCGCTTTCACTCACCTGATAGGTCTGGTTGAACTGAAGAAGAACCAGTGTTATACGATCGGCAATCGTGAGAGCGGGGAGACTTGTTTCCGGCCATAGATCGTGAGGGATCTCTTCAGCGTTGGCGAGTTGCCAGCCTGCTTCCCGTGCCCACTGGAGGACGAGGTTTCGGGGGGTGCTCAGGCGCGGCCAGGAGATGGGCGCTGGGCGCAGAGCGGACGCACCGATTCGGCCCAGGGCCTGCAGTTCCTTTCGCCGCTGCGCTGCAACAATCTCCAATCGATTGGCTGTGTCCGCCGGTCCGATGTACACAAGGGGCCCCAGAAATGCCAGCTCATAACCGCGCTGGTGAGCTATTTCCAAGAGCACGTCGCGAAGACTTCGCTGGCGCACGGTGAGTGTCACTGGCTGGCCGGGATCACACCGGCGATCCAGAAATATGGCCACCCCGTGAGTTTCCGCGAGACGTAACAGCCCCTCTCGGAGGGGGACGTCCGTCCAGTAGATGCTCGTGGTTCGCTCCAGTCGCTGCCAGAATTCCTCTTCCGCCGCGAAGATAGGCCGCGACACCGTTGACGAAAGAGTTTGAGTGTTGGCGGAGTCCGCGCCCGATTCAAGAATGCTCACCCCAAGTAGAGCAATGAAAACGGCTGCTGAATGGTTCAATCGTCTTTTCTCCATTGTGAAACTGCGGCCTGGTTCCCCATGTTTACTCCATCAACAATTCTAACGGCACGAGCACAAGGACCGCCAACGCGGCCCTTTTTAGTCAGAGAGAACAGGCATGCTACTGAACGCTTCTTATGGCTGAACGGTCGTAAATCTCTGGTGTTCATTTTTGCCCTGGGGAAGATGTGCTTTCCCGGAAGGTTTGGCTCTCAGCCCGCATGGCCGGAGAGCGGTGAAAAGCCGAATCTGATATTGGCCAGTCTTGGCCAATCCAGCCGCGGCGGTAGAAAACCCAAATCATCAAAATGGCTACCGCTAGCATAAGGAGCAAAGAAAATGGATATCCGTAGTACCAGCGCAACTCCGGCATGTTCCATGGAGAAAAGTCGGGATCAAAGTTCATCCCGTAAACACCTGCGATAAAGCTCAAGGGAATGAAGATCGTGGCGATGAGCGTCAGCCATTTCATCACTTCGTTCATACGGTTGCTGATCGCTGAGAGGCAGTAGTCTCGGAGATCGGCGCACAGTTCCCTGTACGTTTCTGTCAGATCGATAAGCAAAACCACGTGATCCCAGCAATCGCGGAGGTGAACTCTCACAGCGTCCGTGAGAAAACTGGTATAGTCGCGAAGTAGGATTTGAACAGCATCCCGGTGGGGCCACAGAATACGGCGCAGATAGAGAAGTTCCCGCCGGAGATCGTGGATTTCGCTCAGGACCTTGCGGGCATCGGTATGCGTCACTTCTTCATCCAACGACTCCAGTTTCTCGCCGAGAAAATCCAGCACGGGGAAATAGTGGTCGATGACCAAGTCAATCAACGAGTAGGCCAAATATTGAGGGCCGAGTTGACGAAGGAGGCTTCCGGGATCGCGAAACCGTTTTCGGATGCAGGCAAAGACATCACCCGGTCGAGGTTGGAAGCTCAGCAGAAAATTTGGACCGAGGAATATGCTGATCTGTTCGCTCTCGATGATGCCGTTTTTGGCGATATGCGGGATCCGCGCGGTAATGAACAGGGTTCCATTATACTCTTCGACCTTGGCCCTCTGGTGTGTGTTGACGACGTCTTCCAGCGCCAGTGGATGGAGGTTGAAAACGCGAGCGACCTCAGAAATGAATTGGCTGTCTCCTGGTCCGTCGACATCACACCAGATCCAACCAGGCTGACTCAGCCAGCCTCGGATCATCTCGGGACGCTGGACTTCCCGCTCTTCAATGGTCTCGGGAAGGACATGCGTAAGAGTGATTCGGGGGGCGTGTGCCATCGGTTCCGGGATGATTGTTCCGGGGGCCGCCCCCGGGGGCGTGCGTCGCCGAATCCGATAGCGATTGACTCTCCGCGGTCTTTTGGGCTCCGGTGAAAGATGAGCGAGGCTCATACAGCGACAACCTTATGTCAGGAGCAACTGTTACATTTGTTGCCAACGCAGTAGGGTTGTTGGACGTTGTCAAAGGTCACATCATGATCATGAACAGGCAAGCACCGCTGTGAAATCCCATCGCTTCGATAAAAGAAAGACCCTCCATACGGTAACATTAAAGTGCTTTTGATGCGTGGTCAGCAATAGGGCTAAGGGCTGCGCTTATGAACAAAGGATATTGACGGGAGGGATTTATGGATGTCTTTGAAGCCATCGAGAAGCGTTACAGTTATCGCGGACCGTTCAGGGACATTCCGATTCCTCGAGAACACCTGCGGAAAATCGTGGAGGCTGGAATTCGTGCACCATCGGGGAAGAATGCACAGACCACGAGTTTCGTCATTGTGGATGATCCTCAGCTCATTCACCGGATCGCTTCGCTGTTCGAAAATAAACCTGTTTGCACCACCGCTAAGGCTATGATTGTGTGTGTTACGGATCCGCGGCCTGTGATGGGCAATGTCTCCTTCCATATCGAGGATTGTGCAGCCGCCGTGGAGAACATGCTTCTGGCCATCACAGCCCTTGGGTATGCGACGGTTTGGCTCGACGGCGCGCTGCGTTACAATCGGATTGCCGAACGAATTGGGGAAATGTTGGGAGTTCCGCCCCACCTCCAGGTGCGGATCCTTTTGCCCATCGGCGTTGCCGCAGAGCCAGGGCAACAGAGAGAGAAACTGCCGTTCGAAAAACGTGCTTGGTTCAACCGCTGGAGGGCAACGGAGTAAAGTGTTTGGCTATCAGAATGTCGCCAGCAGTTTTTCGGTCAGCTCCGGCCAATCTTGAGGAGCAAAGCAGTATTGCATCTCCAGGAACCGACTACGGAATTTGGCCACTGCTTCGGCAA
Source organism: Thermogutta sp. (assembly GCF_039793925.1). Taxonomy (GTDB): domain Bacteria; phylum Planctomycetota; class Planctomycetia; order Pirellulales; family Thermoguttaceae; genus Thermogutta. The sequence continues at coordinate 9,113 of NZ_JBAMME010000145.1, read as the reverse complement.
CACGACGCCCGCGGAGCAACACATCAGCGATGAGTTCCGCCAGTTCCTGAAAGTCCCGCTCGCGCATACCGAAGCGTGTCATTTCGGCCACGCCCATGCGAATTCCTGAACTGGCAGCGAAATTTTCGTCACCGGGCAGGGCCTGGTAGTTGACGATAATGTTGGATTCCTCCAGCCGCTCTGCGGCCTCGATTCCCTGATGGGAGCCCACTCGAACCAACACCTGGTGCGTTTCGGTGTAGTCGACGGTGGGATCACCTTCGACCTGAACCCCACAGTCGTGAAGAGCCCTAGCAAATGCCTTGGCGTTCTTCAGCACCTGAGTTTGATAACTTTCTCGATAGGTGTTCATTTCCATGGCCGCCAGGAGCAAACCGAGAAGAGTCCCCAGATGATGGTTGCTGAGAAAGCCCGGGAAAGCACGCCGGCGGATGTGATCCCAGAGTGCTGCGTGCGGTGAGTCTGGATCGAATCGTGCCGCGATGATTCCGCGCTGGGTTCCGAAGAAAGTCTTGTGTGTGGAGCCCGTCACGATATTTGCTCATTCAGCGAACGGATTTTGGAAAGCGGGCCCCAGAATACCCAGGACGTGCGCGGCGTCGTACATGACCAGTGCCCTCAGCTTGAGTTGGGAAAGGATTTGGCAGACTTCTTTCACCGGCTCGCGGCAGATGAACATGCTCTTGCCAAAGATGATAAGTTCGGGGGCAAAGGTCTCGAGGAGAGAGACCGTCGCTTCGACATCCACGCGGTAGGGGTTATCCGGCCGCACAGGGAAATGCTTGATCATGAATCGCCCGGTGGCGGGATCTCTCGCCACATAGTCACGAAGGGGCCCCATCGCCTGGGCACTGAGATGTCCGCCCAGATTCAGATGATGATTGAGAACCCCATGAATCCGCTCCAAATCACCCTGCTTTCTATCTTGATTTCGGTACGCCACAAGAGCGCTAAAGACCGCCATGTTGGCTGTTTGACCGCTGATCAAGCGTGGTTCCACAAGGTCCGTGCCAAGATACTGACCTAGTTCCTGAACGAGCTGCTGCTCAACCCATTCAATAAACTTCGTGCCCTGATAGTAATACACTTCACGATTGAGTTGCGGGAGAAAATTGTGTTCAGCATATCGGCCGACGGGATCCGTGACCTGAATCAGACGGACCAGCGGGGACGGCGTCATTTCCGAGGGAATGAGATTGATGCACTGTTGCTGGCGCCATATGTGGTTTTCGAGCGTTTTTTCCAGCAGTGTTTTGACTTTGTCCGACATAGTCATTGCGACCTCAATAGAAAGGAAACTTTTTAAGACATCACTGGACGATGATAGGTCGAAAGTATGGAGGCAAATCGCTTCGACCGTGCCGCCGCACAACACGGGCGGGAAGAAGACGACCACGGACGTTTATTTCCACGGCAGCCTCTCGCGGGACGTCAGCATTGATATACGCCAGCGCGATCGCTCGCCGTCCGGTCTCCTCAGTGGGAATGGCATCAGGTTCCTGCCCAGTAAACACCCAGTAGGGCACGACGGTACCGCTAGTGACCCAGCCCACTCGCTGACCGTTCCAGTACACCTCGTCACCCTGTCGAGCGATTCCGGGTCCGAGAACGGCCAGGGGACGAACCAGCCGCGGCAAACTTTCACTATGCTGGATGGGGCCTTGGCGATAACTCTGATAAGCGGCGGCCTGGGCCTCAAGAGCGACTCGACCGATAAAATCGCCGCGATCTGGTGTAAGGTGGACAGCCACGCTGGCGGAAGGAGCAGCGAAAATGGGGATGGGGGTGCCGTCGGGAGCCAGACCGAGCTCGTGCCCAAAGAGCGTCAAACCGGCTTCTAGTCGTAGGGTATCCCTCGCACCCAATCCAACTGGTTGAATTCCCAGGGATTCTCCTGCCTCCACCAGTCTTTCCCAAACGCGGACCGTGTCCTCAGTTGGCAAAAACAATTCAAAACCGACCGGTTCGCCCGTGTATCCCGTTCGGGAAATGCGCACATCAATATCCTCAAGCCGGGCTTGAGAGACGGTATTTCGGACAGGTGGTGGCAGTGTGCCCTCTGTGAGCACCTTTTTCAATAGTTCTTCGCTCTGTGGTCCCTGGACCGCCAGCATTCCTGTTGTGCCTGTCATGTCTTCCAGCAGGACGGATAATCCCTGGGCGTACTCCTGCAAATGGTGCCAGTCCTGCTCGGCGTTGGCCGCGTTCACAACCAGCCAGTAGCCATCTGGAAACCGAAAAAGGTACGCATCATCCAAAGCAGATCCGTCTTCCCGGGGGAGGATGGTGTAATGAGCTTGCCACAGTTCGAGCCGCGCTGCGTCATTCGTCAGTACACTGCGGAGGAACAACACGGCGTCTGGCCCGGTTACTCGAAAGCGGCCCATGTGGCTGATGTCAAAAAGACCGCCGAATTTCCGTACACTAAGGTGTTCCTGAAGGATGCCGGAGGAATAATGCAGAGGCATGCTCCATCCGGCAAAGCCCGTCAGGCGGGCACCGTGCTCTTTGTGCCAATCCCCAAGAGGCGTAGACTTAAGAAGCGTCACGCTGAGCTCCAGTAATTCGCAAAATCTTTGCGTGCAGAATGGTGAATTTGTCACGCTACCGACAAAGCCACTTCGGTTGCGTTTTTCGACAGACGAAATCATTTATTGTTGCATATGATAACCTTCACGAGCAACCGTGGGTGCTGTTCGGGCTGATGAGCCTGTGGGTCAGTGCGCCGGCGTCGCGAGGTTGACCAATGGTTTGAGGCGAGATCCTTTCTGCACTTCGACAATCGCCAGAAGGTTATTGAACTGATCGACAACAGCCGCCTTCTGACCGGGAACAAGCTCTTCTTGGCACCTGGGCCACTGGCCGTGCAACAGACCACGAAGCGAGGCCTCATCGAGTCGAAGTTGCGGGAGATGTTGCGCCGCCACAATCGGCGGACGTAGGTACTCCAGCCATCGCCGTTCGTCCAGTGTCCTTGGATCAACCGATTCTTCAAGCGTGAATCGACCGACAGCCAAGCGTGTCAGCTCCGACATAACGGCCCGTGTACCCAGGTTCTCGGCAAGATCGCGTCCCAGCGATCGCACATATGTGCCTGAGCCGCATCGTATCTCCATCTCGAGTTCCGGATATTCATATCGGAGGACTTTCAGTTCGTAGACATCCACCGGGCGGGGTTGCGGAAGTTGGGGTGTTCCTTGCCGGGCCCATTCGTAGCCACGTCGCCCACGGATTTTTACGGCGGAATAAACTGGAGGCCGTTGCAGGATCCTGCCTGTGAACTCAGGCAAGACGGTTTCGATTTGCTGGAGCGTTGGTGGTACCGCTCCCTCGTGGATGGTGATTTCGCCATCCACATCGTCGGTGGGGCTGCTTCTGCCCAGCAGGAATGTTGCCCGGTACACCTTCGGTAGTTCCTGGATCAGTGAGATCAGCCGCGTGGCACGTCCGACACACACGACAAGGACGCCGGTCGCCAGTGGATCAAGGGTACCTGCGTGGCCGAGGCGAAGGCCGGTTGCCCAGCGCTGGATCATGTTGACGGCATCGCGCGAGGTGATCCCTTTGGGTTTATTGAGTGCAAGGATGCCGCAAATCTCTTGTTTGGGAACTGCCGTGGAATCGGTAGTCATGACCCGGTGAATTGCGTCACGTATAGGCTGCCGTGCGAGCGCCATGGCCTCTAGGCAATTTTCCACCTGGAAAGGCAAGTGCGTTATAGGGAGCAACCCCGGATACAACCATATCGTACACCGTGGGGCATATATGAAAAGAGTCGAATTCGATCATTTGGAATTGTCGTGGGTTGAGATTGACTGCGTCCAACTTTTTCTGATAATGAGGCAAAAATTCGGAGAGTGTTCAGTTGCGAAGGCGCTCTGCGTGAAAGGAGCAAGTTATGGCCCGGCCGTTAAGCAAACTCGCCAAAGATTGGTGGGACTACACGACTTTGGATCCTGAATTGCTGCAGGATGCGGCCAAACTCACTGTGCGCCAAATCGAACGGCTTTCCCGGCCAGGGTTCAAGATTGTAATGTACGACACGCTGGAAGAATTCTACCTGGCGGAAGCTCTCGAATACATCAATGCCTGGCGGCAATCCACCGCGGACAATCCCTGTGGGATCTGCGGTCCGATAGGTCCCACTGAGCAGTTGCCGCTGGTCGCCCGGCTGGTGAATGAATTGGGACTCGATGTGCGCGAGGGCCACTTTTGGGGAATGGATGAATGGGTGGATGAAACGACAGGTCAGCCGGTTCCGATAGATCATCCATTGAGTTTTGCCCGGGCGGACATGGAATTGTGTTTCAACCGAATCAACCCGAAGCTGAGGATGCCCAAGGACCATATTCGGTTTCCGATTGGCGATCTCGACGCCTATTCTCGAAGTTTTGATGAAATCCGCTGCGTAGTCATGCAAGGAGGGCAGGGAGACATCAAACACTGGGCTTTTAACGATCCGCCCAAGCGGCAGGGAAAATGGAAGGACGAGCCGCCCCCGCCTGCGGAATACCGCAAACTTAAGACGCGGATTACCGATTTGCATCCAGCAACCGTCATGCAGAATGCACGCACCTCCGGCGGCGGACAGGTCCATCTAGTACCTACCAAGGCAGCAACAGTAGGACCGGTGGAAACGTGGAAGGCTGAGAAGGTTTCCATCTGGCATGCGGGCATGCACGACAATCCTTTCGGTATGCGGCTGACCACACTGATGATTTCCAAGGGAATTGCCGATTCTGCCGTGCCGATGTCGCTTCTGGCAGAGCACCCCAACGTTCAGTTCAACTTTTACCGGCCCGCGCTTGCTGAGGTGAAAACGGAAATGCATTAGTGAATATTGATCTCTCCTCTGAACAGTCGGTTGGCGTCGCCGACGACAGGACCTGGTGGAATTGCGAAGCGATATGATTGATAGCTCGCCCATCCATTTGAGCGTGCAAAATTGGATGGCCTATATCCTTGATCTTTGATGTCGAGCTGACAGAGGGACATTTGTCTGATTCTATGACGGCAAGCTTCAGAGAGGCTCAATCATGGAGGCTCATTCCATGGCTCGAAAATCGCCTTCGACAACCTTTGCCGGGACCCATGATGGGGACAAGATTTGCGCCGCGTCCCGCCCTCGGACGCGACTATTCGAAAATCCCGGCAGACGCCCGGCCCGCGGCAGTGCTGATTCTGCTTTACTGGCATAAATCGGAGTGGTGGCTGCCGCTCACGTTGCGGCGGCGAGATCTGCCCGAGCACGGAGGACAAATCAGTCTGCCCGGCGGAGCTTTGGAACCGGGAGAAACTTCCTGTCAAGCCGCCGTTCGGGAGTTCTGCGAAGAACTGGGGGTTGAAAACTTTCAGCCCCGGATCCTCGGGAAACTGTCAACAATCTACATCGAACGCAGCGGCTTTCGAGTCGATCCCTGGGTAGCCGTAGCGAATTCACGCCCGCCTATGTGTGCGTCATCGTGCGAGGTGGAGGAGCTTCTGGAGGTGCCCCTGCTACATCTCCTTGATCCAACCAATTTTGGTACTCACATGAGAGAATACCGCGGTCAACCGTACGAAGCGCCACATTTTGCCTTTGGACGCCATCGAATCTGGGGCGCGACGTGCCTTATCCTGGGTGAATTTGTGACGCTCATCGAGGAGTTTCTCCATAGCAGCGACGCGTAGGAAGCTGTACCGTTTCCCGAATGTTAATCTGAAACCGGATGCCCGCCAACAAACAAAGGCGCTTACTACTTGATCAGCACCTTTTGGAACAACTCGCGGAGAACGTTTTCATCCACTTTTACTGGAGTGAGCGTACAGGCTTCCGGGGTGGCCTCAAGGGCATGGCGAACCAGGCGATCGAGGTAGTTCCCGGGAGCATCGGGAGGAACGGTCAGCTTGTCAGGCAGTCCAACATCACGGAACAGATTCTCCAATCTGTCGAGAAACAAAGCCGCCTGTTGTTCAGGAGTCTCCGCCAGGATATGGCACTGGCGCCCCAGTTCGGCGAGAGGCTGGGAACAGGACTGCTGTAAAAAGCGGAGTGCGACTGGCCCAGCGATCGCCACCGCCACACCGTGGCTAATGTTGAAAACCGCCCCCAGCGCCTGGGCCAGCGCATGTCCAATTGTCAGTCCGGTGGTATCGTAGGCCGTTCCAGACATGCAGGCCGCCAGTGCCAGATCTGCTCGCGCATGGACGTCTTGCGGTTCGTCAATTGCTTTCTTGAGGCTGCGAAAAACCAGACATGCGGTGTGACCAGCCAGCACGGTGGAAAATGGGTTGGCCATCCGGCTTAAACAGGCCTCGATCGCTTGGAGAAGTGCGTCGGCCGCGCAAGCCGCTGTCACATTGGCCGGTTTACCCAGCGTCAGTTCGGGATCAACGAGCGCGATCTTGGGATGCAGGCCCTCTCCCACCAGTGCTGCTTTCAGAGGCGAATCGGGGAACGATCCCTTTCCGTGAAAGGTGAGAACAGAGATTGCCGTCACTTCGCTGCCGGTTCCTGCGGTGGTGGGAACAGCAATCACGGGGGCCGATTCGGTAATCCGACGGTGACCCTCGTTCGCGTTGGCGAAATCCCAGGGTTCGCCTTCCATTTTGACGAGGGCACCAACGGCCTTGGCAACATCGAGCACACTTCCCCCGCCTAATCCGATTACAACTTCGCAGCGGTTCTTCTTGTAAAGCTCCACACCTTGGGAGACGAGATCTGCCACGGGTTCAGGGCCGACCTCAAAGAAAGGGAAAACGTGCATCCGGGCTTGCCGTAAGGACCGCTGGGCCCGCTGGTACACATTTTCCATTCCCTTCTGATCCTTATACCCCACCAGCAAGGCGTTCCAACCGAACTCCTGGGCAAACTCTCCCAATTTGCGAATCATCCCCGGCCCAAAGCGCACGAGGGTCGGCAAATGGAAGGACCACGTTTGCAGCATGGTTGTACTCCTTCAAAACGAGCATCCTGATCAGGTCCCCACGGTGTGTGGAGGTTCGTGACTCTGAGGGCACGCAAACTCCTGGTCGAGTTCATCGAGTCTAAGAAGAGGGGACGGCGACGTGTCCCCAGGCGTAGTCCCGCATGGCAAACAGGTTTTCATCGGGAGTTCCGCGCGGAACTTCACAACCGGCTCCCACAATATATCGGAATCCCGCCGCATGGTGACACTCGGCGAGTTTTTCCTTTACGAGTTCTGGGGTCCCGTTTCGCAGCACTTTCACCGGGTCGATATTTCCCAGCAGGACCTGATTGGGTCCCATGGCCTCCCGGCCGGCACGCATGGGCACAAGAAAATCAAGATCAACGATGTCGCATCCAAGCCGTCCCATTCCTTCCAGAATTCTGTTGGTATTTCCGCAGATGTGGAGGCGGACTTTACATCCCATTTGGTGAATCGCGTCTACCATTTTTTTCTCGTAGGGCCACACGAACTCGTTGTAGAATCGGGGGCCAATGAGAGAGGCTGCCGCATCTCCAATTCCGATAATATCGACCCCTGCCTCGACCTGTGCTTGAGCAAAGGCGAGTTCCATTTCGAGCACGAAGTCGAACAGATCCCGCACAAATTCGGGATCGTCATAAAAGTCAAGCATCAGCGTGTTGATGCCGCGCAAGTCCGCCGCCTGGGCACAGGGCCCCTCAATCCAGCCCTCGATGAGCAGTTCACCACCCACCTTTTTTCGAAACAGTTCGGCTGCCCGCACACGATCCTCCATTCGGCCACCCCCATAGGGATCGGGGACCTTGAGGTTCTTGAGCTTCGACTTATCGGCGAGAAGTGCTTTATCCTCAACGAGAGCAGGAGGTTGGTCTTCGAAGTACTGCACGACGGCGCCACAATCGGCGGCCTCACGAGCGGGGTCGGATATACACGAGACATAGTCAAATCCGTATTTTTCGGCCGTACGCAACTGGGCCTCGACAAGAACGCGGTAATCTCGCACATACTGACCGTAGGGAACGCCAATCTGGTCAGCAGCAAACATCATCGTGATCGGCATGAGAGGCAAATGATCGACCTCCCGGCCTTCGATCATTGCCATGACGCGTTCGTGGCCATTCATCAGCTCGATCTCCATTCGGCAAAGAGATTGCTGATCCTGACCGGCACCTCTGGGGATCAATACCTTGCCCCAGTGTGCCCTCCGGTGGTCATTGATCGGGAGTTCATGATAATGGTGATGATGTGCTTCAGCAACGGGTGTGAAGGCTGATCTGTTTCGCCAGCTTATAAGGACTCGTGAGAGGCCAAAGCTTCGGCGTGGTGTAAGGGCAACTCATGCATTGCTCCTCCCGTTTAGGCAGCAGCCGAACCGAGCAATTGGCGCCCGATTGGTGAAACGGATTGTCGAAATGTTGGAATGCGGATCTGAGAAGCAGGTCTTTCGGAAAGATTATTCGGGGGGGCACGCTTGTCCTGGGCGCTGGAACATTCCGACTGAAAAGCTGTGTTCGGTGACAAGCGTTCGGAGATCGGCTGATTAAGCATTGAGGATTTCTAATTGGATGATCTGCTCGTCAAATGAGGGCGCAACACGGCCACCCGGGGGGATAATCAGAAACTCCTGCTCGTTCCACTGACCGTCAACTAACGCCCGGAGGAGTCTCAAATCGCCTTCCAGGACATCGAATCGCCAGGCCCGTTCCGCTGCTTTTCGCCGCGCGATTTCCTGGAAAATGGCGTCGCAACCGGTGTGCGTTCGGATATAGGCGATTTTTCCATAGTTTTTGGCAAGGTTGCCCAATTGCTCGATGAGATAGCGGGCGTTTTCCTCCCCGTATTTGGCTACCCATTCGTCATAGCTTTCCAGAAGACCCATTTTGCGGACAATCGAATCGGGACCATGTTGCGACAGGTCATCACCCCGTTCGATCCAGCCGGGCGTCTGGAAATAAACTCCGGGATTTCCGTGGAAATACTCTAGGTAGCGCTGGTGACTGCCTAGAAAGAGAGTAATACAATCGTGCGCTCTTGGGATGACGAGAGGAATCTCACGGGCCGTCAATCCGATGATCCCATTATTGCAGAGCCCATACCCCAGACAGATCGCCTCGTAACGCGACGTATCCACGCTCTGGATGGCTTCGGCAAGTCTTGCCGACATGCGCTGCGCGCCCACATCAT
>NZ_JBAMME010000144.1:0-1198 GCF_039793925.1 Thermogutta sp. | reverse complement strand
GGTCCTAAGGTAGCGAAATTCCTTGTCGGGTAAGTTCCGACCTGCACGAAAGGCGAAACGATCTGGGCGCTGTCTCCGCGGGGGGCTCAGCGAATCTGAAGTACCGGTGAAGATGCCGGTTACCCGCACCAAGACGGAAAGACCCTGTGCACCTTTACTACAACTTGTCACTGGACCTTGGTGTGGTATGTGCAGGATAGGTGGGAGGCTGTGAAGCCGGGGCGTCAGCTTCGGTGGAGCCGTCGGTGAGATACCACCCTTACTGCACTGGGGTTCTAACCCAGGGCCGTCATCCGGTCCGGGGACAATGGCAGGTGGGTAGTTTGACTGGGGCGGTCGCCTCACAAAGGGTAACTGAGGCGCCCAAAGGTCCGCTCAGGCTGATTGGAAACCAGCCGGAGAGTGCAAAGGCATAAGCGGGCTTGACTGCGAGACCCACAAGTCGAGCAGGGACGAAAGTCGGGCTTAGTGATCCGGCGGTCCCGTGTGGAAGGGCCGTCGCTCAACGGATAAAAGGTACGCCGGGGATAACAGGCTGATCCTGCCCAAGAGTTCACATCGACGGCGGGGTTTGGCACCTCGATGTCGGCTCATCGCATCCTGGGGCTGAAGCAGGTCCCAAGGGTTCGGCTGTTCGCCGATTAAAGCGGTACGTGAGCTGGGTTTAGAACGTCGTGAGACAGTTCGGTCCCTATCTGGTGCGGGCGGAGGACACTTGAGGAGAGCTGTCCTTAGTACGAGAGGACCAGGACGGACGGACCTCCAGTGTACCGGTTGTCGCGCCAGCGGCAGCGCCGGGTAGCTGTGTCCGGAAAGGATAACCGCTGAAAGCATCTAAGCGGGAAGCCAACTCCAAGATCAGGTGTCCCGGGCGCAAGCCCCTGAAGGCCCCTGGTAGATGACCAGGTTGATAGGCGGGAGGTGTACGCGCGGTAACGCGTTGAGCTGACCCGTACTAATCGGCCGTGCGGCTTGACCGTACTTTCTTCCCAAACGCTTGGTGTGCCAGCCCAGTTGAGTTGTCCAAGTTTGGAAGTTTTTCCGGTGGCCATACCGGGGGGGAAACACCCGTTCCCATTCCGAACACGGAAGTTAAGCCCCCCAGGGCCGATGGTACTGCACTGGAAACGGTGTGGGAGAGTAGGTCGCTGCCGGGAATTATGAAAGCCCTGGGTTTAGGCCCAGGGCTTTCGCTTTT
>NZ_JBAMME010000143.1:0-1199 GCF_039793925.1 Thermogutta sp. | reverse complement strand
CCGGGCGTCCCAGTGTCAAATTCACCGAGGGCTGGATCAGCCAGAGCTTCCTTGAGCTGATCCACATATCCGTATAAGTCTTCTCTTCTTAGCGAATGAAAAGTCGTCATGGCGGCACTCCTGACAATCCAATAATTCTGGAACGGAGAAGCTAATGCATTTGTACGCCATAATCATCTGCATTGTCTTCCCACCATCGGCGAGGTTTGAGCCACCGTGGACGGGGTTTGGCGTGTGTTGGGCTTTCGGCCTCTTCGGCGGCAGGCCAGGACGGTAGTCGGCCCCGCCAGGGACAACCCTTCAGTTCCGGTTCAAAGCCCCAGTTTTCCGGCGTGATGAACTGCAAATTCTTTACCCGCCTGATAACTTGTCCCTCTGAGTTTCGGACGGCCACCTCTTCTTCCTGAGAGGGCAGGAGCCATTGCGGCGGTTCACCCTTGAGGGGGACATAGCGGCGGATAATCTGCCGGACGGCGGCTTTCCACCGATGCCTTCTCATCTTTTGTACGGCTGCCACACGGAGATAATAACAGGTCACCCATCGCAGGGATGGCCCAGATCCCCTCAGAATAGCGACGGCCCCGCTTGGGAGGACAAGGTGCCAGGTCGTCCATTTCGTGGACTGGGGCGGGGAGGAGTAGACGAGAGCCTGCGGCCGACTCAAAGCTTTCCGTGTTTGTTCACGGAGGACACCCAGGACATGCGAGAGCACGGTTTGCCCCTGGGCCGATTTGATGTCCAGGTTCCCTTTGAGTTGTGCCAGAGTTTCCGATCCAAACTCCTCTTTCCACGGTTCCGTGCGGCATGTCCAATGTTTGTGGCAGTGATACCACGCTTCTTCCGGGAATACCACATCGACCCGGCAACGCTGCTGCCGCGGCCGAGGATCGGGCAAGTCCGGCCACCGTTGCAAAACGTTCATCACTTTCCCTTGTTCTCAATCGCCAGGTGGCTTTCGGTCTTGTTACGGCGAACGAAACGGATCAAACCAGCGAAGTGAAAGAATGACTTTTTCTATTCGTTCGTAGTGCATTCTCACGCTCTGGGGGCTAACGTGCAGAGAATCGGCAAGGAAGTGGACGCGATCATTCGGGGTCTCGCAATCCTCAATCCCGGACGGAGGAAAGGGTTGAGGCAAACCATGGATCTTATTCACCCACGCTTGCCAGATTTCCTCCGGCACGCGGTCCCAGAGGCCT
>NZ_JBAMME010000142.1:0-1202 GCF_039793925.1 Thermogutta sp. | reverse complement strand
CAGTCCCCGCTGAAACGGAATTCATGATCGAACGTTGATAAGCGGACCTGACAAGCAGGTCCCTCCGGGCTTGGGACAGTTTTACAGCCCTTTATGCTTTTGCTTGCGTTGTCAGTCACTGGGATGGCCGGGATTTGCCAAGAAGGCAAGGAAATTGCGCTGTATCTCGCGCTGAGCTAACAAGTTATGGCACTTACGCTTTTTGCTCCCAGGGCGCTGTGCATGACTTGACACGCGATAGGCAATGCCATCAATCGCCGTACGTGGAGGGTGACGGACAAGGAGTTTGCGTGGGCCGATGTTCGCTTTCCAACCCTGCCCTAGCAGGACCGTAATTTATTCGGCAATCGCGTGGAATGAACCGGCAGGCCAGCGCGGAGGGGCATCTCAAGACTGTCAAGGGATTTCCAGACCGACCGGCCGGGCACCTTAAAAGAAACTTTCTCCAGCCTTAACTCTGTTCAGCGTTGACTGAAAGAATTCCAATCCCCCCGGATGGAATGCCGACATAACTCCTTCGAGGGGATTGACAACACACGCACACACATTTAAGCTGTCTGACGAATTTCTGGCACTAACGGGCACTTTTCTCAATATCGGAGCGGGGTTCAATGGTTGGTGGGCAAAAAGGGACGCGGTTGAGGGCAGAATGGGGGTGCGACGAGGGCGCAGCAGGGGGTCCCTGGCCGTCGGCCGACCCGGAAAAACTCTTCGAGGCGGCCCTTGCAGCCCATCGTCGAGGCCAGCTCACCGCCGCCGACTACGACTACCAGAGCGACGAAAGCTACCAGTACGACGCCAACGGCAACCGCGTTACCGCCAACGGTAGCACTTACACCACCGGCACCAACAACCGGCTTCTTTCCGACGGCACCTACCGCTATCTCTACGATGCCGAGGGGAACCGCACGCACCGGTTCATCGACGCCAACGCCAATGGGCAGCTCGACGCGGGTGACACCGACATCACCCAGTACACCTGGGACCACCGCAACCGGCTGACCAAGGTGGAGCACCGGTCCAGCTACGCCGCGGCGGTCGATCATGTGGTCGAGTACGCCTACGACTATGCCAACCGCTGGGTCTACAAGCGGCTGGATGACGACGGCGACGGCCATGCCGAGCAGCGGCGGATCTTCATCTACGATGGCAACCAGATTGTCATGGATTTCTGGCGTACCAACTCGGGCGACATGCAGGTA
>NZ_JBAMME010000141.1:645-1209 GCF_039793925.1 Thermogutta sp. | reverse complement strand
CCCTGCTAGGGATTGCGGGGGCAGCGCTGGGGCTCTCGGATCGCGAACTGTGGGACCCGCAAGCGGGATGGAGCAAGCTCCGGGTCTCCGTGTGGATGGACGCACCGTCGGGTAAGGCCCGGGACATGTGGACCGTTCTCAAGATCAAGGACGGTAAACTCGGAGAGCGCTCTCCGTACTTTCGCGAACTCCTCTTTTATGTTCGCTACAAACTCGCCTACGGTGGAACCGCATCCCAGTTGGAAGAACTCGCCAGGGCGTTTCGCGATCCCGTGTTTCCACTCTCGCTGGGCCGCGACGACGAACTGTTGCTCGTCGAGGACGTGACACTCTACGAGGCCCAATCGGGTGAGCCGGTCTTCGGCGGCACCGTGCTTCCCACCGATATTCGTAAGATTCCCAGGCTGAAACCTGCACTGGCTCCGGGGACGGCCTTCGAACCCCCGGTCGTGGAACGGCTTCCCGTGGCTTTTGAGGTGGATAAAGAGGGCGTGCGCCATCCCCGAAACATCGAATTCTTCAGCTTTTTGCCGCCCCGTGTTCAGATAGAAGTTTTAGATCTCA
>NZ_JBAMME010000141.1:0-635 GCF_039793925.1 Thermogutta sp. | reverse complement strand
GATCTCAATCCTTTGCAGTGTGAGGGGCAAAACTTCGTATGGCTCAACTTCTCGCCAAACCAGACACGCTCTTAATTGACCATCTCAAAGCGGTGGTTGATTTGGCAGGCCAGCTTGCCGACCGTCTCCAGCTTTCCCCACTGCTCAGGACCAAAGCGCTGGTAGCCGCCGCCCTTCACGACGTCGGAAAAGCCGCTACCGATTTTCAAGACTATGTCCTTAAAAAGACCTCCCACGCTTTTCCCCATGCCCTCACAGGGCTGTGGTTTGTTCCCGAAGTGGAAAAGGTTGTCAACCGCTACTTTGGCACCTCGCCCCAGGCTTTCGAGGCCACCGCTGCTGTGCTGACACATCATTCTCCGTTGACGCCTAACCTCTATAAAACGCACAGAGATTGTCAGCCTCCCAGCCTCCACCCGGATGTGAAAACGCTCCTGCACGAGATAGCCAAGTTCTTGAACGGCGTAGGAGTGCCCCTGGGCGTTCCTCCCACAATTCCGCTCCAACAGTCGCTCCGGAATATGAATCCCGCGGAAATTTTAGAATTTGAACTACGTTTCCGACCTGGGAATGAGATTAAAACCTTCCGCGGTGTTTTACAAAGTTTGCCGCCGCAAAATTTCGCCACCGTCAAG
>NZ_JBAMME010000140.1:0-1219 GCF_039793925.1 Thermogutta sp. | reverse complement strand
ACGGGCGACGATCTCGAGGTGAGATTCTAATGCGAAAATGGAACGCTCATAGGTTTAGTAACGGTGGGTTCACCATCATTGAGCTCATCATATCGGTGATCATCATCGGGATTTTGGTGGCAATTATCATCCCTGTTTACGTGACGCGTGCGGATGAGGCGCGACTAAGTGCATGCCAGCAAGACCTCGAGGCCTTGCAAACAGCCCAGCAACACGCGGCGATCGATACGGGGTATTTCTATCGGCTCTATGTCCTCGACGACGTCAGTGGTGGCGACGGTATTCCCTCGTCGAGTTTGACAACGGATCGCGTGGATGGAATCCGCGATGAAGGGCTACGCACTGATGTGGCGAATCCGAAGCTGCTCTTTATTGACACGAAGAATGGGACGTTCGTGCCAGGCGGTGTTGGAATTTTTGACCGAATGGCGCAGAACGAGACGGCTTTCAACTGGAACGGCCCCTACGTAAACGTGGCGCGTAAATCAGGTCTGAAAAATCCTGTTGCGGGGCAACCTGCCGGTCTACCGCTGGATCCGTGGGGCCACCCATACCTTTTCTTCACAAAAGAGGGTCTAGTCAACGACCGCGACGGAGTGATCTCGACCACCTTCGTGGGGCAGGATGGCAACTCTTACACGACTCTGCGTTTTGATCGCCCCACAATTTTGAGCCTCGGACCGAATGGGGTACCCGGCAACGGTTCCGGAAGTGCAGAACCATTCTTTGGACAGGGCGACGACTTGTATCGCCAATTTTAGGCGAAAAGGAGAGTTTTATAACTATGTGGTGGCACAGGCATACGAAAGATAATCGAGGACTAACTCTCACGGAGCTGCTGGTCGTGATGCTCATCATTGGCTTGCTCTCGAGCATTGCGGTCCCAGTCTACATCAACCGGATGGAGGATGCGCGTGTTCGGCTGGCCATGGCAGAATGCCGCGAAATTGCCATGGCTGAGGAACAGTGTGCGATGATTCATGGCTTTTACGTGCCATTCCAGGTACTCTCGGATTTACCCCATCCTAAGAACCTCACCATTCAAGGCGACACAATTCGCAACGAGCCCGACTGTCAACTCTTTGTCATCAACCCGTTGATTCGTCCCCAGGATCAGCAGGGAAATCAGCTGCGGCTGAGCTCAACAAGCCCCAACCCTCGCATCCGTGATATGATTGATCACTGGGGGGGTCCCTTCATTAGTTACCATCGCGTTTAC
>NZ_JBAMME010000139.1:0-1222 GCF_039793925.1 Thermogutta sp. | reverse complement strand
ACCACGATTTCTATCTTTACCGCTTCCGGATGCCTGTGATGCGAGCGCTTCGGGAGCGGGGAGCACAGGTGTTTGCGATTTCCCCGCCTGGGGAATACAGCCAGCGTTTTCAAGCGTATGGGGTAGCGTTTGTGCCCTTACCGGTGGACCGTAAGACCTTTAACCCGCTGAAAGCGTTGGGGACGGTTCTGCGGTTGAGGTCTATCCTGCGGGAACTCCAGCCGGATATGCTCCAAACCTTCACGCTGCGGCCCAATGCATACGGAGCCCTGGCCGGACGGTTGGTCGGAGTGCCAGTCATCATTGGTACAGTAACTGGGTTAGGCACGCTCTACATCAACCGCGATCTCAAGACCCGTCTGGCCCGCTGGCTGGTGGAGCAGGTGACCCGTCAGGCTTTGCGGGCGGCGGACGCGGTTGTTTTTCAGAACCCCAACGACCGGGATTACTACCTGAGCCGAGGGCTCTGTCGTCCGGAGCAAGCCCGGTTGATTGTCAGCACAGGCGTGGATGTGGAGGCGTTCTCGCCAGAGCGCTTCTCTTCGGCTGAACGTCAGGCCATTCGCCAGAGGTGGGGGATTCCATCGAATGCCATTGTGGTCACCATGATCGCGCGTCTGATCGCCCCCAAGGGGGTTCGGGAATTCCTGGAGGCGGCGGAGCGCCTGAAGGGGCAGGCGCACTTCGTGCTCATCGGCGAGCCCGATCCCGGAAACCCCGATTCTTTGACCTGGGAGGATGTGCAGGATTATATCCAGAAAGGTATTGTCCTGGCCCCTGGCTGGCAGAAGGACGTGGTGCCCTGGCTGGCGATCACGGATATCTTTGTGCTCCCCTCTTATAGAGAAGGCACCCCCGTTGCGATCCTGGAAGCGATGGCCATGGGGCTGCCGGTGGTCGCGACAGACGTGCCAGGCTGTCGTGAGGCGGTTATCCCGGGAGAGAACGGATTTCTGGTACCACCACGGGACTCCGAAGCGCTGGCGGAGGCTCTACGCAATCTGGTTCACGCCCCGGCGCTACGCCGCCGGATGGGAGAAGTCTCCCGGCGCTTGGCAGTGGAGCGTTTCCGAGTGGAGCATATCGTCCAGCAATATCTGACCCTGTATGCGGATCTATTGCGCGTCAAAAGGCTGGGGTGAAGTAAGATGAAGAGGCCGGATGGCGCAGCTCGGGCGGTGCAGCTCCGCATCAAGCGGTTGATGGACATCGTGATCTCCCT
>NZ_JBAMME010000138.1:629-9767 GCF_039793925.1 Thermogutta sp. | reverse complement strand
GGCTAGAGCGGCTTCACTGAAGGCGAAAGACGAGCGAATCGAGCGGGCCATTCAATTACGGCATGGTACACCGCAGTGCAGGTGCTAACCTACGTCTGCACATTATAACTTAGCGGAGAGGACAGGATTCGAACCTGCGAGGGGTTGAACACCCCTACGGATTTAGCAAACCCGCGCCTTAGACCACTCGGCCACCTCTCCGTTCATCACCCCACTACGGGGCACAAATTCCCGGTACTAGAGTTTTTATTTCTAGTTCGATGTTTGATCGGTAACAGGCACCTTCGTCAGGAATGACGCGACACCTGCGCCGCCGTTGTCAATCCACCGCGATGCGGGAAGATTGAATAAGCCGATCCCTCCCCGCACCAAGCGGGACCGACGGCCATCGCCCGGTCCAAGTTGGCACAACCTCCGTCCGGGGATGGGGTGCCCAGCTTCATCTATCAACAGTTTATCAGTTTCCACAGTTATGACAAGACGTGTAACTCGGCCCGGGGTTGCTGACCGTGGGTGATCCGAGCTATTTGCCATCCCCTATATCAGGTACGACCTACGCAATCGATCAAAGTTGATCTCGTCATCACATTCCGCGCATCCCATTGCGTCGGCTTAGCTTGTCAGTTTTCCAACGACATGCAGGAAACCTCAGTTGAGGGTCGATAGGTTCATTGGGTCAGGGAGTCGCAATGTCGTTCCAATATCGATTGAGCACCTATGAAGAAGACTAAGACGAAACGACGGTACTCCGAGGATCATGATGTGCACTCGCCCCTGGAGTCGTACCTCCGTGAGATCAACGAAACCCCTCTTCTCACTCCTGAGGAGGAGATGGAACTCGCCATCGCCATTGGCAACGGGGATCCAGTGGCGAGAGACCGAATGGTTCGTGCAAATCTCCGCCTGGTGGTGAATATCGCTCGCAATTATGTCGGAAAAGGCCTCAGCCTGCAGGATTTGATCGAGGAGGGAAACCTGGGCCTGCTGCGTGCGGTGGAAGGATACGACCCCGCCATCGGCACCCGCTTTTCCACCTACGCCAGTTACTGGATCAAGCAGTCCATCAAACGGGCGCTCATCAACTGCGGGAAAACCGTGCGGATTCCCGCTTACATGGTGGAATTGCTTTCGAAATGGCGGAGAGCCAGCACCCGGCTCGCCGAAGAGCTGGGCCGAACCCCCACGCCCGAGGAGGTTGCCAGGGTTCTAGGGATCCCTCGTAAGAAGCTGGGCATCATCAAGAAAGCAATACGGATCTACAACTTGACGCCACATACAGACCAGGCGGACAACGGGTGGTCGCTCGGGGAAATGCTGGAGGATGAGCGGTTCCGTCCGCCCGATGAAGAGCTCGTCACGCATGACAGCCTCAATCACATTCGAGAAAAATTAAAACACATGGATCCCCGCGAGGCCGCCGTTTTGCGCATGCGGTTCGGGCTGGACGATAAGCAACCGAAAACCCTCAAAGAAATTGGGGAGATCCTTGGTCTTACACGAGAGCGTGTCCGCCAGATTGAAACCGAGGCCCTTCAGAAGCTCGCCCGAGCCCTAGAAGGTGCCCCCCAGTAAAGGGGGGCTATCGCGCCAACCAGACATTCCCTTTTGCAATTGGCTCAGGTCGCGTAAGAGTTATCCACGCCACTTTTTCAGTGCGCGCTCCATCGCCTCCCCCATTTCCGCTGGGCTTTCGGCAACCTCGATGCCGGCTGCCTTCAAGGCCTTGATTTTGTCGTTTGCGGTTCCCTTCCCACCGGTGATAACGGCACCGGCGTGCCCCATTCGCTTTCCCGGTGGGGCGGTCCTCCCCGCAATAAACGCGGCTACCGGCTTGGGGAAGTGTTTCGCGATAAACTCTGCGGCGAGCTCCTCCGCATTTCCGCCAATCTCGCCGATCAGGAACACCCCCTCGGTTTGAGGATCCCTCTTGAACAGCTCAAGCACATCAATAAAGCTGGTTCCAACAATCGGATCTCCCCCCAAGCCAATGCAGGTCGACTGGCCAAGCCCACGCTGCGTTAATTGCCAAACAGCCTCGTAGGTCAGCGTTCCCGATCGGCTGACAACTCCAATACGCCCCGGCCGATGAATGTAACCCGGCATAATCCCTATTTTGCACTCACCAGGTGTGATCACCCCGGGGCAGTTAGGTCCGATGAGGCGGACCCCCGCCCGCCGAACGACAGGCGTGACACGGATCATGTCCAGCGTGGGGATGCCTTCGGTAATCGCGACAATTAACTTAATTCCGGTATCCACGGCTTCCAGGATGGCATCGGCCGCGAATGGTGGTGGGACGAATATCATCGTCGCATCAGCACCGGTGGAACGAACGGCCTCCTCCACGGTGTCAAACACGGGCACTCCATCAACCGTGGTTCCCCCTTTCCCAGGCGTGACCCCTCCAACCACCTGAGTGCCGTATGCCAGGCACTGCTGGGTGTGAAATCTCCCTGCCTTCCCTGTGATTCCCTGACAGATGACCCGTGTGCTTTTGTTAACCAGGATGCTCATAAAAGAAACCATGCAAGTGATCTACGAAAGCACCTTCTGTGATGGTGTTATCATCAACCAAAGGATAACGAAATTCTTCGTTGCAACCTGCCCAGCTCTATCTAACGAAAGCCAACCGATCATCGCCCTGCGGCTGCTGCGACTACCTTTTGGGCAGCGTCTGTTAGATCATTGGCAGGAATGATCGCTAAACCGCTGTCTGCCAGGATCTTTCGGCCCTGCTCAACCTCATTTCCTTCCAGGCGAACGACCACTGGGACGGTAATTCCTACCGTGCGATGCGCTTCCACAAGTGCCTGCGCAATCGTGCTGCAGCGCATGATGCCCCCGAAAATGTTCACCAACACCGCCTTGACTTTGGAATCCGCGAGAAGAATTCGAAACGCCTCAATCACCTGGTTGAGGTCTGCCCCACCACCGACATCCAAAAAGTTGGCCGGACGCCCCCCATGAAGCATGATCAAATCCATCGTGCTCATCGCCAAACCGGCCCCATTCACGAGGCACCCAATATCTCCGTCAAGTTTGACGTAGCTCAATCCTGCTTCGCTCGCTCGAAGTTCAATCGGATCTTCCTCATACACATCCAGAAGTTCTTTCCACTCTGGATGCCGAAAGGCGGCATTATCATCGAAGTTGATTTTGGCATCCATTGCCAAAAGCCGCCCGTCGGCGGTGACTCCCAGGGGATTGATTTCCACCAAACTACAGTCTTTTTCCACAAAAATCGTCGAAATTCCCCGGAGGACAGCGTCCAACTGCCGGGCAAGATCACCTTGTCCTAATCCCAGCTTCTGACTCAACTTGCGGCCTTGATAGGGGCGAACCCCCAAGCTCACGTCCACCGGCTCATAAAAAATGGCCTCTGGTTGGGTCGCCGCCACAGTCTCAATATCCATTCCGCCGGCAGCAGAAGCCAGAATAACCGGGCATTCTCTCTGCCGGTCTACCACCATGCCCATGTACAGTTCGCGTGTGACGTCGGCCGCCTCCTCAATAAGGACGCGGCGAACCACCCGTCCCTCTGGCCCAGTTTGAGCGGTCACCAGTGTGTGCCCGAGCATTCGGCCGGCCACTTGCTTGGCTTCCTCCGGGGATGTTACCAGTTGCACTCCGTGTTGGTTGGGGAACTCGCGGAAGGTTCCTTTTCCTCTTCCTCCAGCGTGAATCTGGGCCTTGATTACGGCCCGTGGAACCGCCAACTCCTCGAACAGGCGGCCCGCCTCCTCAGGTGCTTCCGCCACTTTGCCAGCGGGCACCGGCACCCCAAACTCTCGAAACAATGCCTTGGCCTGATACTCGTGGATTTTCATAGATCGTAGTTATAGATCGTAATTAGTGAAATTTGGTCCGTGAGGAAGCACCGGCGCACAGCTCACGCTTTGTCGGGGTAACGGTCCGACCGAACGGATGCCCTCTTCCGATGCCCTGTCGAGGTTCGAATCCCGAATACCCCAAGTTCATCGACGGTATCGGGGCAGTCGCTTTTTCAATTCTCCCCAGGGCAGCGTGTTCACCACGTCCTCCTTCGTCAATCCGCCCCGGCGAGCCTGTAGGACCCCGTAGCGCATGGCCTCGAGTCCATTTATGCTATGCGCATCTGTCGAAATTGCAATAGGGACACCGTACGCTTTGGCTGCCGCACACGCTACATCGTCGAGATCCAAGCGTCGCGGATGCGCGTTAAGCTCCATCATCTTGCCATAATCCCGCGCCGCCCGTAACACCGCGTCCAGATCGACCTCATAGGCGGGACGTTCGAGAAGTAACCGGCCGGTAGGATGAGCAATGGCACATACGGCTGGGTGTTTCAGGGCCCCGATAATCCGTCGCGTGATTTCCTCCCGAGATTGATTCTGTCCAAAATGCACGCTGGCCACCACCCAATCAGCTTCACTCAGCACTTCGTCGGGAAGATCCAACCGGCCATCTTCGAGAATATCCACTTCGACTCCCTTGAGAATCCGAAAGTTCCGCCATCTGCCTGCTAACTGATCGATCGCCTTCCACTGTGTGAGCAGCCGCTCAGGATTTAGCCCGTTCGCTACAGTAACGCGCTGAGAGTGATCAGTGATCGCGATGTATTGATACCCTTTTTTCCTAGCTGCCTCAGCCATCTCCTCAATCGTCGCTAGGCCGTCCGACCATGTGCTGTGCATATGCAAATCGCCTCGGATGTCCTCCAGTGTGATAAGTTCGGGAAGTGACCCAGTGGCTGCCCATTCAAACTCCTTGCGTCCCTCTCGAAGCTCCGGCGGGAACCACGGCAGTCCCAACGCCCCATAGACATCTTCTTCTTCGCGTCCAGCGATACGTTTGTCTCCTCGAAAGACGCCATACTCGTTGATCTTCAAGCCGAGATCTTTAGCCATGCCCCGTAAGATAACATTGTGCTCTTTTGAGCCTGTGAAATATTGGAGCGCTGCCCCAAATGATTCTTCGGGCACCACGCGCAAGTCCACATGCAGCCCAGTGTGCAACACCACCGACATCTTGGTATCGCCGCGCGCGATGATATCTTTCACCGCCCGATATTTCGCCAGTCGATCCATGACCGGATTGGGATCGTCGGCAACGGCCAAAAAATCGAGATCCCCGACTGTATCTTTGCCACGGCGATAACTCCCCGCCGGGGCCAAGCGGCGTAATCCCTGCGTTTCTTCGAGATGGGCGAGAATTTCCTGGACAATCTGATCCGCATCGCACCACAGAATCCGCTGCACAGCGACAAGGGCCGCCTCAATACCCTTGAGTATGTTCTCCTCGGTCTTGGCCCCAAATCCCTCTAAATCGCGGATTTTGTGTTGAAGACACGCTTCGCGCAACTCCTCGAGCGTTTTGATTTTCAGCTTATTGTAAATGGCAGCAACTCGTTTCGGACCCAAACCCGGAACCCGCATGAGAGTCAGCACACTCTCGGGAACCTGGGATTTTAACTCTTCCAGGAGCGGTAAAGATCCCGTTTTGACCAGTGTGGTGATCTTGTCGGCCAGATCGGCCCCAATACCGGGCAATTCTGTGAGTGCCTCAGGTCCCTTTTGGGCCAATTCGGCCACCGGCTCGGTGAGCTCGCTGACTGTCCTGGCCGCTGTCCGATAGGCTCGAACTCGGAAAGGATTCGCGCCTTGAAATTCCAAAAGGTCCGCGATCTGCTCAAAAACCGAGGCGATTTCCGCGTTTGTCACAGTCAGGAATACTCCCCAAAGATTTTAGATATTTAATGCTATGCTTTTTAACACGTTTTTCTGGCAAGTGGATGAGTAATACTTCAGTTCTATCATGAAGATTCTTGGAAATTCTGTCACATATGAAGCTCAACAATATCGCGATCCTGCAACACGTAATCGCCCTTGACCACCGTCCCGGGATGGACCGCCGATCCCCACACCCGCGCGAACTTCAGGTTTTTTGCCAGCTCCTTGTGAATCTCTGCCGCCATGTCAGCGACGGTGCTGCCACGGCGAAATGTAAATGGGCGCTCCAGATCGGGCTCTTTCGCAGAGGGCGGCTTGGCATATACGCGAACCACATCCAGGGCCTTGTAAATTGCTTCTCGGAGCGGCTCCAAACCGATGCCTTTTTCCGCGGAAATCACATATTCCGGAAAGTCGAGCGGTAAAAGTTCGTGAAGCAGTTCCAGACGAGCCGGCGCCTCTTCTAAGTCTATTTTATTGGGAACAAGGAACGCTCGAGTATATGATAATCCCACATCCTCCTCGTCCAAATAAGATGTAGCACTTAAACGGCTCTTTGTTTTATTCAGTTTTTCAATAACCTCCTGGCACTGCACAATTCCCTCATCACTTCCCAAATCGACCATGAGCAGTGCGAGATCAGCACTCCGAATGAGCCCGTGCATGCAGGGGTCAATAAAGTCGGCTGTAATTGGCGGAGTATCAATTAACTGTACGAACACGTCTTCCCACGGCATCATCCCGGGCAGCGGCACCTTTGTCGTGAACGGATAGGGAGCCACCTCCGGGGTAGCACGCGTCAGGGCGCGCAGGAGGGCGCTTTTCCCCGCATTGGGCCCGCCCAAAATGACCACTGTCCCGGCCCCCTGACGCGGAATGCGAAACCCCCGGGTACGGCGCCCGGTGCTCCGCTCTGCCTGAATCTGCTTTTTGACCTCACTGATTTTCCGCTTGAGCTCCGCCTGGAGCTTGTCCGTTCCCTTGTGCTTCGGGATCTCCTGAAGCATTATTTGCAGCCACTTCAACTCCTCCTCCGGGGTTGAAGCGCGCCGATATTCCTCCTCAGCCTTCAGGTATTGCGGTGTGAGATTTGCCGGCATCGCCGTCTCAACATCCGTGATCGATCAATGCACCTCTCTTGCCAATCGCCCAAACCGAATTACTTGCTCCAACGCTCAAACTCCACTGGTGCGCGGTATTCACCGCTCGTTGGTTTGCTGATTCATTATTATCTATATCACTAATCAGCCCGTCCGGCCAGGGTCCAAATTCATCAATGGACCGTGCAGCGAGTGGAAAGCAACCTCCACAAATTGCTTTGCCTTCTCTGACCAACTCTCACCGCGAACACGCTGACGGGCCTCAAGCTGGTGCGGATCAACCCCCACTTTGAGACGCAAATCCACCCACGCCGCGAACTCCTCCGGTGTCGTCGCAATGTCGACTGCATCTGCCCACCCCCGCGTCGCAGGTATGTCACAAACGACGACGGGCCGATCTGTCGCCAGATACTCTCGCAGCTTCAACGGTTCCGATTCGTCGACACCGGGACCGCGGCGATAGGGCATAATAAGAACGTCGGTATGCCGTGCCAGAACCGAAAGCATACACTGCGGAATCGGCCCAGGCATCTTGACCCGTGCAATTCCGCCCAGCTTGGGATCATGGGTGTTGATCGGACCGATCAGAAGAATGCTACCCTGCACCAACCTGTCGCTTATCGCTGCCACAATAGTCGCATCTACCTGCCAGTTGATAGAGCCCCAAAAAACGATCCACGGTCGTTCGTAACGCCGAAGCCATTCGGAAATGGGCTCGATACTCTTTTCACGTGCGGGAGAGGACCATCTTTCCCAATCAATGCCATGCGTGATAATCACAGCAGTTTTTCCAAATTCTTCTATATGCCTTTTTAAATACTCATTCGCCGCAATGATAACGTCAGCTTGTTCGACGAGACACCGTTCTAAATCTGCGATTCCCTTTCTGTCCATCTCAGGCCAGTTCCGAAAGTCGTCCACGCAGTAGTAAAGCCACCGATCGACTTGTAAGACTCGAACAAGAATGGCCGCTATTGGTATCGTAGTCACAACCACGCGTGGCCTTGGATATTGACGAACTGCTGGTGCAAGCTGCCACTGCAAGAGCGCGCGGTTGATCGCCCGCTCCCATCGTCGCGTCACTCGAGGCCACATCACCGGATTCAGAACACGGGGTGTCCTGTTACAGACATCTGACCTCGGCACCTCCGTTTCTTTCTCGTGTCGACGAGATATATTGAGCCACTGGCATATTTTTTCCAAACCCCGCCTGACAGTGAACGCATCTAATCGTGGCGGGCGCATTCCGATTGTATTCACCCAGAGGACCGGAAATTTATCGAGAAGGTGTGAGAAGATATGCTGACAGCTCGAGGGATGCCGACCCCAGTCATCCGCAAACACGATGAACGATCCAGAGTTCGTGTCCACACCTGGCATCGGTGTACTATATCCCTGAGTGACCAACACCGCCATTCGAGAAACTGTCAGGGAACCCCATCATCTCAGTTCGAGATCAGCCCCAATCCAGGACGCCAGTTCTGGCTATCGGTTACCCTGCCTTTTGAGCAATAAGCTTCTCCACAAGGGAATCATACTCCGAAAACATACGGTCCTCCGAGAAGAGCGTTTCCGCCCGATGTCGACCTGCCTGGCCCAGTCTCGTTCTCAGCTCACTATCCGCGGCGAGCCGGTGCAAGGCTCTCGCTATTTCTCCCGGATTCTGGGGCGGCACCAGCAGACCAGTTTCATTTTTCACGACAATTTCCGAAACCCCCCCTACCTCGGTCGCAACAACGGGCAATCCCGCCATCATGGCCTCAATAATGGTAACCGGGATTCCCTCATTCAGGCTTGTGAGTAAAAAGATATCACTAGCTGCCAAAAGTTCAGGAATATCCTGTCGATAACCGAGTAATCGAACGGATTCTTTCAGGTTCATATTTTGGATGGCGTTTTCCACATCCTTGCGCGTGGGCCCGTCGCCTACGAGGATCAACTTGATCGGTATATCGCGCAAGTGCTGAAACGCACTCACTGCGGTAAAGTGATCTTTCAGCCGGTCGAACCTCGCTACGTGAGCAACCACCAGATCCTGCGGGCCTGCACCGAGTAATTGGCGGTAATAACTCCTTTTACTAAAACATCCGTTAAATCGCCGTACATCTACCCCGTTGTAGACTATCGATATCCGGTGCGCCGGGAAACCTTCCTTTCTAATCAACGCCTGTTTGACGGACTCTCCCACAGCAACGATCACGTCATCCCGTCGCAAAAGAAATCTGTTAAACAGAAATCTCCGCCACTTTCTTCTATCCGGATAGAATCGACCGTGTTCGACATAAACGATTGGAATTTTGATCGTTAATCCCCTGGCCAGCACGGAGTAA
>NZ_JBAMME010000138.1:0-619 GCF_039793925.1 Thermogutta sp. | reverse complement strand
AAAAGGGTGTATACTGGTGAGCAATGATTACCGCCGGTGAACACTCTTTCAGTCTTTGTCTCAACCGAAAAACACATCGCAAATCCAGCCCCGGCTTGCGGCCGATCACGCAACGGCCGATTCGCTCTCTATCAAGATGCTCTTCCAACGGTCCCCCGCCATCGATCAGCGCGATAGCAACCGAATAGCGAGCTGAAAACCGCTGCGCCAATCTTACGGCCAGCACCTCCGCGCCACCATACTCCAGACTATGTAAGACCTCGAGTATGCAATGTTTGTTCATCACTCATATTCACGAGGTTGGCCAAAGTGACGGGAGTGCGGGTTCCTGAATGTTCAGCATACGCCGCATAAAATCTAATTTAACGAAAAGCAGTGTCACCCCCAGGAATAGGCTGAACCCAAGGAGAACCGCAAGCGCTTTTTCCTTATATAAACTTTCCGGCTCGCCCGGAATCGCCGGCGAAATGGCAGCTTTCACGTAACGTGTAAAGCTTGCTGCCAACAAAGGTATGATAATCACTAGCTCAACACGATACCGTGCGATAAACACTCCCAGGAGAAAAGCGGTCATGGTGGCATAGAAGAACATCTGTAAGATAATGTTTTCCTTCGTATA
>NZ_JBAMME010000137.1:0-1224 GCF_039793925.1 Thermogutta sp. | reverse complement strand
AAGCGCGTGTTGGGCGGCACTCTATCCGAGTATCGCAAGTGCTATGCAGGAAACCGATTTATGGCATAAAAGAGATGTACTCACTATTCCGGTCTGTTGTTGTCCCTTAATCCAGAAGACAAAAGAAGTGGGCTCATGTAGCCTCAGAGGTGAATAGGGAGCATCATCGCTCGCAACAAGACAGGCGTGATGCGCTTGAAGTTGTAGGCCACCTGAAAGATGGCTGTGTATTGGCTCAGGTAGTCTTTGTTCACGCCGCGGAAGGGACGTAGGAAGTTGCGCAGGCCGGTCCAGATGCCTTCCATCGTGTTACACTGCACCTCACGCACACCGTCACCATCATCGTCGCGAGCCCATTCGCGCTGCCCAGGTGTGTGGCAGACGCTGGCGTGGATGCGGCCCGTCTCGGCGAGGTGGTCGTATGCTTGCCATTCATCTGTGTACACCGCCGCGTCGTTGCGGGTGTGCTCTTCCACGAAGAGCTGCAAACTCTCTCGGTCGCTATGGTGGCAGACCCCCAGGCTGATCGCCCCACTCTCCCGTCCAACCACACCGGCCACTGGCGGACGGTCGTTGTCCCAAGTGCCATGTCCCTTGACCTTGTTGGCACGACGTCTGGGCGGGTCATCTGGGTCAGCGTGTTTGTGCCCCCTTTTCCCCGGCGTTCTGGTACATCTCGTCCGCCTCGACCATGTCGCCTTTTAGCATCGGAGGGGGAAGACGCTCCTCGATCAACTGCTGAATCTCGTGCCGGAGCTTCAGCAAGTGGGCACGGTCGATGCCCAGCTCCTCGGCCAGTTGTGCCGTCGGTGTTCCCTGCGTAATACTGCGCAGAATCAACACGATCGTCGCACAGCTGTATTGGCTCTTGCTCCAGATGGTGCCGGTGAAGGTGTTGAAGACCGCCCCGTACACTCTGCAGCGGGAGTCCACAATCGGCACGCGATGCTTGTCGTGCGGTCCTTGATCGGCGGGAAGCGGATGACCTCGCGAACAATGCAGCCCCGCTGGATGCAGCACCTCCAGCAAGTAGTTGTAGCAGACCTCTTCGTCCACCAGAGCGTGAATCGGAAACGCGATCATTGTGTGCACCCCCGCGTAGCTGCTGATGAGAAAGCCGCACTACGCTCCAACATGATACCAGAATGCAGGCCAAATGGCGATTTCACCTCTGAGAGCTTGTCTGAAAAGTCACCGGATTCTGTCATTGCGAGGAGGCCGCAG
>NZ_JBAMME010000136.1:0-1229 GCF_039793925.1 Thermogutta sp. | reverse complement strand
GGTAATAGTTGCCATCGAAAATTATCGGTTATATTAAACCGCCAGAACTGCCTGCTCCCATTACCCACCAGAACATACAACGCCTCAATTTGAACAGGTGGACCAGATTTGACATAGCACATTGCACCACCGGCATCAACTTCTCTGTCTGAAGGAATATCGGGCAATCGCTGCCAGCCATAATCGGTTGCGAATGAACTGGCTAAACCCCAATCACTCCAGGAGCCGGAACCATCCTGCCACCGGGTGCGCCAGAACCATTTGCCACTTCGCAACGGCACAACTGTCCGGTATTCGCTGATGTCGGTGTAAACATCAATTACCGGCTCTTTGAACCATTCATTGTCAGCCACCTGCAACTGATACCTCACCGCCTGGGGCACACACTCCCAGTTGAACATCGGCTCATCACCACTCAGGAGCGCATCTGCTGGTGGAAATACCCGGTTTCGGGGCAACTTCTTCGTCCGGCTGGCAATGACCACCGGCTGGGGATTACTCCAGTCTGACATACCCTTACCGGTTAGCCCGCGCACCCGCCAGTAGTAGGTCCGGTTGACCAGTAACCTGCTTTTTGGTGGCCGGAACTCGGTTGTCGTAACGGTGGCATCCACTACCGGCTTCAGAAAGTCTTTGGTGGCTGATATCTGGAGCTGATAACCTTCCCATTTCCGGTGTCCAACCCAGTCAAAAACAAGTTCGTCAAGGGCAACACTGTCCCCTTCACCCGGACTGATGCCCCATGGCGACCAGGGAAGCTGGTTGAAGGCACGGCGGTATAAACTCCGCGAGCCACCGCCGACGAGTAGATAAAGATAGCCGCTTAAAAGGCTTGCATTATCGACAACCGGCTGAAATGCCAGCGCAACTCCAGGACCAATCTCTTCCGGTAGATAAATCGGGTTCAGAACATCCGGATCTCGCCACCTGCCATCAAGCCCTATCGCGTTGTCAAACTCATAGATATGGAGCCGGTCATATTCATCCTCAACCCGAACGGCAACAAACAGCCGGCCGCCGTACCAGAACTCGTACGCCATTGCCCCTGCTCCCTCAATATAATCAGGTATCGGCTCAAAATTTTCGTCCCAGGTTTCGGTGACATGTTCAAACGGAAAAATGAGGTCGTCATCGTTCCCGATTGCCACAAATGTATAGCCTCTGCCCCTTGCCGCACACCCACCGGGTCCAACCTCATAACCATTTCCTACCGGCGGCAGTGGTACCCA
>NZ_JBAMME010000135.1:0-1234 GCF_039793925.1 Thermogutta sp. | reverse complement strand
GAAAACCCCCTTTTCCCTCACCGCTCTGGTGCTGAATAGCACGTCTATATCCCTCCCTCTCGCGGGACCCGACCTGCAGTCCTCGGCGGCGTTCTGCGGCCGGGGGATCCTCACGTCTGCCCTGACGCCGAGCCTGCGGAGATCCTCCGCTATTGAGCGGGAGACGCTGAGCACCTTCTTGTCCCCCAATGCCCACCTCAGCAGCAGCACCTTCGCGTAAATCTTCCATCCTCCGATCGCCGACAAATCGGCGTCCATTATGAGCCTGTAGTTCTCGCGCAGGCTCGATGGCCCTCTGTAATCCGTCACGAGGTTGTACACAGCGGGCACCAGTTGAAATAGCGCGCTCCACTTAGCGCCACTGAGCCTCAGCGCTGATATGACGAAGAGGTTTTCATGTGCAAAGTAGATCATATCTGGTCTAAGAGTTTGCAGCGCAGATTCAACGAGCTTGGAGGCGAACCTGTAATAATCGAGCGCTCCCGAGAGCGCGTAAGAATTCACCGGCAATGGGTGGAAATTCTCTACTACCGATAGTAGCTCTGGGAAATAATTCTCAATTTCACCCCTAAGTTTATTTAATTTATCGGCAGGTACCGCGAAAGTTACGTCATTTTTATTACGCAGCTGCCTAGCTATCTGCAGCACCCTGAGATTGCCGCCCGAAAGATTGTCTGCCAGGGTGAGGTAGGCTATGACCATGCCCGCCTGCGTGTTCACTCGCGTGAATCTATGAGATTTGCGGCCCCTTCCATTCCTCGAACCTCGGGCAGCCCGCGATGCGCGCCCGCGAGCGCTGCGCTCTGGACGGGCTCTCAAGTCAGATTCCTCAGTTGCTCGGCCAGAGATTCGCGGAGCGGCACTCCTTAAACGGTGCTCCACAAAGTTACATCGCTGCGTCGAGGGCATGTGAATGACTTAAATTGCGCCAGCGCGAGCCGTCCAGCATTGGGCGCTCCTCAGGTAGCGCTTGTGGCCAGTAAATACAATACGGGGCACTGGCTCCTCAGGAGCGATCTGCTGGCAAACAGTTGCCTGACGCTCATATCTTCCGATGCGCTGAGGAAACAGGGGCCCGGTCTTCTCAGAGGGTACGAGATGCTCATAGTCTTCTCCGACGCATTGTTCCACGATGACGAGAGGGAATCGCTCGAGGAAGCGCTGAAGTTCAATGGACCAGTGGCCGTGGTAGACTATAGGGATGATCCAGTCGTTCTGCAGCTGGCTTCGCTGC
>NZ_JBAMME010000134.1:0-9854 GCF_039793925.1 Thermogutta sp. | reverse complement strand
GCTCTGGCGGCCTACCGCCAGGCCCTGGAGTGGAAGCCGGGGGATGAGGGGATCCGCTCCAGGATTCGGGCGCTGAAACCGTGAGGCGAGCATGGCTTAGACCGGACGGAGAGAGAGCGCAAGTCCCTGGCGGAGTTGATTGAAGCATGGGGGATGCCATGAGCAGAAAAATCCTGGTCACTGGCTGCGCTGGCTTTATAGGCTGGAAGGTAAGCGAGGTTTTGCTCCATCAGGGTTATACCGTGATCGGCGTTGACAATCTCAACGATGCCTACGATCCACGTCTCAAGCGATGGCGCCTGGCGCAACTGGAAGGCCGGCCGGGGTTCGCTTTCTATCGGCTGGATATCGGCGACCGGCCAGCCATGGAAGGACTGTTTCGGGCCGAAGATCCGTTTGATGCGGTGATGAACCTGGCCGCCCGGGCCGGGGTGCGTCCGTCCGTGGAGAACCCCTGGGCCTACTACGAGACCAACGTGATTGGCACGTTGAACCTGCTGGAGCTGTGTCGCGAGTTCGGGGTGAGGAAGTTCATCCTGGCCTCCACATCCAGCCTCTATTATAATATTACAATGAAATTAAGTAAATAAGGACCAGAGGGCTATGAGGATCCTTTGCGTGTTTGGGACCCGCCCTGAGGCAATCAAGATGGCGCCGGTGATTCTGGAATTGCGCAGGCGTTCCGGGATAGAGTGCCGGGTGTGCGTTACTGCCCAACACCGCCAGATGCTGGATCAGGTGCTGCGCCTCTTCCATATTGCGCCGGACTATGATCTGGATATAATGGAGGACAACCAGTCTCCCACCCGGGTGGCTGCGGCCGTGCTGGCCCGGCTAGAGCCTATCCTGCAGGAAGAGAAGCCCGATTGGGTGCTGGTGCAGGGAGACACGACTACGGTAGCCGCAGCGTCCCTGGCCGCTTTCTACACAAGAGTGAAGGTGGGGCATGTAGAAGCGGGATTGCGCACTCACGACAAGTGGCAACCCTTCCCGGAGGAAATCAACCGCCGCGTGGCCGGCGTCATCGCCGATCTCCATTTTGCCCCCACTGCCTGGGCGCGCGACAATCTGTTGCGCGAAGGGGCGCCGCCCGAGACCGTTCACGTGACCGGCAACCCGGTGATTGACGCTCTGTTGACGGTGGCTGAAAAGCCCTACGATCCGGAGAGCGGTCCATTGGCCGGCTTGCCGTGGGAGCGGCGGATCATCCTGGTTACCGCACACCGGCGAGAGAACTTTATTTCTCTGGAGGAAATCTGCAGGGCGCTTTCGGAAATTGCCCACCGCTATGAGGGGGATGTGCACATCGTCTATCCTGTCCATCTGAACCCGAACGTGCAGGAGCCGGTGTATCGTTTGCTGGGAGGCCAGCCCGGCATTACCCTGCTCCCGCCGTTGGACTATCTGCCCCTGGTCTACCTGATGAAGCGCTGCACTCTGGTCATCACTGACTCAGGGGGCATTCAAGAAGAAGCGCCGGGACTGGGTAAGCCTGTATTGGTGCTACGGGACGTGACCGAGCGCCCCGAGGGCGTGGAGGCCGGCACAGTGCGGCTGGTTGGCACAGATCGGGAGCGGATCGTGGCTGAAACTGTGCGCTTGCTTGAGGATGCCGAGGCTTACAGGCGCATGGCTCAGGCGGTGAACCCCTATGGCGATGGGCATGCCGCGGAGCGGATTGTGGATGCACTGATACGGTGGGGCACTGCTGCACCATCCGGCTGAACTTTGCAGAAGTGGAGTTCATCGGAAATAACGGGAAGATGACCGCGAGTCTCCTTTAGAGAAATCCGCATAATCCGCGCCCTTATTTTCTGATAAAATCTGGCAGTGTCGGAGCAACCATGCACGCTGACGATACAATGGCACAGTCCACCACTCAGCAATCCATGGATCAGGCTAATAGAATTAGCCAAGACATCGGTGGAGAAAAGTTGGGGTCACAAGGCAGGATAAAGATGTCATCGCTCCTGATCCCACCTTGTGGAGGCAAACTGGTGGACCTGATGGTGCCACCAGAAGATGTCAGTGAAATAAAGGCGTATGCCAATCATTTGCCCTCAGTGTTGCTTTCCGATCGGGGGGTGTGTGACCTGGAACTGCTGGCGACGGGCGCTTTCTCGCCCCTGGACCGTTTTATGGGCCAGGGGGATTACCAGCGGGTGCTGGATGAAATGCGCCTGAGCAGCGGTCACGTCTTCCCGATCCCGGTCACGCTGCCGGTGGAACCGGGGCCGCATATCCGTATTGGGCAGGATATTGGCCTGCGCAATGCCAAGAATGAACTGCTGGCCGTGATGACCATTGAGGAGGTCTACGAGTGGAACCTTCAAGAACTGGCTCAAAAGGTTTTTGGCACGTTGGATACCCGCCACCCCTTAGTGGCTGAACTCCACGCCTGGGGGCCTCTCTTTATCTCCGGCCCGCTGCGGGTGCTTCGGTTGCCCTCCCATTACGATTTCCAGGATCTGCGTCTGACACCCTCTCAGGTGCGCTCTCGGCTGGAAGAGATGGGGCGGAGAAATCCGGAAATCACCCGCAATCCTCATCTGAACGTGGTTGCTTTCCAGACCCGCAACCCACTCCATCGGGCCCACGAGGAGATGACCAAGCGGGCAGCTCAGTCGGTGAATGGTGTGTTATTGCTCCATCCAGTCGTTGGAATGACCAGACCCGGCGATGTTGACTACTACACTCGCGTCCGGACTTATAAGATTATGGCCGAGCGGTATTATGACCCGCAGCGGGTTCTCCTGGCGCTGCTCCCGCTGGCCATGCGGTTGGCCGGCCCTCGCGAGGCAGTCTGGCATATGATCATCCGACGCAACTATGGGGCGACTCACATGATTGTGGGCCGAGACCACGCCGGGCCTGGGGTGGATTCCCAGGGCAGGCCTTTCTACGGTCCGTATGATGCCCAGGAACTGGCTTTCTGTTATAGCGAAGAGATCGGAATTCAGGTGATTCCATTTGATACGGTAGTCTATCTGCCTGATGAGGAGCGTTATGAGGAACTTTCCCGCGTCCCTTCGGGGAAGCGATACATTATGCTCTCGGGCACGGATGTTCGGGAGAACTACTTGAATAATGGTCGTCTTCTGCCAGAGTGGTTCACCAGGACGGAGGTTGCCGAAATTCTGGCTGAAAGCTATCCACCCATTTACAAACAGGGGATCTGTATCTGGTTCACTGGTTTGCCTTGCTCGGGAAAGTCCACCGTGGCGGAGGTTCTAACCCAGATGCTGATGGAATATGGGCGCCAGGTGACCCTGCTGGACGGCGATGTGGTGCGCACCCATCTCTCCAAAGGATTGGGTTTCAGCAAAGAGGACCGGGACATCAACATCCGGCGGATCGGTTTTGTGGCTTCGGAGATTGTACGGCACGGTGGTGTGGTGATTTGTGCAGCAGTCAGCCCCTACCGGGCCACCCGCAATGATGTGCGGAATATGATAGGAGCCAACCGCTTTGTGGAGGTCTTTGTGGATACACCGCTGGAAATCTGTGAACAGCGGGATACCAAGGGGTTGTATGCCAAAGCCCGCCGCGGCGAGATCAAGGGTTTTACCGGCATTGATGACCCTTACGAGCCGCCGGAACATCCAGAGATCACCCTGGATACGGTTAACCATACGGTGGAGGAAAACGCTCGTATCATCCTGGATTACTTGATCCAGAGGGGGCTGGTGCGGGGCGAGCGGTACATAGCGGCAACATCATCGGGTGATAGGCACAAGGACGTGAGGGAGTCAGGATGAGGTTGTGGTGAGGATGGTCCAAATCTTATATAGGCAATAGGTAAGACATCTATGATGGTCACTCCCGTTTGTCCAAAGTCCAGTTGGAATGGGACCGTTTTTAGGAATGTGCAACAATGGCAACTCTTATCCGTTATGTTCGTGATTTGTTTAACCTGCCGGGAGTGATACGCAACCTGGTCCGCCACCGGGAATTGATCCGTGTCATGACCTGGCGCAATTTCAGCGCTCGCTATCGGGGCTCCTTTGGCGGCCTGTTCTGGTCAGTATTTCAGCCAATGGTGATGATGGTCATCTATACCGTCGTGTTTTCTCTGTTTCTTAAGGTCAGGTTCTCAACCGATGCCAGTCCGTTCACCTTTGCGGTATACCTGTTGTGCGGCTTGCTTCCCTGGCAGGCCTTCAGCGAGGGGGTGCACACCTCGGCTATCTTGATCCGGGCCAATGCGAATTTAGTGAAGCGGGTGGTCTTTCCGCTGGAAATACTACCGGTTAACCTGACCTTGGCGGCTATCATTCAGCAATTTATTGGCATGGTGCTGTTAGTCCCGCTGGCCTGGCTGGTGACCGGCCATTTGCATGTAACACTCTTGTTTGTGCCGGTGATTTTGGCCTTACAGGTGCTCTTTTCCACGGGTGTGAACTGGATCGTGGCCAGTCTGGCGGTGTATTTGCCCGATATGGGGCCGCTAATCTCACTGGTGCTGACGGCGTGGATGTTCCTGACCCCTATCTTTTATCCAGAGGATGTAGTGCCACCCCAGGCCATCATCATCTTTCGCCTTAACCCGATGGCCCGGTTGGTGAACCTGTATCGGAATGCCTTTATGATTGGTCTGTTGCCCGATCTAAGAGATCTGTTGGGCACAATAGGGGTGTGCCTGTTAACGTTTCTGGTTGGCTACTTCTGGTTTATGCGTCTCAAAAAAGGTTTTGCTGATGTATTGTAGAGATGCTCTAAACCGTTGGCTGGAACCGAAAATGTTTGAAACCCCGGTTCAATCATAGGGGTATGCAAGCAATGAGTGATGACGCAGTCATTACTGTGCGTAACGTGAGCAAGTGCTATTTGCTGTATGACCGTCCGCAGGATCGGTTGAAGCAGAGCCTGTTTTGGCGCCTGGGCAAGAACTATGCCCGCGAGTTTTGGGCGTTGCGCGATGTATCGTTTGAGGTGCGGAAAGGCGAGCGGTTGGCTGTCATCGGTCGCAATGGAGCGGGCAAGAGCACATTGCTGCAGATTTTGGCCGGAACACTTTCGCCTACAGTGGGCGAGGTGCAGATACGTGGGCGAGTCGCAGCACTGTTGGAACTGGGCAGCGGATTCAATCCGGAGTACACCGGGCGCGAAAACGTGCGGATGAACGCTACTATACTGGGATTGTCGCCCCAAGAGATCGCAGCCCGTCTGGAGGAGATCATTGCGTTCGCCGATATCGGTAACTTTATCGATCAACCGGTCAAGCTGTACTCAACCGGCATGCTGGTGCGGCTGGCCTTTGCCGTGACGACCGGCGTGGATGCGGATGTGCTCCTGATTGACGAAGCGCTGGCCGTGGGAGATGTATTCTTTCGGCAGAAATGCTACAAGCGGCTGAATGACCTGCGCGACCGCGGTGTAACGGTCGTGCTGGTCTCCCATGCGATGACAGAGGTGGAGCAATTTTGTCAACGCGCCATCCTGCTGGATCAAGGCACCATAGTTTTCCAGGGCGATGCTTATGAGGCAGTTAGACTCTATTACCTGATCGGGCAATCGGAGCGTGTCTCTATACCACTATCCCAACCATCACCTGCGCCCGTTGCTCCGCTGCAGGAGAGCAAGGACCTTGACTGGCCCTCTCCTGATGCGTTCCTGGACATATCCAGCATACCACAAGTTTCAAATGGCTGGGCACGCTGTACCGGTGTAGCCCTGTGTAACCAGCAAGGGTTACCATGTCATACCTTTCAACAAGGGGAGACTGCGAGTTTTTTCTACGAGTTTGAACTGCTTCAGGACATTGAAGTGCCAATCGGGGGATTGGTCATCCAGAACGACAAAGGTATAGTTGTGCATGGCAAGAGTACGCTGGAGTATGGTTCTGAGGTACCCACCTGGGTTACTGCTGGAAGTCGCCTGCGTTTTCGACAGGACATCAAGTTGGAACTTGCCGTTGGGGAATACACATTTGAAGTAGGATTGGCAATGATCGGACGCTATGACTTTGAGTACCGTGGGAGGTATACACACTCTGAGCTCAGACGAAAAATCATACGTCTGTGTCATTTACCCAAATTGGGGCCTTTCGCTATAGTATTCCGCCAGAATGGTGCGCCGGTGCAATTGCTTCATCATGGGGTAGCCAATTTACCCGGCACATGTCGTGTGAGAGTGGAGGTTTAGGCGCTCATGCACCATATCGCAACAGACAAGATAGACGAGCATTTCTGGCCATCCTCAGATGCTTTTCTGGATATATCCAGCGTTGCCCAGTTAAGCGACGGGCGTGCTCGCTGCACAGCAGTTGCCCTGTGCGATGCTTATGGGCATCCCGCTCGTTCCTTTTTTCAGGGGCAACAGGCGCATTTCTTCTACGAATTTGAAGTTCTGGACGAAATCGGCGTGCCGAGCGGTGGATTGGAATTTCACGACGCTACCGGGCGTGTCATCCATGGCAAGAACGCTTTTCAATACGGCTTGTCGGTGCCTTGTTTGGTTCAATCAGGAACACGCTTGCGCTATCATCAAATTATCAATCTGGAAGTTGCGCCAGGCGAATACTGGTTTACGGTTGGGTTGGCTTCTACCGATGAAGCGTCTTATAGAGGCTATCGTGAGGGCTCTCTCACTCATGAACAATTTAGCCAATTGATTGATGAACACTGCCGTGTTATAGATGTTGGCAAGTTCACAGTGAGATTCAATCCAGAGGGCAAATTGTTGCATCACGGTGTGGCCAACTTGCCAGGAGAGTGCCGAATCACGGTGGTGAAGGGGACAGCGCTAGAGGTATTACCTGCGCATCGGTCTATTGATATTGATGCGCCGACGATCTTTCACATCACGCACTGGAAGGCAGGTTCGCAGTGGATCCACAAGATCCTGGCACAATGTGTGCCTGATAAAATCGTTCCCCCCCAACTGGATGAAACCCAATTCCTGCATTGGCCGTTACAACCTGGAAAGGTATATCCGACGGTCTATGTAACCAAACAACAATTTGACAGCGTGCGCCTGCCATCTAATTTCCGCCGATTTGTGATCATCCGGGACTTGCGCGACACATTGGTGTCGGCGTATTTTAGCATCAAGGTCAGCCATCCGGTGCTTGAGCCTCGCCTGGCCAATTGGCGTGCGGTTCTGCATTCCCTGAGTTTGGAAGATGGTATGATCTACCTGATGGATGAGTGGTTGCCCGGTTGTGCACGTATCCAAGTCTCATGGCTTGAGGCCGGCGAGCGATTGATCCGCTACGAAGACCTGCTGGAGCACGATCTGGAAATCTTAGAACCATTGCTCTTAGAGCAGTGCCAGTTGCCGGTCTCGCGAGAGCGGTTCCGAGAGGTGGTATTGGCTAACCGTTTTGAGCGGTTGACGGGTGGCCGCCCTCGCGGGCAAGAGGATATTAGCGCGCACGAGCGCAAGGGTATCGCTGGCGATTGGCGCAACTATTTCACCGACCGGGTCAAGCAAGCGTTCAAAACACGCTATGGCGGCCTGTTGGTGGCCACGGGCTACGAAAAGGACTTAAACTGGTGACTATCTTGCTATGAAACAAGAGTTGCTGTCTCCAGAACAAGTTCTGGCTGGTTACGATGCCGTCAGTCAACTGTATCCTTACATCCTACCGATGTGCATCTGGCGAGCGTGGGAATACGCGGCCTACCAGCGATATAGTCTACCCGAGCCGGTGCTGGACGTCGGTTGCGGCGATGGGCGTTTTTTCCGCCTGGTATGGCCCCAGATAACTGCTGTGGTTGGGATAGACATAGACCTTGGCATATGCGATGCCGCGCGGCGCTCCGGTGTGTATCAAGAAGTGTATGCAGTGCCGGCTCATCAGTTGCCGGCACACCTTGAGAATTTCGCCTCTGCTTTCGCGAATTGCTCCTTAGAGCACATGGATCATCTCCCTGAGGTGATGAGCAGCATTCGGGGTAGCCTGAAACCGGGTGGCTATTTCCTACTAAGTGTAGTAACAGACAAGTTCCTTGAGTGGGCGACTTTGCCCCTGCTGGTACGGGAGGTAGGAGACCCGACGCATGCTCAGAATGTAGAGGCTGAATATCAAGCATACCACCATCTGGTCAATCCCCTGCCTGTGATGCTGTGGATGGAGCATCTGGAAAGAGCAGGGTTCAAAGTTCTGGAGCACGTGCCCATCGTGCCCGAGTTAACCAGCCGACTGTTCCTGTTCCTGGATCATCTATGGCATATCCGTCGGCCTGGCGGAGAGTTGGGAGATGTGCTGTTTTCGTACATGGGATCTCTTCCCAATTTCCTACCCGCTTTCCGCCAGATTCTTGCCAATGTGTTACACATGGAACGTGATTGGTCTACTGGTAGTGGAGCAGTCTTTTGGGCGCGGAGGAAGGAATGATCCAGGCCAAATGTTGGTGCGGCAATACGGAACTGGTTCCATTTTCGCCTGAATATTGGAGGTGTCCGGTTTGTGAATCTCTGGTTACCTCCCGGACGCCAGCACAATCCGCGACACCCAGGGTCCTAGATGACAATCACGACTTCTATGGGCGAGATTACTGGTTCTCGTACCAGGAAAAGGATTTGGGTTTCCCGAATATTATGGTTCGCTCTCGCACGGATCTCCCCGAGCGCTGCTTATACTGGCTGCGCACAGTGCTCAAGTACAAACTACCGCCGGCAAGTGTTCTGGAACTGGGGAGCGCACATGGCGGGTTTGTGGCCATGCTACGCTGGGCTGGTTTTGAGGCGACCGGCCTGGAACTCAGCCCCTGGGTGGTAGAATTTGCCCGGCAACACTTTGGCGTGCCAATGTTGTTAGGCGCCATTGAGGATCAGCAGGTTGAACCCGGCTCGCTGGACATGATCGCGTTGATGGATGTGCTGGAGCACTTGCCTGATCCGGTTGGCACCATACAACACTGCCTGAACTTGCTCAAACCAGACGGTGTTATGATCATCCAGACGCCGTGCTACCCGGAAGGGAAATCCTATGAAGAGATGGTGGCCGAAGGAAACCGGTTTCTGGAACTGTTGAAAGCCGATGAGCATCTTTACCTCTTCAGCCGGCAGTCCATCCGCGAGTTTTTCCATCGTCTGGGGGCCGAGCACCTGGCCTTCGAACCGGCGATCTTTGCCCATTACGATATGTTCCTGGTCGTGAGCCGCGTGCCTCTGGCTGCCTATTTGCCGGATGGGATCGCAAAGGCGTTGAGTGCCACGCCGAATGGCCGGATGATTCAGGCGTTGTTGGACCTGGATGACCAGTACCGTAGCCTGCAGAGTCGCTATGCTGAATTGGAAGCGGACCGGGCTGCACGGTTGGAGAACCTGCAGCGCCTGGAGCGGCTGCTGGCCGAGGCAGAACGGGATCGCGCGGCGCGGCTGGGGGTGATTGAGGCGCAGGGGGCGGAGATCGCCCGCTTGCAGGCAGAGGTGCACCGCTGGCTGGAGGAGAACAAAGCCCTCTGGCAGCAGGTGGGAGAAATGGAGGCGGAGCGGAATAGATTGCAGGCACAACTGGCCGATTTACGGCAGCAATTTGAGTCTGTGGAGGCCGATCGCGCGGCGCGGCTGGGGGTGATTGAGGCGCAGGGGGCGGAGATCGCCCGCTTGCAGGCAGAGGTGCACCGCTGGCTGGAGGAGAACAAAGCCCTCTGGCAGCAGGTGGGAGAAATGGAGGCGGAGCGGAATAGATTGCAGGCACAACTGGCCAACCTGCAACGGCGGCTGGATGAAAGCGAAGCGCAACGCTCCAGACAGGCTGCCCTGGGTGTGGCCCAGCAGGAGCAATTGCAGGCGGTTATGGCCCAGCTCCGTACACTGCAGGGCCTCTTTACCGCTATCCAGCGCGGGCGCGTGTACAGGGTCGTGCGACGGCTGGGCGGTTGGAAATGGGTGGAGCAGGCGTT
>NZ_JBAMME010000133.1:38429-55549 GCF_039793925.1 Thermogutta sp. | reverse complement strand
CTGCGGCAGAAGATTCTCGCCATGCCGGTGGACCTCCACACAGAAGTGGAGTGAAGCGACTGCGGCTCTGCAAAGCGGCCGTGCGTCGACTGTGACGGTGGCACGGGTTGCTCGCCGATGGTCCCTTTGAACAGCTTTTGTCTTTAATCAAATTGAAATTGAAGAGCGAGTGTACAAGCCAATCCTTACGTCACCGCATGCCGCAGCTTTGATATTTAGCCGCGACATTTGACGTTAAGGCCCGAAATCGACCAGCGGGATTTGCCCCTTCCTACGGTTTAAGATCGATGTTGAAGGTGTTCTCGCCTGGCTGAACAGTTATGAATAACCCGGACGTCTTCTCATTTTCATACTTAGCCGGAAGTTCATTTTGGGGTCCCGTTTTCGCTTGCTGTGGCGCTTGCTGATACTGTAAGTAAGCCTGCATTTCACTTTCGGGGTCCTCCCTTGCAGCCTGTTGCTGCTGACTTGGAACCCGATACTTGGTCACTTTGACTAAATATTCTCCGGGGATTGCTCCATCGCCCGTTGCAAACGTGCCGATTGTATATCGGCCATTCGCGTCAGTAATGGCTGTGGCCGCCCGGGGTTTTGGATCCCCGGCGTTAGGATCCTTAGGCACGAAAGTGACTGTAGCACCCTCCACGGGTTTGCCGTTGAACGTGACCGTTCCTGTCACTGGGTAGGTTTTCGGTTTCGATGGTTGATTCGAGCACCCCGTCATCGCCACACCGGCGGAGAAAAAGACCAGTAGGCACACCAAGGATGTCCGAATAATACGGTTGGTCGCGACGACGAGTTGCGACAGAAAACGCACTTGTGGGCAATGCCTCGGAGTTGTTGTCGCGGAACTTCTAAAACGCGCGTCAGTTCGCATGGCATGCCTCCCGAAAATCCATCATTTGGCTGCTAACAGCGATGCATCTCCGACTAACGCCTGCCGCTGGCATCTTCTTCGCTCATTTGTTATGCCATCTCGATTGTGCGCACTGCAAGACGGAAGCCATCCGAAGGCCTACCGTCTCAATCAATCCACTAAAATAACCCGTGGGGTGCGTGTCAGCTCCCGCAGGACAGATGTTCAGCGTGCTTGGCGTGAAGTTCCCATTTCCCCCGCATGAAAAAAAGGTATGTGAACCGGCTTGATTCAAGGGGAAATCAAATAGGCACCGGCGGTTGGTCACAGACGCTCTAGGAGCATTAAAAGCCCGCAGAAACACTTTCACCACCTGCGCGAGATCCAAGTGCTCCCCACACACCGTAAACGCTCTGCCCTTGCATCGGCTGGAATGCTGCCAAATTACCCGTATCAATCGTCTGCGAAATGAACCTCACTGATCCATCCGCAAACAAACAGTTCACGCCCCCGGGATGCCGGCTGCTCGGGGGTAACACGACATTGTTGTCCCAGCCCCAGCTATTTTGAGTCTCAGCACAACTGGGGCTGTTAGGAGGCAGTACAGTGTTAAAGCCCACATAAATGGACAGACCGAATGTCCATTTCACTCCGCGGCGGCTGTTGACGGGCCGTCCCGCCAGATAGTACTTGCCATCGGTTGTCGCGAGGCAGTTGATGGGGGATGCTGCGAGCCCCCCAACCGCTGTTGTGATTGCCTTAACATGCTCAACTTCGCCATTGCGCTGCGTGGTGTAATCGGATCCCATATCACCGACACCACCTCTATCTTGCACGATTTGTTCGCTCATCGCGATCGTGTTACTTGTTCCGTCGATAATGTCGGAAAAGCGATAAGTCGTGTTTCTGCAAAATAGTCCGCGAACGTCCGTCGAATTGTTTGCGTTTTGTACTTGGTCCCCCACGCAAAAAGCGTAAGCCGTATGCCGGCCATTCTTGTCGGGAATCCCATCGTTGGACGGGCAAAGCAGAACATCGGGTGAGTTATTCCACACACTCCAGCCCCAGTGCGGCCAACCCCCCTCAGGGGCTACGGGTTGTCCACCGTTTGTGGCCCCGGTTGGGTCTCCAGCGCGAATCTGGTCGTACATCGCCTTTTGCTCGATATAGGGAAGCAAGGAGACGAACCCGGACCGTTGTTCCCAGTTAGCTGCCCAACCCCAAGGAAGACCACCATAGCCTGAGTTAGTCCCTCCCGCGCGGTAAACCAGGGTTCCGTTTACGTCGTGATAATTGTGAAGGCCGAGTCCAAGTTGCTTCAAATTGTTCGTGCACTGGCTACGTCTTGCAGCCTCCCGCGCTGCCTGCACGGCGGGGAGCAGTAGTGCGATCAAAATGCCGATTATGGCAATAACGACTAATAGTTCCACGAGAGTGAAACCGTTCGCCAATTCGCGATCTATGGGAACAAAGCCCCCTCTTTTGTCACACGGTTGTTTGGTTTTGACTTTACTCATCGCTCCACCTCCGCGCTTGAGCAAGAAGGTCCAATGAACCCGAACAGATTATTTGACGAAACATGTATGGCGGCCCACCAACCGCTCGTTATTTTAGCTTCGTCTCCAATTAGTGCAAGAATTTTGCGAGTAACTTTGTGGCAGCCTGGACGCGCCTAGACTGATTCCGCGCCAGCGACACCCGGTTTTGGTTTAAGTGAACCACGCCTTAACGCTCTGCTGTGATTTGGTTTGCAGCAATAAGGCATCGGCTGCCCGCTACTCTCGCTATGTAGTGTAGTATGAATGTTTAGTATTTAGTTAATATCGAGCCTCATTGGGCCCTCTTTTGGAGCAGATGCGATGCCAATATTCTGGTTGTTCTGCCATTCCATCCTGTTTTGAAATTTGTCCCCAGCCTACGAGACCGTTAGGTGTGCCGGGTACTCCTTAACGCCAAGCGGAGATGGTGGATGTTCGGTTACAGAACAAGGGCGTAGGCCTGCGCGACAAAACCCAGTGTCATCCCTAACTCGTGGAAGAGCTGCGGCAGAAGATTCTCGCCATGCCGGTGGACCTCCACACAGAAGTGGAGTGAATGGCTGGGAGAATGCTTGGGCACGTACCGGTGTCACGACGGTGGCGGTCATAACGTGGTCGAAGTATCCCCCCAATCACCACACCTGGTAGACGGGGAAATCTTAAAGACGTGTGACAAGTGATTGATAGTCAGCGGCGGTAGGAACCGTTCCGAGCATTGCCATTCCCATTGCCCCCATTTCCGCGGACATTGGGGCGAGCTGCAAGATACCCCAGCGAATCTTTTCCCAGGAGGCTTTCCAGCTGCTTTTCAAGTTCTTCATCCAGGCGCACTCCCAGCCCGTCACAGGCCATGAGGACGCGGCGGCCATCCGCAAGCTGGATTAATAGCTGCAGGGAGCACGGGCCGGGATGTTCACGCACGATGCGGTAGAGGTCGGTGAGGATGTCCGGGCCGTGTTGCGGCTCGGAAAGCCGGATTTCTATTCCCCGCGTGAAGCGACGGCGAAGCTCATCCACCGGGACAAGCTCCTGGACGATCAATGTGGCTTCTTCACCACCTCCGCGTTTGTCTACTGTGGCGAGGGCTACGAGAACGGCATCATCCTTCAATAGATGACCCAGCCGGGCGTACGGCTCCGGCCAGAGGATGCACCGCACGATCCCGGACATATCT
Organism: Thermogutta sp.; assembly: GCF_039793925.1. Classification (GTDB taxonomy): domain Bacteria; phylum Planctomycetota; class Planctomycetia; order Pirellulales; family Thermoguttaceae; genus Thermogutta. Next base: position 51,981 of record NZ_JBAMME010000133.1, on the reverse strand, counting down.
TCCAGATCGAACATGGCGAACTTGGTGGGGCCGTCGGTCCGCACTGTTCGCGTGTGTCTGGTGACGATCGCCGACACGACGCCGCCAACTACCACTTCCGTGCCTTGGGGAAGTTGCCCCAGTTCATCGATGGTGTGGGTGCAATAACGGCGGAGCATCTGCTCGTACTCCCGGAGCGGATGACTGGAAAAGTAAAATCCCAGCACCTCTTTTTCTCGGGCGAGCTTTTCGTGGTCTTCCCATTCCGGGATGTCAGGCAGCCGCTCCTCAACAGAGGACACAGATTCGCTGTTATCTCCGAAGAGGCTCAACTGGCCGATGCGTCGATCTTCGGCGGCGCTGGCTCCGGCGTGAATGGCCTGGTCGAGGACTGCCCATAGTTGTGAGCGCCTTACTCCGAGCGAATCAAACGCCCCGGCCTTGATGAGGGATTCGATTGCCGAACGGTTGACCGCTGCTTCATCGAGTCGTTCGCAGAATTCGAAGAGACTTTTGTAGGGCCCGTTTCGCCGACGTTCCTCGACAATGCGTTCCGCCGCCGATCCCCCGCAGCCCTTGATGGCTGCCAGCCCGAAGACGATTTTTCCGTCGGCCACGGTGAACTCCACTTCCGAGCGGTTGATGTCCGGCGGCAACACGACCAGGCCCATCCGGTGGCAGTCTTCGAGATGCTCGACAAGGGAATCTTTGCGGGTGAAATTGCGGTTGCTGATGTCGCTGGAGAGCAGGGCTGCCATGAACTGGAGCGGATAATGAGCCTTGAGATAGGCCGTAATATAAGCGATCCGTGCGTAGGCCGTGGAGTGGCTCTTGTTGAAGCCGTATCCGGCAAATTTCTCGACGAGATTAAAAAGCTCCTCGGCATCCTGGCGGCTCAGCCCTTGGGCGCAGGCTCCTTCCACGAACTGTTCCCGGTACTTGGCAATTTTGTCGAGTTTTTTCTTGCTGATTGCTTTGATGCAGGTGTACGCGTCGGCCAGTTCGATGCCCCCCAGCCGATTGAGAATCTGCATGACCTGCTCTTGATAGACCATCACCCCATGAGTTTCTTCGAGGATTTCCTTCATCACGGGGTGTTTGTACTCGGGTTTCTTGCGACCGTGTTTGACTTCGATGTAGTCGTCGACCATCCCGCCCTCCAGCGGTCCGGGGCGATAGAGGGCGTTGACCGCGATGATGTCGCGGATATTGTCAGGCTTCATGCGCTGGAGGAGTTCGCGAATACCCCCACTTTCCAGTTGGAAAACGCCTTTCGTTTCACCCCGCGAGAGAAGGTCATACGTCTCACGGTCGTCGAGGGGAAACGCATAAGGATCGACACGTTCGCCTGTTGTTTCCTCGATGAGCTTGATGACCTTGGAGAGGAGGGTGAGGTTGCGCAGGCCGAGAAAGTCCATTTTCAAAAGGCCCGCCCGTTCCACGTCCGCCATTGCCCACTGGGTGATAATTTCCTCCTTCCCCTGGACATGCTGGAGGGGAACATACTCGACCAGCGGTTTATCGGCGATAACGACACCCGCCGCGTGAGTGCCGACGTTTCGGGCAAGCCCCTCAATTTGTCTTGCATAATCGATAATTTCCCGCACCCGCAGGTCGGTCTCGTATTTTTTGCGAAGATCTTCACTCTTTTCCAGAGCTGCCTGAAGCGTGACCTTGGGTCCTTCGGGAACCAGGGCCGTGATCTCGTTGACGAAGGCCACCGGATGTCCGAGGACTCGACCCACGTCGCGGATGGCAGCACGGGCGGCCATTGTGCCAAAGGTACAAATTTGCGCGACGTTGTCGTGGCCGTATTTCTCCTTCACGTATTGAATGACTTCCTCACGCCGCTCCTGACAGAAATCGATGTCGATATCGGGCGCTTCCCGACGGTTGAGATCGAGAAACCGTTCGAAGAGCAGGCCATACTCAATTGGACAGACGTGACTCAGCTTGAGCGCGTAACTGACTAGTGAACCCACGCCCGAACCGCGTGCTGTCGCCTGAATTCCCCGGCTTCGCGCAAATCGCACGAAGTCCCAGACGATCAAGAAATAGTTGGCAAAGCCCAGTTTATTGATCACGAATAATTCTTTCTCCAGCCGTTCAAGAACTTCGGGCGCGAGCTGGCCACCGCGAAAGCGCCGCGGGTCGTTCTGATAGCGTTCTTTGAGTCCTTCCAGACACAACTCGCGGAGATATTCCTCCGCGGTTTTGCCTTCCGGCGGGGTAAAGATGGGGAAATGACGCTGTCCGAGTTCCAACTCCAGGTCGATGAGGGCGGCGATTTCCTGCGTACGGCGCACGGCGTCTTCCAGTCCGGAAAACACGCTGTACATCTGTTCCGGAGAGCGCAGGTAATACTCTCGCCCATCCATCCGCATCCGGTTGGTATCGTTGCGAAACTTGCCGGTATTGATGCACAGGAGGACGTCCTGCGCGTCGGCGTCTTCGGGGAGGACGTAGTGCACGTCGCTGGTGGCGACAAGGGGGATATTCATTTTTCGGGCAACTTCCACGGCTCCCTTCATCGCCTGACGCTGAATTTCGGTGCCGTTGTCCTGAATCTCGATGAAATAGCGATCGCCGAACAGGCTGCGGAACCAGTCCGCCACCTCGCAACCTTTTTTGACGTCTGGCTCTTCCTTAGCAAGGAGTGTGCGCGCCAACTCGCCCGACGGGCAACCACTTAAGCAAATGAGGCCTTCGTGATACTGGGATAGCAGCTCCTTGTCAATTCGCGGACGATAGTAGAAACCCTCAAGATACGCTGCTGATGCCAACTTGAGCAGGTTTTGGAAACCCTGCCGGTTCATCGCCAGCAGCGTGAGATGGTAGCTGGCCTCCTTCATGCTCACCGCTTCCCGCTGGAATCGGCTGCCCGGCGCGATGTAGGCCTCATATCCAATGATCGGCTTGATGCCGCGGTCGCGGGCCTTTTGATAAAACTCCAGAGCCCCGTACAGGTTTCCGTGATCCGTGAGCGCCAGGGCGTTCATGCACAGATCACGGGTGCGGTCAAGGAGTCGATCAATCGTGCCCGCACCATCCAGCAGACTGTAATGGCTGTGACAGTGAAGATGAACAAATGGCGGTGTGGCCATGCTGCGTCCTCCGAGAAGTCACCGAGGCATCGTGCCGTGAGGTGTTCTGCCGATTGTAGCACTGGTTGCCATGTGGAAAAGAGCGCCCTTCAGGGTGGTGGCAATCCCCAACAGAGGCATGACTTGACAGATTGAGGACACGGTTCGTGCGTGAGCGTGCGATCGCTCCCTGGTTCCGGCTTTCGCAAAAGGATAAAACGATGATCCACGGACGTAAACGGGAGCCATCGCGCCGCCGGGTTGCATCCCATTCAATTTTGGGTAGTATGGCAAGAGGAGTGTCTGGTCATGAGCTGAGATTCGGCATCCCGGCATAGGTGGTCGTATGAACAATGTTTTGGCAATTGTCCTTGGGGGAGGAAGAGGAACACGACTCTATCCGCTGACCAAATATCGGTCCAAGCCGGCCGTCCCAATCGCTGGAAAGTATCGTCTCATCGACATTCCTCTTTCTAACTGCATCAACAGTGGAGTCAACCGAATTTACGTCCTTACCCAGTTCAACTCGGTGAGTCTCCACCGGCATATTCGGGCGACTTACAACTTTGACCTGTTTCATCGAGGATTTGTGGAGATTCTGGCAGCCCAGCAGACCCTTACGCGGACCGATTGGTACCAGGGGACTGCGGATGCGGTTCGGCAAAATCTTTCGTATATCGATCGCGATGACGTGGATTATGTTCTTATTCTTTCTGGGGATCAGCTTTATCGGATGGACTTTCGGAAACTTTTAGAAACGCACCAAAGAACTCAGGCTGACGTCACAATTGCGGCGCTACCCGTGACCGCTGAAGCCGCATCCGCGTTGGGGATTATGAGGATCGACGAGACCGGCCGGGTGATGGGCTTTCTGGAAAAACCAAAAACCCAGGAAGAGCTCAGTTTCATGCGGACTGATCCAGAATGGTTTGCACAGTTCGGGCTCAAAGCGGAGGGTCGACCTTTCCTGGCCAATATGGGAATCTACCTGTTCAACCGGCAGACGCTAGTGGACGTACTCGAAAAAACGGAGTACCGTGATTTCGGCAAGGAGGTCTTTCCCGCTTCCGTCCGTGCACGGCGAGTGTATGTGCATCTTTTCGATGGGTACTGGGAAGATATCGGAACCATTGGAGCTTTTTTCGAGGCCAATCTCGCCCTCACCCGTCCGTCGCCTCCTTTCGCCCTGGACCAGCCGGACGCACCAATTTACACTCGCGCGCGTTTCTTGCCGCCTTCGAGGATTGAAAGAGCAAATATTCGGGAGAGCCTTGTGGCCGACGGCTGTGTGATCGGTGAGGGGGCTGTGATCGAAAACAGTATCATCGGTCTGCGGAGTATTATCGGTCCGAACTGCGTCATCCGGAATTCCGTCATCATGGGGAACGACTTTTATGAGACGCCCACGGCAGACCGTCAGGCCCTTATGATCGGTGAGAACAGCTACATTGAAAACGCCATCGTGGATAAGAACTGTCGCATCGGCAAGAATGTCCGCATCGTCAACGCGGACGGTGTCAAGGAGGCCCCGGAAACGGAATATTGCATGATCCGCGACGGGGTCACGGTCATCCCCAAAGGAACCGTTCTGCCCGACAATTGGGCTCTCTGATATTGGGGTCGCGGGATCACCCGGTGGGTATCGTGTCAGCTTTGGGGAGGGACGCATGATGCAGAGACTCCGCCCTATTCTTGCGGTGATCGGATGGCTCACCGTTGGGTGGGGGATGCTTTTCGTTGTGGCCGCCCAGGTGACCAGCGACAGCGATGACGTGGCTATTCTCCTCCGCGCAGATAAGAACGGGGTCGAACAGGAAAACGCGGCATCTGCATGGGATCGCATTGTCGCTCGGGGCCCAGCCTCTTTGCCGGCGCTTCTCGAGGCGGCATCGCGGGCCAATCCTGTGGCCCTCAACTGGATCGTGACAGCGGCAGACTATATCGTGGACGTGGAACGCGCCAACTCCAGAAAAATTCCGGATGCCGTTTTTTTATCGGTGGTCGAAAATCGTGCAGCTCAACCAAAGATCCGCTGGTGGGCATGGCAGCGCTTGGACGAGCAGTCGCCCGAATTAGCGGCCAAAATTCTCGAAGCATCGCTCGACGATCCGGCCCCGCAGCTCCGTCGCGCGGCAATTGAAGCGGCGATACAAAAACTCGGTGACCTCGACTCGTTTTTGAGTCGTGTCGAAGACGCGGACGTCCGTCGAACCGTCGCTGCCCAATTGGAACGAATTTTCGAAGCAGCGCGCGATCGCGATCAGGTGGAAAAAATCGCCGGATGGTTAGAACAACTAGAAAAGCCCGTCGATTTGGCCGCTCATTACGGCTATATACGGTCTTGGCTGGTGGTGGGACCGTTTGAGAACACGGGCGACAGTGGATTTGATACGGCTTTTCCCCCGGAAACAACTCTTGACCCTCACCAAAAATATCCCGGCAAACACGGGGAGGTGACGTGGAAGGTAGTCACCATCGATGACGTCCATGGGCGGGTGGATCTCAATGCGATTCTGGGAGAAGAAAAAGGCGTTACAGCCTACGCCTGGGCGGTAATCGAGGTGGAGAAAGAACAACCGGCAGAGATTCGCTGGGCCACTCCCAACGCCACAAAATTGTGGCTCAATGGCCAGTTGCTTGCTGTCTTCCATGTGTACCATTCAGGCTACGAGGACGACCAGTACCGCGTGGAGTGCCGTCTGAAACCTGGAAAGAATCAGCTCCTGCTCAAAATTTGTCAAAATGAGCAGACACAAGATTGGGCCCGGCCGTGGGAATTCCGGCTTCGGGTCTGCGATGCCCTGGGTGGGGGTGTGGGCCGGGTGGCAACGATCGCTCTCCCGGCAAACCACAAGAAATAATCGTGTCTGCCCGGTGGAAGGTGCCCCGTTCTCGATGGTGGGGGAGCGTTGTGGCAATGAACGATTGCCGCTATACTGAGAGTTTCCCGCGCGATGGACTGAAGTTCCCCCAGCCGCCGAAGCAAGTATCCCCTCTTTGGGGATGATTGGCGGATGTGGCAAGGTCATAAAATAAGGAAACAATTTGAGGCCATTTGTCGGCAGGAGATTCACGCCATGACAATGGACAGAAGTCTCCGTATCCGGAAAGCTGCGGTAAAGATACGGAGCGTGCTCACCCGGGCCGAGCGAATCAAACGGCTCCAAGAACTCGAAAAGTTCAAGGATGGCGACTGCCCGCTGGGTTTGCCCAAAGTTCGGGTGCCCAAGATTTCCATGAAGAAGAAAAAGAAGAAAGAGGCCCCCGCTGCGCAGGGTCAGCAAAAGAAGTAAGCGCTGGCTCGCCCGTTGGCCTGGGGACGTTGACCGGGGGTGGCTTGCTCGGTCCAGGAAACTGGCAATTGCCGGGATTTGTATCCTCTCTTAAGAGAGGGTTCCCATTATGCGCGTCAAGCTGGACTACGGCCGGTCGGGCCTTTATGCGGAGCTGCCCGACGAGAACCTCGTCAAAATCCTTCGGTATCGCCCAGCAGAGCCTCTGGCTGATCCCCGGGCGGTCATTCGGGAACTTCTTTGGCGGCCGATCGGAACTCCCCCGCTTGCAGAGATTGCCGCTGGTAGGCGATCGGCCTGCATCGCCGTCTGCGATATCACCCGACCTGTTCCCAATGAATTAATCCTTTCCGAGATGCTTCCCATTTTGGAGATGGCGGGCATCCCTCGGGAAAGGATTCTCATTCTCATTGCCACGGGGCTGCACCGGCCAAATCTCGGCAACGAACTGATCCAAATTCTGGGGAAGGAGATCACGGAGAAGTACTGGGTGGAGAATCACTCGGGCCTGGATCCCCACGAGCATGAGTATTTGGGCGAAAGCCCCCGCGGAGTGCCGATCTGGATTGATCGCCGCTATCTGCAGGCGGACTTGAAGATCACGGTGGGCCTGATTGAGCCGCATTTCATGGCCGGCTACTCTGGAGGCCGGAAACTTGTTTGCCCCGGCCTGGCGGCCCTGGAAACCGTTCGCGCATGGCATTCTCCCCGATTCCTCGAACATCCCCGGGCCCGCAGCGGTGTGCTGGAAGGGAACCCCGTGCACGAGGAAAACACCTGGATCGCTCGTCGGGCGGGCTGCGATTTCATCGTCAATGTGGTCCTGGATGAGGAACGGCGAGTCGTGCATGCGGTGGCGGGGGACATGGAAGCCGCCTTTCTGGAAGGCGTCCGCTTCGTAGACACGATGGTTCGCGACACGGTGCCCGAGCCCGTGGATGTCGTGGTGACCACCTCGGCCGGTTATCCCCTGGACGCCACGTTTTATCAATCCGTCAAGGGCATGGTGGCGGCGGAACCGATTGTGAAACCCGGCGGTACGGTCATTCTCGCTGCGGAGATCTCCGAGGGCATCGGCAGTCCGGAATTCCAACAGATCTTCCGGGAGCACTCCTCGCTGGATGAATTCATGGAGCGAATCACTCAGGGCAACTATTTCCGCATGGACCAGTGGCAACTGGAAGAGATGGCCAAGGTTCGCCGCAAGGCTCGGATTGTCGTGGTCACCGAGGGGTTGTCCGCGACACAACTCGAGCGGCTCTTCGTGGAGAGTGCTCCCAGCGTGGAAGCGGCTCTGGCGGAGTGTCGCCGCCGATACGGCCCGAATATGACGGTGGCGGTTATTCCCAAGGGACCGTATCTGATCGCGGATGTTGAACCGCAAATGGCGACTGCGCGATAGTTCTCCGTGACGCCGGCCGCTTGAGCTGAAAACAGTTCCACGCGATCGGGTTCCGGAGGTAGTCCCTGCTTCAGGGTAGGGCTAATTCATCAAGTGCGCCTTCAGCGCACTGCGATTTTGGCCCTTCCCACCTCCAAACGCAAAGGAGGGCAGATCACGTCCTGGCGGAAACACCGGAGCCGCTGGAAGTGCGATTCCGCTTCCGCTGAAGGATGATCTCTTCCTGGATGGATGGTGGTACCCGGCGGTACTTGGAGAACTCGAGACTGAACGTTCCCTGCCCCTGGGTAAGACTTCGCAGCGTGGTGGAGTAACCGAACGTTTCGGCGAGCGGGACTTCGCCTTCGATCCTCACGAGATTGCCCAGCGAATGTGTCCCCAGGACAACACCGCGGCGGCCGATGAGGTCCCCCACGACTGATCCCTGCGCCGATTCGGGACACTCAATCTCGATTTTCATGATCGGTTCGAGGAGCACCGGTCGGGTCTGCGGGAAGGCCTCGCGCATGACCATCTGTGCGCAAATCTGAAATGCCAGGTCGGAGCTGTCCACTTCATGGTAGGAGCCGTCTTCCACGATGACCTTCAGGCCCACGATGGGATAACCGGCCAGGGGTCCTTTTTCCAGGCTGCTGCGGAGTCCTTTCTCGATGGCCGGAATGTACTGCTTGGGAATTCGGCCACCGACGATGCATTCTTCGAACACGAACGTTTCTTCGCTGTCCTCGGGGAGAGGTTCCATCTTTCCGATGATATGGGCGTACTGACCGGCACCGCCTGTCTGTTTGCGATGCCGCACGTTGAATGTGGTGGGTTCCGTGGGGGCTTCCCGATAGTTGACTTTGGGCGCGCCCACAAGCACATCCACCCCGTATTCTCTCCGCAACCGTTCCACGTAGATGTCGAGATGGAGTTCGCCCATTCCCGCGATGAGCGTTTCGCCACTTTCCTCGTCGATGGTTACGTGGAGAGTGGGGTCTTCACGGCGGAATCGAGCAAGAGCTTTCGCCAGACGTTCCGCCGCATTGCGTTCCACCGGGGTGATGGACATCTTGATGACCGGCTCGGGGATGTACATCCGCTCCAGCGTGCAGGCGGGGTAGGATTCGGCATACGTATCTCCGCTGGCGGCGTCCAAACCGACCACCGCCACGATGTCACCAGCGGTGGCCCCCTCGATCTCCTCTCGTTTGTCGGCGTGCATCCGCACGATGCGACCGAATCGCTCGCGCTTGCCCGTCCGCTGATTGTAGTAGTATCCGCCTTTACAGAGCGTGCCTTGATACACGCGCAGAAACGTGAGCGCTCCAAAGGGATCTTCCACCAGTTTGAAGGCCATGGCCACAGCCGGTGCGGCAGGGTCCGCGGAAAGGAGCATGCTGGCCGTTTCTTCTCCCGGCGGAATCGCGCGGACTTCCACTTCCAGCGGAGAAGGCAAAAGACGAACTACGGCATCCAAAAGCGGTTGCACCCCCTTATTCTTGAAAGCAGAACCAAGGAAGACAGGAGTCATTTGAAGGCTGCATGTGGCCGCCTTGGCAACTCGCCAGATCAGCTCCTGCGGGGGTTCCTCTTCCGCCAGCAAGATTTCCAAAAGCTCGTCGCTGTACATGGCGAGCGATTCGAGCATGTGCTGCCGGGCCTGCCGGGCGGATTCCATCAGTTCCCCGGGAATTGCCTCCCGACGAACATGTTCTCCATGGGCACCGTCGAAATAAACGGCCTCCATGGTCACCAGGTCGATGACCCCACGGAAGTCCGACTCCCGGCCGATGGGGAGTTGCATGAGGACCGCATCGCAGTCCAGGCGATCCTTCATCTGCTGAACCACCCGGAACGGATCGGCTCCTACGCGATCCATCTTGTTGATAAACGCCAGCCGGGGCACGTGGTAGCGCCGCATCTGGCGATCAATAGTAAGCGACTGCGCCTGGACACCACCCACCGCGCAGAGGACCAGAATCGCCCCGTCCAATACCCGTAGACTCCGCTCCACTTCAATCGTGAAATCGACGTGGCCGGGAGTGTCGATGAGGTTGATGACGGCTTCTCCCCAGCGGACGGTGGTGGCGGCACTGGTGATGGTGATCCCGCGTTCCCGTTCCAGCTCCATGTAGTCCATGGTGGCGCCGGGCCCATCCCCGTGGACCTCGCCGATCCGATGGATCCGACCTGTGTAGTACAGGATCCGCTCGCTGAGCGTGGTCTTTCCGGAATCGATGTGGGCGGAAATACCGATGTTGCGAATGTTTTTCAGGGGTTCAGCGTTGGGCATAAAGCGTCGAGATCTGAGTTGTTTCTGACAAAAAATGCTTTTTGGCTATCTAATGGCAATCGAACGATTGTTCTGAAATTTTGACAAAAATTCCCTCCCGCTCATCATCGTGGCGCTAAGCTCGACAAGCGACCGGAAAGGCTGAACTGGATGGTTGGCGAAACGAGACCCTTCGGCCAGCGGGGCGGGATTCCGTGTTACTCTGCCCCAGTCGTGCTTGGACCTCGGCACTCCATGTGGTTACCAGGAGCGTCCAGCACCCCTTGCCATGACGGGTTGATTCATTCTAAGCCACAGTCAAGGGTTTGTCCACAGCGCGCTGGGGGAAGTTTATAAAGAACGAACCGGAGGAGCGCACGTCGTGCGCGTCTAACGTCCCCCAACTGCCGGGCCGCAAGACAGTGTGAGCGCCGGTTCAGTACGGCAGCTCTTCTTCGCTTTCGACTTCGGGAAGAAGGGCCTGGTGGCGCTCGTGGCGGGTTTCATTCGTGGTGATCACCCGAATACCGGGGGCGTCGTCCAGCGGACACACGTATTCGCAGACACCGCAGCCGATGCACTTTTCCGGGTCCACCTTTGGCAGCTTGATCAACCGTTTTTTCCCTTCGCGGAGCTCCACCTCGGTTTCCACGCAGTAGATCGCCTTTTCGGGGATGGGGCAGTGTTCTTCGCACACCACGCAATTCCGTCCGTAGACGTACGGAATGCAGCGCGTCACATCGAACGCCGCCAGACCGATCTTGATCTGGTGCTTCTCCTCCTCGGTCAGCGGTCGAATTGCCTCGGTGGGGCAAACATGCCCGCAGGCCGTGCAGGTGTAATCGCAATATCCGATGATGGGCACCAGGTGGGGTGTGAAGAGGCCTTCCAAACCTGCTTCCGTGATGGCAGGTTGCAGGCCACCGGTGGGACACACTTTCATGCACATCCCACAAGCGGTGCAACGGGCGAGAAAGTCCGGCTCGGGTCGGGATCCAGGTGGGCGGATAAGCCGGGGATGATACACCGAGCCGCGTCCCTGCGGGGTGGTCCGCAGGAATGCGAAACCCGCCAATCCTCCTACCGCCGCCCAAAGGACTCCCCGCCGCGTCAGGCCCACCGGCTGGACGGCCGGTTCCTTACGCCAGATAGCCGGCTGGAAAGTGAACTCGCATGCATCCCGAGGGCAGGTTGTGGAGCAGTTCAGGCAGACAAAGCATTCGCTGGGCTTCCAGCCGCTTCCAAATCCACTTGCCGAAGCCCCATGACAGGCTGTGGTGCACAGGCCGCATTCGTTGCAACTCTCCGAGGCCACCGCCCTGCGGAGCATGGGTCGTTTGGCGAGCAGACCCAGCAGGGCCCCCAGCGGACACAGATATCGGCACCAGAATCGCCGCCGATAGGCGTTGGCTGCCAGAATCGCAATAAAAAAAGCGAGAATCAGCCCCGTCCCCAAAAACGCCTGCTTGGGCAGCACAAAGACGTGATTGCGCAGATATTGATAAGCCGGTTCCGTGACGCTCGTCAGTTTGAAGCGGCCAAGCCGCGGATCCGTCTGATAAACCGCGTTGGCCCCCGTCTCAATTCCCCATTGGGCTGCCGGAAGAATAGACGTGGTTGCCGTGCGGTAAAGGAGGACCAGTGGATCAAAAATGGTGATCCAGTGCCCACCCAGCAGGGCCATGACGAGGGCCCCGCCCAGAATGTAGTACTTCGCTTTTTGCCAGGGTGAAAAGGTGTCACGGCGTTTGGCAGGTTTTTGCACCTTATCCAGGGCCCAGCCGGTCATCGCGTGGACGGTTCCTAAGGGACAGATCCACCCGCAGAAAACGCGTCCCAGAATAACTGTCAGCACAACCGTGACCAACGAGAAAAGGGCCAGTAGCGGCACCGCATGTGCCGCCAGAACGGTCAAAAGCAGGATGAGCGGATCGGCGAGAAAATACGCTTTCAGCCACCAGGAAGGTGTTTCTCCGGGAACAGGGCGGGTGGCGAATATGAGCCCGATAAAAGCCAGCAAAAAGACAATCTGCATCACCCGCCGTATCCACCGGCGAAAGGGCAGACGTCGTTTCATGAAAGGGTGATCTCCTTGGGTTGCAGCGAGCGGTAATCCATGGTTCCCAAACCTACCTGATGCCCTTTCACGATGGAGCCGATGTCCGTCGGCTTGCGTCCCAGCATCTCCGCACCGAAGGCATCCAGAGCGACGATGTCGGTTCCGGCGGCCAGTGTGAGCCGAACCGCCACGTCCTGGATGTTACCGCCCTTGGGACCATGAGCGAGCATCACCCGCGTGCAATCCAGCAAACACAGGGTGGGCCGCATAAATCGAGTGATGTCGGCAAGGCAGGTGGGAATGTCCTGGTGGAAAACGCGGCGGTTTTCGATGACTCCCATGTAGTTTTTCATGCACAACGTGGCGGTTGCCAGAACGTGGTGCTTGGCGATGGGGACGTTGATGACCACGTCGCTTTCCACAATTTCGGGATAAACGGGAATACTCTTGACGCGCTCGCCTTTGATGTCCATTTCCCGGAAGCGGTCCCGGTCGAGGAAAATGACCTGCGCACCGGCTTTGCGAGCAGCATCGGCGATTCCGCTGGAGGCGTAGGCCTTCTGCGCAAGGTCACAGGGATTGTCGCCAACTTTGACGACCTTGGCCCCTGCGTCCAGGCACAACCGGACGAGAGTAGCCACCACATCAGGATTGGTGTTGGCGCCCAGCTCCGGGGTGCGGTCCCACCCGATGTTTGGCTTGATCCAGACCACGTCGCCCCGCTTGACGAACCGAGACATGCCACCGAGGGCTGCCACGGCCTGTTCGGTGAGTTGCGTGGCGATCTTTGCAAATTCAGCGGGTGATTGCGGGGCTGGTCCCGCCCATTTTGTGATGGCCATCTTGGTTTCTGATGGCGCGGCCCAGCTCGATTGAGCAGGCAGAAGCAGTCCCCCCGTAGCGACCGCAGAGTGCCAGAGAAACTCCCGGCGAGTGGATTTCGCGTGCATTGGTGCTCCCCCCATGCAAAAAGGAATGGCGCGAAACTTCGGTCAGTCGAATGTCAGACAGCAAATCTGTACAAAACGCAGGCAGGATAAATAAGGGAAATACAGTACCGCATAACCTGATTAACAGCATAGCCGCAACGGCAAGATTTTACAAGCGCGACTGTTAAAAAAAGGGAAACTCGCTTGACAGTCGAAAGGCCGTGCTTTGGTGGGTTCCGCGCAGTGTCGCAAGGCGATCTCGGCGGTGAGGATTTCACGCGCCCCGGTGCAACGCACGCTGCTGATTCTCCCCTAACGCTTGATCGGCAATGACTTAGCCGCAATTCCTCCCGCCATGCACGGATCCTTTCTGCGTGCTCAGGAGGAGGAAATCCAGGGTACAATACAGGCGGCATGCAAGGGACAATGACTGGGTAGCTAAAACCCTATCGTCTGGGAGAGAACCTAGAAGCCTCGCGGGCTGCGTCTGGACTTGCGGGAATTACCGAGGCGCGGCGGCTAGGCCGTTTGATTACTTCTCGTCTGAAGAGCG
>NZ_JBAMME010000133.1:0-38419 GCF_039793925.1 Thermogutta sp. | reverse complement strand
AAGATCGAGGAACCATTTCATGGATCAGACTCGGGAAGTCGTTCTCGTGAATATGCCGTTTGCCAATCTGCGCTGGCCCAATTTGGGACTGAGTTTGCTGAAGGCAGCGGTTCAACGCAAGGGGATTCCCTGCCGAATTCTGTACCTCAATTACGATTTCGCCGAGCAAATTGGCTACGACGTTTATCAGTGGATCGCCGACCACTTCGCCTTCACGCTGGGAGGGGAACGGCTGTTTTCTCGGCACTACTTCGGTCGATTTCCCACTAGCAATCGGGAGTATGTCGAAGAGGTTTTGCGAGCGGCTGATCCCCACTTCTCCGAGAGAGATGAGTTGGAATTCACGCGGTTGACGGCAGAAGCAAAGACATTTCTAGAAAAAGCGGCGGCTGCTTATCCGTGGCAACAAGCCCTGGTGGTGGGTTTTGCGACGACCTTTCAGCAGACCATGCCATCCCTCGCACTGGCCAAGCGAATCAAAGCAATCTGTCCGAGTGTGACTATCGTATTCGGCGGGGCCGCCTGCGAAGGAGAGATGGGAACCGCCCTGGCCGAGCAATTCCCGGAAATCGATTACGTGTTTTTGGGGGAGGCTGACTATACCTTCCCCGAGTTCATCCTCCGACTGCAAGCGGGTCAGCTTGATGGGGCCCTCCCTCCGGGAGTTATCTCGGGGAAGGCTGTCCGAGGATCCGCCAAGCCTCAGGACGATTCAGCGGCGTTTTCCGCCTTGATCAGGTTACCCGTGATGAATGGGTCGCGACCCGACTTCGCACCGGTGTCGGTCCTTGTCGAGGATTTGGAAAACCTGCCTTATCCGGACTTTGACGATTTCTTTGCCCGATATGAAGCCAGCGATCTAAACGGGTTATTTGAACCGGTACTGTTTTTTGAAATGTCTCGCGGTTGCTGGTGGGGGCAAAAACATCACTGTGCCTTCTGTGGTTTGAACGGCCAGTCGATGCGTTACAGGAGCAAGTCGGCCCAGCGAATCTTGGCAGAACTCAAGTTCCTCACCCAGCGCTATCCGGCGACGCAGGGGTGTGCCGCAGACAACATTCTGGACTTTCGCGCTTTTGACTCGCTTCTTCCCCAACTCGAAGCGGCCCAGTTGCCGTTCCATTTTGCGTGTGAATTGAAAGCCAATCTAACCCGGCAACAGGTGGGACAGCTTCTCCGTGCCGGGTTGGGTGCTGCGCAACTGGGGATCGAGACGTTCGACAGCGATCTCTTGAAACGCATCGACAAGGGTGCCCTGGGGGTGCAGAACCTACAGACTCTGAAATGGTTCACCGAAGCCGGCATCGAAGTGGAGTGGAATTGGCTTTATGGATTCCCGGGTGAAACCCCGCTTACTTACGAACGTCTGGTGCAGCTCGTACCGCAGATCGTTCATCTCGCACCACCGCTGGGTGTGGGGCGCGTCCGCATGGACCGATTTTCTCCCTTCGTTCAACACCCCGAGCGATTTGGAATGATTCGGCCTCGACCTTCCCGAGCATTCCGCCACGTTTACCCATTCAGCGAGGAGATACTCAATCGACTGGCTTATTATTTTGAATTCGATTTTGCGGAAGGTCTGAATCCGGACATCGAGGGACGCCGGTTGGTCACTGCGATTTCGCGCTGGCGAGAGGATCACACCAGCGCACGTTTGACAATGCACCGCGACGAGGACGGCACGTTGCTTATCACAGACACCCGGCCGACGTTTGGTTTCCGGCAGCACCGTCTGCGCGGATGGGAAGCCGCACTTTATCTGTTCTGCGATGCGGCACGGGGGCCCGGCGCGATCCGGGATTGGCTCGCCTCACGTCCCGCGATCGCCAGTAAAGCATGCTATGACGCTTTGGAGCGATGGCAACGGGACGGCATCCTGCTTCGCTGGGATGATCGGTTCCTGGCCCTTGCGATTTGGGTTCCAGAACAGTCTGAGCTCTATCAGGCGGCCCGCAACGTGAAAGCCCGAATCGAACAACATTGGGCCGAACGGCGTGCACACATCTGAGACTCGCTATTCAATCCTGCGAGACAGATTCCACATTCGCCCAGACGAAGGGCTGGGGATTCGTCGGTTTGGCTTCCACGTGACGGAGATGGATCTCCCGGCCGTCCCGTGCCCGAAGAACCGGTTGTTTGCCGCTGTTCTGCAGGACGACGTTTTCCAAAGTGAGCTGTCCGAACTGCGCGATCTCAAGGACCGGCTGATCGGCTCGATCTTCTCTCAGCGCGATCGAGACATTCCTCAGGGTGAGATCAAATTGACGGTCTTTATCGCCCAGAGCGCGAACGGGATAAGCAATGTTTTGGCAGCGAATGTTTTCAAAGACCAAGTGCTTGGCCGGTTGACCGGTTTGCCACACACCTTTCTCGAAATCGTACAGATAGACGGCATCGACGTTATCGATCGTGCAATCTTTAATAAGCCAGTCATCGCTGGGCAATTTCGGATTGCGGTCGGTGGGAGCGAAATGAACAAACGCCGACAGCATGTTCGTACGGGGCTTGCCCTTTTTGATCGTGATTCGATGGGGATATTCTCCCGGCCCCCAGAAACGACACTCATGAACCCGTAAGTGCACGCATCCCAGACGAAAACCATTGCAGGAGGAATTGATCTGGCATCGGGCGACCTCGAAGTCCACGTTGTCACACCCCGCTAGGCAGTCATCTCCGGTACGAATATCACAGTCCACCACCCGAAAACGCTGACACGCCTGAGCGTGAACGCCGTCGTGTCCGCCGCGGAATTTCACGCCGCTGATGAGGAAATCTGCCGAATCATTGCACAGGACCGCGTAATTGCCCGACCGGGTGATCGTTACGTCGCGAATTGTGACGTTCCGACAGCGAACGAAACGGAGTGCGTGAGGACCGCGAAAACCTTCCTCTCCACCGGGGATTTCGCAGTCCGCTCCGTCGATCGTGCCGGGCCCTTCGATGGTGATGTGCTCCGCATCTTCTGCGAGAATGAGCGAATCCGTCCATCGTCCCTGACCGTAATCCCGAAAATCGGTGCTGCCCTGCAAGACTGCGCCCTCTTCAAAGAACAAGTGCGTCCCGGTTGGCAGTTGGAGCTGCCCGGTGACGAATCGGCCTTTGGGGACACGGACCGTGCCGCCATGTTTGGCCGCCGCGTCGATCGCCTTCTGGAAGGCCTGGGTATCTAGAACGTCATCATCCGCCGTCGCTCCGAACTGTGTCACCACATAGATGTCCTTTTCCTGTGCCATGGCCGCGCTGCTGCCAAAATATCCAAGGGCCGTTGCTGTCATCAACCCAAGCAGGACTTGCCACGTAAAATGATGCTGAAGGACCATGGGCGGATCCTTTCCCACAAGGACCGGGGATGGACGGACCGTTTATCGACCGACGCCATCCATCTTTTACCCGGTTCGCGAAAAAATTCCTGAAAACATGGTCTATGGTATAAAGAATCGCATTGCTTAGAAACCGACACCTGCCAGAGTTTCCATCGCTATCATGGTTAATCCTTTTCCGCCGACACACCTTGAACATCGGGCACCGTCACGCGTTGCCATTCTGGGAGCGGGAATCAGTGGGCTGGCTGCCGCGCTGAAAATCCGTCAACTTTCTCCCCAAACAGAGGTGATCGTTTTTGATCAGCAGGCCCGACCGGGGGGCGTGCTGGGAACGGTTCGCGAGGACGGATTCCAGGTGGAACGCAGTGCCGATAACTTCATCACCACGCTCCCCTGGGCGATGGACCTGTGCCGTCAGTTGGAGCTCGGAGAACACCTAGTGAGCACCCATCCGGAGCATCGCCGGGCGTTCGTCGTATGGCGACGCCGCTTGCACCCGCTCCCGGACGGCTTTCTCATGATGGCACCTTCCGAGTTCTGGCCGCTGGCTACCACGCCGCTCCTTTCTCTATGGGGAAAACTTCGCGCGGCGATGGAGTATGTGTTGCCGCCACGTTTAGATGAAGACGACGAAAGCCTGGCGGGTTTCGCGCGACGGCGGCTGGGGCGGGAAGTCTTCGAGCGTCTTGTGGAACCGCTGGTGACAGCCGTTTACGGAGCCGACACAGAACGGCTCAGCGTCCTCGCCACGCTTGCCCGCTTTCGAGAGATGGAAAAAAAGTATGGCAGCCTGATCCGTGCCATGCGGGCACAAAAAGCGGCCAGAAAGGCGGGAACGCACTCTGGGGCAAAAACACCTCGGGAAAGTGGCGCACGTTACAGCATGTTTGCCACGCTGCGCTTTGGTTTGGAGCAACTTGTCGAAGAAATCGTATCGCGGCTGCCCCAGGATGCGCTGCGCCTCGGCACCCGCGTGACGGGGCTTGCCCGAGGTGACTCCGGCTGGTTGGTGGCTCTCGATAATGGAGATGTTTTCCCCTGCGATGCGGTCGTGTTGGCGGTCCCCGCTTACGCTGCGGCTCGCATCGTTGAGCAACTCGACCAGCAGCTTTCGCAAGAACTGGCCGGTATCACGTATACGGGGAGCGTGATTCTTGCTCTGGCCTACCGGCGAGAAGACGTGGGCCATCCGCTGGACGGCTCAGGGTGTGTCATTCCTGCCGTGGAAAAAAGTCCCCTCTTAGCGGTCAGTTTCAGCAGTCAGAAGTATCCGCATCTTTCACCCAAGGGAACTGTCCTCCTGCGGGTCTTTGCCGGGGGTGCGCGACGGCCCGATTTGGTGATCGAAGAGGAATCTCGGTTGCGGACGCTTCTACGATCAGAAGTGGAAAGTTTACTCCGCATTCGGGGGGAGCCCGTCCGGGAATGGCTGTTTCGCTGGCCCGCCGCTATGCCGCAATACGAGGTGGGGCATCTCCAGCGACTTCGTCGTATCGAAGAGCGGCTCGAGTGCTGGCCGGGATTGGCCCTGGCGGGCAACGCCTATCGCGGGGTTGGCATCCCGCATTGTATTCGCAGCGGTTGGCGGGCGGCTGGACGGGTGCTGGGATTCCCTCAGGAAGACCATGAAACGGGTAGCTCGCCGTTCTGACAGACTGTGAATTCACCCCAGGATCGCTTGGCCGATTTGTTCTGTCGCTTCTGCCCGTTTGGGCGCTCAGAAACAGTTCTCTTTTTTCGGCGGAGGAGAATTCGGGATCCGAACAGTGATGGACGGACGCGACAAGCACGTCCCTCCGGTAACGGACGTGGGGTCACCACTCTTAGGAGGGGCAATTCATGAATTGCCCCGACCGCATGTCAAAGAGGATTTACGCCGGTCACCGCGGCACCGTGAATTGGGGCGGATTGGCTGATTGCTATGGTCCAATAAAAAACGGCCCCGCCAGCTTGTCTGCCGACGGAAAGGCCGCCAGTAATCTCGCCCAAATGGCCAATCCTCAGTCGAGGAAGCCCACCAGCTCCTGGCTGCGGGAGGGTTGCTGGAGCTTGCGAACGGCTTTCGCTTCAATCTGGCGAATCCGCTCGCGCGTCACCTTGAAAATGTGACCGACTTCTTCCAGGGTGTAGCAGTAGCCATCCCCCAGGCCGTAACGGAGCTTGATGATTTCCCGCTCGCGGTAGCTCAGTGTCTTGAGCACCTTATTGATCTTTTCCCGGAGCATGTCCAGGGTGGCCCCATCCAGCGGGTTTTCCGCGGAAGTATCCGGGAGGAGATCGCCGAAATGGCTGTCCTCACTGTTGCCAACCGGTCGATCGAGACTGATCGGATACCGGTTCATGGTGAGCACCCGCCGGGTTTCTTCGGCTTTGGCGTCGGCTGCCGCCGCCATTTCCTCCAGGGTCGGCTCGTGGCCGAGGTCCTGATAGAGCTTGCGGGAAACATTGCGGACGCGGCTCATCGTCTCGGCCATGTGAACCGGAATGCGGATCGTGCGGCTTTGATCAGCCACGGCTCGGGTGATGGCCTGCCGGATCCACCAGGTGGCGTATGTGCAGAACTTGAAACCCCGGCGGTACTCGAATTTATCCACCGCCCGCATCAAACCGGCGTTGCCTTCCTGAATCAGATCCAGGAAGCTCAGGCCCCGGTTGCGGTACTTCTTGGCGATGGAGACCACCAACCGCAGGTTGCCCTTCGACAGCTCCTGCTTGGCCTCCATGTATTCGGCGTACACCTTTTTGACGTACGCCACACGGTTCCGCAGGCTGGTGGGGGTTTCCTGGGTGAGACGGAGAATGTCGCGGTATTCTTTAATCCACGGTTCGCGTTCTTTGTAAGGACGACCAGCCTTAACGTGCTCGGTGATGCGGGCCTTCAATTCATCGACCCGACGGCTGAATTCCTCGAGAGCCTTGATCATCGGCTCCAGCCGCTGTGTCCGCAGGCCAAGCTCTTCGGCCAGGCGAACAGCCCGACGCCGTGATCGCCCCAACCGCCGCCACGCGGCACGCCGCTCTTCCATGGGTTTGGATTTGCTCAGGGCCGTCAGGTAATCCCGGCGGTTCCGCTTGAGAATCGCCTGGAGCGTTTTGAGATTGTGCGGCAGGCGCCCGAGAATCTGCTGCTTTTCCAGATGGTCCGTCACCGAGACCTGAACCGTGCGATCGAAAGGCAATTTGCCCTCGTCCACCCGCACAAACGTCCGCACCGCCTGCTGCAGGACGTAGTCACACTCCATGAGCTTGCGGCGGAACTTAGCGCGGGTGATCTCGATTTTCTTGGCCAGGGCGATTTCCTGCTGCCGCGTGAGGAGTGGGATTTCACCCATCTGGGTGAGATACATGCGGACGGGATCGTCCGACCAGGACTCTTCCTCCTCGGCGGTCAACGGGGCCTCTTCGTCCTCCTCGTCAGCCTCGGCCGCGGCCCGACAGGCCTCCTCGTGCAGCTCATCTTCATCCTCGAGGTCCTCGTCGTCCGGCGCGTACGACTCAGCCATCTCCAAAAGTGCCCCCTCATGGAGCTCAAGCTCCTCTTCCTCATCCATCGGGCGCAATTCCAGGTCGTCAAACAGGTGATCGGCTTCGTACAAGGCCATGACTCCTCCAGACTAACTTTCTAACCACCCTTCAATAATGACCGGTTCCTCACCACAAACCGCTTGCAACCCGGCGAACAGGCAGTGATCGCAAAGATGTCCTCGGGCAATCGCCGGGAAGAACGATGCGCCGTCCCCATCGCTGATGGATCACCCGCTGAGGGACCCTCATTTTTGGATCACTCAAATCGATGACCTCCCCGCAATCCCCCCAGGCGCAAACACTCCGCGCAAACCTCCCAGCAGCAAACGGAGCAGATCAGCAGCCGGATGAGCGGGGCTTAGCCTCCCATGAGTTCTGGTCCCGAATCGCGTTCTCGTCAACACGATCCCACATCAGCACTGGAACGGCCGTGCCCCAAATGTTCTTTAAGGCGGGACTGGTTAATCGGTATTGACCCGCGTGCCTCTGAGACCGAGGCTGGGTTCGCAATGGGGCCCGTCGCTCAATTCTACACAAAAACTGGCCGATGTCCAGCGTCAAAATCGAAATTCTCGCTCTCCCCCGACCCTGCTCCACCCACAAAAGCCGCAGAATGCCGGAATATTCGCTTGACTTCTCAGTTGTCGTGGGCTACACAGTTTCTCCTACGCAAATTGTCCATTCAATGCTCGCTGATTCTCAAATTCGGGTCGCTTTCCTCGTGTTCCCTTCTGCCCCAGGATGCTTATTCCCTATTTATCCGACTCCTCATTCCCTTCGCATTAGAGAGGCAACTGGCCAGCGGAACATTTTACCCCAGCCAGCTCGGACGCATCGCGGGCTTTGCGGCTTCAGATGGTTCATGTCGGCCGAGCCATCGTCGGCTTCTTGCCACATCTCCCCAATTGCCCAGGTTAACCGGCCTGAGAGTTCGGACAGACATGCCGGGCACGACGAGCGTGCCCCTCGGTCTTCAGGCCTCTTCGCCGGGCTGGCCAGAAGCTCCCACCGCCGCTGCCGGCTTGTTCTCGCAATAGGTTCTAAGAGCCGGCGTCCCGCCCTTGAAGGAATAGGCTTCATAGCCTGCCCGCTGCATAACTTCCGCCACGTACGCCGTCTGCAGCCCCTGAGGGCAGTAGAGCACATACACCCGATTTCGGTCTAACTGGCTGAATTGCTTGAGAAGATCCCAGGGATCCATATGCCGCGCTCCCGGATAGTGCCACTGCCGATAGGCGCTCTCCGGCTGGCAATCGATGATTTCTGCCCCTGAGGGAATGGTTTCCGTGAACAAGTACGGCAGGACCACCTCCGAGGTGGAGAGGCTCCGCAAATCGTACTCTTCCACCCGTTCCACCGCACGGTGAAGCACACCGAGGTCGATCTTGGCCATTTCCCGATCAAGCGTCTCCGGGGACGCGCCCGTCACCGGATGGTCCGGCGTAAGGGCACAGTATTCCCGGACCCGCTCCGACAGAGTGGCCGTTCCGATCCGCCGGGCCAGGTGGATGATGTCTTCCTTATCGTAGGTGAGTAGCGGTCGTAAGATAGGTAAATCGCTGCCCGCCTCGATCGCTGCCAGGTTCTTGAGCGTCTGCGAAGAGACCTGCCCGATTGACTCTCCCGTCACCAGGGCCACAGCGCCACTTCTTCGGGCAACCAGCGAGCCTGCACCGTACATGAGCCGTTTGAGAACGATCTGCCAGTAGGAAGACCGCGTTTTTTGTCGCATTTCGATGATCACATCGGTGAAGTCGATCGAGTAGAACCGCGGATGTGTGCCGTAGCTCCAGTTGTCCGCGAGCACCTTGGCTACCTGAATCACTGCCCGCTCGTAGGCCTTTCCGCCGAGATTGCAGAACACGTAGTCGACCGCCACTCCGCGGCGCATGATCAGCCAGGCGGCCACTGCCGAGTCAAAACCTCCCGAGATCAGCACGAGCGCCTTTCCCTGACTGCCAATCGGCAATCCACCAAGACCGCGCAGAGTCTCCGCATAGAGAAAGGCCCGGCTGTCCTGGATATCGACGTGGACGGTCACCTCGGGTTGGGTAAGATCCACTTTTTGGGCAAACGGCCGCAGTCCCGCTCCCAGAGCCACTTCCACATCGCGTGAGCGAAAGGGATGGGTTCCTGTCCTCCGGGCTCGTACGGCAAACCGTTTTCCCTGAACGACTTCGGCGAAGGCCTCCACACCCGCCCGCACGATCTCGTCGACCTCTGCCCGGCTGACTCTCGCGATGGGCACAATCGACCCGATCCCCGCCACACGGCAAAGCACCTCGGCCGCCTCCCCAGGAGCTGTCGTCTCGACAAAATAGGTATTCCACGCACCGGAAATGGGATACGTCAGCCCGTGGCTTTCCAGCGCGTCGGTGAGATTGTGAATCAGCGCTTGCTGGAGCCGACGACGCGTGCGGTTGGATTTCAGCGTGAACTCCGCCGAGGGCCGCACCATGAGGAGCGCAAATGGGGCGTCAGTCACTTTCATGAACTCTCACGAAACAGACCGTTGGTCGAAAACCGAGAAAAAACCAGATCCGGAATGGTACCCGACCGCCCGCACCTCATTCTATTCATTTGCGCCAATCAGTGCTCAGCCTGCCGGCTTCAACGTCGGGAGTCAGTGTCACTTCTCGGCAAGGCGACATGCCTGCAAGACATCGATTTGTCTGCCTGCCGGGGGAAGGTCAGCCTGAAGATTGGCCGGACCGTGCTGCTCTGTTTTTGCCGAAAGAGCAGCTCCAGCCGACTTGATAATGACTGGGAAAGGTCGTTGTGTACTGACTGAAGTTGGGCACATCCCGTTTCGGCGGGCGGCTATTCCACCCCGAGATGGTGGAGCATGAATCGGCGAGTCTTTTCCAGGAGCTTGTTCCGTCCTTCTCGATCAAGACAGCCGAAGTCGTGACCGCAGCCTTCCAATGCCAGAACCTCCACCGGGACGCCTGCCTTCTTCAAGGCCTTTTCAAGGAGATTTGCCTGCTTGAAGGGCACCACCCGGTCTGCCGTGCCGTGCACAAGGAGCACCGGGGGATCATCGGGCGAGACATAGGTGATAGGGGAGGCCTCCCGGTGACGTTCTGGACACTCGCTGAGCGTGCATCCAAGGAATGCCACAAGACTTTGCTTCTCGGTGCTGGCTTCGATGGACTCTGCATCCGTCAGATCGGTTGGCCCGGCAAAGGAAACTGCACACCGCACCCAGTTCTTCAACGGCTGGCCGTGCGAGTCAACGGCGGAAGAATCCGGCTCCGTCAACGCGACCATCAGGGCCAAATGTCCCCCAGCCGAGCCGCCTTCGACGCCCAACCTTTCCGGATCCAGGTGGAATTCCTCAGCGTGAGTACGCAGCCACCGAACGGCATCCAAGCAATCTTCCACGGCCGCCGGATACTTGGCCACATGAGACAGCCGATAGTTGATGGAGAAGGCAGCCACTCCTAACTGGGCGTAGGATATTCCCCATGCCCGATAGCTTGATTTATCGCCTCCCCGCCATCCCCCACCGTGGATGAGGACGACGCCGGGACGTGTTCCCGTTCCCTGCGGAAGGTAAGCGTCGAGCATCAAACTTTCACCGTCAACCGTCTTGTAAACGATGTCTGTTTTGACAGTGACACCCGGTTCTGCTTGCACTGCAGACGTCGCTACACACGCGAAAAGCAGGGTGAGCACTGCCGCCGTAAAAAACGTTAAGCCGCGTCCTCCCACGGTTTCACCTCCGCGCTCAGGTTCGATATCTTTCAGCAATGGTTCCGGGTCAGCCGATGGAACCGCTCCATAAGATCCCGCGTGATCGGCCCCGGCTTGCCATCCCCGATCGGGCGGCTGTCTACCTTGACCACCGGAACGATCTCTGCGGCGGTTCCGGTGAGAAAGCACTCATCGGCGATGTACACATCATGTTTGGTGAGAGGGACTTCGTGAACCTTCAATCCCGCCTCCTGCGCGAGCTCGATGACCGCTGCTCGGGTGATGCCCTCCAGAATTCCGGCCTCTCGGGGAGGCGTGAAAAGTTCCCCGCGTCGCACGAGGAAGATATTGTCCCCCGTGCATTCCGCCACCTCTCCCTTGTGGTTGAGCATGAGTGCCTCGATGCATCCCGCCTGAAGGCCTTCAATTTTTGCCAAAATATTATTGAGATAATTGAGGGATTTAATCCTGGGACTGAGGGCTGCCGGGTGATTGCGGACGGTGCTCACCGTGACAATCTCGAGGCCTTTTTCGTACAGCTCTTTCGGATAGAGCGATATATGGTCGGTGATGATGATGACCTGGGGATTGCTGCAGCGGTTAGGGTCCAACCCCAGCGTCCCGACACCCCGGGTAACAACCACTCGGATGTAGCCGTCCTCAATGCCGTTGATGCGAAGCGTTTCCTCAATGGCCCGGGCCATCTCCTCTTTAGTCATTGGGATAGTCAACCAAATGGCCTTGGCCGAATCCCACAGCCGATCGAGGTGCTCCTTCAGGCGAAAGACTTTGCCGCCGTAGCTGCGGATTCCCTCGAAAACACCATCACCGTACAACAGGCCATGATCGTAAACGCTGATCTTGGCGTCTTCCTTATCGTAGTACTCTCCGTTGATGTAAACCTTCAAAGACATGGCTGAAAACCACACTGAGGTAACAAGGGGCTGATGATTGACGGCCTTTCCGCAGACCCGACCGGTTTAATTTAACATAATTTCCGGCATTCTGCGACGTCCGGTTCGGGACAATGAGCGCGTTGCCTCTTTGCCACAAGGTCGGAGGGCCACGCCTCTTGCCGCAATCATCTCGGAGCGGCACGCTTGTTATGGTCGGTGAAGCGAAGTGGATCATCCAATGGTAAGAAAAACAGAGGTGACGACCAGGTCCCTCCGATGACGGACGTGACAAGCTTGGGCCTCCGACCACTGCTGAGCTAACCGTTATCCCCGTATGTTACCAGATTTCTTCACACGTTCCGCTTCCAGCCAGAAGTACAGGTAATGGAGGCGATTGGTGAATCGGTAGGCCCCTCGTCCGCGCTCTAAATCAGGCTCCACCACGCCGAGCTTCTTCATACGTTGCAAGAAATTGTGAAAGACTCTCTGTTCTTCAGAATTCAAGAGCGGCCGAAGCTCCCGTGCAGTAAAGGAAACGTCAAAAGGTTTTTGAGCAATTTTGCGGAGGATGTCTCTGTATCGGGCACTGCGAATCGCCTGGAACACCTGAGGTTCTAGGTACTTTCGGCCCACAATATCAGCTGCTGCGAACACACCGTGCAGGGCGTCGTCGGCGTCGATAGTGTCGTCGTCATTAAGATGGAAGGTGGCGTCACCAATTTCGTGTGCCATCATGGGAAGCCCGCCGGTGAACTGGCAGAGGATATCCAGAGCCGAGTCTTCCACGCGAACATTCACCCGTGTGAAAGCCTTCTGGAAGAACTCTCGTGTTTCTTCGTCGGACCAGGTTTTCAATTCGATGATATGGAACACCCGGGCCAGCGATGGCTGGAGTCGAACCAGCGACTGCCGTCTTTCTTCCAGCCCAACCAGGACCAAGCACACAGGAAAACGCGGGGAGGAAACGGCCATTTCATCCACCGCGCTTTTCAGCCAGTTGGCGAATTGTTCATTGGTTGCCAGCCCGTTGATGTCGTCCAGGACGATTAAAAGGGCCCTCACATCGGTATTGAGTTCGCTGATGACCCGCCTGAGGGAAGGTACGAAATCACGGACAAGGCGTTCCAGCTCGGTTCCACTCGCTGCGAATTCCACAGTGACGCCAAACAGTCCCACCTGACGTACGTGATCTTTGAACAGGTGCTTCACCTTAGCAAACCATGTGCGTTCGGAACTTTCTTTCAGCAGTCGATCGAAGATGCGCTGCACCGTTTCCTCGAGAGCGGTAACGCCTCCCAGAAACGTGTGGATTCCCAGAAGCGAATGCTCGCGTTCGGCCAGTGTACGCACAAACGCTGCGAGCGAACTTTTCCCGATCCCTCGTTCACCGACCAAGAAGAGCGTCTGAAGCCGGCCCTCAGCGGCCGTCCGAACCCGTCGGATGAAATCCTCAACCTCCGCCTTTCGTCCCACAAAGAATTCAACCGGTACCGGCTGGCCGGGGGTGAAAGGGCTGTAGTCCTTCGACATGGTGCGCTCCTTTTTGTGCCGACAACACTCCCTGCCAAATTACCATTGCACCGGCGGGCATACCAGTCCAGCTTGCACCGGTCGCAAGGGGAGAGATCTTCCCGACTTTCGGGCCATCTTGTGCGCCCGATGAAGCGGGTTGGATGATCCAATGGTCAAAAGGGCGGGCGTGACAAGCAGGTCTCTCCGAAAGATTCTCGCCACCCTCATCGAAAACGCGGCTCGCCGGTCTGCACCGGCGGTTGCGGGGGAAAGCCCATTCGCTCCGTCAAACATTCAGAGTTCTGCTTCCAGGCCAGGGTCGGGGGTGAGTTGTCCTCGAGCCACCAGAGCGTCGATGAAGCCCGCCAGCTTCCGTGACCGGACCGGATGCCGCAACTTGCGGATGGCTTTGGCCTCGATTTGGCGCACCCGTTCCCGAGTGATGCCAAAGATCTTGCCCACTTCTTCCAGCGTGTATGCATAGCCATCAGCCAGCCCGTACCGCAGCCGGATGATTTCCCTTTCTCGATACGTGAGCTCGGCCAGGGCCTCATTGATGGACCGCTTGAGAAGCTCAAAGTTCATTTCATAAAGGGGGTCATCTTCCCGATAGTCGGCAAGAAATTCACCCAGGTAGCTCTCTTCCTGTTCACCCACCGGCTGATCGAGCGACAGTGGCTGATGGCTCATCCGAAGGATACTGCGTACCTCTTCCACCGGCATTCCCAGGGCCTGGGCGGTTTCATCAAGACTGGGGGCGATCCCCCGATCCTGGGCCAGTTTGCGGGCCATGGCATGGATTCGCCCGCACACGTCCAGCATGTGCACCGGCATGCGGATGGTGCGGCTTTGATCGGCAATCGCGCGGGTGATCGCTTGCCGAATCCACCATGTGGCGTAGGTGGAGAATTTGAATCCCCGAGCATACTCAAACTTGTCCACCGCCCGCATCAGACCAGTATTTCCCTCCTGAATCAAATCGAGGAAGCTCAGGCCGCGATTGCGGTAGCGCTTGGCAATGGAGACGACGAGCCGGAGGTTTCCCGCCGAGAGATAGCGCTTGGCCGCCTCGTACTCCTCCGCGTATCGCATGACGGCCGCCAGATGATTGCGCAGCGTGGTGGGACTCTCGAGCGTCAACCGCATGAGTTGCCGGAGTTCGCGCCGCAACTCCTTTTCCCAAGGTGTTTGGGGAGTGCCGCGGAGAGCGTTGAGATCCTGGATGATCGCGTCCATCCGCTGGGAAATCTTGGTGAGACGATCCAGGAGCGGTTGCAGCTTTTGCGTTCTCAGATCAAGTTCTTCCACCAACCGCACGGCACGGAATCGCCGCGCCATCAAACGCCGTCGGGCTGCCCGCCGCTCCTCCATCGGCAATCGGCGGTTCATCATCTGGGCAAAGTCCCGCCGGTTCCGCCGCTGAATTTCCTGGAGTGTCCGCAAATTGGGGTCCAGCAACCGGGTGATGTGACGCTTTCCACGCAGATTGGTCACCGACACGTCCATCGTGCGATCCAGGCGGAGTCGGCCGTCACGCACGTTTTTCAGCAGCTCAATGGCCGCAGTGAGGATAAAATCGGTGGCCAACATCGCATAGCGGAACTTACGCCGCGCCCGTTCAATTTGTTTCGCGGCCCGAATCTCATCCCGCCGAGTCAAAAGGGGAATCTCCCCCATTTGCATCAGATAGATGCGGACAGGGTCGTCAATCCGATCATCCTGCCCGGTGGATTCAACATCCAGATCGCCTTCCACCCCGTCTCCTGAATCGAGCGAGTCTTCATCGTCGGCCAGCTCATCAGTCGACGGGGCGGCTACCTCCAGTTCAAAATAGTCCTCATCGAGGGTCTCGTCGGGGACCCGATCCCCAGGGGTAGTGCTCGGATTCTGATCCTCGTCCAGTAGACCGGGGTCGAGGGCCTCGAGGAGTACGTCGGGATGAACCGACTCTCCATTGACGCCCTTTTCAAACGTCATTTCCGAGCTGGTTTTGCCCGCAATCCGGGCAAGCTCCGTGCGGTGTCCATTGACCTTACCGGTTCGAGGCCCTTGGGCAACGGAATGCGGCTTGTGATGGCTGGCTCTAGGCAAGGTGCTGTCCTCAACAGGCAAGGGGACCAAAGGTGCTCACACGACGCGAACCTGCTTTGCCTGATGAAGGAGGGAGCACATCCAATGCCCGAGCATCCTTGCGGGACGTGCTCGAATTCTTAAGTTATTTATTAAACGCTACTTACAACTTGACTTCTGACTCAGTGAAACAGCCAGTCTGGAACTGATGTTTCAAAATCACAACATGGCAACGCCGTCCCATCCCGGGGGGGAAACACCAGGCGCGCGTCCCGTCGCGTTGGGACCGCGCAGCGAATTCGGAGTTTCCTTTTGCATCAACCACTGTTCCGCCGACTGGGAGGATTTTCCTCTCTTCTCGCTGCCCGGCTTTTCCCGGGTGCCTCCGCTCCGCTTGCCAAACTGCACGCCGCAAAATCGCTCTTTCTGGCGCAATCCCAATGACCGCATTATCTTAGCGGACCTCGCAAATTCGGTCAACTGGGATAAATGGATAAACAGAAAATGTTGCAACGTCTAGAAAAATCGGTCAACGGCGAGGAAAACGTGGACTCGGTGGCCAGGCATTACCGTGGGCAGAGAGGTGACCCCGTGGAAGGCCGTGGAGGGCGTCCGTCCAATGATCGACGAACAGGAGGGTCGCGTCCCACCCCATCCGATCGCGCTCTCTGCACCTTGCTCGCGGCGCCCATCAGCCTAAAATGAGGGCGTTCTCACGGTTGGCCTGAAGATGAGAAAAGCAATCGTGTCGCGTTTTCGTCCATCTCTTTTCGTCTATCAACAAAGGAGCGCACCTCATGCGCACGCCCGAACCTGAACCTTGTTCAAACGATCGTCGAATTTCTGGGAATCTCCAGCCGATGGGAAGCCGCGAGCTCCTTCCACGACGTGAGATTTTGAGTTACATGGCCGCTTTCGGCGGGGCCTTCTTAGCTACCCAAGGCTTGATTTCGTCCGGCGAGGCAGCCGAGGACCCGTCCCCAGCCCAGGCCAAGCGTGCTCCAAGCAAACGGTATGACATGAAAAAGTCGATCAACCTTTGGGCGTTGCCCTATCCCAGCAAGATGTCCCTCCGCGAGTGTCTGGAACTGTGCAAGGAAGCGGGATTTGACGGGGTGGAACTCAATTACGCGCTGGAAGGCGATCTCACGCCGGAAACGTCCGACGCCGCTGTCCGCGACGTAGCCCGTTTGGTCCGCCGGATCGGCCTCGAAGTGAGCGGCCTGTGTTCGTTTCTTTTCTGGCCCTATTCATTCACCCATGAGGACCCACAGCGTCGTCAAAGAGGCCTCGAGCTGGCCGTGGATATGATTCGCACAGCCCGGTTGTTGGAAACGAAGAATCTTCTTGTGATCGCGGGATCCACCTACGTGCCGTGGCTGCCGGACGACCCGCCCGTCCCCTTCGAAACATGTGACCAGCGTGCGCGGGAGGCCCTACGGAAACTTATTCCCGTGGCGGAGCAAGCGGGCATCTCTTTGAACGTGGAAAACATCTTCATGAACGGCTACCTGCACACTCCGCAGGAACTAGCCGCCTTCGTGGACAGCTTTAACTCACCAGCGGTGGGAGTCCATTTTGATACGGGCAACATCGCCCAGTATCATTTCCCGGAATACTGGATTCCCATCCTTGGCAAGCGGATCCGCAACGTTCACCTCAAGGAAGCGTCGAAAAAGGTGAACGAATTCAACCTGCACACGTTTCGGCCATTGCTCGACGGCACCACGAACTGGCCCGCCGTCCTCGAGGCCCTGGACAACGTGGGCTACCGGGGTTACCTGACGTTCGAGTATTTCAACCCGTATCCGCATTGGCCGGAAGCCCTCGTCTTCCACACCTCAGATGCCCTCGATCGGATGCTCGGGCGAAAGGTGTAACGACCGCGGCGGGTAAAATCGGGCGGCTGGGACTCGACAGGTATGGATCGGGGACATTCAGCTTTTTTATGCCGATGGAAAAGGCGCGAACCTCGAGATGGGTGTCGGAGGGACCTGCTCGTCAGGTCCGCCCTTTGGGCCATTGGCCAATCCATTCCACTTCGCCGGGCACGACAGGCGTGCCCCTCCGGAGAAAGAATGGGATGGATCACCTTTCAGCTTACCACCCGGATCTAATCCACCTGCGGCGTCCCTTTGATGTCCACACAGATCACGGTGGCCACCGGGTCAAGCGGCTTTTGGGGTAGGTTTTCCAGGACGACTTTGTCGCCGTCGCGGTGGGCTGTCACACCCGTGCCATTCGCCAGAAGAAATGCCCGGCTGACGTCGTTCTTCAGGTTGGGCAGCTCCAGTCGCCCCTGTTCCGGCCAGGTAAAAACATGGAGGTACAGCCGGGTTGTTCCATCGTCAAGTTTCTTTTGAGTGCAGCGCCCCCAGGGAAGTTGCTTGGACCATGGACTGGCCTGTGTGGCGTAGATGGATTCACCGTTGACCCTGAGCCATTGACCGATACCCTGAAGTCGCTCCACGGACGGTGCCGGAATCTCGCCTTCCGCCGTGGGCCCCACATTCAGCAGGTAATTCCCACCCTTGGAAGCGCAGTCAATCAGGTTGCGGATCAGGGTTTGTGTACTCTTCCAGTTGTGATCGTCATATTTGAAGCCCCACGTGTCGTTCATCGTCATGCACGATTCCCAATCAACACCCGGCAGGCCGCTCGCGGGAATTTGCTGCTCGGGAGTACCAAAGTCTCCGACGCACTGCCGTCCTTCCTGGTTGAGTCCCTCCATGCCTTTGCGGCATTTTCCTACCCGATTGTTGATAATCAGCTTGGGATCGAGCTCTCGCAGGTAGGCGTAAATTTCGCGGCCATCCTCTTCGGTGTACCAGTCGGGCCACTCGCCATCGAACCAGAGGACCTCGGGCTTGCAGCTTTCCAGCAATTCTTTGAGTTGCGCCTTCATGTAGTCCATGTATTCGCGCTTGCGCCCTTCCCGAATGCGCGTAGGATTGTAAGCCCGATCACTTCCCCGCATTTGTGCCGGGTGGTGCCAATCCATGATGGAATAGTAGGTGCAGAAGTGGAGCCCCTGTTTGCGACACTCCTCGGCCAGCGGCTTGAGGAGGTCCTTCCCCCAAGGTGTGGCGTCCACCACGTCATAGGTGGTCACTTTCGAGTCGAACAGACAGAATCCATCGTGATGCTTGGACGTGATGACGATATACCGCATTCCCGCCTCTTTGGCGATCTTCACCCACTGCGCTGGATTGTACTTGACCGGATTGAACTGTTTTGCCAAGAGTTCATACTCTTCCACGGGAATGTTGGCGGTGTTCATGATCCACTCGCCGGCCCCGCCCACCGGTTGGCCTTTCCAGCGTCCGCCGGGAATCGCGTAAAGACCCCAGTGGATGAACATTCCGAACCGGGCGTCCCGCCACCATTTCATCCGCGCGTCACGCTGCTCGGGCGTTTCCGGAGGAATTCCCGGCGCAGACTCGGCTCTGGCGACGGAAGCAAATCCCAGCATGAGCAACCCCAGCACGAACCATTGCCTACGCATCGCAACAAAGATCGTCATCGTTGAGACCTCCCCGAGTCGACGGAAGTTGCCTTATCCTCGAAACTTCACGGTTTTCTCACGCCAACGTCGCGGGAAACGACATTTAAATCAAAGCTCCAGTGTAGTCCGCCGCAGGGTCCACCGGCAACGGCTGGGCCCAGGATGGGCGGGAAAAGGGAGTTTTTCCGGAGGGGCACGCTTGTCGTGCCCGGTGTGAATCGAGTTGCACGGCCTTCCACTCCCCGGTGAACCAAACCTCCACCAAAACCGGCTGGCCAAGGAGGCTCGGTGTGTACAATAACAACGGGGTTCCGCGACGGGGCCAGTCGGCGCTTCCTGGTGCGGCTGGTAGCCATAAGTCCGTTTCGACCAGAGAAAACCGATGATAAAGCGAGCTCCTGGTCTCCCTGCGTGCTCAGGCCCTTCCTTGGTCCCTGTTTTTTCCCAACAAATTCGACAAAGATTTCGCAATGGCTCGCGTTCTTCTGGCAATGTCCGGCGGAGTGGATAGCAGCGTCTCGGCCCATCTGCTCAGGGAGCAGGGGCACGAGGTGATCGGCGTTTTTATGCGCCACGGGATGCACTCGCCGGTTACGTGCTCGTTGTCGGGCGATGCACCGGGGCCGCGGGGTACGGCTGCTCAGACCGAAGCACTCACCGCTTTGCCCGTCCTGCGAAGTCCCAAGCAGGGATGCTGCAGTGCGGCAGATGCCGAAGACGCCCGACGCGTGGCCGATCGACTCAATATTCCCTTCTACGTGCTCAACTTTGAGGAAGAGTTTCGCGAGATCATCGACTATTTCGTGAACGAGTACCTGGCGGCCCGGACGCCCAACCCGTGTGTGGTGTGCAACAACCGACTCAAGTTCGGACGCCTTTTTGAGTACGCAGATACACTACGGGCAGAATTTGTAGCGACCGGCCATTATGCCAGACTGAAGCCCGCGGAGGACGGTTTGCCGGGCCTATTTTGCGGTCGTGATCCCACCAAAGACCAGTCGTACGTCCTCTTTGGAATACGGCGGGAATATCTCGGTCGGCTCCTTTTTCCTGTGGGAGATTACACAAAGCAGGAGATTCGCGCCATAGCGGCGAAGATCGGTTTGCGGGTAGCCGACAAGCCGGATAGTCAGGAAATCTGCTTCGTTCCCAATCAGGACCATGCGGCCTTCGTACGGCAGTTTCGCGGGGAGCGTTCCACAGCAGGAGAGATTGTGGACACCCAGGGCCGCGTCGTTGGTTATCACGATGGGCTGGAACGATTCACGATCGGCCAGCGGAAGGGGCTCAAGATTGCCTTCGGCGAGCCTCGCTATGTGGTGCGTCTGGAACCGGACACACGTCGTGTTGTGGTAGGAACGCGAGAAGACCTGGCCCGCTGGGAGTTGACCGCCTCCGAGGCAAACTGGCTGGTGGAGCCACCGACGGAACCATTCGCTTGCACAGTGAAGATTCGCTACCGAACGCGGGCCGTTCCCGCCACCGTCACGATTCTGGAAGGCAACCGGTTTCACGTGCAGTTTCACGAGCCGTGCTATGGCGTGGCACCGGGCCAGGCCGCCGTGTGTTATCAGGGTGAGCGTGTCCTCGGCGGTGGTTGGATCGATTGAAGAATTGAAGATCCTTGGAAGGGCGGAAGAATCGGCAGACACCTTCCATTCCCCCCGAAGGCGGCAAATCCCCAGCGTGGCTTGCGATAGCGGCAGCTTCCTGAATGAAGCAGCCGTCAGCCGGTGCAGCGATTCACGACCGTGGGCCAGTTAATCTTTCCCCTTTTTCGTGATTGTTAGGGGTTCTCGTCGTAGATCGACATCCACTCAGGTAGGTGCGACCATCGGGGGAAATCGTCACGGTGACGGCGCCCACTTCCGCTGTGTGAAAAACCTCGCGAACAGTTGTTGCGTCATCGTCCTCGGACGGGAGCTCTGTGGTGAAACCTGCGGTGTTACTGAGGCTCGCCCAGCCACCGCTGATGACCACGTACCGCGGACGGCACCACTGAAGGAGTTTGTCCGGCCGTGACCGCGCCGTGCCGTGGTGCGGCGCCACGAGGATGTCGACGGAGATCGGTGGACGATTCAGAAGGGCTTGCAAACCCGGTCCTTCAAGGTCTCCTGTCAGCAGGATTCGCCTGCCTGCGTATTCCATGCATAACGCGAGGCTGGCCGCGTTGTCAGTCAAACCCGTACTGTCGCGCGGAGGGTGAAGGACCGTTACATGACAGCTTCCCCACCACCAGGTGTCTCCCGCTTTGATTGTTCGGAGTCGAAGTTTTCGGCGGGTGATCAGCTCTTCGAGTGCGCGGACACCGGGTTCACGACGGGCGGCCGCCTGAAACATTTTGGGTGTGACCACCACTTGTTCCACCGCGATGTATTGGCAGAGCTCTGGCAGGCCGTTGTAGTGATCGAGGTCCGCATGGGAGAGCAACACGCCGTCGAGACGCCGCAAACCGCGACTGAACAACGTGCCGGTTGCCGCCCATCCCGCCCGGTCAGCACCTCCGAGACTTCCCAGGTCGTAAAGCCAGACCTGTCCGTCAGGGGCCTCTATGACTATTCCCAGACCGTGTCCCACAGAGAGCACCGTCATCCGCAAATCGTGGGGACTTCGGGTGTCCTGCGCAGCGGGAAAAAAGAGAAAAACAACTCCGCCCAGCAACCATCCACCAAGTCCGGCCCACGAGAATTGCGTCAGTCGGCGGGTGTTTCTGCTGCTACCCAGCACAAGCAGGATCCACCATGCGTAGACGCCGGCAACCCACCACGTGGGAGGGGCCGGCTGCCATGTATAAAGCGGAAGAGTGTGTTCCGCCTGCTGGATGAGCCAGCGACAGCCTGTCAAACATCCGTCACACACCCACGCCAGCGGCCAGGCTCCACCCGACCACAGAGGGCCAACAAAAAGCAGCCCGAACCCCGCCGCAAGCACGCCCGTGATGAGCGGAATGAGCACGGGTGTCAGCACGATTCCGAGGGGGCTAATGATGTGAAACGAGTACCATGCCAAAGGCCAGGAGATGACCCAAATGCCGACAGTGATTACCAGAGTGGCAGCCAACCATTTAGCAAAGACCTCGCGCCACGCAAAGCGTTGAGGGTTTGTGAAAGAAGGTAAATCGCTGGGCAGGGTCCCTCGTGTCCCCACAAAGTAACGGCGCCCTACCATGATCAGGACCGAAGCCGCCAGGAAAGAAAGTTGGGGCCCCGGTCGAAAAAGAGCCGCCGGATTCCAGACCAGAATCACCAGGGCTGCAAAAGTTAGCGCGTTTAACGACCAGAAGGAACGATAAAACAGGGTCCCCAGGAGCAGTACACTGAAGGTGGTTGCCGCGCGAATGGTGCTCGGCTGTCCCCCGCTGATCGCGACGTAAACGCCGATCACGGCGAGAAGCAAGCCAACTCGTAAGCGATGGGGAACTCTCACCGTCCGGAAAAAAGTGTTGAACACTCCCACCAGAATTCCCAGGTGCAGCCCCGAGATTGCCAATAAATGAATTGTGCCAGTCTCGAGGAGTGATTTTTCCAGCTCGTCGGGAATTTCGGTACGGAATCCCAGGAGAAGCGCCTGAGCCAGCGGTTTATTCTCCCTAGAAAGATATTCCCTGAGCGTTTGTGCCGCGTGAAGTCGCCACCAGCCCAAGAGCGTTTGCGGATTCCCAACGAAGGCGGGGGCAAGCCGGATCACGCACTGAGGATAAGGGACACTCAATTCCGCCAGAATCCGGTCTCCGCGACGGTATGTCCGCATGTCGCAGTCGCCCGCGTTCTCCGCAGGGGACGGCCGTCGTAATTGGCCGAACATTTCAATGTTTTCTCCCGGCAGAAACTGGACCAGCGCAGCCTCCCCAGGCGATCCACCGTCGGAACCATTCGGACATGCCAGATAGACCAGCAGGCGACCGGCGGCGGGTTCCCAGTCCTGTCCCCAGCGGATGGCCGTCACTCGCACAGTGAATCGCACGGCCGGTTGGGGCGCAAAGAGTTCGAAGGGATCAGGTTCCGGCCGCGCAAGAGCCTCTGGGACGCTCGTGACCACCGCGCGGAGCGCGACCGGATGAGGCCACTCCCCGGCAAATAGGCCGACATCGCGAGGTGAAAAATACCGCCAGGCTATGTGATGTTCGGTTGCCCCAGCCAGAGCAAAAACAAACAACAGCGTCCACCGGCTGACACGAGTGTGAAACCCCCATCCCCATGCGGCGAGCAAACCCACCAGACCCAAAATTGTGTACCCGGAAAGGACTCCTTTAGAGCCGCATTCTGGCGAGAACGCCCACCGGTCCCCGGTTATGCCCACAGCAAAAGCGAGAGCAACCGGCACAAGCGGTTGAAACCAACCGGGCAGCCATTGCGGGTTGTCCTCCCTGGTCAGCGTTTGCCCCATGCAACCTCTGTCTCCCTGGGCGATTGGCCACCCTTCTTTGTCTCCTTTTTTCTGCCAGCAAAAATTGCCTATCCTTCCAGTGGCGACATTCCTATAATGAACGGTTCGGGGAATACGACAGGGGTACTGTGACCCCGCAGGATTAACCCACCGGAAAGCCGAGACACAATATTGAACGATCCACCAAAGGCTTCCGGAAGTGGGCTGGTCGATCCCGGCAGAAACGGGTGTGGATAGTCCCAGGCAAGACACCGCTGGCAAAAAACGGTGGACAAATTGGATCTGTTCTCATTGCGTAGTGATCTTTCTGTAGCCCGTCCGTCCAACGTGGTGCACTTAGATGGCGCGTTTGTTCAGGATCTGAGAAATCAGCATCATAGTTTTATAGATTGAGGATCGGGTGACAAGGCATGGCCGCTTCTGATATCGTCATCCAGGGGGCACGCGAGCACAATCTCCAGGCAATCAATCTTGTTCTCCCGCGCAATCAGCTTATTTGCTTTACGGGCGTGAGTGGCTCGGGGAAAAGCTCTCTGGCCTTCGACACGCTCTATGCCGAGGGGCAGCGACGTTACGTGGAGAGCCTCTCTACCTTCGCCCGGCAGTTCATTGGCCAAATGGCCAAGCCGAACGTGGATCGAATTGATGGGCTGACCCCGTCGATCTGTATTTCGCAGAAGACAGCCGGCTCCAACCCCCGTTCCACGGTCGGCACGATCACCGAGGTCTATGATTACCTTCGCATTCTATTTGCCCGGGCGGGTACCTGTTACTGTCCCCGCTGCGGACAGAAGATTCAGGCCCAACCGCGGGATAAGATCATTGAACAAATTCTGGAGACGGCCTCGGGGCAGAGGGTGTATGTTCTCGCGCCTCTGGTGCGCGGGCAAAAGGGAGAACATCGCAATCTTTTCGCCAGTTTATTGCGGCAGGGGTTTTCCCGGGCGCGGATCGACGGCGAGATCGTCCGCCTGGAGGAAGATCTCAGGCTTCGGCGGCAGATGCGTCATGATATTGAACTCGTCGTCGATCGGTTGACGGTTTCTCCGGGCCAGAGAAGCCGGCTCGCTGAAGCCGTCGAGAACGCTCTCAAATTCTCGGAGGGCGAGGTTCTCCTCCGTGCGGACGAGTCGGCGTCCGACGCAGCAGGCAATGACGAGAAATCTCGGGGCGAGCGGGCGGGAAGAATCATCGGCCATTTTTCCTCCCGCTATACCTGCCCCAATTGCCAGATCGGCTTTCCGCCGCCCAGCCCCCAGATGTTCAGTTTCAACAGTCCGGAGGGGATGTGTCCGCGGTGCCAGGGGCTGGGTCGCGTTCAGCAGCTCAACGTGGCCGCACTTTTGACTGATCCGCATCGTTCCATTCAGCAGGGGTGTTTCGCGTTCTTGGGCAAATGGCGCTCGGCACCCACGGCGGTGCGGTCTGTGCTGCGGCGCATTGCCGATTGGCTCGAAGCGCGGTGCGAACTGGAGCCGGGAACGGTGCTGGAAACCGCGTGGGAAGAGCTTTCTCCTTTCGCCCAAAATGTCCTCATGTATGGGGTGGACGCTCTCCGCCACGAGCCGCAACTGGAGGCCGACTTCTCCACACGCTGTTGGCAGGCGACGGGAATTGCCGGCCTGGCCGAGTTTCTCTTGCAAACTGGCGGACTGATTGCGGAGCATCGTCGCCAGGTGGAGCAGGCCTACGGTCTGGTGCCGTGCCCGGGTTGTGGGGGATCGCGCCTGCGACCAGAGGCCCGGGCTGTCCGACTGCGGACCACCCACCCTCACTTTGCAGATTTTCCGGAAAAGTCGCTTCCCGAGGTCTGTGCCCTACCTATTTCCGAAGCGCAACTATTCTTTACTGATTTGGAGCTAGACGCTGTCGGCCGGAAGATCGCCGAAGAACCGCTCAAGGAAATCCGCAGTCGATTGGAGTTTCTCGGCAACGTGGGGCTGGATTACCTCACGTTGGATCGCTCGGCCCCCACTCTCTCCGGTGGAGAAATGCAGCGCATCCGTCTGGCGGGGCAAATCGGCTCGGGTTTGGTGGGTGTCACTTACATCCTCGACGAGCCTTCGATTGGGCTCCATCCCCGTGACAACGATCGCCTCCTGGCAACCCTCGCCCGACTTCGCGATCAGGGCAATACTGTGGTCGTTGTGGAACACGACGAGGACACGATGCGGGCGGCCGACTGCATCGTGGACTTCGGTCCGGGACCTGGTAGCCGAGGCGGTCGGATTGTGGCCATGGGCGACTTCGAAGAGATCATCAAAGTCCCAGAAAGCCTCACCGGCCAGTATCTTTCCGGACGAAAAAGGATTCCGGTCCCCGAGAAGCGGAGGTCTCCCACCCAAAAAAAACTCGTCATCCGCGGCGCACGCCACAATAACCTCAAAAATATTGATGTGGAAATTCCCCTCGGGTTGTTCGTGTGTGTGACGGGCGTCTCCGGCTCCGGAAAAAGCTCGCTGGTCAGCGACATCCTCGTTGAGGCGTTGAATATCGAGTTAAATGGCGGAACAGGCAATCCCGGCGCGTTCGACACCATCGAGGGGTTGGAGCACCTCGACAAAATGATTGCCATCGATCAGTCGCCCATCGGCCGGACGCCGCGTTCCAATCCCGCCACCTACATTAAGGTGTTTGACGACATTCGCAAATTGTTTGCGGAGTTACCCGATTCCCGTCTGCGGGGCTACAAACCTGGTCGATTCAGCTTCAATGTGCCGGGTGGTCGATGCGAAGCCTGCGAAGGTAACGGCGCCACTAAATTAGAAATGGATTTCCTGGCCGACATCTGGGTCACCTGTCCCGTCTGTGAGGGCAAGCGTTTCAATCGCCAGACGCTGCAAATTCGGTATAAGGGTAAAAACATTGCCGATGTGTTAGACTTGGACGTTCGCGAAGCCCTCGAGCTTTTCGAGAACATCCCACCGATCCGTCATAAACTGGAGACGCTTCACGCCGTTGGATTGGATTACATGAAGCTCGGCCAGCCCTCACCAACGCTCTCCGGCGGTGAGGCCCAGCGGATCAAGCTCGCGCGGGAACTGACCAAACGAAGCACGGGAAAGACGATTTACATCCTCGACGAGCCCACCACTGGACTGCACTTTGCCGATATTGAGCTGCTTCTCAAGGTCCTCCACAGCTTTGTGGATGCCGGCAATACCGTGATTGTTGTGGAGCACAATCTGGAAGTCATCAAGACCGCCGATTGGATTATCGACCTGGGACCGGAAGGTGGTGATGCCGGCGGATATATCGTGGCCACGGGAACACCTGAGGAGGTGGCCCAGGTGGAAGCGTCCCATACAGGCCGCTTCCTCCGGCACATTCTGGCCGGGCATACCTTGCCGGCGCTGAACGGGAAGAGCAGGGAACGGGAAGAATTCTTCCGCAGCCTGAAGGCCCGCACCCGCAAGGCCAAACCCATCCGCGCCATCACCGTCCGCGGTGCCCGCCAGCACAATCTCAAAGGCATCAATGTGGAAATTCCTCGGGATCAGCTCACCGTTTGCTGCGGGAGAAGTGGCTCGGGGAAAAGCTCCCTGGCCATGGACACGGTGTACGCGGAGGGGCAACGTCGGTACGTGGAAAGCCTCAGCACGTACGCCCGGCAATTTGTCAGCCAGATGCAAAAGCCCAAGGTGGATCATGTGGAAGGGCTTTCGCCGGCGATTGCCATTGAACAAAAACACGCGGCAAACACGCCACGTTCCACGGTGGGTACGGTCACGGAGATCTACGATTATTTCCGCGTCCTCATGGCGCGACTGGGGCAACCCTACTGCCCCCAGTG
This sequence comes from Thermogutta sp., assembly GCF_039793925.1. Lineage (GTDB taxonomy): Bacteria > Planctomycetota > Planctomycetia > Pirellulales > Thermoguttaceae > Thermogutta. The sequence goes on along the minus strand of NZ_JBAMME010000133.1, from coordinate 11,713 downwards.
CGGAATTCCCGTGGGGACGCAGGCGGCCGATCAGATCATCGCCAAGGTGATGGCCCATCCCGAGGGCACGCGGCTCTTCCTCCTTGCGCCGCTCGATCTTCGCGACGGTGGCGACGTGAACCAGTTATGGGACGAGCTCCGGCGCGGTGGTTTCACCCGGGTTCGCGTGGACGGAATCATCCACAGTTTGGACGAACCCCCACGGATCGATCGCCGCCGCCAGCACGCGGTGGAGGTGGTGGTGGACCGCGTTGTCGTCCGACCAGACCAGCGGGAGCGCATCGCGGGGAGCGTGGAGATGGCGCTGTCGTTGGGAGAGGGCGTCATGATCGTCCTCTATCCCAACGACCGCACGCCGGAACAGTTCTGGAAAACTGTCCGGCACAGCCAGCATTTCGCCTGCGAAAAATGCGGGCGCAGCTTCGAGCCGCTGTCGCCCAACCATTTCTCTTTCAACAGTCCCCTGGGATGGTGTCCCGGGTGTGAAGGACTGGGCAAAGAGGTGGGCGCCGATCCTGCTGCGCTGGTTCTAAATCCCAAAGCAACTCTTCGCGAACAGGCCTTGGCCATCTGGCCAACCCATGACGAGCCGCTTTCCCGGGCGGTGGTGGAGGCCCTCTGCCGGGAGACCGGCATTCCTCTCGACGTACCGTGGGAAGAGCTCTCCGGCATTGCCCGACGACTGATCTTCCACGGAACGGGCGAGCGATGGTTCGATGTGTGGGAGGAAGATTACGAACGGATCCGTCGCGAAATGCGCGGCGAGAAGTCAGCGGAAACTTCGTCTGGCGACGAGACGGCTGAGAATCGCCGGATCCTCCTCCGATTCCAGTACAAAGGGCTCTATCCCACGCTGGAAACAGTGACTGCGACTTCGCCCCGGCTGCGTGCCGCGTTCCAGGACATTGTCGCGGAGACCGAATGCACCCTCTGCGGCGGCAGCCGTCTTCGTGATGATGCAGCGGCGGTCCGCTTCCGTAATCGCACTATTGACGAATGGTGTCGCTTGCCCTTGGGACGCCTCCTGGAAGAGGTCCGCTCCTGGCAACTGACCCCACGTGAACAAGAAATCGCCGGCGACATTGTGCGAGAAATCGCCAGCCGGGTGCAGTTTTTGGTGGACGTGGGCCTCGATTATCTGACCCTTGCCCGCTCGGCACCCACATTGTCCGGCGGAGAATCGCAGCGCATCCGGCTCGCCGCCCAGGTGGGAAGCGGTCTGTGCGGCGTCCTCTACGTGCTCGATGAGCCGACCATCGGCCTCCATCCTCGCGACAACCATCGTCTGCTCGCCGCTTTGCGTAAACTACGTGACCTGGGGAATACGCTCCTCGTTGTGGAACACGATCGGGAGGTCATCCAGGCGGCAGATCACCTGCTGGATTTCGGTCCCGAGGCGGGCGACAAGGGAGGCGAGATCGTCGCTCAGGGGCGACCGACGCGGGTGGCACGCAATCGGAGCTCCGTCACTGGTCCGTACCTTTCCGGCAAAAAAGCGATTTTTACGCCCACTAACCGGCGGATGCCCTCCTGGTGGACCGGCGAGCCCGGCTCGCTCGTTCAGGAATCCGTGCCCGGCCAGTCCGTTTGGCGAACATTTCGCACCCCCGGCGGCGGCTGGCTGGAAGTCCACGGAGCGCGCCATAACAACCTCAAAAACATCAGCGTGGCCATTCCGCTGGGGACCTTCACCGTGATTACCGGGGTGAGTGGCAGCGGCAAAAGCTCGTTGGTGGAGGACGTCCTCTATCATGCCCTCGCCCGGCACCTCCACCGAGCCAATACCGTCCCTGGAGAATTCGATCGCCTGCGGGGCGTGGAGCTGATCAACAAAGTCATCCGGGTGGATCAGCAGCCGCTCGGTCAGACTCCCACATCTACCCCCGCTACGTACACGGGTGTGTTCGACAAAATCCGCGATCTATTCGCTCAATTACCGGAGGCCAAACGCCGCGGCTTCACCCGACGACGGTTCAGCTTCAACGTGCCGGGCGGCCGGTGCGAGAAATGCGAAGGTGCCGGACAGATCAAGATCGAAATGCACTTCCTGCCGGATGTTTGGGTGGAATGCGACGCCTGCCACGGTCGGCGATATGACGCGGAAACCCTCGCCGTCACGTATCACGGAAAATCGATCTCTGACGTCCTGGATATGCCCTGCGAGGAGGCCCTGGAACTGTTCAAAAATATCCCCGAGATCCGCCGGATTCTTCAGGTCCTTTGCGACGTGGGGCTTGGATATCTCAGACTCGGTCAACCCGCCAACACGCTCTCCGGGGGTGAGGCCCAACGCGTCAAACTGGCTGCGGAACTCGCACGTCCCGACACTGGACGGACGCTCTACCTCCTCGATGAGCCGACCACCGGCCTCCACTTTGACGATCTCTCCCGTCTTCTGGATGTCCTCCAGCGGTTGGTTGATCTCGGAAATACCGTGGTCGTCATCGAGCACAATCTGGATGTCATCAAATCGGCTGACTGGATCATCGATCTTGGGCCTGAAGCGGGTGAACAGGGGGGATATGTTGTGGTGGCGGGGACACCGGAAGATGTGGTCGCCTACTCTCGCTGGTGGCAACGCGAAAAAGGCCAGGCAGAAGAGGGAAGCCCGAACGGAAAATCGGGGGCGTCAACGACGCAGCCGCCGTGGCGATCCTACACCGGCGAAGTTCTCGCACCCGTTCTGGAAGACAGTCCTCGCAAAGAACGCAAACCGTACGATCCTTACAAGGACCATCTGATTCCCCTGCATACACCGGAAGCCGAGCCCGGCTTGAGCGACGTCAAGAGCCCATGGGAAACCGACGGCCGATCCTGGCATCTCACCCGGTCATCGGCGATGAACGGACGGCCCATTCGATGGGATCGAGAGATCCTGGAAAAGCTCATCACGTTTCTAGAAAGCCGGCAGCCAGAATTGGCGATTGATTATTCCGCTCAGAATGTGATCGAGGTCCGTGCCCAGAAGTCGCGGGGTCCCTGGTTCATGCATATCTACACCGGCGACGACCTTCAACTCCGGCTGCGGATCCGAACGGGGCGGCGTGCCGCGAAGATGCTCACAAGTTTCACGAGTCTTCGCTCGGCCCGTCGTACTGTCCCGGAGTCCGTTTCTCCGTTTTTGAAACTCTACGAACCGCCGGAGGAGGAACTACCGCTGCCTCCCCCCTCTCTGTCGACCAGGCAGCATGGAGTGTGGTGGGACATTGACCTGCGGGTCAGCGAATTGGCGTCGCTGGAGCAAATAAACTTCTGGAGCTTCCTCGGGCCTGCACTCGCGGATTACGCCTCTCTTTCCAGCAGTGAGGGTTCGACCACCACCCAGTACGACCTGGTTTGGCACTTTGCCCAGAGAGGCATAAACTCGCGGTCTTTGCAGTGGCGGCCTGAACTCCTTCACCAGATTGTTGCTGGAATCAAAAAGGCCGTCCCCGACGTGGAGATCGACCCCAACCATGAACGCATGATCATGCTTCGGCTTGGTCCTTCACGGAAAACATGGGTGGTCATCTACACCAAAAAACCGGAGGGACTGTTGTTGGTGGTTCGCGCTCCCAAGAATCAATTCCCCCTGGGCAGGTTGCGAACTCTCTGGGACGATGTGGACATTGATGGTTCCCGTGCCAGAGAAGACCGAATCGAAATCCTTTTGACGGGGAGCAAACTGAACAATGCATCGACATTCGGCAAATTCTTCCAGGAGGCCGCCGAGGCCTTCATCGCGGACCTGATGGAGTAACTGAGCAAACACCCTCTTATGCCGGATGAAACAGTCGTTTCGCAACTCGCACATCAAACCGAGATGATCCACGAGAACACAGAGGCCATCGCTCGATGAGGAACCCCGCCATGGCCAGCGATAAACGTGCCTTGCTTTCCATCCCGGCGCGAGCGCTCTTTCAATTTGCGGTGCCCTGCCGCCATTGCGCGACCCTCTGGGACAGGGATGGTGCGAATCTGGATGAATCCTATCGCCTGCCCAACCTGGCAGCGATGGAAGGCACAACTCCTCCCTTGGAAGTTCGCGCAGGCTGGAACGAGGCGGGATTGGCTCTGCGGTTCCACATTTTTGATCTGCAGATAGGCCCCCGAGCCCGGCGGATGGTTCACGCCGCTCAGTGGATTCACGTGTGGATTGCTACCCGCGCAGTCCACGATGTCCACCGGGCCACACGGTACTGCCACCGCTTTGTATTGCTGACAAACGGGGCAAGCGACCAGGCAATTGAAGCGAAGTTGGCATGGGTGGGTATTCCCCGGGCAAAAGAAGCCCCGAATCCACCGCCTCCAGGAAGTTTGAATTTTCTCGTCCGGGAATACACGGATGGGTATTGCGTGGACATGCTCTTTTCGAAAGATGCCCTCACGGGCTACGATCCGCACGAGTATCCCCGTTTGGGGTTCAACTATGCGGTGTGCGATCTCGCCCGCGATCGCGAATTCGTCTTCACGGCCGGAAGACCGCTGCCCTACGATGAAGACCCCAGCCTCTGGGCAACACTGGAACTCGTGTCGTGAGAAGAAGGGGCCGTCACCCTGCCCTTCCATTTGGGGGAAGTTTTCGGGAATGTATCAAGCCGCCGGCGCTTGACCTCCGCACAACGTGCCAACAACGTTTAGCAGCCGGCCCATCTTGTTTTTGATGTCGTTGACGATCTGTCACGTCGTGCTGCCTGAAGCAGACGGGCTTGGAACTGGCGGCTGGGCCGGTGCAGGCGGCTGGGCACCGCTTTGCGGCTGTGACGGCCCGCCCGAAGCACCACCACCATTTTCTAACGGAGCAGGGCCAGGAACCGGCTTTTCCGGCACACGCTGCGTCTCACGAGGGAGTGTCGGCTGCTGTTCGGCCGGGCTTGTGGATTGACCGGAAGTCGCCGGCGCCGGTGTTGGCTGAGACGGTGTTGTTGTGCTCGGCGCGACTGTGGTACTGGGCACCGGGCACAGGTCGACGGGAACCAAGCAGGGATCCACCGGCACCCGGCAAACGACCGTCCGCGGGCGATAGCACGTGTAGGTCACCGGCACATATTTCTGCACCGTGCGGGGAACGGTGACCGTCTGCTCTTCCGCGACCATTCGGCACACCTGCACCGGTATCTGCTCGACACGCTCTTCCGTAACCCATTTGTACGTGGTCACGGGAATCTGACGAACCTGTTCTTCCGCCACCATCCGGCATACCTGGACGGGCACCTTCTTTTCCACCCGCTCCACCACCGGTCGCATCACCGTAATCGGAATCTTGCGGACCTGCTCTTCTTCGACCATGCGACAAACTTGGACGGGGACCTTCCGCCGCACTTCTTGGGGCTGATAGGTCACCACCTCCACGGGCACTTGCTCCGTGACCACCTTGGCAACGTACTGGGTCTCGGGAACCACCTGGGCGACGATGTTCGGCTGCCATACCTTGCGGAATTCATAGCGACCGCGGTTGTTAGGCACCCAATACAATCCGCCGGGCTGCCAGGTGACTGCGCCGGTCACCGGGTCCACCACCGGCTGACCAGCCTGCCACGTCAACCGGTTCGGGAACAGCCCCGGTTTGAGGACGAGCTGGTCGACATACTGACCCTGGTCCACGTACTGCGTTTTGTAGGTGACTACCGGCTCCGTCACCGTGCGGTACTGTGTGCGATACACAACCTGACGGACCGGCTGCATCACCGTGTAGCATTCTTCCCTTTCCTCGGTTTCCCAAACAGGTTTGAGGACCTTTACGCGTTCTTCCCGTTCGGCCGTTTCCTGCACATAGCGGATGACGTTGTAGCTTTCGTCCCGATACTGCGTTTCCCAGACGGGCTTGTAGACCGTAACCCGTTCCTCGCGAACGCTGGTCTCGGCCACCGGCCGACTGACCGTGTACCGCCTCTCGCGGTACTCCGTCTCCCAGACCGGTTTGTAGGTCACCACTTTACGCTGCTCGTATTGCGTTTCGCATTCCAGCCGGTAAGTGCTGACCTGCACCGGTTCGTACACGGTTTGATAGACGAGGCGGTAGCTCGTCCCCTCACACGGCGAAATAACCGCCGAGCTTGTCACCACCTGGGCAAAACCCCCGGACAGCCCAGCACAAACAACGCCCACCGCCGTGATCACGGGGACCAAACACCGTGTCGGAAAAATTGTGGTCTTCATCTTTTCACCTCATCCATAGGGATCAGAAGCCCCAGAGGCACATTCCCGGGACTCTGACGTCCATTCCCTCTTGATGCCCTTATCAGAGATGACCACCGTCACCGTGGACGGCCCCCGCACCCCGCGCACAGTAGCGCCGGGACGCGGTCTCTACTCAATTTTGGGCCGTAATTCGCGAGATGCAAACCTTTGATCTGATAAACTGTGACGGCGCGCAGCGCAAGTTATCTTCCAGTCAAACAATCTGACACAAAGATTTTTTCAAGTTTGGGGCCACTTGTGCCGAATTAAGCGACATCAGCTCTTTCAGGGGGATAATAACCCCACTTTTGACTTACTGGCCTGCCCAACTTGTTGCGCTCGTCTCCAGGGCGTGTGTTTTGCCAGTCCGCCCCAACATCCAAGGCTGCTCGAATGTCGGGAAAGCCCTTCCGTCCCATCACACCTGGAGTGAGCTTTCTTTTACCCGTACAATAGACCATAGGTTACAAACCGGCCTTTGGCCGGCGTGGAACGCGTGTTATTGGACGCTGGCAGTTCCGAGCGATCTCTATGAGTTACGAACCGCAAGACTCTCTCCCCCATTCTGGTGACGGTCCGGCTGATTCGCCGAAAAATGACATGCCTGTTGGTGACCAGGCGAACCAGTTCGTCCCCGAAAACCCGCCGGCAACAGCGGACACCCATCAAGCTGGCGGTGCCGGGGCGCCGTCTGGCGAAAATGAAAACGCGGCCTCTTCGAATCGTCCTCGGATACTGATCGGTTCGCAGCGGGACCCGGCCGCCTACCGTCCCCGGCCTGGCAGGCCTGTGACCCCAGCGCGACCCAGGCCATCACTCCCGGAATCTGCTCGCGCCAGCCGCCCAGCCCTTTCGCGCGCAGGAATGGCAGCCGGAGAAAAGAGTCCCCCAGTAAGCAGCGCGCGCTGGGCTGAGGAACAGGCACCTGCTGACGGCGGCAGCACGGTTGCCGAAGGCGAGGCGGTCCGTGTCAGCGGAGACGCGGAGGTCCACACACCGGCCGTCGGAGACGCTGTGGCTTCATCAGCAGCGGATGTTGCCCCAGGAGGCGGCGCTGAGACCAGCACCTTCACGCCACCAGATGAGACCGCAGCGAAGAAGCCCACCCCAGCCGAGGCAGAACCAGCGCGCGTCTTTTCGCCCTTGCCCAAGTTCCCCGAGGATGAGGAAGAGCCTCCCGAAAAAGTTCTCGCCAGTGAAATCGACCAGCTTCGGGCACAGGTGCAAGGATCGGCACAGATTCTCACGCGGGAGGCGGTCCAGGACCTGTTCAACCGTCGGGCGGGTTTGCCGCCTGATCTGGAAAAAGAGTTCGCCGAGGCCCTTAGTGACGTCCCGGTCGAACAACTCATCTCAGAAACCACCAGCAAGGTCAAAGTCGGCCAGCTCGAGCCGGAATCCCGCCACGTGGGCAAAGTGCTGGCCGTGCGGGGCGAGAACGTCTTCGTGGAACTCGGCCTCCGTGAACAGGGGATTGTACCGCTCAAGCTGTTCCGCGAACCTCCGGAAGTTGGACAATCCGTGGAAGTCCGCGTTGTCCGATTCGTCCCCGAAGAAGGCGTTTACGAACTCGTCCTGCCGGCGGCCGCGGCCGATGTCGCCGACTGGGCCGATCTCAGCGAGGGCATGCTCGTGGAAGCTCGGGTGACGGGCGTCAACCAAGGCGGTTTAGAATGCGAGGTCAACCGCATCCGCGGCTTTATCCCGATCAGTCAGATTGACATTTTCCGTGTGGAAAAGCCGGAAGAATACGTGGGCCAGTCGTTCACCTGCGTAGTTCTGGAAGCGGATCCGCAACGCAAAAATCTGGTGCTCAGCCGTCGCGCTGTGCTGGAACGGGAACGCGAACAAGCACAACGCCTCCTGTGGGATTCGCTGACGCCGGGCCAGATTCGCGATGGCGTCGTGCGGCGTCTCACGGAGTTCGGGGCCTTCGTTGATATCGGGGGCGTCGACGGGCTGCTGCACATCAGCCAGATCGCCTGGGGACGGATCAAGCATCCCAGTGAAGTCCTCCGCGAAGGCCAGACCATCAAGGTCCGAATTGATAAGGTGGATCGCGAAAACCAACGAATCAGCCTGGGTTATCGCGATCTGCTTTACAATCCCTGGGAGGACGCGGATAAGAAGTACGTCCCACAGTCACTCTGGAAGGGCCGCGTCACCCGCATTATGGACTTCGGCGCTTTCGTGGAATTGGAACCCGGGGTGGAAGGCCTTGTTCACATTTCCGAGCTTTCCACCAAGCGTGTGTCGCGGGTGAGAGACGTCGTCAAAGAGGGCGACGAAGTCGACGTCATGGTTCTGGCGTTTGATCCGCAGGAAAAGAAAATCAGCCTCTCCATCCGCGCGGCCATGAAATTGAAAGAGCCGGAGCCTGCCCCACAGGCGGAAAGCTCCGAAACCGCCACGCAGACTTCGGAGACACCCTCTCCGCCACCGCCACCCAAAAAACAGAAGCCGTCGAAGCCGCTTAAGGGTGGTCTGGGAAGTAGTCCCGGCCAGAGTCTGCTCGATTTGTTGAAAAAATGATCGGGAGTCAATTCGAACAGTGACGTCCATTCAGCTCCCCATCGTTGTCCGTGAATCCTGCGAGGACCTGGAAAGCCACCGCCAGAGGGGTTTACCGCGCTGGCTGAAGCGGCAAGTTCCCAAGGGGAACGGCAATCATTTCACCGCCCGATTGGTGGAAACCCTGGGCCTGACCACGGTCTGTGAGCACGCCAAATGCCCCAATCGCATGGAGTGCTACGCCCGGCGAACAGCGACCTTCATGATCATGGGCGAGGTCTGCACGCGGCGGTGCGGTTTTTGTGCCGTGAAAAAAGGGAAAACACAGCCCCTGGACCCCACGGAACCCCACCGCGTCGCCCAGGCCGCTGCCACTCTGGGGCTGAAACATGTGGTCATCACCTGCGTCACCCGGGACGATCTTCCCGACGGTGGCGCCGCCCATTTTGTGCGCACGATCGAAGCCCTCCGTGCCCTCACCCATGCCACCATTGAAGTGCTCCCGTCCGATTTTCACGGGCGGTGGGAGTCTGTAGCCACCGTCGCGGCGGCCCGGCCGGACGTTTACAATCACAACACCGAGACCGTTCCCCGGCTCTACGCCACCGTGCGGGGACGCAAGGCCAATTACCGCTGGACACTGGACATGTTCCGCCGACTCAAGCGGGAATTTCCCGGCCTGTGTACCAAGTCCGGATTGATGGTAGGCCTGGGAGAAACCTACCAGGAACTCTTCGACACCTTCGCCGATCTGGTGGCGGCGGGCGTGGATATCCTCACCGTGGGCCAGTATCTGCAACCGACCCCTCAGAATCTCCCCGTCGTCCGATATTACCATCCCGAAGAATTCGAATACTTAGCGGACATGGCACGGCGCATCGGTTTCAAGGAGGTTTACAGCGGCCCATTCGTGCGATCCAGTTATCATGCGGGAGAAGTCTTTGCGCATCTGCAGAAACCGGCTTCAGACCCACACGCTTCCGCTACCACCGAGCGTGACGCAACATTTGGTGGGACGATCGGCCATTGTGAGAAGGGCGCTGCTTCGCTACACTCCTAAGCGTGAGACTTCAGCCCCAGCCGAATTTAATCGGCGCAGGGACTGGGCTCCCCGTGGTCGGCCGGGCCATCATGATAGCGACGCAGCAAGGAGGCGCCCATGGAGTACAGAATCTTCTTCTCGGCAGGCGAACCGAGTGGTGACCAGCACGGTGCGGCCCTCATCTCGGCACTGCAGAGTCGACTTCCCAACTTCACTTGCCTTGGGTTCGGCGGACCACGCATGGCGCAGGCCGGTTGCCACCTTCTCGCCGATTTGACCTCCCATGCTGTGATGGGCTTCTTGAGGCCGATTGCCCAACTTCATCACTTTTACCGCTTCTATCGTCAGGCCGTCGTAGAAATGGAGTGTCACCGTCCGGACGCGGTGGTGCTCATCGACTTTCCCGGTTTCAATTGGCACCTAGCCAAGGCTGCCAAAAGCCGAGGAATCCCCGTTTTTTTCTACGGACCTCCGCAAATCTGGGCCTGGGCACGGTGGCGAGTGCGAAAGATGCGTCGCTGGATTGACCATGCCCTCTGCTGGTTGCCCTTCGAGGAACAATGGCTTGCCGCCCGTGGTTGTTCTGCCACCTACGTGGGTCACCCCTTTTTTGACGAATGCGCTGGGGCCGTGCGCGATTCCGCGCTGGTGGCACAACTGACGGGCGATCCCCGCCCGTTACTCACCATTCTGCCGGGCTCCCGCGATCAAGAAGTCCACGCCAACGGACAAGCCATGCTGAGAGTGGCGGCCGGTCTGCGGGAAAAAATTCCCAGTCTCCGTGTGGCCGTGGCAGCTTTTCGGCCGCATCAGGCCCAACTCATGGAGCGCTGGGCCCACCAGCTCGATGTTCGCGCCCTCATTCTGACAGGGAAAACGCCTGAATTGATTCAGTCGGCGACATGTTGCCTGGCGGTCTCTGGATCGGTGTCTCTGGAACTTCTCTATTTTGAAAAGCCTACTGTGATTCTCTACCGAATCAGCCCCTTGGCTGCCCGAATTGAGAAATTCGTCCGTCGCGTCAAGTACATCACGCTGGTCAATCTCCTCTGTCATGGAGGTCGGCACGCCGCCGAACTCCCGCCCAATGACCCCACCACACCAGCCCCCACGGACGCCCTCTTTCCCGAATTTCTTACCGCGCGTGATGTAACACAGGAGATCTGCCGGCGCCTTGCCACCTGGCTGAGCGACGCCGAAGAAAGGCAAAAGGTTGTCGCTGTTCTCCGAGAACTGAAAAAATCGCTCGGCTGGGAAGGGGCCGTCGATCGCGCAGCCGACTGGTTCGTTCGTTACCTGGGCCAGCCGCACGAAGTGACACCTGGCCTGCATCCCCACTCGATCTCGGCACTCCACGAAAGACCCAGACCGGCAGGTTTACGCCGCTGATCGCTGGGGAAGGCACGCCGAGCGATCGCGCGGATTTCCCTTTCACACTTTAGGAACAGCCAGGGGGCAGGCCGGTTTTCCACGGGCTGGCCATCCCGGTGCGGTGGGGCCAATTGCTAAAGCGCATCGCCAGCGCGTGGAGCGCGGTTGAACCGTTCTGGGCATTGATGATTCATGAATCGCCTGGACGGCCGGTTCACGACCAGCGAGCTGATTCGATTTCTGGAAAAACCATTCATGGATTGCAAGAACACACGCCCGACTGCCAAGCGGCCCGCTTTTTTCTGGGTTCGAAATGGGACGGATTAACGCGCCAGATAAGTGAGTATTGAAACCCAAGGCAAGCTGGATCGCCAGGCAGCCTTTTCTCTCATTAACAGCGGAGATGAGTCGTTGCTTTTGTACCGGCCGACACTGGAAGGACCCATTGTTCATTGCCGCTGGTTGGTCGGCTCTTATTCGTTTTAATCCCAACTTGATTCGATTAAGAGAAGAGTTTCATCTTCTCTTAAAACTTTTTTCTTCTACGTTTCAATCCCAACTTGGCACGATTCAAACGCGACCGTCTCCCGCTTCGGCGTCCGTTCCTTCCCCAAGCCGATCTCTTTCGTC
>NZ_JBAMME010000132.1:489-1241 GCF_039793925.1 Thermogutta sp. | reverse complement strand
ACGCCGAACTGCTCCGCCGTCGCATGGAGGCCCATGGGGCGCGATGCTGGCTCATTAATACGGGCTGGTCCGGAGGTCCTTACGGCGTGGGACGACGCATTCCCATCGGGTATACGCGCGCCATGGTTCAGGCGGCCTTGAGCGGCGCCCTGGATGGAGCGGGATTCGAAAAGGAGCCCTACTTCGGGCTGCTCGTGCCGCGGACCTGCCCCGGAGTGCCCCCCGAAGTGCTCAGCCCGCAGGCGACCTGGCAGGATAAGGAGGCTTACCGCAGGCAGGCGGAACACCTCAAGGGACTCTTCAAGAAGAACTTTTCGGATTATGCGGGCCAGGTGGATCCCGCGGTGCGCTCCGTCATGGCCTGAAAGGACGCGTCATGTTTTTCCCGCCGTTTCTCGTGATTTTCTTTTTCCTTTTCGTTTTTCTGCTGTTTCTGGTCTTCGGACTGGTCAAGTTCGGCCTTTTCGCCATGGCTTTTGCCCGGTTGGGCATTCCGCCGGAGCAGCTGTTTTCTTTGCTGTTCCTGTGCATCATCGGAAGCATGATCAACATCCCGGTGAAGCGCATCCGGCTGGAGGACGAACCGCCGCCGTTGACCCTGGTTTCTTTTTTCGGCATGCGATATCGCCCGCCCCAGTGGCGGCGTCCCCGGGAAATGGTTTTGGCCGTCAATGTGGGCGGGGCCGTCATTCCCACGCTCATTTCTTTCTATCTTTTGATGCACGCCGAACACCCCATCCGCATGCTGCTTG
>NZ_JBAMME010000132.1:0-479 GCF_039793925.1 Thermogutta sp. | reverse complement strand
GCCTCAGGGATCGTGACTTACGTGATCCATCGCATTGCCCGCCCCATTCCCGGGTTGGGGATCGCCACGCCCATGTTCATCCCTCCCCTGTTGGCCGCCCTGGTCGCACTCGTGCTGAATCCCAACTGGGCGCCCCCCACGGCCTATGTGGCCGGGACACTGGGAACGCTCATCGGCGCGGATCTGCTGAACCTCAACCGCATCCGCGAACTGAAGGCACCCGTGGCGTCCATCGGCGGGGCGGGCACCTTCGACGGGATTTTCCTGACGGGCATTTTGGCCGTTTTGTTGTCCTGGTAAAAAGAGAGGGGAAAAACATGCCGCGAAGCGCCGTGTATTTCATCGATCTTCGTGCCGACGACGCCTGGAACCTTTTGGATAAAATCCATCTCTTGTTGAAGGAAGCCGGACTGGCAAGCCGCATCCCCAAGAAGGCTCTGACGGCCGTAAAGATCCATTTCGGCGAACGGGGAAACACG
>NZ_JBAMME010000131.1:1473-9897 GCF_039793925.1 Thermogutta sp. | reverse complement strand
GTCGATTCCTCGACGAAGATCCGCGGCAGGCCTGTGCCTGTCTGGAGGGCCACAGTAGCGACATCGGTGGGCTTGGCCTTGAGTGCCTCTAGCCTGCTCTGAATGGCTAGGAGCGTTCCTGCGTCCGCAAGCCCCTTGGCGATTGATGCGAGTTCGGGAACCGGCTGAAGCGGGGGTTGTGCCTGCGCAGCCTGCCGTAACAGATCGACGAAGAAGTCGTGCTTGGCCTGTATCTTGTCGCGGTTCTCTTCATCGTCGGGCCAATTGACGATGGTGGCCAGGCTTTCTACCAGGAAGTGCGACCGCCCACCACCTTGGAGCCAGTTGGCGGGGGCCTGCGGGACTTGAGGAAATTCCCGCCCTTTGCTCTTTTTCTGGCCACCACTCAGGTCGTAAGCATCGATGAACTGTCCCCGCTCTGAAAAAATGAGTAACCACTTGACAGGTTTGCTCTGTAGGCCCGGGGGAAGGATAATTCCCTCGCGGGTGGCGTATTCAAGAAAGTAATGAAGCATCGTTGGCGCCTCCTTTAATCGCTTTCAGGTTTGCGAACCAGGTCACTCTCAAAAGGCGGCACTTCCAAAACACCGTGAATCACCTGGGCACGAAAAACCGTGATAAACGGCGGGCTATCATTGCCGTTTGCCTTACGAAGATCAAAGACGTCATAGAGCATCCAGCCAAGGTCCTGATTGTAATCCACAGGTTGCGGGAGATTGTCGGAATCGGAAATGTAACGGAAGAAGGCGACGAATTCCCGACAACCAAAGGCCGGTTGGTAAAAGCATTTTCCGCAAGACGCACGACGGACAAACTGCGCATCGTAAGCTGTCTGTTGAGACTCGAACCCAGGCCGCGGGACAATGTAGGCCGTGAGCCGATACCGAGGGTTGCGAAGGGCCATGGTCTGGCGTTGTGTGCGTCCCTTATTTGAATCCCCGGTGATCGAATCATCAGCATCTGCCAAGATGGGTTGGGGTTCTTCTATGCCCTTCATCCAATTCTTGACTGCGTTGACCGCCACTTTTTCTTTAACTTCGTTTCTTCGCAGAGGAATATAATTTGGATAAGAAAGCAACTCGATACGCTCGACTTGCCAATAGAATTGGGGCTTGAAGTAAATCGCTTCAAAGATCCCTCGCGCTGCACTGGGAGTAGGACACGGATACGAGTACCGTTCCACTTTCATTTCGGGGCGAGTAAAACACGCGAAGTCGCCCCAAACTTCCAAGATGTGACGCTGTCTTTCAGCCATATGTGGGCCTCCTTTTGCGAATACATCTACACAACAAACGACGAATCGTCCTCCGGAAATACCAGGCCGAGTCGAGGATCATACTCCAGGCTTGGCAGCAAATAGTACCAGTCCGTTGCATTGCTGGAAGATCGCTTTGCTGGGAAAAACTCGATCGGATGGAGGTAGTTCCAGTTGCTTGAGTTCCGACCAGGGGGAAAGATGTCCACAGTTAAGGGCGACGCTTGTCGGCACCATTGGCGTATCCACCCCGGTGTCCCGGCTTTTGAGTTAACCTCGCTGAGGAGCGAATCGAAGGCCGCCCGATCGTAAGGAACAAGTACATGAATAGTTTGCTGCCGAATAAGGCGATACAATCTGGCCACCTCTTCGAAATCCCCTGCCTTGATGGCCTGCAAAAGTTCTCGCTCTTCTTGAGTACCCTCTGAGTCGGCAAAGCCGTGTAACTGGTAGAAGCCATGAAAATACTCACGAATGGCGTCGGGATTTGTCAAGAGCCCACTCAATTTTGCTTCGTCCATTGTTCGCAATCGCCTCAAAAAATACCGTGTGGCTTCGGCCGCCTTGCCGTATCCGGGTGGATATGGATCTTTTTGATCATCTGGCATGAAGACGACGAGTTTTCCCTGGGGACGCAGCCCGTGGCGATTGCAGCGTCCTGCGGCCTGGGCGATAGCTTCCAGCGGCCCTACCGCACGGTAAACCACAGGGAAGTCCAAGTCAACTCCCGCCTCGACGCACTGAGTGGCAATGAGCTTGAGGGGCAAACCGGCGTCCAGCCGGCGATTGACTTCATCCAAAACATCACGTCGGTGACGGGGACAGAGACTCGTCGAGAGATGAAAGAAGGATTCGTGCTCAGACTCCGGTCGGCATGATACCAGCTCTCGAAAGATGGCTACGGCATGACGTTTAAGATTGACAATGCACATCACCTGCTCGTACTCGGCCAGCTCTCTAGCCAAAGCGTCAAAACTTACAGGAGTCTCATCGCGCCAGGTGGTTTGTACACGGTGCGCTGTGGCTTGGAAATAGCGGGGCACATCAGAAACAATCTCGGCTGGTTGCCAGCCATGTGGCGCAAACTCTTGCACACGTTCGTGGAGCACGCCGAAGGCGGGTTGCGTTGCCGTCGAAAAAACGACTGTGCAGCCATACGGCCCCTCAGGCTCGGTAAGGCGAGACAACGCAGCCAGCGAGGCGACAGCCAGATGAACGGGCAGCGTTTGGACCTCGTCGAAGAGAATCACACTCCGGGCAATCCGGTGGAGCTTTCGACACTGCGCAGGACGATTTGCAAACAATGACTCAAAAAATTGAACATTGGTGGTCAGAATGATCGGGGCATCCCAATTTTCGGTGAGAAGCCGCCGCAGAGATTCTTTTTCGTCGTCTTTCGAGATCTCGTCCCGCAGACTGTGATGTTCTAGGACAAAATTCTCTGGAAAGCCATTTTCGACCGAGAAAATCTCCCGATAGATCTGGGCCGTCTGGTCAATGATGTTGATATACGGCATGACGAGAATGACCCGCCGCAGATTGTGCTTCCGTGCATGATAGAGACCAAATAACAGCATTGCCAAGGTTTTGCCCAGGCCGGTGGGCGCGGAAAGCGTGTAAATACCCTGGGGATCACCAGCCCTTTCCCGGCAGTTCTTTTGCAATTGATCTCGGAGGTTGGAAAGCGGGGAATCTTTGTGTTTTTCCCGTACCTGCTGGAGATAGTTTTCGAGGGCAGCGATCGCCTTATCACAATCGAGGCTGGGACCATCCGGTCGCGGTCGACGTGGAACGTTAGCGTCTCCCTCAAAATGGGCCTCGGTCTCCAGGTAGTCGGCGTCGACCAAGGCGGAGAAGAGCATCCGGACGTCGAGCATCTCGGCCACAAGATGCTCTCCTTCGAACGCGAAACCGCTCGTTACGCTTGGCAACGATAGTCCATCGGCTTGTAACCGCCGGAAGAGCTCATCTGCCCTGGAGTCGGTCACTTCGGAGCTGTTTCGCAGACGCTCAACCAGGTTATTCCAGAATTTTTCATAGCTCAGCGGTAACCACGTCAGTTCACTGTGATGGGCCTGGATCGCCAGGGCTGGGTAGATACCGTATTCATTGGCGAATTTAAGCGCCAAGAGGCTTCCCGCTGACCAATGGTCCCCAGCGCGAGACACCTTGCCGTCAAGATAGTCCTGAAACTTGTCTGCGTATTTGCCAATATCATGGAGCAACCCCGCCAGTCGGGCTTGCTCAGCCGCATCGAAGAAATTGCCAAACGCTTCAGCACGTTGAGCAACGTATTCCAGGTGATCGCGAAGAGGCTCACTGACGCCCTGACCGTTCGCATTGGCACTATGTGCCCGAAAATGAGAGATTTGCACGCAAATGCCCTCCTTCAAGCGGTGCCATACAGTGCGCACGCTAAACGCATGCAGTATACCTACGATCCGAAACGGCGACAAGAAGCATTCATTCAGCAATGATCACTTGGATATCGTAGAGATAAACAATGTATAACACATCCGATTGTCGTTTATCGTGGATTAAAGAGAACACAGCGCCACTGGTTGAAAGAAAGAATTCTTTTGTGCTTCTTATACTCGGACGTCAAAAATGACCTCCGAAACCGTCGCTCGACATCTATCGCCACCAGATCCCGAGCCCCGCGGCGGTGTGCCATTAGACACTCAATGCGTTTGTAGACAAATTCATCCTCAGCAAACGGGCGAAAGCACTGTATGCCCCGTAGTAGGTCAAAATCGGCGGTCCGGCGACACTGGTGGGGGGTCATCCGCAGGCTCCTGCCGCGCTTTCTGGAAGGCACCAGTTCGCAACGAGAAACCGTGGCCACGTTGCGGCCAGATGAGCAGTCCGAGGTCTTCGGGTTATATATTATGTATATTTCGGTGTTGTGTGATTTTATGCTGTTGTTGAATTAATGTTACCGTTCTATGATATCTTTATTAACTTGTTTCAGGATTTCGGGTTCCGTCATGCTTTCGGAAAAATGCTTATCCAAGACCTTAAGTCGGCCGAAGCAACCATTTCTGCAACAAAATGTTGCGCTCTGTGTAAAAACCGTTGTGAGCGTTTTTTAAATCCTGGGCTTTTGTAGGTCGTTCAGACTTTTGATTTCCATCTGAACACCGGAGGGTGTTTCGTTTGAATAAACGATCGTACCCCGTCATTAAGGGTACACCCGACCGTTGAGCCGCCGAACCGTGTGATTGATCCTCAAGATCGCATGGGGACCTCCGGTCGAGTTAGAGCATGGGGCTTAAAAGGTGCGGCGGTGCCCGCTGCCCAACCGTTCAAAATGGGCCGTCCCAACCCGAAGGATATGGCGAGTGGCCTCCTCAGGCCTCACCTCGAACTCGATACCCATCTACAATGGCTCCCCCCAAACTCAAGTGCTCGCCTCCCAGATCACTTAAAAAGATTATCTTGAGCGAAAATCGCGCAGCTCTCTTCCTTTGAAAAATTGCCGCCCGCGTTCTCCTGAGAAGTGTTGCGGAGCACGGCGCCACCGCTTCCCTCCGCAAAAAGGATCCCTGGCCCCGCGTTGTTTTTGCACAAATTCGCCACAAGCACCACCTGGGAATGCGATCGGACGCAAATACCCGCCCCGCCATTGGAAATACATTCATTTCCCTTGAGTACAGGGACGTCCACGAGGCAAGGCGATAGATTCGCGTTTAGTGGTGGGTCGTATTTCACAGCTTCCGATACAACAAAGATCCCGTGCTCCTGGTTGTCCTCAGCCGTGTTGTAGGAAACATCCCACCTGCCGGGATAACCGATCACAATGCCCGAGCGCTTATTGCGGCGGCATTCATTGCCGAGCAACGCCCCATAAGCGGCCGCTCCACAATAGACGCCGCTACCTTTATTAGCCTGGCAGACATTCTCAATCAGAAAGAGGTGCTTGGCATACATGACTTGGATACCCACGCCTCCGTTATTCTCACACCTGTTTCGATCGAGGATCACCCTGGGATAGTCGAAGATGGCGATACCGACGTCTAGATTTCCCACGACGTGGTTGTCGCGCAGTTCAGCTTCGGCCTGTTGTCCGACATAGATGCCCTGTTGCCCGTTCAGCGAAAAACGACAGGCGCTGACAACACTCTGACTGCTCTGATCAAGCAAGATCCCGGCAAATGCATTCCTGACAAATCGGCAGTTTTCAATCCGAGCTCTGGCGTGCCCGCTGACCAGCACACCTGTGTCGTGTTGAAGGAAGGAACAGCGCTGGATGACGGCACGAGCACTTTCGAGCACTTCCACAGCGTCGTTCTCCTTGCAACCTCGCAAGCGGCAATTCCGCATGATAAGCCGGCCTTCACTCACTGTAACCAGGGTGGAGAGCTCGGGAGACAGAAGACGCATCGCCAGGTTTTTGAAAATCACCGCGCCTCTGGTGAGAATGCAAAAGCCGGATTCTTTCCCGCTCACAATTAGCTTGGCACCGGCGTGGGGCTCGCCATAAATCCGAACAGGCTGACGGAGGATTATCTTGCTGCGGAGGCGGAGTGGGCCGGCCTCTAACCTTAAAATTCCGTTCGGTAACAGGCGCCGGAACAGCGAGGCTCTGACTGTCCCCTTGGTCAAGGTGATCTCGGCCACTTTTCTGATCTGCCCTGAGAAGGAGCTCTCGTAGGCTGCGCTCAGCTCGGTCACCCAGCCCATACAACTGAGACGAGGGCGCTGGTCCGGGTCAGACGCCAAAGCGGATGCCACCAATTCCTTCTCCCAGTTTTCTAGTTCCGACACCGGATGCGGAGCATGGGAAGTTCGGGGGCGCTCCTCCGGGTTGGGAATCCAACCGGTGCGAAGCTGAAGATAGAACTGCGCCAGACAGTAGAGGTCTGTTGATGGATGAAACT
This sequence comes from Thermogutta sp., assembly GCF_039793925.1. Lineage (GTDB taxonomy): Bacteria > Planctomycetota > Planctomycetia > Pirellulales > Thermoguttaceae > Thermogutta. The sequence continues at coordinate 3,762 of NZ_JBAMME010000131.1, read as the reverse complement.
GACCTTCCGGCTTCAATTCGGGTGGCACATACTCCCACGATAAAGGCACCCGCCTCCACCGCCACAGCCACTGCCTGAATGACAACAGCCCCGCCTCAGAAACGACCACACCATTCTCCCATGTTCCAATGTGCGTTGGCTTCAAATAGCCGTGAAATATTCCCTCTGAATTGAGATAATCCAGAGTGGCGGCCACGGACTGGCAAATTTCCAGGGCTCGATCGGCTGAAATACCGTGAACATTTGTGTTTGCATATAAGCCGCCCAAGAAATCGGGGGGCTCTGGAAGCGGGTAATAACATAGAACAAGACTCCCCCCGACTGCAGCCCAATCGAAGAGCTTGACAACGCCCGGGTGCTGGGCCACTTGAACGAGACGTCGCAAGCTGGATGCGAGGGACTCTGCCTGCTTTACACTGCCTACGACAAACGTCAGTCGGGAGGTTGACTGATACCCTCTTGGATCCGGTGGACCGGTATCATTTTCTCCAACATCCCCCGTCAAATCGGCTACTTTAACAAGGACCGACACTTCGCTTCGCAACGTGCCTGCCCACGCTTCAAAACACGGGCCCCTTCCCAGAACTTTCTGCGGTGTTATCCCCTTTTCACGGATAAGGAATTCCCTCACGCCGCTTCTCATAACACATCCCCTTTTTCTCAAATCGTAACCTGCAACAGCCACTTTCATTACATTCTGAAGCCCCTGTCACAATAGTATGCCTCGAACCCAAACACCACCATATTGGCTGGGCTGGCTTCACACCGGGTTTTCCCGCTCTATTTTGTCCACTGCGTCAACGACTCTCAAGCCTGTTCTCAGCGAAAATCGAACAATCCTGGTGATCGTCGCCGTAATCCTCCTCGAGCGCTTATTGGAGGCTGTTTGATTTAGCACGCTTGACCGGCACCCCTCTGGAATGGAGTTGATTTCTTGCATTTTGATCTTCAACTTGTCGACATTCTTCAGCACACGATCACATTCTTTAGGCACTTCCGGGATTTTCATTGTTTCGTAGATAAACTGCGGACGCAGCCTTCGGTTACTCTCTTTAATACTAAGATATTCCGGTTCGTTACTTTCCTAGCAGTCTGTATTTTCTCAGACGAATATGTATTTACATAAAACGCGCTGGTACTTTACACACGAAAAAACCCATAACGTGCTTGTATCCCATTTTTTCAACATGGTTTTCGCGTTTTAATCCGCATCATCATAGACATCTTGAATGGCCCTTCCAAAGTGGCCCGCTCTTCTCCCGAGGCGCGAACCTGGGTCTTGGTTCCATGAGGATGTTATTTGTTACCACACCTTTCGCCACCAGCTTTACCTACGCACGGACTTGACGCTCCCACTTTTGCAGTGACACGCCAACCCACGATGTGCCTCCTCCGCGAGGTTCGCCACCCTCCCTTTGAACCCGCCCAACCGGCCAGCTAGCATCGCTGGTCTGACAAGGGGCCTAACCATCAGGTTCTTGAGGCCTTTGGCGGCTGCCGCGCTACCACGCCGAATCAAATCAAGTTGTCTATTTGTTCACTTTTGCCACCGACCGGCTTCGCACCACCTAGCACTTTGTTCGCAATTACTAGCAACCTCTCTGTTCAATCTGGGAGAGCTCACACTATACCCAAGTTACGACGGCTGCATTTGGCCCGTTCGTATTGCCTTCCCTGAGCTGTCCGATGTCTTACATTTATAACAAATACGTCATAAATTTATACGGAGATTTGAAACCGCGTACTCAGCCTAGGTGGGACGCCCCAGAAATTAATGCACCCCTGAAGTATCTCGGTAGATACTTCTATGTATATTCCCAGGGTAGTCAAAGTAATTTGATCTCGGACCAGGGCAGCGCACGCGAGGTGTGGTACCTCCTGGTGAGTCTGGAGGATGAAACGGGTAATAGCGCGGAAGTCCACGTGAAGGACTACTTGGGCTGGGTCCCGGGGCAGTACGTGCCCCTCCAAAGAGAAGCTCTTAGAGACCCCGCAACAGGGGTCCATCTGAAGGCTTTTGCGCACGTTCCTTTGGCCGAACTTCAGGAAGCGCAAAGCGAAATCCTCCTGAGGATGGCCGTTCCCGCAAGGATACGCCCCTTTGATCGAAACGCACCGCAGACTCAGGAACTGCGTGTGTTCAATTTTTATTTCGTGATGGCACAGACGGGAGACAATCTAGAGCGGGACTGGGTATTTTTAGCGACGCAGTACGAAATTGGGCAAGGCGAGTTCGGGGCAGAAGCCGTAGCAGTGGGCTGGGTGGAGCTGAAGTATTTCCAACTTTGG
>NZ_JBAMME010000131.1:0-1463 GCF_039793925.1 Thermogutta sp. | reverse complement strand
TGGACGACTCGCGAGGCCATTTAGTGGAGTACAGCACCCAACCGGCCGTTCCGTCCTGGTAAAATCTGGCCAACCCCCGAAGAGGCGATGGCTGCGGGCCCAGCAGATGACAAACACTCTGACGCATATCTCTTTCGTGAGCCGGTGGACCAACGCGCTTCTCCTGTTCCGCAACTACCGGAGTGGCCGCGGTTTCCCATCCTTCATTGGGCTCAGGCAGAGAAATATCGCACAGAGATACGCAACCAATATCCAGGCTGGAAGTTACTCAAGGTGTGCGTTCCCGGGGCCTCGTCAACAAGGATGGCATTCCCATCGCATCGGCGCAAGAAATCAACCCTCTCAAAAGTAGGTTGAGCATCGTTCAACAGCGACTACAAACTCTGGAACTCATGTTTGTCATTGACGACACGGAAAGCATGGAAGATCTGTTTCCCACGCAGCTCGCGCAGTCCGTCAGATTGTGGCCTCGCTTCAACGGCTCCCCACGCGACCGCAACTGTTGGTCGGCGTCACATTTTACAACGACATTACCAACACCCGACGAAACCCCGTCCAGGTGATACCGCTCCAACCGCCCGATCGCCTGGACTGGCTTATCTCGCAAATTCTCAATCATCGTGTCTCCGCCGGGGGCGATCCGCGTGAAATGGTCTTTCACGGAATTACCCAGGCGATTGATCAAGCGGGCTTCAGATCCGATCGGCTGAAAATGCTCATCGTCATCGGCGACGACGGAGATAAGTCAGATGAGAATGATCCCCAACATCCGCAGGAAAACCAAATTGTGGGTCAGCTGATTCGCAATTATACTACGCCCATCAGCTTCGTGGCCATTCAGGTCTACCCACAAGAGAAGCTCACCACGCGTCCTCCGGTGATGGCCTTCTGGGAACAAATGAATACCATCTCTCAATTTTACAACAGCCAATTAAAACACTCTGAAATGAATATCTCATCATTTATACCGGCGATCGTCTACAATGTTCGGCAGGCGAATGAAGTCGTTATTCTTATACTTGAGGCTTTTCAATCTCTCGTTCACCAACAAGAGGAGCTTCACAAACAAATTACCGAGCTGCAGCTTGGTAATTTTTCGGCCGTCCGTGAGGACAGCTGCGGCTCATCACATTTGTCTGTATTTTTGCGGTCGCACTCATGGTATTTCTACCGCTCGTAGTCTACGGGGTTCTCTTCGGGCTCTATGCGGTGCAGCGGCAAATAGTTCTTGAAGACCCGCTCACGCGCTGCCTGTGGGTTGGTTTACCTGGTCTCAAAGAGCAAGCCTTTACTCCGCAACACAAAGAGCAATTGAACAGACTTGTGACAAATGTACCAGGACTATCCGGCTGGTATTTCTTTCATGAAATTGACATATTTTTGGTTTACTTCCCGATTCCTCCAAGGGTGTGTATCAGCGACAGGGAGGACGCGCGATATAAAGGATCCCGTTCTGCACAAGC
>NZ_JBAMME010000130.1:117465-164163 GCF_039793925.1 Thermogutta sp. | reverse complement strand
TCGTTCTTGGCACGTTTGGGTAATTCCACTGGAAAACCTCCATCCTCAAAACTTGTAACACACCTCAGGAACCCACCTCCGCCGAGCCCAAACCGCCACCTCTCGAGCGCCCGGCCGGAAAAAAGGCTTGATCCAATTATATGCGCTCCCCCGCTAATTACCAGTGAGCTATTCCCTACCTGTTGTGTTATCGATCGCGCCCCGGCTCCGGTGAAACCATCAAATGACGGGCGTCCGGCATTTCCGGGAAGTTTGATCACGTCGTCAACTCTACGAACTCTTTGTCCTTCGAAGCTGCTCAGCGAGTCCCATCCTGTCGGTCTCGGTTAGCCCTGTCATTACGCCGCAAACACACGATGCACCGCTACTTGGGTTGTGTCTGGGGGGCTAAAACTATCTTTTTCTGTCAAATCGTTATGATTTGAGCAAGCTGCTCAGTTTGTGAAGAATCCAGCGCGCCAGATCGGGTAAAGGTCGCGATTGCGGACCAAAATGCTGATCCGCCGGTTGAAGCCAGCCGTGAAGCCGAATTCATGAAGCGTCGCCCTGGCGCTCATCGATTTCCATATCGGGTTGGAGGCTCCCGACCACCTCCACTTGGGGAGGGCCTTGTGAAGCATTGCAAAGGAATACGCCGGTGACGTTCGGGTGCTGTTCGCAGAAGCGTCTGGCGCCATCTGGACCAAGGATGAAAAAAGCCGTGGCCAGGGCGTCCGCCTCGGCCGCCGTGGGAGCAAGCACCGTCACGCTCAGGACTTCATCGGCAGGATAGCCAGTACGGGGATCCAAAATGTGGCCGTACCGTTTTCCCTTGTGCCAGAAAAATTGAAGAGCTGTGCCGGAAGTGCCCAGCCCCTGACATTTGAGCCAGACTCGACCAAATCGACGACCTGGATGAAGGGGATCCCTCAGCCCGATCGGCCATCCTTGCGGACTCTCCGTGTGTTCGGATAACGTCGGTTCCCACGAATTCCCCATGGCGAAGACACTACTCAGTCCCCCGTGAAGGGCGAAGTCCTGAATGCCCGCCTCAGCAATCATCTTAGCCAGACGGTCTAACGCATATCCCTTACCCACACTTCCCAAGTTGAAGGCCACCCCCGGCTTGTGGAAGCGGACGGTTTGCCGCGACGCATCCATTTCCACCCACCGCCAGCCGCAGAGTTCCCGCGCCTTCATAATTTCGGTTTCGTGCGGTAGTCGTCCTTCCCGGCGGGCAAATCCCCAAACCTGCCAGAGAGGAGCCGCAGTGATGTCAAACGCCCCTTCGGTCGCCTCCCAGAGCTGGCGGCAATAAACCAGCAGGTTCCACAACTCTGACGACACTTCCACATCCCGGTGAAAGGCCTCCGCGTTGATCCGTCCGAGTTCGCCCTTGGGGCGGAAGAAGGACATCATGTCTTCCAGCGGTTCCAGCAGGTCCAGAGCTGTCAGCGCAACTTCGACAGCGTTTTCGTACTGGCCCAAGTTGAAAATCGCCTGAAAATCGCTGGCCATAGCCCGCCGACCTAACTGCAATTTGTAGGCTCCGCCTCGGGGAGTTGAAGATCGAGTGCCAGCCGGTGACGCATTCGATGCGTCGGAGTCGGCAGGGACCCCAATAGGTTCGCCGGGATCTTCGAGTTGTCCGCGAGTCAGCCGTCGCAAAAAGTCACGGCGGTTGCTTTCTGTTGCCATGGATATGAAAAACCGAGCGGTTCCGACATGGACCAGAAGTCAAAATGGGCTGAGCCACGGTCCTTGGCCACACCACGCTGTTGACGATAGGCGCACGAAACAGGCAATGGTAATTGTCACAGTTAGCCTATTGATTGATTTTACAAGACTTCCGCCTCGACAGGCGCAGTTTCAAAATGGGCTGGGTCAAAGCAGACGCCTTGCTTGGGCAGAAAGAGTTGAGCCGAACTGATCGAGTGTCGCCGGTTCCTTGCTCGAAGGTGTAACGAGAGGCGCATTATTCCTGTGACTTCTCCTGACCGGCGGACTCCCGTGTTTTGCGGAGGCTAAGGATCAATTGCACTTCCCCGACCGGAAGCCCAGTGCGCTGAGCGATCTCATCAGGATCATAACCGTAGTCCGCAAGGGTGTAGATTTCTTCGGCAGGCCTGACCTCGCGGGATCGGCTTTCTCCGACACTTGCGCCGTGTTCTTCGCTGCTCTCAATGCCTGACTGAGAATCCTGCAAGGGGGTTGTCACCTGGGTGATGGCGTCAGCGACTGGACCGTTGGCTTGGCTGTCGTCAGGGCTCTGCAAGACGTGCGGAGAGTCCGGAGACAAAACACCGGCGGCCTGGGTTTGGCGAAGCTGCTCGGTGGCACGGAGGGCTGCTTCAAGTCGGGCGGCGGCCCGATCGGCTTCCCGGACCAGGTTTTCCAGAAGTCCTAGTTTGCTGGTGATTCGGCCTTCGATGTCCCGGGCAAGTTCGTGCATTCGAACTTCCCAATCGGTCACCGTGGAAGGATGCGGCAGGTGGCCGGCACCATGCCCAGAACCTGCGTAATCGCCCAACCGCGGCTCCTCTCTGCTTGAGGGTGGTACTTGCCGACCGCTGCGACGCTGCATCCGGATAAGAGAAAACCAGATGAAGACGATCGCCAAAGCCAGGACGATCCACGACAGGGTGCTGTTGTCCAGGGCGATGGGCATTTGAAACTCAGGTCCCATATCATCCCTCCCACTAGCTGCTTGGGGATGGATGCTCGCTTTCCTTTTTCCAGACACCATGCTGGCGGAAAGCTTCTTCCGCAGCCTCGTAAACTTCCCGGAGGGGAATCTGATGCCCTCGGGCAATTTCGCGACAGGCTTCAAACTCCGGCGAGAATTCCTGGGCTCCGTCAGGAAGGACACGGAGTTTGCCCCGAATTTCTCCCCAACGTGTCTTGACACTGGCGACCTGCCGGGGAAGTACGTGGCGATCGACCGGCCAGAACCGCACTCCCAGCGTGGTTGTTTCCCGGAACAGGAGCGATTCCACGGCGGGCACCAGTTCCTCATTGCAGAGAACCGTGAGTTGCACACCTGGCCGATTCTTCTTCATATGGATCGGAGTCGTAAAAAGATCGAGAACTCCCAGTTCCCACAATCTCTCCAGAGTGTAGCCAAGGACTTCTGCAGAAAGATCATCGTAGTTCGTTTGCACAACCCAAATGCGGTCCCGGAGAACTGACGCCGATGTTTCCCTAGGCCGAGCGATCTCTCCTATGAACAGGCGGAGCACATTGGGGCGATGCGGAATGTCGCGAGATCCGGCCCCGTAGCCGATCTTCTGAATCTCCATGGCAGGTAGCGGCCCAAACTCCTGTGCAAATGTGGTGATGAACGCCGCGCCGGTTGGCGTGGTCATCTCCATTTGCACATCGCAGGGAAGCAGTGGAACACCTCGCAGCAGTTCCGCCGTCGCTGGGGCAGGCACGCTCACCTCTCCATGGGCGATGCGGACTGTTCCACCGCCGGCGGGAATCGGTGATGCGTAAACGGCTTCAACCCCCAAATAGTTGAGCCCGAACACACTGCCCACTATATCGACGATAGAATCGGCAGCCCCGACCTCGTGGAAATGGACCTTTTCCAGCGGTACTCCGTGGACCCGGGCCTCAGCCTCGCCTAGTCGGGTAAAGACTTTGATGCTTTGTTCCTTCGCCGATTCGCAAAGCGACGATCGCCGGATCATCTCCACGATGTGATGAAGGTGCCGATGGTGGTGCTCTCGTGGAGTGTGGACCACCACCTGGGTTGCCCGGAATCCGTTCTTTCGCACTTCCCGAGCCTCCAAGCGACAGTCAGGCAAACCCAGCGAATCGACAGCCTGCTGGATGGCGTCGATGGGTACACCCACGTCCACCAGTGCACCGAGGACCATATCACCACTGATTCCACTGAAGCAGTCGAAGTAGGCGGTTTTCATTTGAGCACAAGTAAAAACTGAAGAAATCCGTTAGTGATCGGCCGCTTTAGAATGTCCGAACACGTTTTCTCCCGCGATCGTTGACGGATGAAGCTGGGATCGATCTTCCCGTGATTCTAAACGCCCCCTGATTCGAAACAAGCCCAAGCGCGGGCCGTGAAGGCGAATGTATTTACGTGGTTGAGTGTGTTGAGGTCCTCCAGTTCTGGCTTGATCAGGGCTTCAGCGAGGTCAATAATGAGGCAAGTGGCCATTTGGGACCATGGAAGAACGCAAAACTATTTCGGCAAGTGCTTGCCCTGACGCTTAATTTCTTCAAGAGGAGCGGTTGAGCGGAATGCCTGTGACGGAGGCCCCGGTATGAGTCGTTCGTGGAGGATCCTTGGGATATTGATGGTGGTTGTCATTTTTGGTTTGGCAGGTTGCCAAGCTTCGAAGAATGAGACACCCCAGAAAAGTGAGAGCCAGCAATCAGCGTCAGACGCCAAGCAAACGGCTGTAAAACTGCCCGAGTTGGTGGTGGAAGTAGGGGATGAAAAGGATCTGGACGCGATTCTTAAGGAAAATACAGGAAAAGTGGTACTTGTCGATTTTTGGGGTACGTGGTGCATGCCGTGCCTCGAGTTGTTACCGCACACCCTGGAGCTTGCCCACAAATATGCTGCCGAGGGGTTGGTGGTCGTCACTGTGGCGATTGAGGATATCAACGACCCACGGAAGGTTGATGAAGTAAAAGGCGTACTAGTCAAACACGGAGCAACGGGCAATGTGCGGGCGTTGGTCAGCCGATACGGAATTGGCGAAGAAGCATTCACGAAATTCAACATCGCCAGTGGCGCACTTCCCCATTTGAAGTTGTTCGGCCGCGATGGTGCGCTGGCGGTGACCTTCGGATTGGACGCCGAGAAACCAGATCCCGCGCGAATCGAGGCCGAAGTTCAACGGCTTCTCAAAGAGACGGCGGCTTCTCAAAGCCAGAGCGTGGAAGGGCCGGAGTTGGTCATCCCAGAGGTGAACTCTTCGATGTCGTACGCATCGGGGAGTGCCTCCTGAGATAGTTTCTGCCAGAGTGAGCCGCGTGTTCGCTTAAACGAAAGTTGCTTCGCTACGATGAGCGTAGACACCTCTCCCTTAACTGTGCCGAAATTCTCCGCGCTGAAGCGCGCCGGCCAAAAAATCACCATGGTAACGGCGTACGATTTTCCTTCCGCTGCGCTGGCCGACCTGGCTGGTGTGGACGGGATTCTTGTAGGTGACAGCGTGGGGATGGTGGTTCAGGGAAAAAGTACGACACTTCCCGTCACGCTGGAGCAGATGATCTATCATGCGGAGATGGTATGTCGGGCGGTGCGCCGTGCACTGGTCGTGGTGGATATGCCGTTTATGAGCTATCAGACAGGAGTACGGGACGCTTTGATCAACGCGGGGCGGATTCTCAAAGAGACCGGCGCGCAGGGGGTGAAACTGGAGGGCGGGCGAGACCAGGCTGAATTAATTCGAGCACTCGTCCAGGCGGGGATCCCGGTGCTGGCCCATTTGGGACTTCGGCCACAGGCAATTCGGACTATGGGGGGATATCGCGTGGAGAGGGATCGAGAGCGTTTGCTCACAGACGCCCAGGCCGTTGAAAGGGCGGGGGCTTTTGCAGTCATACTTGAGTGTATCCCAGCGGAAATCGCGGGTGAAATCACTCGCAGCTTGGAGATCCCCACAATCGGCATTGGTGCGGGGCCGCAGTGTGACGGCCAGATTCTCGTGTTCCATGATCTGCTGGGCTACGCGGCTGGGGGACGTAAGCCCAAGCATGCCAAGCAGTACGTGAATCTGGGGGATATCATTGGCCAAGCGATCCGTCAGTACATTCAAGAGGTCCAGGAAGGCAAATTTCCTGGACCAGAGCACAGTTTTTCGTGACACCCGATCGCAGCGGGGATTCAAACGCCGGCGGTCATTCAGATTGGCAACAGTGGAGCTTATGCAGCGGGACGCCTCTGGTACAAATACGGGTTGTAGGCCGGGTCGTTGTACATCTTGAATTGGCGATAGATTTTCATCACGCGTTTGCCCGAGAAAAGATCAGCCAGCAGGTCTGCCAGTGCAGCGCTGAGGTCCTCGTGCTGCTGGTAGAGGATGCTCAGCTTCGCCCTGGCCCGTTCTCGATGTTCTTCATCCACGTCGGTACGCTGCGTTTGCTCCTCCATATGATAGATCCTAAGAGCGAGAATCGATAGCCGATCAATGGCGGATCCCGGCGTTTCTGTATTCAGTTTAGCCCGAGGAAGAGGGCGTACTCCCCACGCCGCGAGGTTTTTCAGAATGTACTCGTCCAGACGCTCAATCCAGTCATTGCGTTCCTGGTTCAGACGATCGATTCGTCGCTTGACAGCGGCAATTTCGTGATCGGTGGCGGTGGGATCACGGGCTTTGTCCTCCTCATGCCACAAAAGAAAATTCCTCTGGTGTTGTTCGCAGACTAAATGGAGGAAACCCCGATAGGGATTGTCGATGGAGGCATGGTGCCATCTTTCAGTGCATTCGCGGTGCAGTGCAGTGATTGCCGAAACATCGATCATGGCGGTTTTTCTCGCTCGCCGAACGAAATGTGGTGTGGGGAGTTGCGGGGGTTGGCTTGTTTGGGGATCCACCAGATAACCGCCCGACGGTTGATTCACAGGGACCACTGGCAACCTCCCTTTAAGACCGGCATCCTGAGGCATCGCGCCGAGCTCGGCAGACTCCACGTTGGAGTTGTCCCTTGCATGCATTTCGCTTTATTCTTGGCAAAACCGTGCTGGGCAGTGAGGACCGGCTCGGCCGTGATTACGGAAGACAGCACTTTAGCAATGTGTGCGGGTTTCGCTCAAGGGCAAAATTTAGCCGCGGCGAGTAGCGTGCCAACGTGTCGAGAGCACTGAAAAGTGCTCTTGGCCAAAGAGTGGTCTTTTCGTATCATGGGCTCGCTTGGGAGTCTCGACAGCTTTCTGGCGGATACGGTGGGGTGACTGGTGGGATGAAGGGCAGAGAGGCACGCGGAGTCGGGGTTCAGGGAGCGAACCATCGTCCAATGTCACGGAGGACCGTCAATGGAAACGATTAAAACCATCGGCGTCCTGGTCGTTCTGCTCGTCGTCGGCTATCTCGGTTATAAAGCCGTAACCACTCCCCCGCCCACGCCTCCCCGCGACGATGATGGCCATCCCCCGCCCGCCTCAAGCGATCTCAACGTGCCCATCCCGGAGTTGCCCGCGGAGCTCGCCCAGCAGTCTGGAAGTGCCACGTCCTCAGGTGGGCAACCCATGAGCGGCCCGGCCTCCGACGGTAGAAGTCAGGTGGCAACCGGCAGGCAGCCGCCCCCGGCGTTTATGGGAGGAACGTCAAATCCCGACAAGACGCTGCCGCCAGGTTCTTCCCAAGGCGTTGTTGCGGATGAAGCTTCCAATAAGGACGGTGAGATGGCATCACTGCCCCCACAGGCGGCTGTCGCTAGCGCGATGGGCCGCTCACCTACCGACGTGCTGGGGCCACCAGGAACAATTGGGACGCCCAATATTGCCAGTACCATTGCAAACACGAATCTCGCTCCCGGGGAACCGAAACCGCAGGAACCATCGTCATCTTCTCTGACCAGCGATTCTGGGCAAAATGGGATCCGTAAAGAATTTGCTGAATTTCTGGAGGCTGCCTGCCGCAAACTGGATCGAGGCGAGTTCGTTCAGGTCCACACGGTGCTCACGGCCTGGTATGCTGATCCCCGATTGACTCCTCAGGAAGACGCACAGTTGACGGATTTGCTCGATCAGGTGGCGGGTACCGTCGTTTATTCGCGCCAGCATTTGCTGGAAAACCCCTATGTCGTTCAGCCAGGTGATAGCCTCCAATCGATTGCCGAACGCTACAACGTGACGCCGGAGCTTCTGGCGAAAATCAACGGTCTTTCCAAGCCGGAGGATCTTGTCCCCGGGATGACTTTGAAGGTGCTCCGAGGACCGTTTGATGCAGTCATCTATCTTCACCGGCGGGAACTCGTGCTCATGTTGCAGGGGAAATATGCTGGTCGGTTTCACATCGGCATTGGGACCGATGCCCGTCAGTGTGAAGGGAGCTATCAGGTTCGTGAGAAGACTCGCTTTCCTCGTTACTTCACCGACTTTGGTGTTTATGAGGCAGGGGATCCGCGGAACCCGCTAGGCCCGAAGTGGATCGGCCTGGAAGGCCGCCTGGGAATTCACAGCACGACGGATCCCGCCCAATTCGATAATCCCCAGGCTCCCGGTTCGATCTTCGTTTCTGCCAAAGACATGGAGGATCTGTTCGACATCCTGACAATCGGCTCGCGAGTGACCATTTTACCGTAGCGCGACGCCCCACCCCGACCCGCAAGGAAGGAAGATAGCAAAGAACGGGAGGCGACTCGCGGTCGCCTAAACATTTCGGATGCCCTTGGTTTTCCAAGAGAAGAACTTCACAATCAAGGAGAACCATCGAACGTGCAGGAAGAAAGCGAGCCCGCAGTTGATCGGGAGGGAAGGCCCTAGGGATGTACGATCGAGAACAATTGCACCGTTTGATTCGTGAAAAGGCGCTCCGGTTCGGGCAGTTCACATTGGCATCCGGGAAAACCTCGACGTTTTACCTCGATTGCAAGCAAGTCACGCTTGATCCAGAAGGGGCTCGGCTGATTGGAGAAGGTTTTCTGGACCTGCTCTCGGAGTACCGGCCGGACGCCATCGGAGGTCTGGCCATCGGGGCCGATCCGATTACCGCCGCGGTGGTGACGATGTCGGCGGTTCGGAAAACACCGATTCGCGGGTTTATGGTCCGCAAAGAACCGAAAGGTCATGGCACTCAGCAGTTCATCGAGGGACCAGTTTTTCCGGGCGATCGCGTGGCTATCGTGGAGGACGTGATTACCACAGGAGGTTCCGCGCTCCGGGCGATTGAGCGGGCGGAAGCGTACGGTCTGAAAGTTGTCCAGGTACTAGGGATCATTGATAGGCTGGAGGGAGGGTCGGACGAGTTTCGGCGACGGGGATTTCCGTTTGCGAGTCTTTTTACAATTCGCGATTTTGGCATTGAACCGGCATAGGGCCGGACGAGCGAATGGCAGAAAGAAGGCCATTGCGGAACTTCTCAGCGGGTAGCGAGTTTGCTCGCCGCCACTGAGGGCACCACCAACCTGGGTGGTCATGGGTTTTCGAGGGCAATACTTCTATTCTTCGGTGGAATATGTGGGCTCGGTACATGGAGGGTTATTCTATGGAGCATTCGCTGCACAGCGATTTGAAGCGTTTTTATGCAGGTCCGGCGCCATCTACAGAGGTTGTGGTTGACGGTTACCGCATCGATGCCACCAGCCATGGGTGGTTGGTGGAGATTCAGCAAGGGCCGCTCTGGGCTATTCGAAGAAAGACCCAGGCGCTCTTGGAAAAGCATTGCGTGCTGGTCGTCAAGCCTATCGTTATGACCAGAACGATTGCCCGGCTGGAAGGGGAGGGGGGGAAAGTGATTTCCTACCGCAAAAGTCCAAAACAGGGACGCCGCTGGGATGTTTTTGAGGATCTTGTGCATTTTGCCAAAGTATTCCCTCACCCCCGACTGCGAATCGATGTGGCGTTCGTGGACGTGATAGAGTACCGCTACCCGCGGCAAAGCCGCTCGTGGCGTCGTTCCCCGTATCGGCTGGCCGATCGCCAGCTTGTAAAAGTGTGCGAAACGGTCACCCTTTTAACGCCAGATGATTTGCGTCTCCTCCTGCCTGGTCTCCCCGAGGTGTTCGACAGCGCCGTCCTTGCCGAGGTACTCGATGTTCCGCGGTGGCGAGCGCAGCAGGTCGCATATTGCTTGAGAGAGACGGGAGCCGTGCAGCTTCTGGGTCGCACCCGCCGGGGATGGCAGTATTCGTGGCGGCCGACGCAACCTGCTCCAGAGGATCGCTTGTCCCTCCTGGTGGCGTAGTGTTACTCGGTTGCCCAGTATTTAGGCAGAAAAGTTCCTGTTGTGGGCAGTGTCTGTCCAGGGGTCAGCTCCTTCCTCGCACCAGAGGAACACGATTTCTGTTCAAGACGGGTGTTAGAGACGCTTTTCTCGTGTTTTGCTAGGACTTGTGTTGTTTGGCATAAGACCTGCTCAGATCGAGTTGTCCCGACTGCGGCCGGGTCAGTGGGACGCTACAGTTCGGTTTTCGGCGTCATGAGATCAGGCACCCTATTTACCAGAGCGAGATGAGGAGAAATTATGACCCCCAAGGAAGTTATCGCATTCTGTCGGGAGAAAGGCGTCAAATCTGTTGATCTGCGATTCATGGATTTTCCGGGCGTGTGGCAGCATTTCACGATTCCAGTGACCGCCCTCACAGAAGATGTGTTCGAGGATGGTCTCGGATTCGACGGCTCCAGCATCCGGGGTTGGCAACGAATTAACGAAAGCGACATGCTGGTCCTGCCTCAGCCAGACACAGCCGCTTTGGACCCGTTTGCTGAAATTCCCACACTCATGATGATTTGCAACATTCAGGACCCGGTCACCCGCGAGGACTACACCCGGGATCCGCGGAATGTTGCCCGCAAGGCTGTCAACTATCTGAAGAGCCTGGGTATTGCAGATACCTGTTACGTCGGTCCGGAGTTGGAGTTCTTCATCTTTGACGACATCCGCTACGATCAGACCTCGCACTGCGGGTACTACTTTGTGGACAGCGTGGAAGGCGAATGGAACCGCGGGCGGGACGAAAAGCCCAATTTGGGCTACAAGCTGCGTCATAAGGAAGGCTATTTCCCGGTGCCCCCGGCCGACCAAATGTTCAATCTCCGCAATGAAATGATGCATCTGATGATCGAATGCGGAGTTCCCGTAGAAGCCCAGCACCACGAAGTAGCCACGGCCGGTCAGTCGGAGATCGACCTGCGGTTCGAAGAACTGGTGACTATAGCCGACCGCGTCATGATTTACAAGTACATCGTCAAGAACGTGGCGCGGCGGCATAACAAGGTGGCCGTCTTTATGCCCAAGCCCATCTTTGGGGACAATGGCTCCGGAATGCATACGCACCTCTCCCTGTGGAAGAAAGGGCAGCCCCTTTTCGCGGGGAGCGGGTACGCTGGCCTGTCCGATGTGGCGCTTTACGCGATCGGTGGCCTGTTGAAACACGCACCGGCGCTCTGTGCGTTCACAAACCCAACCACCAATAGCTACAAGCGGCTTGTGCCGGGCTACGAGGCCCCCGTCAATCTCGCGTACTCCCAGAGAAATCGTTCCGCGGCCATCCGTATTCCCATGTACAGTGCCAATCCAAAGGCCAAACGGATCGAGTTCCGATGTCCCGACCCGTCTTGTAACCCGTATCTGGCCTTTGCTGCCATGTTGATGGCTATGATCGATGGGATCCAGAACAAGATCCATCCGGGAGATCCGCTGGATAAGGACATTTACGACCTTCCGCCAGAAGAGCTCGAAAACATCCCCAAGACGCCCGGGTCGCTGGAGGAAGCACTCAACGCCCTGCGGAATGATCACGAATTCCTGCTGCGTGGGGATGTGTTCACACCAGACGTGATTGACACCTGGATCTGGTACAAGATGACGAACGAAGTGGATGCCATCCGCTTGCGTCCGCATCCCTACGAATTCTGCCTCTATGCAGATATCTGATTGCCGGGGGTCAGAATAACTTTCCCTAGCTGTCGGCTTCTGGCCCCTGGAGTTTCGCCAGTCCCGGGTGAGTGCTGCGGAACTCATCCGGGACCGATGTTTTTTCGAAATTTCTGAAGATTTGCCAATCTGCAAGTTTGACCACGAAGCATTTCCCAAAGAAAAGACGGCGTGAGCCGGTTCTAAAGGCCCAAGCCGTCTGGAACTGCTTTAGACCCCTGACAGTTTTGCCGCAGGGTTACTTCTGCATAGGCACAAGTTCGATGGTGATTTCGTTTTGACCGGGCTTAACTTCGACCACTTTTTCCTTGGGCACCAAACCGGCATAGGGAGAGGGTTCGGGTTTATCCTCGTACGTCTCAGCGCCTTTGGAGACGGGAATGTACGAGACTTCATGTTTGCCTACCACGGCGCCATCGCCCTCTCGATACGTGCTGAGGACGAAGGTCCCGTCGCTTTTAACCTCTCCTGTGGCCGGTTTGCCGAGCGAACCCTCTTTAGCGCCGGGGACCTCAATGGGACGGAAACGGATGCCGCCGCTCGTCACAGGCTGACCGTTATAGATCACCTTGCCCCGTACTGGCGCCACCTTGTACTCCGCGCCGGATTTTGGCCCACAACCGGCCAAAACCAGAAGGCCAATGGCCACCGATACCAACCATACCGTCACGAGTGATCGTACTTTCATGTCAGAGCACCTCCATACCGGATCGATGGTGAGACTTTGACCTGATCAGCCTCGCTTAAACGTCAAGCTGATCAAATACCTGCCTTGGCAGTCAAGCTATCACACCCGGGCGAATTTGGCAACGCGCCCGATCAAGGAATAGCAAAGGCGGATGCCATTTTGCACCCGCCTCTTACTGTTCAATGTTCCAACCTGATCAGGCTGGGCCGAACGTCTAAACGGAACAACGTCAGGTTGTCGATCGCTTTGTGAGATGCCCCTGAGCGTTATGGAACCTGAACTGGGTTGCCATCATTGATGGCGGCTAGCCGCTCGTAGAGGACTGTGTCAATTGTCTCGGACAAGAAGTGCACAGACCCGTCGCCAAACAGGAAGTTGGCGCCGCCAGGATGTTTGCTACCGAAGGCGAAGTCGGAAAGCGCGATGCCCGCGACGGGCGTCGTATCTTTGCTGTTGATGGGGGTGTACTGACCGGCGACACGGGCCCAGGAAGGAATCCGCCATTGGCCAGCCCAGTCGTTGTTACCTCCCGCCCAAAGCGGAAACACACGGTCGATCATTGTGCGGGTCACGTTAGCCGACTCCGACACTTCACCAATGGCGATCACATTGCTGGAACCGTCCGTGAGGTCGGCAAAGCTTGTCACGTAATGGTAGTCGTTCGTCTGCGCCAGGCGGAACATTCCGTTCTGGCCAGAAGCACCGTTGGGCTGCGACCAGCTTGGACCACCACCGGAGGTCAATTGAATGTACCAGGGCGTATCGCCACCCAGGCAGCAGCAATAGTTCGACTTCCCGTAGCCATTGTTGTCCTGCTTGGGGAGAACGTCGCTCGGGCAGATGTACACGCTGATGATGGTTTTGGCGCCTTGGTTGTTGGCACCGCTCGGATTGCCGTGGTTGTTGCGAACCTGCGTCCACCAGTCGTAGCTGTCGGTGCTACGCACCGGGTGACCAGTGGGCAATGCAGGGGAAACTCCAGGAATCTGGCGAATGGCCCCATGGACTTTGAGGTTGTCGCCTCCAGGGATATACACCAGGGCTGCGCCACCACTCACCAGCGTGTCGTACATCTGTTTCTGTTCCACATAGGGAAGAATGTAGGCGCCCCAAGCATAGTTGTCGTTGTCATCGTCCGGCTGACCGATGGGAAAGACGTTGTTCACATCGTGAAAATTGTGAATGGCCAACCCCAACTGTTTGAGGTTGTTGGTGCACTGGCTCCGGCGGGCTGCTTCCCGTGCCGCTTGCACAGCCGGCAATAGGAGAGCAATCAAAATCCCGATGATGGCGATCACCACAAGGAGTTCGACGAGTGTAAACCCTTTACTTACCAAGACTTGTGAAGACTTCTTCATGGAACTACCTCCATACCGCATCACACTGCCAAAGTCAGAAGACTAAGAAAAACAACATAACGCGTGCGCAAAGCCTCCCCAGAGGAACCTTTACGGCATGCTGCTCACGAGAAAGAGGGTCTATTTCTGTTCCGTTTTGAGGGCCTTTTTCGGGCGTGAGCGAGCAGGCGAGTTGACCTATCTCTAACCAAATTCTAGTCCAATTTCCCTACAATGTAAACGCGTTGGATCGTGCGAGGTTTCGTAAAACCGAAGGAAAAAAATGCCTTTGCAATATTTGCACTGCATGCACGGAAAAGAAATACAACATATTCCTGCTAACAACTTTACACGTGATGGGCCGTTGTGGCTTTGTGAGATTGCTTGTTGTTATAAACCCGAGAGCTTCGCCGTTGTCGAAAAGGTCATTTGACAGGATGATGGGCAAAACTCGTACACTCATTGCGACTCTGGGCTTCTCCGAGGCTCGCAACACTGACGCCGACTCAAAGGCCAGGCTGGGCGGCCGCAGCTCTTTCAGGAGCAGCCCATTCAATCTGAAGCTCGGCAGTGCTTGCGGGTCCGAAGATCATGGATCGCGAGTGCTTGAGAAAGAGGCTCTGCGAAGCACGACCCGCCGTAGAAACAGCTTTTCGTAACGCTCGAGTCCCCAGGTTTTTGGTGACGGTCATTGGCTACGCCACCTGGGGTCGCGACTCAGCGTGGCAGGCGATCATTGAGCGTCGGCCGACAGATCAGCACAGACGAGTTCCTCGTCATTTCGGTTAAATACGTGTCGATCCGCGAAGGCCGGGTGAGACCACGTGACACCCTCACCCCGGGGAAGCTGTCCTCTGGTGGGACGCAGGAGCCGAGCACGCGAAATCACTTCGACGCCGCGTGGTGATAGCCGCGCGATGATGAGTTCTCCCTGATCGTTGAACATCCACACGCGATCGGCCTGCTGGACCATATGAAGTGTGCCCCAGCGCAACTGGGACGTTAACGTGGTGTTTTCCCAGATCCGATCTCCATTGTTGGCGTCCAGGCAGCGGAACTGTCCGTAGCTGTCCACTCCGTAAATCCAATTCAATTTCAGGATTGGACTTGACATCAGGCAATGGAGAGCATCCGTTTCGATTTCGTTCTTTCCTTTCCGGGACCAAAGGTTCTTCACGGTTAAGTGTTCCGGATCGAGCTGAAGCATGAGCGACCCATCATCGAAACAACTGATGAACAAGCGATTGGTGGCGGGATCAAACACGGGCGAAATGATGGCGTCAATCCACCGGCGATGGGTGAACGGTACTTCCCAGAAGACGCGACCAGTGCTGGCTTCCAATCCGGCCAGTCGCTGACCGGTCCACACAACAACCGCATCGTGCTGTCCCTGACGTATGAGGATCGGAGCCGAGTAGGACGCCTCATCCTCCAGCGCGCTCCAGCGAAATTCTCCGGTCCTTCGATCCATCGCCACAACACAACCCTGGCGTGCCCCAATCTGCACGACGAGTAGGTCGCCCACTACCAGCGGAGCCGCGGCCACTCCCCAGGTGGGCACGCGGACCTCCCAGTCTACGTTCGGTATCTTCTTCCAGACCACTTTTCCCGTGGCGGCCTCCAGGCAATGGAGATGGCCCATGGTTCCCAGCGCGTAGGCCAGCCCCTCATGAATTGTGACAGACGCTCGTGGACCAGTCCGATAGGTGACATTTTTATAGGAGCAGGGGTAGGAGTATACCCACAGGAGTGCTCCCGTGCGGGCATCGAACGCCAACACGCGTTCCTGCTCTTCAGGGTCCGTAACACGATCTGTAACAAACACCCGGCCATCAGCGACCGTCGGTCCTGAATATCCGCCGGATATCTTGGCCTTCCATCGCAGTTTGATTTCCGGGCTGTCGAAGCGATCGATGATCCCTGTTTCCCGCCAAACGCCATCGCGGTTGGGCCCCCGCCATTGAGGCCAATCGTCCGCGTGAGCATTTTTCAACGCGGTCGGTGGAGTGACAACCTGGCCAAGCCCGATCAGGGCCGCAGCAGCAACGCAAAACTTGCACAACCTCATGGTGTGAGTCCTCAGGGGATGGTTTCAACTTGCGAGCCGTGCAACTGCAACAAAAACGAATTATCATAGATAACCGGGCAGGGGGAAGTCCCCAGATGAGTTCATGAGTCTTTCACTGTTTCCGGGAGAGTCGTTTCTCGCCGTGAGGTTGGTATTACTGTCCTTTCGGTGGCGACCAAACGTTCCCGGGCATCGCTTTGACACGCGAAGGGTGTTGGCCGGAAAGGGTGGTCCTTCCGGCTTTCTGGATGGGTCGTCCGGTTAGATAAAAGGAGGAAGACCGATGATGCGCAAAGTTGCCGTGGGAGCGGTGGGCGCCGTAGTCTTGCTGGCGCTAACCGCGGAGATGGCGAGCGCCGGGCTGTTTCGCCCTGGCCCAGGGCTGTTGGCGAGGCTGCGATGTCGCCGGGTGAATCCCGCCTTAGTGGCGCTCCAGGAGGAACGGGCCAAGGCCGAACAGGCCAAAAAGGAGGCGGAAGAGGCTAAGGCTGCCGCGGAAGCTGCTAAAAAGGAGGCCGAGGCTGTGAAAGCCGCCGTGGAAAAGGCCCTCGCATCCGTTCGTGAGGAAGCTGCCAAGGCCCTCGAAAAGATCCGGCAGGAGACGGAAGCGGCACTTAAGGCGAAAGCAGAGGCAGAGGCCGCATCCGCTAAAGCCAAAGCCGACGTTGCGGCAGCTAATCAGGCCAAAGCCGAAGCCGAAAAGATGAAGGCGGAGGCTCAGGCCCTCATGGATCAGGCCAAGGCCGAAATGGCCAAAGTTGAAGCGGCGAAAGCCGATCTGGCCAAGGCCCAGCAGGCGCTCCAGGCGGAGCAGCAAAAGCTTGAGGCAGCCAAGGCCGATCTGGCGAAGGAAAAAGCGGCGGTGGAGCAAGCCCGTAAAGAAGCAGAGGCCATGAAGGCGGAAGCGGAAAAGGCCAAAGCCGAAGCTGAAAAGAAGTCTGAATCGGCTGCTCCCGGCCAGGAGGCTGCCCCATCTGCTGGTGAATCGGGCGCCCCAGCTCAGCCCGCCCAGCCGGCCGAAAACGTCTCAGGCGCCGAAGCTGGTTCTGCGGGGGCTTCGGCGCAGGATTCGCCCGCCTCTCCAGCGGCCAGCAGCCCGTGAGTCCAGCACCTTTGTGGGAAGCCGCATGAAGGCGGGAGTTTCCCGCAGGCCCGGTGGAGATGCGAACTCCGCCGGGTTTTTTATTGCGCCGACGAACAGCTTGCAAAAGCAGCGACACGATTGGTAGGTCGTTAAAAGCGCCTGGATATTTCGGGATGGCCTGATATACTCGTACGAATCGCGCGGTACTGAGCACAAAGAAAAGAAGGAACCCATCGCTTGAGAGAGGTTTGGTCATGCGGTTAGTTTCCTACGCCAGCCCAGACGGGCCTCGCGCAGCCATTGTCCGTGATGGCGAAATCGTTGATCTCCATCAAAATGAACCGGCACTGCCCACAGATCTTGGCGCTGTCCTCGCCATGGGCGAAGATGCCTGGCCCTTTCTCAAGAGGGTGCTGGAGCGAGGCAAGGCACTGGCCGGGACTGTACGGTTGACGGCTCCAATTCCCATGCCCCGAAAGATTATCTGTGTGGGACTCAACTACGCAGACCACGCCGCCGAAACGGGCGCCACACCGCCCCCTGAGCCAGTCATTTTTAATAAATTTCCCACCGCCATCATCGGGCCGGGGGAAACTATCCATTTGCCGGCCGACTCTAACGAGGTGGATTATGAGGCGGAACTGGTCGTTGTCATCGGGCGGAGTGGCCGACGAATTCCAGAGCAGGAAGCCAGGAATTACGTGGCGGGATACATGTGCGGCAACGATGTGTCGGCACGGGACTGGCAGCTCAAAAAGCCCGGTGGCCAGTGGCTGCTCGGTAAATCCTTTGACACATTCGCTCCCACAGGACCGCACCTGCTGACAAAGGACGAAATCGAGAATCCGCACGATCTGCGTATTCGGCTCATTCTCAATGGCAACGTTATGCAGGATTCGCGGACCAGTCAGTTCATTTTCTCAATTCCGCGGCTTATTGCGTACGTGTCCCGTGTCTGCACGCTGGAGCCCGGCGATCTTATCTTCACAGGAACGCCTGGCGGTGTCGGCTTTACCAGAAATCCTCCGGTGTTTCTGAAAGCAGGCGATGTTGTGGAGGTGGAGATCGAGGGGATTGGCAGGCTGACAAATCCGGTGGCAGGACATGAGCCGGCAGCGAGCTTGAGGACCGCAGCGACTCCCGGCGGTCCATTATGATTCTGCACCATTCAGCAGGTCGTCAGAGGATGACCTCCAGTTCTACGGGCCCTTCCCGTTTTAGGACGTGCGCGGCCACGGTATCACCATGCCGTTGGAGAAAGATGTCCATTCGTGGCCGACCGAGTCGCAGGTTGCGGATGGTCAACCAGTCGAGGCATGGCGGAAGCCGAGGGTGAACAAGTCGCACGGTGTTAGTCGCAGGACTGAAGTCCACGCCCAGGCAGGCGCCCAGGAGGGCAAACGGTGCTGCTGCTGCCCAGGCCTGGGGTGCGCATGCCACCGGATAGAGTGTCGGCCCTTTATCGCGCTCCCTTTGAAAGCCGCAGTAAAGCTCTGGAAGGCGTCGCAAATCCATGTGGGAGGCTGCAGTTAAGATGGCCGTCGTCAATCGCGTCAGTTCCTCTTTGAAGCCGTAGCGCGAAAGCCCCAGGCCGATCAGGGCGTTGTCATGGGGCCAAACCGAGCCATTGTGATAAGAGGCCGGATTGTAGCGAATTTCTTTTCGGCTGACGGTGCGAATACCCCAACCGCTGAACATGTCGGAGTTGAAGAGCGATCGAACTACTTTTTGACCGCGGTCCGGGCACGGTAAGCCGGTAAACAAAAGCTGGCCGGCGTTGGATGTGCGGACACGACAAGGTGTTTTGTTGCCATCGAGCGCCAGAGCGTAAAATTCGAGGTCATCGCACCAGAAGGCCGCCTCAAAGCGATTCCGCAATTTTTCTTTTTTCTCCTCCAGCGATACTGCAAGTACCAGATCGTTCATCTCGGTGGCCAGCCGAACGCCGAGATCGTAGGCCAAGTACACGTAGCCCTGAACTTCCACCAGTGCGATGGGAGGTTGAGCAAGTCGGCCGTCGGCGTGAAAGATGGCGTCGCCGGAATTTTTCCACCCCTGGTTGGTCAGACCGCTGCTTGCCCGACTGTAGTATTCCACAAACCCATCCCCATCGCGGTCGCCGTAGTTTTCGATCCAGTCGAAAGCCCGGCAGACGGCGGGCCAAAGGGCTTCCAGCGTTGGACGGTCATTGGTGCGATGCCAGTAGAGTCCGGCAAGAATGATGAAAAGCGGCGTGGCGTCCACCGATCCGTAGTATTGTCCGAAGGGGATCTCCCCCAGTCGCGCCAGCTCACACTGCCGCATTTCTTGTAGAATCTTCCCCGGTTCCGCATCCGCTCGCGGATCGTCGTGAGTGGCCTGATGCGCCGCAAGAAAATTCAATACGCCACGGGCGATTTCTGGGTCGATCCAGAGCATCTCAATGGCAGTGATGAGGCCGTCTCGGCCAAAAGCTGTGGAATACCACGGGATGCCCGCATAGGGATACGGCTTCCACGGCGTGTCCGTGACGAGCATGGTCAGGTCCGCCATCGACTGGCAGAGGATTTCGTTCACCGTTTCGTTGGACGTTTCCAAAACGGCCGCCCGCTCTGCCGCGTCAAGGAGAGCCCGTCGGGCTCGACGGACGCTTCGGGCAAAATCCCGTTGGTGTGTTGCCTGGTTGTCAACCTGACATTCGACGGTGACCTTGATTCGGCAGCGTTCTTTCGGACCAAGTCGCAGCGCAAACTGAGATTTTGTCGTCGTCAGGCGATCGGGCGCCGGATCAAAGGTGACCACTGTAGACCGGGGCAGCCCATCGAGTGAGTGATAGATAAATCGGAGCCGGCAGGCGTCTTCCACGTGTGCCTCCACGTGGCCCCTTTTTTCGCGCTGGAATCCTCGAACTTCAAAAAGGTCGGCGAAGTCCGCGCCGAATTCCAGCGTCAGTGCGAAAGTGTGCTCCACCGTGTCGAAGTTCCTCAGAGTGAGGACCTCATAGCATGCGGTTTGCCACAGGAACTTGGACCTGCGGATGTGGATGGCCCCTTTGGGCAAGACGAGGGTGTGATCCTGGAAAACGTCGTGATTGGTTAAGTCGACGTTCAACAGAGCGTTATTTCGCTGAACAGTGGAGCTGAGTAAAAGCGGTCGCTGCCCCTCGATTTTTAGGATCAGGCGGGAGAGAAACCGTGTGTCAAGATGATAAATGCCCTCCGGAGTTCGATCCCCCACCACGATGTCCCCGTAATGGTCGAACATGGCGAACGTGTCGCCATGCTTGAGCGTCCGGGGACGCCGTTCAAAGAGCGAACTTGTGGCGGGGATGTAGAACTCCGGAACGGCGGTCTCCTTGAAGGGCCAGACTCCTGTGCTCATCGATGACTCCCCAGATGTTTGCGTCAGAGTTGTCAAATCCGTGCCAGGACAGCTTCGCCCGCTTTGTCACCGGCTTCAAGCAGGCGGTTGTACACGGCGAGGTAATCGGCAGCCATGCGCTGGACAGTGAATCGTTCCTCAAATTGCCGCCGCACCGCGTACCGGTCGAGTCGCTCCACGTGTTTGAGTGCGTCCACGGCTGCGTCGATCGAATCCACAATCCAGCCCGTGATTCCCGGATCAATCACCTCCGGCACCGAACCACAACGCCAGGCAATCACCGGAGTTCCACAGGACATGGACTCGATCATCACCAGTCCAAACGGTTCCGGCCAATCGATTGCGAAGACAAGCGCCAGTGCATTGCCGAGAAACTCGGATTTTTCGCTCTCGCCAATTTCGCCGATGAATTCCACATGGGGTTGTGACAGCAGAGGCTCGATGCATTCCCGGAAATACTGCCAGTCGGCCTTGTCCACCTTGGCAGCAATCCTAAGTTTCATGCCCGCACGCCGGGCAATCTCAATAGCACGATCCGGGCGCTTCTCCGGGGAAATCCGTCCCAGAAACGCCACGTAATCTCCCTTCGGATTTGGGTTGAAGAGGCACACGTCCGAAGGCAAACCATGGTAAACCGTGGCTACCCAGTTGGCAAAGGGGATTGGCCGCCGCTGATCGTTCGAGATGGAAACCAAGGGCATGTCCTGAAATTCCCAGTAAAACGGTTTCAGATCCGGAAGGTCTAATCGGCCGTGAAGCGTCGTGACGGCCTTATGTGCACTATCACGGAACAAAGGAAAGTGAATCATGTCGACGTGGAAATGAAGAATATCAAACTCGCTGGCTCGCTGCCGCACACGCTCCAATTGCATGAGCATGTACGGTAGAGGCTCCTTGATTCGTGGATTCAAACGAATCGCACGATCAATATAGGGGACGAGTTCCGCCGATGTGACGAACCGCCGCTGGCGAACAGTGTCACTTCGTGACCCTGCCGGACGAGTTCTTCTGTCAGATACGAAACGACTCTCTCCGTGCCGCCATAAAGTTGTGGTGGCACGCTTTCGAACAGGGGAGCAATTTGAGCAATTCGCATAAACGTTCCTCCTCCAATTTCATTTCTGAAGGTCCGAGAGAACGGTGCGAACTGCAAAGGACAAAGCCGTGGGGGCCCTGTGACTAATGGGAGCCCGCAGGGAGCCCCCTTGGTTGGACCTGCGGTGACGTTCAAATACGAGCAGAATTGTGCCAGAAGACCGCTGTGTCGAACGTCTCATCGCTATCGAGCTTACCACTCGACAGAAACGGACGTGCACACCACCAGGCAAACAGCGAAAAAGAGGAACACCGCGATGTTATCGAGAAAATGCGGGCGTTGCGCGGTCAAGCAAATGTCATGCGATTAAGAGTGTGATGCGACGCCCCGCTTCAGATTGCCCAATATCTTTATCTTTGTTCTATGTTTCCTATAGCGCCTATGTTCCCCGGTCGAGACGCCGAGCGAATGAAAGCTGCCCCCATACGAGTGGCGGTCATTCTCCCGCGGGGATGGTAATTCAAAAAAAACGGGGACTGCCATTTTCGCAGTCCCCAGTGCCAAATTGGCTAGCTCGAGGGTCTCCGGTGTACTGCTACACCCGGAGGTGTGAATAGCGCTGCCGGCAGGTCCCTAATTCTGGGGCCGGTATGCAATCGGCAGACTGATGCATTATTCTTCGCCGGCACGCAGTCGGGCGAGGACGCTGTAATCTTCCAGCGTGCTCGTGTCGCCTACGGTCTCACGACCCGCTGCGATATCACGCAGCAGCCGCCGCATGATCTTGCCGCTCCGAGTCTTAGGCAGAGCGGTTGTGAAGCGGATATCGTCGGGGACCGCCAGCGGCCCGATTTGTTCCCGCACGTGCTTCTTCAATTCCTGGCGCAGAGCGTCGGAGGGTTCATACCCTTCAGCAAGCGTCACGAAAGCGCAGATGGCTTCGCCTTTGATTTCGTGCGGACGGCCGACGGCCGCTGCCTCGGCCACTGCCGGATGGCTGACCAGGGCACTTTCGATTTCGATCGTGCTCAAGCGGTGACCGGACACATTGAGCACATCGTCGATGCGGCCCATGATCCAAATGTAGCCATCCTCGTCAATCCGTGCGTTATCTCCGGCCAGATATTTATGGGGCACATCGGACCAGTATTGCCGTTTGTAGCGTTCGTCATCACCCCAGATCCCGCGGAGCATCCCCGGCCACGGTTGCGTGATGACCAACCAGCCACCGACGCCCACCGGCACCGGTTTGCCGTCCTCGCTGACCACTTCTGGGACCACACCGGGCAGGGGGAATGTCGCGCTTCCGGGTTTCAGCGGTGTGCAGCCCGGCAGCGGAGAGATCATGATCCCGCCGGTCTCGGTTTGCCACCAGGTGTCCACGATGGGGCACCGTCCGCCACCGATCTTCTCGTAGTACCACATCCACGCTTCTGGATTAATACCTTCACCGACACTCCCCAGCAGCCTCAAGCTGGATAGGTCGTGCTTCTCTACATGCTCATCACCCCATTTGATGAACGTTCGGATCGCGGTGGGAGCCGTGTAGAGGATATTCACCTTGTACCGTTCGATAATATCCCACCACCGATCGTACGCAGGCCAATCGGGAGCGCCTTCATACATGACAGTGGTGGCACCGGCGGTGAGAGGACCGTAAACGATGTATGTGTGCCCGGTGATCCAGCCAATATCTGCCGTGCACCAATAGATATCCTCGTCGCGAATATCGAAGACCCACTCCATGGTCTTCTTAGCATAGAGGTTGTAGCCCGCCGTCGTGTGCTTAACACCTTTCGGTTTCCCAGTGGAACCGCTCGTGTAGAGAAGGAAGAGGGGCGCTTCACTGTCCATCGGTTCGGCCGGGCAGTTCGCCGAGGCATCCTTCATGAGTTCGTGCCACCAGAAGTCGCGGCCAGCTACCATGTTGATGTCCTGCCCCGTCCGCTTGAGGACAACGCACTTCTGAACGGTGGGGGACTTTTCCATGGCCCGATCGGCGTTTTCTTTCAGCGGGATGATCTTGCCGCGGCGCCATCCTCCGTCCGCCGTGATCAAAAGCTTGGCCTGGGCGTCGTTATTCCGTTCGGCCAATGCCTCTGCGGCGAAACCTCCGAACACCACCGAGTGGATTGCTCCAATTCTCGCACAGGCTAGCATGGCGATAGGCAATTCGGGGACCATCGGCATGTAAATGGAAACGCGGTCCCCCTTCTGAATTCCCAGGTTTTTGAGGACGTTGGCGAATTTGCATACCTCCCGATGAAGCATTTCGTATGTGAGGACGCGGACATCCCCCGGTTCGCCTTCCCAGATATAGGCGACCTTGTTGCGCCGCCATGTGTTCAGATGAGCGTCGAGGCAATTGTAAGAGACGTTTGTTTGGCCGTTTTTGAACCAGGTAGCGAACGGTTCGTTCCATTCCAGAACTTTTTCATACGGCTTGAACCAATGGAGCTCTTTGGCATACTCGCCCCAGAAGCCCTCTGGATCGTCTTTGGCCCGTTGCCACATTTCACGATATTGTTCCATAGATTTTATGCGGGCCTTTGCCGAAAACTCGGGTGGCGGCGGAAATACCCGGGTTTCCTTCATCACATTAACAATCCCGGCTTGCGACATGAGCTGCACCTCCCTTCCGCATTGGTTCGGAAGAATGACCAAGAATTCAACACCACCACACTGATCAATTCCGCTTGATTCTAGGAGTGAAGAAAACGGCTGTCAATAATGGCGTCCGCTTCGCGAGGGGGTTGTCACGCCTACGAGGGTCCACCACAATAGCACCATCCGGCGGTCGTGCGCGAGACCCTTTGCGGGCAAACGCGCAGTCAGGGCGAGGTGCGAAGTTATTGTGACACATCTGGTTTTTCGCGCAGTTAACAAAGGAGACGAGGAACTAACCATGGCTACGGGTGTGCCTCCCCGAGTGATTCTCTCCGGATTTGCCGACGAAGCCGCGATCAATAAAACTGCCGTCGAGCAGTTTGTCGCTTTCTCGGCCCTCGGGCTGTCCTATTACAGTATCCGTTTCATCGATGTCGGCCAGGGTGTGAAGAACGTGATGAAACTGACGCCCGATGAGGTAAAAGAGGTGTGTCAACTTCAGAAGGATTATGGTTTGCAGGTGTCCTCACTGGGCTCGCCGATCGGCAAGATCAAGCTGAAGGATGTAGAGGATGGGACGAAAAACGTTTACGTCCCGTTTGACAAGTATCTTCAGGAGGATGTCCGCCGGGCGTGCGAACTGGCTCAAACCTTGGGGACCAAACTCATTCGCGGCTTTTCTTTCTACCATCCAAAGGGAGAGGATCCCCACCCGTACCTTAACGAAGTCATCGATCGATTGGGCAGGATTGCGGACGTGTGTCGGGATGCTGGGTTGATTTTCGGCTTGGAGGTGGAAGCGAATCTGGTCGGACAGAATGGTTATCTGCTTGCGGAAATCTACCAGAAGTTACAGCATCCGTCGCTGGTTCTCGTTTTCGACGGCGCCAATCTTGTTGTGCAGGGATACACGGCCGCCGAGATTTACGACCAGTACCTCGCCATGAAGCCGGGCCTCGGATGGATGCACATTAAGGACTATCGGCGGCCCCAACGTGATGCGAAAGGGGGCCATGTGGACGAGGACATGCTTAAGAACTTTGTCCCTGTTCACCTCGGTGACAGCGGTCACGAAGTCATCTTGCGCGATTTCGCTTCCTATATTCCCGAGTTGGAGGCCCGCCTTCGCCCGTTCGGTGTGCCAGGCGTCTTCTTGGACCTGGAGCCACACGTGAAAGGTGGCGGCCAGTTCGGCGGATTCAGTGGGCCGGACGGAATGGGCGTCGCTCTGCGGAGTCTCTGCCGCCTCCTTGACTATGTGGGAATCGGCTATCATCTGCGAGATTTCGACGATATCCGCGCTGCTCGGGGATTCTGACGTGCTCTGCGAGTGAGCAAAGCGGGATACCGCGGAGAAACGTTTGAAGGAGAGGCAGTTCCAACGTGGACTCCACTTTTTGAAGGGAGGGCAGCCCGACTTGCTTACGTTATACGGGTTCCCGCTAATTGGCGAATGATGTGGCTTTGACGGCAAAAAAGGCGTCAAACGGGGTAGCCGCTTGACGCCTCCATTTGTTTTATTTTGGCAAGCTGTACCTAGCCAAACGGTTCAGGTGGCGAAGGGATTCTCGTTGGCGGGGGGTTGTGCAGGCGGTTGAGGAGCCCGTTGCGGGGGTGCGGCCGGAGCGGGTTCCGTGCTGAAGGGATTCTCTTGCGCTGGAGCCGGGGGAGCGGCTGGCTGCTGCGGCGGGGAAGCCGGCGGAGTTGCTTGCGGCGCTGGTGGTGTGGCCGCGGGAGCTTGTGCTGCCGGCTCCATTGGGGCGGGCGGTGCGGGTTGCGCGGCAGGTTGTGCCGGGGAAACTTCGGCGGGCGCACTCACCTGAGGAATGCCCACTGGTGGCGCGGAGCGGTCAAGCACCCGGGCCTCTTCCCGTCGCAGCTCTTCGTAGCGTGCTCGCCGCTGTTTTTCCAACTCCATCATCACTGTCAGTCGGGCTTGCGTCCGGTATTCCTCGATAAGAAGTCGCTGACGTCCCTGAATCCGTTGCAAGGCCCGACTCACGTTAAAGAACTTCGTGGCAGATTTCATCTCCAGTTCGGCCCCCTTTTTGAAGTCCTCCTTCGCCTCATCTTCTCGCCCCAGTTGGAGATAGGTGAGGCCGCGAAAATAATAGCAGCGAGGATCGTCACTCCCATTCTCGATGGCGGAGTTAAAAGCTTCGAAGGCGCCGGAATAATCCCGAGCAAAATACTTATGCACGCCTTGACCGTAGAGCTGACTGAGAATGCTGTCCTGCGCCATCAGTGATGCGGCACCGACAGCAAACGCTGCCGCGAGCCCACAAAGGATTGTCCGTAACATTGAACTCACTCCCGAGGCAGAATAATTCCCACAATTAACCGGTGCCAAACGCCCACATCCTGTCCGAACAGTGATCCCTTCGGTTGCTTTCTTCCAGACGCAGCTCACTGCACCCGCTCGGGCGGTGTCGCCACATCCCAGCCACCCGTTGCCATCGGGAAGAAAACCCGACCCTCACAAGTCTAAAGGCCATCGTAATTAGGAAAATAGGGCCTTTCAAGTCTCTCCCGACATTTGCACAGTCTTGGAAGAAAGGATAACGCGGATAGGATAATCCTACCGAAGCAAGATTGCAAGCACCCGACTGGCTCGCGGTCTCGTTTTCATGTGATGGTAGGACCTGTTCGACTCCCATCGCCGATGTCTGCTCCCAGGGGCAGGTTCTGTTACCATGAGAGAAAACGTAAGGGCGACGCGCCCCCAATTTGTCATACCGAACAAAATTTGGCAAAAATGTATTTTCTGATTTGGCGGATTCGGTGATCTGCGAGCGACTGTCACAATGGGCACTGTCAAGCAACACAAAGTTGTGAAACAGGTATGACACCACCCACAGGCGTTTTGGGCACAGGAAACAACCATAAGGTGCGAGAGCTTCAAGAGCTTCTCGCCGACACTCCGGTGGTCTGGCGATCCCTGGCAGAGTTTTCTGGAATTCCGGAAGTTGAAGAGACGGGAAAGACTTTTGCGGAGAACGCCCGCCTTAAAGCGGTGGGCTATGCTCGGGCCATCCGACAATGGGTGCTTGCAGAGGATGCCGGACTGGTGGTGGATGCGCTGGGGGGAGAACCAGGAGTTCTGTCCGCGCGGTACGCCGGCGAACCACGGGACGACCGAAGAAATATTGAACTCTTGCTCCAGCGGCTGAAAGACGTTCCCACTGAGCGCCGGACCGCTCAGTTCG
Source organism: Thermogutta sp. (assembly GCF_039793925.1). Classification (GTDB taxonomy): domain Bacteria; phylum Planctomycetota; class Planctomycetia; order Pirellulales; family Thermoguttaceae; genus Thermogutta. Next base: position 137,225 of record NZ_JBAMME010000130.1, on the reverse strand, counting down.
TCTGCCACATGGTCCTGGCGGACCCAACCGGAGAGATTGTGGCCGAAGCGACGGGAGTGTGTCGCGGAAGAATCACTGATGCCCCGCGGGGTGTGCACGGATTTGGCTACGATCCGGTGTTTGAAATTCCTGAGTATCACCGGACATTTGCCGAGCTGGGGCTTGCGGTGAAAAGTTGTCTCAGCCACCGGGCCCGCGCCGCACAGGCCATGGTGAACCACATCAGACGCCTGGTAATGTCAGGCCGTTGGGGTGGCTAATGAAGACCATGGACAACCCGAACTTCTTGGAGAACTCATTGGTGGAACACGTCGCTTGGAAGACGAGCTCTGCTGGAATGGGGCACCGGCTGGCAGGTCCGGGAAAACTGTCGGGAAACATAAAAGTCACCCTCCGGCATGAGTTTATAGGTAGTTTTGACAACATCTCTAAATTCCCCAGCATAGTATGACTGGCCGATTCATCGTCGCCTATGGTGTGATTGTCCTTGGGGTGATCGGTTTGGTTTGGGCATTCTGGAGGCCCGGAGAACCGCCAGCAGATTTTTCCTTCTGCAACGGAACGGAAATCAAAACGGTTGACCCAGCCCTTGTGACCGGCCAGCCGGAGGGCAGGGTGGTTTGGGCGATTTTTGAAGGGCTGACCACCTACGACCCCAAAACGTTGGCGCCCCGTCCGGGGGTGGCTGAAAGTTGGGAGATTTCCGAAGACAAAAGGGTCTACACATTTCATCTTCGCAAGAACGCTTACTGGTCGGATGGCACGCCGATAACGGCGGAGGATTTTCACTGGTCTTTCCGCCGCCTCCTCCATCCGGAAACGGCCTCGGAATATGCCTACGAGTTGTGGTACGTGGTCAATGCGGAAAAGTACACCTCTGGCCAGGTCCAGGTGGGTGATCCCGTCGAGATCGAACTGGAAGAAAAGCCGCCGGGAGCCCGCCCTTACGCATCCGGTGTGATTCTTCGAGGCAGGATCGTCGCCATTGAACTTGGGCCGACCGGAACGAACGAGAATCAAGCTGAGACATCGCCGGTTTATGTGGTGGAGATTAATGGCCGCAAAGAATATTTTCAGAAACCCGAGCGAGAAGGCCAGCCACCGCGCGATCCGCGCGCACGTGCTTATCGGTGGTTACTTTTCGACTTTGAGCATGTGGGGATCAAGGTGCTGGATCGGTTCACGCTTCAGATGACACTCAACCATCCGGTACCGTACTTTCTTCAAATCATTGGATTTTTTCCGATGATGCCGGTGCCACGGCACTGCGTTGAAAAATACGGTTATCCTGCCTGGACCAAACCGGAAAATATCGTCTCGAATGGGCCATTCATGCTCCAGTACCGCCGGATTCGCGATCGGATTCGTTTGGTGAAGAATCCATGGTATTGGGATCGCGAAAATGTTCGGCTGAATACAGTCGACGTGCTGGCCGCAGAATCGGCTATCACGGGGCTCAATCTGTACATGACCGGTGCTGCCGACTGGATTCCCGTGGTTCCCAACGAAGTTGTGGGAGAACTCTTGCGACAGAAGCGAAGCGACTTTCAGCCTGCCCCCTATCTGGCGGTGGAGTATTACATCGTCAATACACGTCGGCCGCCTCTGGATGATCTCCGGGTACGTCGGGCTCTGGGCCTGGCCATCGACAAACGGGAAATCATTAACCGAATTCTTCAAACCGGCCAGGAGCCTGCCCTAAGCTTTGTTCCCTCGTCGATTGCGAAGTACATACCCTACCAGCCACCGCAGATGCCGGACTACGATCCCGCAGCGGCTCGCCGGCTGCTTGCCGAGGCTGGATATCCCGGTGGCAAGGGCTTTCCCAAGATCGAAATCCTTTACAACACGCACGAATCGCATCAGGCGATTGCCGAGCTTGTTCAAGCGCAATGGAAAAGAAACCTGGGGATCAACGTGCGGCTTCAAAATCAGGATTGGGCCCGGTATTTAGCTAGCCGGCGACAGGGCGAATTTTGGGTGGCCCGGGCAGGGTGGATTGCTGACTATCTCGATCCGAATACTTTCCTGGAAATGATGACCACGGGCAATCCCAACAATCATGGACGCTGGAGCAACGCCGAGTATGATCGGCTTATTTCGCAAGCCCAGGTGGAAGTGGACGAACAGCGTCGATTGGCTTATTTTGGAGAGGCGGAAACAATCCTTCTTCAAGAGATGCCCATCTTGCCGCTCTATTTTCCCGTTACCCGAGCGATGGTTCGGCCGTATGTGCACGGATATTACGGCAACGTCCTTGACATTCATCCTTTGAAAAGTATTTGGGTGGACGTTTCCAAAAAGGGAAGGGAACGAGACGTCCACTGACCGTGTCAGACGCGTCTGATGAACCGCGCCGTCATCTTCTGGGTCAATTCGAGATACTTCCGCCCGTGTTCCACTGACGGCTCAATCTCGCTGCCTTCGTGCCACTCGTTCCAGGAAGTGATGAGAACCCAGTCCGGCTCGGCAGCAATGGCAGCTTCCCATTGAACTATGTAACTTTGCCCTTCGTAGCGTTCGACTTTGAGACCGGGTTTACGGATCTTGGTGTCGTCGTATCCCGGGATGACTGTGAGGGAACTGATTCGACCGGCATCCCGGGCGAGCTTGACCCAGCGTGGGAAAGTTTCGGCGCACCAGCTCTTCACCTCTTCGAGAGACTTGCCGCGGAGGTGCCCGGCCGTGTTATAGGTATGGAGGCCGTCGAAAACCTCCGCCGCTTTGGGAGAGAACTGGTCGCCCTGGAAAATCGCTCCTCGCTTGAAGGATTTGTTGACCGACTGGATGACGTCTGCCCAGGCCGCCACACCGATTTCGCCGACCGCTCGCCCGTAAATGAAGACGACCGGTTTTCCCTCGACCTGCAGCCAGGCCGGATGAGCAGCATATTTTTCCAGGAGCTGAACGATATCTTTGGCTGCACTTTCCGGCGTTTTTGCCTGGCCGGGAATCGTTTCGTAGTAGATGGTCACTGCCAGGCCATGTTTAGCGGAAATATCCAGAATCCGCGGCGTGGCCTGATCCTCGAAAGAGCCGTGTCCCCACCAACTGACGATCCAACCCGTTAGCCCGGCTTCCTTCGCCCACTGACAGTGCTGGTGAATAACCTTCGGGTCGTGGGAATCGTAGGGGCCAAGTTCCGGGTAATGGGTGCTCGAGCCAATCGTTTTGGCGTTCTCGTCAATGTCCCGCCAGTGACTCCACCGCCGGCTTCCCCCAGCCGCCGCGGGATTGCCGTACCATGGGTAGTAGAAGGCCAGCACGTGTCTTGAAATGTCTTGGTGGGAAACCGCAGGAGATTCAGCCGCCAGGCAGACAAAGCTACTGCGACCGAGCGCCAATGTGCCCAAAGCTCCCATCTGGCAGAGAAAGTCACGGCGTGTGTTCATCGTTCTTGCTCCTTGCACTTCTTACAGTCAATTGCGATGAAGAACTCTTGAGAGCGCCTCGGTGTCGTCGATGACATAGCCCACAGTCGCCGTTAAAGCTCAGCGCCTTCGCCATTCCGCTAGAGCAACGGCGGGTAGCAAACAGTTTGAAAGTAATTTGCTATTGAATTTCGATTTCGTACCACAATGTCTTGTACTGTGGCCCGATTTCGACGACGGCTGGATTACCCCCTGTGACCGGCACCGCACCGTTGGGTCGTCCCGCTTCGTCGAGTGCATAAACTCTCACGCGGTTGGCCGTAACCGGCAGCACAATTCGAGCCGGCACCCCTTCGCAGAGGATTGGTTCTTCGCCCCAGCGGCGTCCGACAGTGACGCGGTCGCCCTCTTTACGAAGGTCCCAGCCCGTGTTCTGGACCTTGCCCGTGGCAGCAAGCAGGATCCGACCAGGCCGATCGAATCCATCTCCTTTGATCACCGTAAGCGAAACGGTTGCCCAACCCAGTTCTGTGTTCCCAATCTGGACCTGAACGCCACTCAGATTAAACGTTCTCCCGGCAGGAAAACCTGTCACGAGTTTTGTTCTAGGCGAATTGACCAGAAACACACCGGCGCCGGGCTGAGAGACATCCCAGCAGATTTGCTGCGTGTCCGAGAGAAAGACCTTCTGTTCTGCGGATAGTGTGGGTGGTTCCACACTCTCGTCTGGCCCTTTCAATGCCATCGCTACCCGGTGGAGCAAACTCAAGTTGGAAGGAATACCGAGGCGGTCTGCGGTGAGCGTCCAAGGATTGAGCGTCTCCCGGAGGATGGATTGCTCCTTTTCACGGGTCATGCCCACCACCACAGCCTGTCTGGCGGGTTGCACATCGCCCCGGTAGAACATCGCGACGCACGCAGGCATGTGAACGAGTTTGGTCACCTCGCTTTTGATGTCGAAGAAACCTGTGATTTTACGTGGTTCGTAATCTCGACTGTGGCTGTATGTGAAACTGAAGATGCCATCCCAATCCTGGAAGGCCCCAAAAGCCGCGATCATGGGAAACCCTTCCGCTGCATACTCGTTGGGAGCCGGGTGGTTGTACTCACTCACGGTGAACGGAAAACCGTCCACGCGGCGATTGGCGAGTCCGGAAAGCGTGCCTCCCGGATGATTGACCAGGGGCACATTGCGCACGTACCAGTTTTCGGGATCCCATGGTCGGCCGGGAAAAACGGGATGCTGCCAGTACGCATGGGCGTCGATGTAATCCAGCCCGGCTTGAATGTGAACCGGACTGTAGGAAAGTTGCGTTCCTGCCACGAGCGGTTTCAGTTTGAGCTCCTCCTTCAGGAAGCGATACATATCCCACCAGTAGTCGCGTTCGAGGTCCCACAGGAAGTCGGCAAAGTCGGCTCGGGCGGCAGCGGTCATCTGGGGGCCGCGGGCAGGCACAATAGGAACCGTCTCATCGACGAGGGATTGCCCCTCCTCGAGGCCGATGACCCCACCAGGCCGAAGCGACACATCTGCCAGTTCGTACGTCCCGGGGCGCAATTGACTGAACGTGATCCGAGCATTGGGATCATCGCGATCTGCCACAAAACTGAGACGGTATTCCTTCCACTCTGTTGAAGTCTGAACATCCGCAGAAAGGCCAAGCCGTTCCCATGGATCATGGCTCATCATGCAGTTCACGTCGATGCGGCCGGGCTTGTCGGTTTTGAGCCAGAATCGCAGGGTGTACACCTGGCCCTTCTTGACTGGGAAACCACCCTGGCTCAACTGGGGAATCCAGGACTGTTGACCGTTGCGGATGACCCGCAACCGCAAGGCGGGTTTGCCCTGAAAACCGTTTGGGACAACCTCGGCGACGACCTCCGAGAGATTGTCACGCTGAAGACTCCATACCTTTTCCCACTGTCCGGAAAAGTCGCGATTTTTCAAGATTTCCTCGCCGAGGGGCTGTCGCTGGGCATTCCAGGCCTTGCGGAGGGCCTCGTCACTGCCATATTTCTTTTTCAGCCAGGCGTTCCACAGCCTGCGAAGCTGGCTGGCATACGGATCGGGTAAGTGATCGAACGCTCCTTTGCGGTACTCGTCAAAAGCAGCGTTTTCATTGTTGATCTCGACCATCGCGATAGCGGGCTCGTTGATGTACGCTGTGCCAGTGTAGGGATTGACGTGCGTGAGCAAGTCCCGGGCATATTTCTTCTGGTACTCAATCATCCGGGGTTCAAAGTTGTCGATCCCCTTGTCGTAATTGGGCAGGCCCTCCACGGCGGGAAAGCCCTCGGCGGGGCCAAACTCACGAGACACGTGCAGGTTGATGTTGGTATAGATTCCGTGCAGCTTTAACTGATAAATGAGGTAGTCCAGCTTGTCCAGCATTTCGGGATCAATCGTCAGTTTGTTGGGGCTTTTACCCCAGATATGACGATTGTCCATGTGATGCATTCGCACACAGTTGATTCCCAGGCTGGCGAGACGCCTGGCAAGGCGTTCCGCCTCTTCCTTGGTAGGAAAACAGGCTTCAAAACAGAGGTTGGTGGCCCATAGCCGGAGTCGCCCGCCGTCTGTGACAAAGTGCCCATTCTCTGCCCGGATAAATCCGTGTTTCCCAGCAGGACGGTCAAGCCATTCTGAAATGTTCGTAATGCTCTCCGTCGGCTCATAGCTCAAAACAAACGGGAAAAGCTTTCCTGACGCCCCTGCTTCTTCTCCCCGGGAAATCGATGTCCAGAAAGACAGTGTGCAAAGCAAGAGAACCAGCAGGGAGTGGCACAAGACATTTGGCCTCATGGTGGGACCTCTCCTTCGGTGCAGAAGTTGAGTCAACACTGTGTGGATGTGGAACGCCACCTTTCCGGCACCACGCCCGGTTGCAAGGTGTGTCATTGGACCTTGATTATAAATTACAAACTCCAGCCCTGGCGATACGGTGGATTGAGGAGGGCGTTGGCTTCCTCGGAGTTGCTAAACCGCAGTTTTTCGGCATCCCAGAAAAGCTTTTTCTGGGTGCGGATAGCGATGTTGCCCATGAGCACTACGGCAGCCAAGTGGGCCGCATGGTCGACAAAATTGCTTCCCGGAGCCGGGCCACCTTTGCAGGCCTGAATCCATTCCTCGTAATGTCCCGGCGAACGGGGGAGCATCTTGGGCGGATCCCCCACTTCTTTGGCGCGGGATTCCGGCAGCAGGCGATCGCCCCACAACATCCCCTCGTCACCAACGATGAGTGTACCGTCGCCGTCAAAGATGTTTTGATCGCCCAGCGCCTTAGGGATCGGCGGCATCATTCCGCCATCATACCATCGCAGCACGATTTCGGGTCGATCTCCTTCCGGTGGGAATACGTAGGTGACGATTGAAGCGATGGGCGCTGTTTCCCGGGTGATTTCTGGCGGGGCGCTCCAATGCGTGGAACAGGCTTCCACAGACACCGGCCACTTCAGCTTCAAAGCTTTGAATGCCGCGGAAAGATTGTGACACCCGATGTCTCCAAGCACGCCGGTGCCAAAATCCCACCAACCCCGCCATGCAAAGGGATGGTAGCACGGATGGTAAGGACGTTCCGGGGCGGGTCCCAACCACAGGTCCCAGTTCAGGTAATCGGGCACAGGTGGCGTCTCCTTGGGGCGGGGGATGCCTCGTGGGGAAATATCGGGCCGGCGATTGGACCAGGAATGGATTTCCCGGACCTTGCCGATTGCCCCGGACCAGATGTACTCACAGATGCGTCGTGCTCCCTCGGAGGCCTGACCCTGGTTTCCCATCTGCGTGGCTGTCTTGGCCTGGGCAGCCAGGTCCTTGATGACCAGGGCTTCACCCACGCTGTGGGTTAACGGTTTCTGACAAAACACATGTTTGCCCAGCTTAAGTGCCATGGCCGTCACCACGGCGTGATTGTGGTCGGGAGTCGCCACCATTACGGCGTCGATGTCCTTTTGCTCCTCCAGCATCTTGCGGAAATCTGCATAGATTTTGGCGCCGGGATACTGGCTGGCCACCTGCTCTGCAAACCGGCGGTCCACATCACAGATGGCTACCACGTTTTCCGTCTTCGCCGCCTGCGCAATATCATGTCGTCCCATTCCCCCAACACCAACTGCTGCCACATTCAGCCTGTTATTTGCGGAGGGCTGACCTGGCTCGAGTCCCAGCGTTTTCGCTGAGACGTACATGGCGACGGCTGCGGCGGAACCCGTGGTCAAGAAACTCCGGCGGGACACAGTGGTGGGATGCGTGTGGGCCATAGCGTCGTCTCCCGTAAAAAAGTGTGTTGCACGTGTTGATTCGGCAGGCGACAGCATTGTACTGGAGGCTATTCCCGAAAGAAAGCCACTGAGACGCTCCCCCTTTGCCAATGCAACCATCATGTGGTTATGATGAGGGGGCGTTTGGACTCGTTACCAAGAAGAGGTGTTGGATGTGGTGAATCGCGAGGAGGAGACAGCTATGGGTCTGACACGTCGCGAGTACCTTAAGCTAGGCGCTGCAGCCGCCGTGACTGCCGCGGCGACGAAAGTATCCTTTGCAGGATCGGAGCGCAAGAAGATCCCCGTCGGTGTTCAACTCTATTCCGTTCGCCAAGACGCGGCTAGGGATTTGCCGGGCGTCCTCAAGGCCATCAAAGAGATGGGCTACGAAGGCGTCGAATTTGCAGGTTACTACGGGCATGACGCCAAAACGATCCGCAAGTGGCTGGATGATAATGGCCTGAAGTGCTGTGGAACGCACACGGGCTGGGACACGCTTCAGCCCGACAAGCTGGAGGCCACTATTGAGTTCAATCAAATGATTGGCAACAAGTATCTCATCTGCCCGTGGCTGAACCCCGCCGAGTTTGCCGCCAGCAAAGAAAAAACAATCGAATTCGCCAAGCGGTTCAACGAGCTGGCGGAAAAGGTGAAGGAAAAAGGTATGCTCGTGGGCTATCATGCACACGGGGGAGACTTCAAGAAACTCAATGGCGAAACGGCGTGGGAGATCTTCTTCAGCCACACTGTTCCCGACGTTGTCATGCAAATGGACATCGGAAACTGCCTGGGCGGTGGCGGGGATCCGTATGCAATTCTTGAAAAATTCCCCGGCCGGGCGAAGACTATTCACCTGAAAGAGCACGGGGGACCGCAGGGGGCTGTCATTGGGGAAGGTGAGGTGAAGTGGGATTGGATTCTGCACTTCTGTGAGACGAAGGGCGGAACCGAGTGGTACATAGTCGAGCAGGAAAGTTATGCGGTGCCACCGTTGGAGGCCATTCGAAAGTGCCGGGAAAATCTACGGAAAATGGGCGTATGAGTCTCCTAGCTCAATCGTCATTTCTCTTCCATGAAGATTGAGCACGCCAAAGAAATGAAAAAAGCCCAGGGATCGTCAATCGTCCCTGGGCTTACTTTTTGCCTGGCTCGCTCAATTGCATTAACGGAGGCCGATGGAGCTCTTTCAGGTAGCCCGAATCCTTTTACGCCCTCTGAGGATTGCTAAGGCACCCGCGCCACCGGCCAACAGAACCAGCACCGAGGGTTCCGGGATCGGCTCGATGCTGTATCCCAGCCGACGGATGAGGATATCTTGGTCAATGGATTTGCTTACATAGACTCCCCCAGCCACGACCTTTTTGATTTGCGGGCTGGAAAGGGAAATCTCCACCGTCTTCCAATCTTCGAAGTTTTGCAGGTAGACCCACTCGTTCCAGATCAGGTTGTTCGAGGCATCGAAGGCGAGGATGAAGCCGATCTCATCCGGGCTCGGTCCTCCAGAAAAGTCGTTGCGGTAAAAATCCATGGCGACGTAAGAGACCGGACTGTCGAAAACGGCCTGGAGGTTAGCCCATTTCCCCCGCCACGCAACCTGATCGATGTTCACCGGTGGCTGAACATGCCAGCCGAAAAAGTGAATCGTGCTGGGATAATGTCCTTTGTCATCCACCAGTGCAAGAACTCGGCCATCCGGGGGGTTCTGACTGGTGTTTCCCAGCACTGCTGTGAGTGTGACGAACGGGGGGGTTATTTGTGATCCTATCGGGTAATCGTCGGGATTGACCCACACAATTGCCGCGTCTGCAATCTGGCTGCCCCACAAGCTTAGGGCCCAAACGAAAGCCAACAACCCCAGGACTCGATACGCTCTCATCGTTTTTCTCCTAAAGCCTCTGCAACTCTGTTCCGGAATGTTTTCTGCCCATCTAACTAAGTTTACGCACACTGCGCTTCGACACTAACTAACCCATATTACCAAGGCACGCATCTGCGAATCAAGTGAAATTTCTAGTTTTGCAATGTTTACTATATTTGAGAAAAGTGACTAGTATACTTGGGGGGTATCACTGTCCAGACGATTGCCGGCGCCCTGGCCCTCATTGAGATTTGACGAATTTCAGCGAGGAAAGTTCCCCTGGACGAGTGGGCACAGTTGCGGGGATTTCCTAAACACCCAGTTTATCTTGGTCTCAAGCACACACTCTCCGTCTACCCTACGCGCTTTCCGAGAATGGCACTTTCCACGCTGAATCGGAATAGCTCTCGGGCGAGGCTCATTTTCTCGCCGATGGGCGTTGTATATTTAAGGGTGGCCCACAGAAAACCGGGAAATCGACTCGGGAGTCCGATCTAATGATAAGTAAGATGATCAGAAAAAACATCGTTTGGAATTTTATTGGATTTGCGGTCGCATTGACCGTGGTGGTTTGTCAGGCTCGGGCGCAAGAAACCGGCCGAGTCAGGACTATCACTGTGGCGGTTGATCGTTACGGCCCAGTGGATCAGCAGATCCGAGCTGAATTACAGCAGCAGTTGGCCGACACGGTGAAAATTCTTCAGGCGCAGGCGAACGCTACGCGTCTCATCGCAAAGCTAATCGGACCGGCCGTGGTGCATATCGAAGCAGAGGTTCTAGGCCGGCGTGCCCTTCAGCATGGTGCTGCCCGGCCCGTGGAAGAGGCCGGTTCCGGCATCATCGTCAAATTAGCCGGCAAGACGTGCGTCTTTACCAATCGCCACGTTGTCGCCGGGGCATCTCCAGATAACGTGCGGATTTCACTCGCCGATGGGCGTATCATTCAGCCGTCAAAAATCTGGTCAGATCCGGAAACGGATGTGGCTGTGATGGAGGTTAGTGTGGAGGACGTTGTTGCGGCCCCGTTGGGCAACAGTGACGAGGTGGAGATCGGCGATTTCGTGCTGGCATTCGGAAGTCCCTTTGGACTGAGCCACTCCGTTACGTTCGGCATTATCAGTGGGAAAGGGCGACGGGATCTCGACCTTGGTGACTCCAACGTCCGGCTGCAGGACTTTCTCCAAACCGACGCGGCCATTAACCCGGGAAACAGCGGGGGACCACTGGTCAACCTCAATGGCGAGGTGATTGGCATCAACACGGCCATTGCCAGCAGTTCCGGCGGGAATGAAGGTGTGGGCTTCGCGATTCCTATCAATACATTTCTGTTCACGGCCAAACAACTTGTGGAAAAGGGAGCCGTGACGCGGGCATTTTTGGGGGTCACACTAGATGCCCGGTTCGATTATCAAGCTGCGCAGCAGGCAGGTTTACAACAACTTGTGGGGACGCGGGTTGTGACGGTCACGCCCGACTCGCCGGCCGCCAAAGCAGGGCTCCGGCCTGGCGATATCATCCTACGTATGGATGGCAAGCTCATCGAAAACGATGCCCACCTCATCACGCTTGTTAACATGAGTGAGGTGGGCAAAGAAGTGACGCTTCAAGTTCTAAGAGACGGCCACATCTTGGATGTCAAGGCCGTCCTAGTAGCTCGTCCGCAAAGTCCTACCCAGGGGTAAACGCCCTACGCATCACGTCCGACGGGTTTTACTGCGGTGGTCTTGCGCGGGACGAGCTTCGGGCAGGGCGGTTCATCAATGGCGATGCCACACTTACGCAGTGAGCAGGCGATGGCCGTCCTGTGTTCACCCTGCGACTGGGCGAATCCTGCCTTGAGGACGCCAATTGCGTTGGGGCCGGCAACGCGTTGCAAGGCCATCCGTACGTCTTCACCGAGGTCGGCATCAAGGAGCAATGGCAAAGCCGACGCCTGATCGATCTCCTCATCCTTGATGATCTCTGACAGCATCCATACGATATCGCGTCGGAGCTGAACGGGAAGCCGAGTATCGCCCACCATTTCGCCAAGGGTTTCCACCACGGGACGGCGAAATTCTTCTCGTCCGGGCGCTCCGACGTAGCGAACAATCTGCCACATACCACGGTTCGCCGCGCGGGAGATTTCCAGCTCTCCTGTAGTGGCAAGATCCGCCAGGGGACGGAGGGCGCTGGCGCCGAGGGGCCCCGCGGCAAGCCAGGCATCACGTCGGACAAACGGATCCGACGATTTGAGCAGCTCAATCAGTTTCTCAACCGTCAGTTGTTCCATTGTTCTTTCCCCTTATCTCTCGCTGTGCTGTTGGTTTTCGAGTCGTAAACCAAGGGTGATTTTTGATCACCTGTTCCGATTACAGATGGTAAGGGTGACGTTGGGGACGCACCATCAGGCGTCGCGCTTGCTCGTCACCGATAATCTCTTGTTTGACTGGATCCCAGTGCAGCTTTCGCCCCAGCATGTAAGAGAGATTTCCCAGGATGCAGAGGAAGGCGACTCCCACACCAGCTTCAACGTTCATGATCGTTTTCTTGCCGATGCGGATACCTTCGAACCAGTCTTCGAAATGGCCGGGGCTTTTGTAGACATCCTTGGCGCCTGGTGGCGGAACCCACTCGCGAACCTTCTTTTCCACCCAGGTCCCCCCATCACCGCCCCAGTGAACCATGGTGCCTTTCTCACCCCGATAGACGGCGCCGTAGCCCGGCCGGAGGATTTTGCCGCCGGGTTCTTTCCCCGTGCGTTCCTCCGGCGGTACGGGTTCGCCAGGCTGGTTCCACGTGAGAATCCAGTCAGGATTCTTAAAAACGTAGGTAACTTTCATCTCCACACAGGAATCCCAAAGACCTTCTTCAGGGGGAGTTCCCGTGGCTTCGACTTCCACGGGACCTGTACCATCCGCTCCGAGCCACCACATCGCGCAGCTCATGACATGGGCTCCGCGGTCACGAATCTGTCCGCCACCCGATTCCAATAGCCAGCGAAAGACCCCGTGCAGATACCGCTTGTTGTAGGGTCGCCAGCGCAGCGGGCCGAGCCACAAATCCCAATCCAACTCCGGCGGCGGGTCGGAATCGGGGGTGTGGCTTTTATCGACGGGGCTCGGGTAATGCCAGCAATCGACGCGATACACCCGCCCAATGTTCCCATTGACCAGATATCGATGAGCCAGGTACGCCTCAGGTTGCGACCGGCCCTGCGACCCAATCTGGCTGGCGATCTTATTCCGCCGGGCCGCCTCGATCATGGCCTTGCCTTCTTCGATGGTGCAGCAAGCAGGTTTCTCGCAATAGATATGTTTGCCACATTCCGCAGCATGCACGAATTGCACGCCGTGCCAGTGATCAGGTGTTGCGATCACCACGGCATCCACGTCTTTCCGCTCAAGGATGTAGCGATAGTCGCGGTAGACATCGGCCTGGGGACCAACAATCTTGGATGCCTCTTCAAGTCGCTTGTCATCGACATCGCACACGGCCACATGCTCACACAAGCCGGCTTCCCGGAGTCCTCTCATTTCGCCGTACAGCCCTCGTCCCCTGCCGCCCATACCGATATGGGCAACGCGGATTCGCTCATTCGCGCCGGGCTTGCCGTTGGATGCAAGGGCTCGGGGTGAGATTAGGTCCGGAATGGCCGCAGTTCCGGCTGCCACACCGAGGCCTGCCGTTTTGAGGAAGTCGCGGCGCTTCACTCTGTTTTGATGGCCAGGCATTCCAAGTCCTCCATTAAAAGAACATTTGCTTTCTGGGGAAGGCTCGTCCCTTTGGTGGAAACGCCGCAACTACTTTAGTCGATAAAATACCCCTCCGCAACAACCGAAACAGCTTGCGCGTGCCCCTCTTTCGGGGGTCCGTTCCTGGGTCGGTCGACAAGCAACACCCACGGAATTCCGTGGGCAACCGCGGGCGGAAGGTTTTTGGCGGCCGTCCGACCTGTATTTTGGTCGCCTGGTCGGAATTTCAGTTATTAGCGTAAGTCATTGTTGCGAAATAACTTGCTTGTGCATCTAAGATTTCCCGGGCGAGGCAGCATTCAAATTGGCCCTGCATTTGCTTTAGGAGAGGCAGCCCTCTCAAAAATGGCCCGCCGGAAATGAACTTAGCGCTTCTTGGCAGGAGTGTGTACAATGATCTGTGTCCGAAAATTTCGCAAGCGAGCTCGTTCGGTTCTCCGCCGTCGCGGACGGTTGCCGAACGTATTCTCTCGAAAAGCCGTAATGAAAATGGACGCGCTCGCTGGACAGCACGATTGGGAAGGTCAAGGGCCTCCCCGGCCGGAGTGGTCGGACGAAGACCTCATTCGCGAGTACCAGATGACCGGTTCTCCGCAGGCATTTGAGGAGCTGGTCCGCCGGTACGAACGCGAATTGTTCAATTACTTGTGCCAATACTTGCGCGATCCGGAAATGGCCGAGGACGCCTTCCAGGCTACTTTTCTTCAGGTGCACCGCAAGTGTCATCAATTTGATGCAGGGCGACGGTTTCGCCCGTGGTTGTATGCAGTCGCCACAAACCAGGCTATTGATGCACAGCGCCGGAGCCGGCGTCATCGCTTGGTGAGTTTGGATCAGCGAACCTTTGGCCAACTGGCCGAGAATGAATCGGGTGCTCTGGTGGACATTGTTGAGGGGACGGAGCTTGACCCCGGAGAACGACTTGAGCTCAGCGAACGTAAAGAGGATGTACGACAGGCAATGGAACAGTTGCCGGCTGCTCTGCGGGAGGTGATCCTTCTGGTGTACTACCAGGGCCTCAAGTACCGAGAGGCCGCGGAGATTCTGAATATTCCGGTGGGGACTGTCAAAAGTCGTCTGCATTCCGCAATTCGTAAACTCGAACACCATTTGAAGCTTCCTCAGTCGCCAAGCCATGCCTGACCATCTGGAAGCCCAGTTAATCGGCTACCTCCTCAATGCCCTGGAAGAAGAGGAGCGCGAGCAACTGGAAGCGGAATTGGCTCAGCGGCCAGGATTACGGCGGCGTGTCCGACAGTTAAAGGAGTTTTTCGAAGTTCTCGACAAAACCCGGGAAGACTGGATACCACCGGCCCGTTTGGTCGCCCGTACCTGTGCCCTGGTCGCTCGGGAACGCGAGTGCCAGGCTCGGCAAAATGGGCGGGGCGGTGCGGCAGTGATATCTGCCAGCTCGCGGAGCGCGTCCGAAGTGGGCCGACGCTCAGGCAAGTTCGGCTTCCAATGGGCACCGCTGGGCGACTATTGGGCGGGCGAGCGGTCTTCGTGGTCGCTTCTTGATCTTCTGGCCAGTTGTGTCGTCGGTTTCTTGTTGGCGGCCCTTCTGCTTCCTGCTCTGGTGGAGACTCGATTCCACCATCAGGTTGTCGCCTGCCAGGAAAACCTTCACCGTCTCTACACCGCGCTGGGTCATTACCACACGCTTTACCCGGAAGTGGGTCTGGCCGCGATAAGTAGTGGGCAAGATGTCCCGGCATCCGGTGTCACCTTGGTTTCCCTGCAACATTTCGGTTACGTGCCGCAGTATTGTCCGGGTTGGTCCGTGAAAAAAGTGGGGCAAGACGCGCAGGGATCAACCGAGGTCGCCAACCGTGCAGCTCAATGGGGATATGCATGTGTCCCGCTTTGCTTGAGTCCTTCCTCGGCACAAATTAATGGCGAAGTGGGCGGTCTTCCCACCACGGTCATTTGGCGTGATGCACGCGTGTTCGGCGTATGTGGGAGTCGGTCGTGGAACCACATGGGAAGGGGAGAGAACTGGTTATTCGCCGATGGCCACGTCCAGTTCGTTCCCCAGTCTGCTGTGGTGACCTGGGAACGTACCTCTCTTCAGTCGGTGGTCGAGCAGGTCTCCATCAAGTGACTTCTGAACGTCCCTCATCAACCTCAACCGTATGCTGCGCGGTGTTTTCTGAGCCGGCGGATGGAGTGAGTTTGGAAGGTTCTTCCGGAGGCCCGAAGCGATCTCCGGGTTGGAGTCGGTAACCACGCAGGAACTCGTCGGCCGACATCATGCGTTTCCCCGCGGGTTGCAGTTGTGTGATTACGACTCCGCCCTGGCCGGCGGCCACCACGATCCCTGATTTGTCGGCCCTGACGACCGTCCCAGGCTGGGCTTCCGCCGGGATTTCGCTGGTCGTGGAAACAGGGCCCAGAATGATTTGGAGTGGGGGCTTGTCCGGCCGGTGCCAGTAGGTGAACGTTTTAGGCCAGGGTTCCATAGCTCGCACCTGATTACGAATGGCATCCGCAGGCCGAGTCCAGTCCACTAGACCATCGGATTTTTTCAGCCGGGGCGCCCGGGAAGCCTGACGAGGATCCTGGGGCAGGGCCTCCAGGAGTCCCGCTTCTAGGTTGTCCAGGGCTCGGCGAACAAACCAGGCGCCCAGCTTGGCGAGCCGCTGTTCGAGTTGAGGGGCCGTTTCATCGGGGAGGATTTCGATCTCGCCCTGGGCTATGATGGGCCCGGCATCGACCTGCGGGGTCATGTGGATGACGCTCACCCCGGTCGTTTTTTCACCGTGATAAATGGCCCAATTGATCGGCGCTGCACCCCGATATTTGGGCAGTAAAGAAGCATGGAGGTTGATCCCCCCCAATCGCGCTGTGGCGAGTGTCTCAGGGGCTAGAATTTGTCCATAGTCGCAAACGACGAGTAAGTCGGCGTCCTGGCTGGCCAGAAACTCTCGAGAAGATGGAGCGTTGATGTCCTCGGGATCGAAAATCGGTGTGCCGTGTGCGAGGGCGATTTCCCGGAGCGGACTGGGAGGAACTGGTTTTCCCCGGCGAACGAGCGGGGCGGTTACCAAACACACCACCGAGTGATGGGTGCGGTAGAGTTCCTCAAACGTGGGAACGCCGAACGGACCTGTACCAATCATGATCAGCCGCATCAGACCGCGCCGCCTCTATCTCGAGAGTTACCGCGCCGCTGGGAATCGGAATTTCTTATTGTTTCGTGGGATGCCACAAGGTGTCCAGTCATCAGTCTGAAGGGGGAGCGGCGAATAGGGTGGGGACGTTTTTCCGACGGAACGAGCGGTCTGTGGATAAATCCACGGCGCTTGCTTGCTTTGCCTATGTTGCCCAATTATTATCGAGTATGATCCCAGGTGAGGGCCACTCGCGGCGAACGGTTTGGGGTTCTGGAACTAAACAAGGCAACGCGGTCTCTAAACCATTTGGGCTGCTGT
Source organism: Thermogutta sp. (assembly GCF_039793925.1). Taxonomy (GTDB): domain Bacteria; phylum Planctomycetota; class Planctomycetia; order Pirellulales; family Thermoguttaceae; genus Thermogutta. Next base: position 120,571 of record NZ_JBAMME010000130.1, on the reverse strand, counting down.
TATCCGATCGTTTGCCGGATTGATACGACTTTTTGGGTGCGTTAGCACTAATGATGGAGAGGAGTCTCATGTATCGCTCAGCTTTTCGTGCAGGCCTGGTGTTGAGCATTGTCCTGCTCCTATCCTGGGGTGGGCTCGTCGGCAGAAGTTTGGCCCAGCAGAATCAGAACGCCGGCATGGCAGGCGTGGTCGTGAGCCCTGATGGTGTGCTCCGCACACAGGTGGTTTCTGATCCGACCGGCCAAATGATGCGGGACAGGATTGCGGCCGCCCGCAGTACCCTCCCTCCCGACATTGCCCGCTTCAGCAAATTGCGGAAAGTTTCGCTTCCGCGATTGGAACGGGCGATCATCCGCCAGCAAGGGGCGTTGTCCGATGAGATGAAGTATCTGGCTGGCTTACAGCGGATTCGCTATGTGTTCCTTTATCCGGAAAGTGGCGACATTGTATTGGCCGGGCCTGCCGAAGGTTGGGTTGAGGATCCGACCGGGCATGTGGTGGGACTGACAACAGGCCGGCCTGTGATTCAGCTCCAGGACCTGGTGACAGCATTGCGGGCGTATCCGCCGGATGGTGAAGGACCGGCTGTCATCGGTTGCTCCATCGATCCGACTCAGGAAGGACTCGCGCGGATGCAGGAGTTCTTGCGGAGCATGGGGAGCTTTTTCCCGCCCGGAAGGGAGCAAGAAGTGGCGGCAAGAATGGTAGCGGGTGTCAAGCAGAGCTTGGGTATGCATCAGATCACGATTATGGGAGTGCCGCCGGATACACATTTTGCCCATGTTTTGGTAGAGGCTGACTATCGGATGAAATTGATCGGAATTGGTTTGGAGCGGCCTCCGGTCCGATTGGTGAGTTTCGTCGATCGGGCCCTCTCCTCATCGGTGTCTTCCAATCAACTTTTCCGGTGGTACTTTGTTCCCGATTATCAATGCCTGCGTGTCACCGACGACGGATCGGCGTTGGAACTGGTGGGTGAAGGGGTCAAGTTGGTGGGCGAAGACGAACTTGTGACGGCGAGCGGGGAACGCAAGAGCGCCTCGGCAGCGAGCCTGGCCAGCAAGGCATTCACCACCAGTTTCACCAAGAACTACCCGCAATTGGCGGCCCGCGTTCCCGTGTATGCCGAATTGCGAAACCTCATCGATATGGCGGTGGTCGCAGCCTACATGCAGAAGCAGGACTATTACGGGCGGGCCCAATGGAAGATGGAATTTTTCCGAGATGAGAAGAAATTCCCCGTTCGCGTGTATCCCGCACCCAAGATGGCTGAGTCGGCTGTCACCGCTGTCATACGGCCTGGCCGCGTGAGCACACCGGTGGGTGGCGGGGTCCAGATCGAACCGGAGGAAGCCCTCCAATCTGAAAATCTGCTCCCCGATGAGAAAGGCGAGGTCCAGAAAACCAAACAGAGCGTCAAGGTTGACGTGCCCAACGATGTCTGGTGGTGGGATTGATTGAACGGGTCATCAAAAAGACGGGGAGCATCGGATCAACCGCCGGTTGCTGAGCCATATTTCTGAAGATAGGCGGTGAGGCGAAGTTTTCGCATTGCACTGGCGGTACTCATGTAACGCACGGTGCCGAAAATGGGTCTCTCGGGACCCCACGGGCGGTCATAACGGCCAAGGATCCAGCAGATTCCCGTGTAGGAGTTAGGATCACAGCCGTCCAGGGCGTATCGATCGTTTAACTCGATCATGGTCTCAAGTGCCGATTCTGGAGTGGGTGACCACTCCAGAATTTTTTTACCCCAGAGCATCCTCAGATAGTTGTGTATCCGTCCGTGCTCGCGCAGTTCGGTTTGGGCTGCGTTCCAGAGCACATCTTCGGTAGCAGAATGCGCCAATTGTGCCTCGGTGTACGTTTTGGGGCGGGGGTCGCTGTGATGTTTGGTGAGCGTCCGCCTCGCCCATTCCGGAAGAGAATTCCAGCACTTGTATTCCCGTTGGAAGGCACAGAAATTGAACCCAATTTCTCGCCACACCAGAAGTTGATCCAGGAATTCAGCCAATCCTGAAGGAAGCCCCCACCAGTTTTTCGTCGCATGCTTTTCGGCATCTGATAAACGATGATAGTTGTTCTTGCACCGGCCCAGCTCATCTGCGAGGTGGAAAATGTCGCGAACCAATTCGTGCGGGGAAATCACTCCGAAGTGAAGATAGCTGGACAAACCGCTGGTCGCTTCGGCATCGGGATGATTGCGCTGGCTGTCGTAATGTTCGATTTTGTGTGCCAGAAAATAAGTCCAGCGGGCATGGGCTGCCTTCGAACCGCCCCGCTCCCGGACAGGTGGTACGGCGTGATCTATCCACGCAAGATCAACGCTTGATGAACCTGCCAACAACTCTGGCACCTCTTCTGGGGTAACCGGCGGCCACCACTGCTCGTTCCCAATGGGTTGTGTTCGCTGCCATCGATCGGAGAGCGGTCTGGGATCAGGGAGTTGCCGCAGCCAATGGGGAAGAAGTTCCTGGACGACGCGGCGGAAACCTCGGGCGGTAGAAAAACATCTGGGATGAACCGCAAGGGGTAGCAGCCCGCAGGAATCGACCGCCTCCACTCGGCACTGTGCTCTCTCGCCCAATTGGTTGAGGAGCTGTCGGTAGTCGTGATAAGGAAACTCATCCACGATGAGAGCCGCGCAGTGCGATGCAGCGACAACAAGTCGCTCCAAGAAGCCTTCCCAGCTTCGGGGACAGCCTGCGACGAAATTCCGGCCCCATGCCGAGAGAGCACTGGCATGCTCGCAGACAGCATCCCACCAGAAATGCAAATGCCGGATGGTCAACCGCTGAAACGGGGCCAGCGTCTCCACAAGCAGCAAATGCGGGGAATGGCAGGCTTCCGCGATTTCGAGCGCCCGATCCAGAGCGAAATTCCAGCTCAAACGATGCTGGACGCCCATCCAGTAGAGAACCGGTCGCCCCGGTCGGATCGGTAGATCCCGCACTAGGCGAATCCGTTCACGCGGCACCGCGGAGGCGTGCCCCGGCCGGGGAAATTCGTTTCTTTTCGGACCGTTTTTGGAGAGTGACATCTTTTGTTTCATCGAAATCTATCAGGATTAATAGAGTGAGGAAAGACTGTCGCGAAAGCGCACCAG
>NZ_JBAMME010000130.1:54120-117455 GCF_039793925.1 Thermogutta sp. | reverse complement strand
AGTGACATCTTTTGTTTCATCGAAATCTATATAGAGTGGGGAAAGACTGTCGCGAAAGCGCACCAGGTTATCTCAATACGGTACCAGTGGCCAACGACCAACGGGGCCGAAATGGCTGAGGTTGAACCAGCTCGCGAATTTCGGTACCCTTCCACCGCCTGACAGAATAGGGCTTGGCCCGCGGTTTCTCGTCCAGGTCAAGGCCGGTGGTTTGGATCCCCCAATTATAGGGCAAAGGGCGAGTAGCGCTATGAAGTTTTTGTGAAGCGCACCTGGCTCCCCTAACGCTTTCCGAAACCGCGGATAAGGTTAATGGCAGGCGAACACACGATGGAGAGGTCGGTATGATCGACTTCGAAATACAGCGGTGCACACGTCACTGTGCGGTAACCGGCCGGGAATTCAAACCCGGCGAGGTTTTTTATTCGGTTTTATTGCCGGAGGGAAACGCCTGGAAACGTCTCGATTACTCCGCGGAGTCTTGGCATGGCCCGCCCGAGGGTTGCATCGCCTGGTGGCGAACCCAAATGCCCGCCCCGGAGCAGAAACGACAGTGGGCGCCCAGCGAAGTGATGGTTCGATGCTTGGAAGAGCTGGCGGAGCGACCGGATCGGGCCGACTTCCGGTACGTGCTGGCACTCCTGATGATCAGACGCCGGATTCTGCGACTGGAGGAAACGCGGAGAGAAAACGGGACGGAAATCCTGCGGGTCTATTGCCCGCTCACGGATGTCACGTACGAGATTCCAGCGGTCGTGCCTTCAGAGGAACGGCTCCAGGAGTTAGAGCAAGAACTCCTCAGCCTTTTAGAGGGCGATGAACGCGAGTTGGCCCTCGGCCCGGACTCGGCACATCAGTCGGTCGGTGGTTCGGCGAGTTAAGTGTGGCAGCTCGGGAAAGAAGAGAAGCGGCGATCAGGGTCAGGGACGACCTTTATGTTGTACCAGCGCGGAAAACTTCCACAGGATGCTTGTGACGATGGTCACCTGAGGCAGTTGCCGGGAAAGTGGTTGATCATCCTTAGCTGGTCTATCTTGACACTGGGTTGCCGGATTTTCCCAGCACCCCAGGAAACTTACACTGGGCCACAACTGCCGCCCAACCCGAGCTTAGAACAGATCGCGGCTTTCGTCAACGGTAATAGCTCCCAAATCCAAACAATCATCGCTGACCAGGGGTCGCTCTCAGCACCAGGGATGCCCACCCTGCGTACCGAAATCCTTTTCGAACGGCCGTGGCGTCTACGGATGCGTGGGGAAACCAGTTTGAGCGGACTGGAGATGGACGTGGGGAGTAACGATGAACTTTTCTGGTTTTGGGTAAAGCGAAACGAGCCGCCCGCTTTCTATTTCTGTCGTTATGCCGATTATGACCAACCGGCGAGCATAGCCAGGCGTGTCGTGCCAATCGATCCCCGCTGGCTGGTGGAGGCTTTAGGGGTTACACAGATCGATCTGAATTTGCCAACCCAAGGCCCGGTTGCTCTGGCGGGGCAACGGTGGGAAATTCGGCAACAGCGCCAGAGCGCGGACGGTCCCATGACCAAGGTGATCGTTGTGGATGCCCAGTATGGGTTTGTCATGGCGCAGTATCTCTACGACGCCCAGGGGCGACTTCTGGTGAGCGCGCTCAGCTACGATCACCGGAGGGAACCCGTCACCGGCCTCGTGCTGCCTCGGTCCGTGGAGGTGAGTGTGCCTGCGTCGGGAATGGCCTTCCGCTTGTACTTGGGCAACGCCCGCATCAATCAACCCATCCCAAACCCTTCAGTTGCTTGGAATATGCCGGTTTACCAGGGTTACCCGCTCGTCAATTTGGCCGATCCCCGGAATTTTTCGAGTGCGGTCACGCTAACGGGGACGGTTCCCGGCTGTCCCGTGCCGCCGCCAAGTACGATCTCGTCTTCCCCAGGGCTCACCTGGATTCCCGTGACACAGTAACATAGTGTTTTTGTCGCCAGCCCAACTCGTTGAAAGAGGGTCTGTGCCCTTATTGGGAGCACCGGCGGAAAGCCAGCGACAACCGCAGTAAGCCGGGGGAATTTAACCATTCCGAAGATCTTACCTCTCAAGGTGACTGCCAGGGAGGACAAGAATGCCCGCCGAGATCATCGACGGTAAAAAGATCGCGCAGGAGCTGCGAGAAGAAATCCGCGCAGCCGTGGCTGAATTAAGCAGGCGCTATAACGTTGTTCCTGGGTTGGCCACCGTATTGGTGGGCGATAACCCAGCTTCGGTCTCGTATGTCTCAGCCAAAAACAAGGCCTGCATGGAGCTGGGAATGCAATCGTTTCAGCACACTCTTCCCGAAAGTACCAGCGAAGACGAGTTGCTGGCGCTGATTGACCGACTGAATGCTGATCCGCAGGTACATGGCATCCTCGTACAGTTGCCTTTGCCTCGAAGCATCTCCGAGGATCGGGTGATCCGTGCCATCGATCCCCAAAAGGATGTGGATGGTTTCCATCCGTATAACGTGGGGCTGCTCGCGCTTGGAGAGCCTGTCTTTCCCCCATGTACCCCCGCGGGAATTCAGGAACTCCTTATCCGATCTGGCACTCCGATTGAAGGGGCGGAAGTTGTTGTAGTCGGCCGGAGCAACATCGTCGGCAAACCAGTGGCGCTGATGCTCATGCAAAAGCGGAACGGAGCCAATGCCACTGTGACCGTCTGCCATACCCAAACGAGGGACCTGGCGTTCCATACCCGCCGGGCAGATATCCTCATTGTTGCCGCGGGGAAACCCCAAGCGGTGACGGGCGACATGATTCGCCCTGGGGCCACTGTCATCGACGTCGGGGTCAACCGAGTTGGTTACACGCAGACCGGGAAGGCCAAACTGGTGGGCGATGTGGACTTCGACTCAGCAGTGCAAATTGCCGGAAAGATAACCCCAGTTCCAGGGGGGGTTGGGCCGATGACAATTACGATGCTGATGCGCAACACGCTCCGCGCGGCACGGCTGCGGCTCGGGCTCGACCTCGATGGTTGAATCCGCTCATCGCAATAGTAACGCTGACAGCTGCCACTCCCCAAGCTCCACAAAGAGGGGCGCTCGGATGGCGCACCGGCTTTCGGCGAAATTGGAAATCTGACCTGGCTCCTCGTACAATATGTCAGACAAACCATCTGGAGGGCTTGCCAGATTAAGGGGGCGGAGCTGATCCGTTGCAATCCGTTGCGGGTCGTTCATTGGCGCGACCCTCGCAAATGCCTGCGGTGAGGTTAGACCTAGAGGGTCTACTAAACTGCGGGATCTGCATTGCCCTATCGGCTTCGGGGGTTGAGGGAAGCAGGGACACGCTGACGATAGGCGGGGCCTGCTTCTCTCTGAATGGTGGACCAACAACTGGCTTGCGGGGTCGCCTGGCGGGAACGGTGCTTCCCAACGGGCACTCGCGAGGCTTGGACCAAACCAGAAAGGGCGGTAGGATTAAATTGTCGCGACGTGTCGTTTAACGGTTAGTTACTTCCCGTGTTTCGCTTGTGTGTGACAGGAATTGGGTGATGTTTATGGTTCTGGAAAAAGTTGGAAGGTGACTATGGCAAAGGAAAAGGAAAAAGGTATTGAAGTGCAGGGTGTGGTAACAGAAGCGCTCGCGAACACGAATTTCCGGGTACAGCTCGAAACCGGCCACACGGTTTTGGCGTATGTCGCCGGGAAGATGCGGAAAAACTTCATTCGTATTGTGCCCGGCGACAAAGTCCGGGTTGAGCTCTCTCCCTACGATCCCACCAAGGGGCGAATCACTTATCGCGAGCGATAGTTCTATTCACCCCGCCTTTCTCCCTCCAACCTTGAACCTGTCCGGCACCGTTCGCGTTCGGATTTCATTGGCAACGGCAAGAGGGTGTGCGTGCGCGCGGTATTCCCAGGGATTTTGTTTCTTCTTTCATGATCTACGCGCTGTTGGTGCCGGTGGGCTGGAAAAGTTTGTGGCTTGGCCGGTAGGATAAGACGGCGTGGGGAGTGTTTTGTGTGTTTTGTGCCCGCAATATAGCTCGAGCGCTCGGACTAGAATCAGCAGCACGTGACTCCCATGGCAGGAGAGCCCACGGTCAAGTCGGTCGTTGTTATCCATCCGTACGTAGATTTGGACGCCTGTGCTTGTGTGGCATTTGCAGGCGTTGACGTGGAACAAGTGGAATTTCTTCCCAGCCACATCACGGAACCACCGGCATCGCTGGCCACCGCTCGATTTCTCGACCATCCGTTGGGCATTAAGGGGACAAGGGAAGACGGCGGCCTGGTCCATGCAGCGTGCCTGTTAATGCCAGAAGCGGCAGATCTGGTCCATTCTCCTCTGCTCAGAGAGATCGACTCTCAGGATACATATGGGTGGTCATTCGCCCGCTACAATTTGGCGACGCTCATCACGGCTCTGCGTGCCGAATTTAAGGCCCAGGGTATGGAAGGCGAAGAGCTAGATCGGGCTATTCTGCGATGTATGGTCCCGATCATTCGTGGCTTAGCTCGGCTGGAACGGCAGCGACGCACCAAACAGGTAACACTCGTTAAGATTGGAGCCTGGCCGTTTGCCCTGCGGGTGGACTGCGAAAACCTCGACCCGCACGTTTCAGTTCAGGTAGTTTCTGAGCAGGAGGCGGAGGATTTACGACCAGTGGGCGTTTTATACCAGGAGGGGTACAATCTGGGGATTGCACGATTTGCCCCGTTCACCGATCCTGATTTTCGACCGCTGGCTCCCTATTTGCCCGGCTGGTTCATCCATTCGTCTGGGTTTCTCGCGTGCTGGGGATCGAATAAAGCGCCGCGTTCAGAACCGCCACCAGCAGGCACGCCGCAAAACTGGCTGGAATTGTTGCAACTTGTTCAGAAAGTGCTCAGCGATCCTGCGGCCTCTGCCGAAAGCGATCTCCCCAATACTTGATTGTTCACGTTAGGTCGGTCACACTAAAGGCCGAAAGGTTGGCGGGAAATCAAGGACCGACACTCGATTTGCGGTTCTCTCGCTTCCGGGAGCTTCGAGATGGCGGATTTTACCTTGCCATGTCTGTTGCAGTGGATGGGGGGCGGTTTCTCCCAGCGCTTCTTGTTACGGCAAACACTTTGGTGGGGCCTTGGGGGAGCCGTCTTCCTTGGCGCTTGCCTGACAGCATGGGGAAGGGCAGAGCAGCCTCACACTCCCGCGAGCACCTGGAAGCCTGGGCCGTTACTCCAAAAAATGCTGGCCGGGCCGCTATCCAACGTCGAAGAAATCGTCTTTGCCGTTCGGGTTCCCGGTCGCGACCACTGGTATGTGACCTTCGGCAATTACTCCGACGACTCCGAGTATCCCCGGACACTGGGTTTCAAGTTCGAAGATGGTGTCTATTGGGGCTACGGGGAGGGCGGCCGGCTTTGTGCGCTCAACCTGCGGACTGGTGCGGTGCGGGTCTTGCTCGATGATCCTCGCGGTGGGGTTCGCGATCCTCAGGTGCATTATGATGGCCGAAAAATCCTTTTCTCGTATCGCAAGGGCGGCACCCATCCGTTCCACCTCTACGAGATCAACGTTGATGGAACGGAGCTCCGCCAGTTGACAGACGGCCCCGACGATGACATCGAGCCCACGTACTGCCCGGATGGCAGTATCATCTTCTGTTCTTCGCGGTGTAAGAGGTTTGTGAACTGCTGGTACACTCGGGTGGCCGTGCTGTACCGATGCGACGCGGATGGAAAGAACATCCGACCGCTGTCCAGCAACAATGATCATGACAACACGCCCTGGATGCTTCCTGACGGCCGCGTCCTCTACATGCGATGGGAGTATGTCGATCGCAGCCAGGTGCACTTCCATCATTTGTGGACAATGAATCCCGACGGCACATTCCAGACCGTGTTCTTTGGCAACATGTACGGCGGGGTGGCCATGCTCGATGCCAAGCCCATTCCTGGCACAAATAGAGTTGTCGTCTCATGGTCACCGGGACACGGTCGGCCGGAGCATCTGGGGCCCGTAGCCATTGTGGATCCCAGCCTTGGTCCGGACAACCAAGCAGCGGTTAAGATTCTGGGAAAGGGCCGCGATTGGAAAGATCCCTATCCGATCAGTGAGGACTGCTTTTTGGTAGCCCATCCGCGGGGGCTTTTCGTCATGGATGGGGTGGGAAACAGCGAGTTGATTTACGAGCTTCCCCCGGAAGAACGGGCTAAGTTTCAATGCCATGAGCCCAGGCCAATTGTTCCACGACCCCGGGAGCGGGTGCTTGCATCCCGTGTGGATTTGACGAAGCCGACCGGCACCCTGATTCTGGAAGATATCTACCAGGGCCGAAACATGGCGGGAGTTCCCCGGGGCAAAATTAAGAAACTTCTCGTTCTCAAACAATTGCCGAAGCCGGTCAATTTTTCCGGTGGCATGGAGCCTTTGACCATTGGTGGGTCGTTTACGCTGGCGGAAGTGGTGGGGGAAGTCCCGGTGGAGCCAGACGGCTCCGCCCATTTTGAGGTGCCTGCTCTTCAGTCACTCTTTTTTGTCGCTTTGGACGAGAATGATCTCTCTGTGAAACGAATGCACAGTTTTGTCACGCTTCAACCGGGAGAAGTCACCAGTTGCGTCGGATGCCACGAGGTGCGGACGCATTCTCCGCACGTTATCCGAACCGATCTCATGGCTCTGCGACGTCCCCCAGACAAGATCCAGCCCATTTCGGACGTGCCCAAAGTACTGGATTTCCCACGAGACATTCAGCCTATTCTGGATCGGCATTGCGTGACCTGTCACAACCCGGATAGACGAGAGGGAAAAATCGACCTAACGGGTGATCACACGGCTCGTTACTCGATCAGTTACTGGACAATTCGAGTGCACAATCTCGTTTCCGATGGGCGCAATGAACCGCGGGGAAATCGGCCGCCGTATAGCTACGGGAGTGCTGCCAGTCGTTTGATGAAGCTTGTGGATGGAAGTCATTACGGGGTCAAACTGAGCCCGCTGGAACTAAAGACTCTCCGCTTGTGGATCGACACAAGCGCGTGTTATCCAGGAACCTACGCAGCGCTCGGTTGCGGTTATTATCCCGTCGATCTCCCCTGGGGCGACTTGGGACAGCGCTGCGGCGCCTGCCATGTCAAAGAGGTGGCCACGCCCGAAGGACCGAAAAAAATGGCTGTGTTTAACGGCGGATTCCCCGGTGCTATCGAGCCCCTTTGCAATCTTGACAGGCCGGAAAAGTCCTACCTCTTACGGGCTCCACTGGCAAAATCAGCGGGAGGGTTGGAGGCCTGCGGGGAGGCTGTGTTTGCCGACACCAATGACCCGGTTTATCAGAAAACACTGGCGGCCATCGAGGATGCCCATCGCCGCCTTCAGGAGGGAAAGCGCTTCGATATGCCGGGATTCCGGCCAAATCGCCATTACATCCGTGAAATGCAACGATTTGGCTTTCTCCCCGAAGATTTGGGCCCGAATGATCCCATCGACTATTACAAAGTAGATCGCGACTATTGGGACTCTTTCCTCTACCAGCCGATAAACACCAGCGGTCTCGCCACCAAACCGTGAAGGGACCACCGGGAAAGTGCAGATTTCTGGTTCTCGGATCGAGGTCGTCGCTCGGCGAGTGGTGGCTATCACTCGATTTCGTCCTCGTCGTCCAACTCTACTTCCACCAGCGGCGCGACGGTTCCATTCGGTTTAAACCTGCCAAGGAGTGACTCGCTGATGAGATTCTTCCCGAGCACAGCCCGATTGGCCGGCGGGGTCAATGAGCGATAAAGGACCCACTGGCGATCGCCAATCTGGATTCGATATCCCACGGCTTCGTCGCTGCTAACTTTCCGCAGGCATTCACTGACGGTCAGATGCCGCCAGGTAAGCTCGGGGAAAGTGTCGGTTCGGTTGAGCGCATCTTTAGCGGTAGCAGCTTGGTGGTCGACACGCCAGAGGGTCAGAAAAACGGGGAAATAAAACCGCCGTGCTGCCACCCGATAAGTCACTCGGATTTCGTTGTCAATGATCATGATGCTACCTTGGTTAAATCCCTGTTTCCATTCGGGAAACGCAAGCGGCAGAAGCAGCCCTTTCACACCGGTCCCGTCAACGAGAATCTCGTGGGTTTCCGCAGCGGCCCGTGGTTGAATTGCCGGTGAAACGGCAAAACTGAGGCTGTACATCCAGGTTCGTTGTCTCGTGCTCAGAAACGTTTCCGCGAAGAGGACAAATCCATCGATGGGGCACACAGTAATTTGTCTTTGTTGGCGAATTCCTGGCGTCAATCTCCGTTCAAATTCTCGGTGATGGGCTTCGCGGTCGGCAAATTGGCAGACTTCCTTCCACGGGCTGGTTGGAGTCGGAATTTCCCCATCCACTTCCACGGATGAGTTCCACTCTCCTGCGATGATGGATTCTCCCGCGAGGTTCACCGTGTATGCCATCTCGTGGTCACTGTGAGCAAGCTCCACATGGAGGTTTTCCCGACTCCTTTTCGATCCGAGGTGGACACGAGCACATCCAGTGGCCTTTCCGTGGTTGCCTGTCGATTTCTGCTCGGGCTGGTTCCATCTCTCAGGTGTTGGCTGCTCCATGTTTGCGATGTGTCCGCTAGAACTCGAAGTGCCATGGATCGGGAGTTTCGCTGCCTTTTCCTACTCGATTTCATCGATTATCGTAGTGAGGGGAGAGCGAGTTCAACTGCCGGTGCCCCTCAGATTGATAGGATACCGGGCATTGAATCTTCGTGTTTGCAGTTTACCGACGCGGGAAGAATTTACCGGCGGTTTCGAGGTATCCCAGGTTAATTGCATGATTCTTTCGGAAAAAGAGACGGCGATGAGATCGCAGAGGCTGATGACTTTTCTGGTAACTTTTCTGTCGATTCTGTGCATTTTCATTTCTTTTGGGACTGGATGTCGCAAGGAGAGGCCGGCGTCCGCTGTATCTCAAGCGACTGTCGATTCCCATGAAAAGGCCACTGTTCGCGGGGAGGAGGTGAAACCTTTTCAGCCGCCCGGCCCTTCCGTTGCCACCCCCCCGGAAGCGAACGCTCGGGAGGCAATGCAGTCTCCGACGAATTTGATGGATATCCTAGACATTGAGCTCAAGGCTGCCACAGAATGGCAGGTCGGCAACGAGGTCACCTTTCATGTGGAGGTGACCAACCACGGCGAGACCTTCGTTGATCAAATTGAGGTTCAGGGAAGTGTCCAGTTCGGGCTTCAGGACACAATCAGCGAAGCACGATGGACATTTCCTGTCGGGCGACTCGCGGCGGGAGAAACCATCTCACCGGTGCTCAGCTATGTTTCCACTAAGCCGGGTATCTGGTATGTTGCGGCAGCTATTTACCAGAAAGGTGAGCTGGTCAAGGCGACCACTAGGACGCTTTATATTCGGGAAACAGAGTCGCCAAAACCATCAGAAAAACCGGAAAAGGAAACCGTCTCTCTCGGTCCGCCGCTTGTTGAGCATCCGGAACGCTTGCAGCGGCTGCACCCCGAATATCCCATCTGGTTGGATGCGGAAGGCCGCGCGGTGGTGATGGTCGGCCAGGTCTGCCAACGTCAGGCCCCTCTGGAGTTATTTGCCTGTTTGAAGAATTCGAAGGAACACGAGTCGGTGGTATCCATTGATACCCGCGCCTACATTGTCCATGCTGGGCTTCTGGCTCTGGGGTTGGAACCCGGCCGACCTGTCCAGTTCTACCCCGAATACCGCCCGGCCGAAGGACCGGAAATCGACGTCCTTGTGGCCTGGAAGGATGCCGAAGGCAAAGTTCACACCACCCCGGCGCAACAGTGGGTGAGGGACGTCCGTACGAAGCAGGCGATGAGCTATCCATGGATCTTTACGGGGAGTCAACTCCTCACCGATGAGGAGACGGGAAAACAGTATTATTACGCGGATACTACGGGAGAGCTGATTTGCGTCTCGAATTTTCCCTCAGCGGTGCTCGACCTGCCTATCCGCAGCACGGATAGTAACGATGCTCTCCTTTTCGAAGCGTTTACTGAAAACATTCCCCCGCTGGGAACGCCGGTGACCGTGATTCTCAAACCTAAAGCGACAAATGGATCGCACAAAACGACTGAACAGGGAGTCGGTTCGAGCCCACCCGGCGCTGTCCCAACAGAGGAACAAAAGGAGGCCGCAAATCAGCCTGCTGAAATGTCAAGTCCGGCCGAACCAATGGCCCCTGGTAGGTCCTCTGGTGAGTCGGCGACGCAATGAGATGGAACCACGATCATCAAACGGTAGCTGAACTATTTTGAATGTGATTGAAAAGGGGGTTCAGATCATATCCATGGATCAGACGAGTTTCTTGAAGTCCAAGCTGTTGGAGTGTCTGGGTGGGCCGTGGCCGTCGCCCTGCAATCTCGATCCCGAGTGGGGCAAGCCGGTTCGGCGAGACGGCTACACCATCACCCGGGTGACCTACCAGGTGGAGCCAAACGACCGGGTACCGGCGTTGCTCCTTGTGCCTGACGGAGTGGACGAAAAAAGTCTCGCGCCGGGTATCCTCGTGTGGCATCAGCACAACGGTGAGTGGCATCTTGGCAAAAGCGAGCCAGCAGGGCTGGCAGGCAATCCGATGCACCACACGGGGGTAGCACTGGTGAAGGAAGGCTACGTCGTCCTTTGCCCCGATGCGCTGTGCTTCGAGGAACGCCAGTCGCCGTATCTGAAGGGTGGTGATTATGAGCGATTTGTTTTCCTGAAGTACGTGGTCGAGGGAAAGTGCCTCGCCTGGAAAAACATTCTCGATATGCGGCGAGCGGTGGACTTCATGTGCTCTTTGCCTTTTGTGGATGGTTCCCGATTGGGATGCTATGGCCATTCTATGGGATCAACATTCACCTGGCTTGTTGGTCCGTGGGAGGAGCGGCTGGTGTGCCTGGTGGGAAACTGCTGCCTGCCTACCTATAAAGCCATTCACCGGAAACATCTTCTTCACTGTTTTCCCAACTTTATTCCAGGTTGGCTGCGGTACGGAGATACGCCCCATATTGCTGGATTGATTGCTCCTCGGCCCCTTCTTCTCAATTTCGGCGAACTCGACGAAGGCAGCCCTATCGAGGAAGTTCGCGAGGGAGTTGAAATCATTCGCGCGTTTTATGAGAGGGCAGGGGCGCAGGAAAACTTCAGTGTGTTTATTCAGCCGGGCGTGGGGCACGTTCTGTCAGACGAAATGTGGGAGCGGACAAAGACCTGGTTTGGACGACATCTGAAGCGTGCGTGATTTCAGAAGTTCCGCTCCGCTTACGGGTTTTTCTCGTCGCCAAGTGTGGATTTTCGGCGGAGTATATGATGGTAGTGCTGGGCGAAGCGGTGAGCCTCGTCCCGCACATACTGCAGCAGCCGAAGGGCGAAGGAATGCCGACTGAGGCGAAGCGGTTCGTCCCTTCCCGGCACAAAGACTTCCTCTTCTCGCTTGGCCAGGGACACGAAAACCGGGCGGGGACCGTCCCATTGCTCCAGAGCAGAAAGGGCTGCGTGGAGCTGGCCTTTGCCACCGTCAATGAGAAAGATGTCTGGCGGAGATTCATCCTCCTCGCGCAGTCTGCGAAATCTCCGGTGGACGACCTCCCGAATGGCCGCGTAATCGTCGATCCCTTCCACCGTTTGGATCCGGTACCGCTTGTAACCGGGTTTGAAGGGCAGACCGTCGATGAAGCGGACCAGACTGGCCACCATCTCAGAGCCCGACAGATGAGCGATATCCACGCCTTCAATCGTTCGCGGCGGCTGGGCCAACTTCAGCACGCGCTGGAGTCCTGCCAATCCTTTTTTGGGATCGACATGAAAAACTTCAGGTTGGACATGGACGTCGATTTTGCCCCGCTCATCCAGCTTTTCGAGATACTCGATTTCATCCCGTAACCGGGCGGCTTCTTCGAATCGCAGGGCCTCCGCCGCTTCTTTCATCTCTCGCCGGAGATCCTTCAGAAGCCCTTCTTTGTCTCCCTCCAGGAACCTCTGGAGCCGTCGGATGTCTTTGCGGTATTCCTCCTTAGAAATCCGCAGGTTGCAGGGTGCGGTGCACTGGTTGATTGCCGCTAGAAGACACGGACGGAAATGACGCCAGCGCGGATCGTCTTCTCGTATGTCAAGCTGGCACGTGCGGAATTTGAAAATCTTTTGCAGGACCTGAATCGCCCCACGGAGCACACGGGGGCTTGTAAAGGGCCCATAAAGCTTAGTACCCCGTCCTTGCGGTTCCCGCGTGAACACGACCCGTGGGAAATCCTCGCGGATATAAATTTCCAAGTAGGGAAACGTCTTATCGTCTTTGAGCTCGCGATTGTATTTTGGCTGAAGATCCTTGATGAGCCGTGCTTCCATGAGCACGGCATCCACTTCGCTTTCCGCCTCGATGTAATCGATGTCCCGGATTTCCTGCACAAGTTTCGCTGTACGTGGATCCTCGGCGGCCGCCTTGAGAAAGTAGCTGCTTGCGCGATTGCGGAGGTCTTTGGCCTTCCCGATGTAAATGACCCGACCTGCCTCATCTTTCATGAGGTACACGCCGGGTTTGTGGGGAAAGTTTTTGACCTTTAAGGCAGCCGGAGAACGTGTGTGGTCCGCTTCCATGGATGCCATCGTCGGATACCTCCATCGGCCCCTGTCCTTGATTATACAGGGGGCCGGGTTGACAAATGGCTGGCGGTTGCCGCAGTGATCGCCGCATGGGTGCGATCCACGATTGGCTCCGCTAGCGGAGTTGCGGAGGTACCGATTTTCGAGTTGTAGGCACGTTCCCCCACTGAGAGGGATGGCAAGCAATACCTACAAGGAATTCCAAAGAGCGGCGCTGTCGCTGGTCAAATCAATCGCGAACGATTATCATAAAAATTAGCGCGAATTGCCGGGATCTGCCGCCGGCGGCAGCCCCTCGAAAGTCGGATCTGTCGTTTTCTTACAGGTGACCGCAATGGCTCGGAAGATCTTGGATCGGAAAGCCCTCCGTCAGCAGGCGGAGGCGGCTTCCCAGGAGGATACGTCAAAGGCGAAGTCTTCCAGGAAAAGTCGGCCGAAAGTTAAAAAGGTCGTTAAACGCATCGCCTTGTGGGGAGTGTTCAGCCAGACTCTCGTCGAAGTGCAGACCTTCGACTACGCTCATCGGGAAGACGCCGAACGGGTGGCGAGGGAACTCTCAGAAAGCAAAAAGGTCCCCCATTTTGTTCAGCTCGTCAAACGAGAAGTTGAAGTAGAGATACCGGTGGACGGGGCGTGATCGGCGGCGGATGACGACGTGGATGGAGTGCAGTCCAGGCCGGAGCCTTCCTGTCTACTGCCGTATCGGGTGGTTCGTGTCGCCAAATTCCCCAGCATGGTCATATGGAACCGAGAGGGCCAGAGGATGACATGGTATGATCGTAGAGCGCACCTGATGCGAATCACCGTGTTTTGCGTGGCGATAGGGGCTTTTGTTCTGTCGGATGGATGTGGGAAATCGGGTTCCAGCAGCGATGGCAAAGCGCCATCGATTGCCCGACTGGATATCGGTGAACTGCCCGTCCTCGGTGACCCACTTCCTCCTCTCGATGAGGGCCGCCTGGAAATCAGCCCGCCGCGCGATTGGGTGGTATCTCCACGTTCCAGTCGGTACATTGTTCGGTTCCAGGCCGCGGAGGGGAATCCTTACCCCACGGTAATCGTGACGGCGGAGGATTGCCAGCAGTTCAAGAACGTGGATGCTGGCAACGTGGATGCGTTTGCTAAATTCGTCGCTTCGGAGCTTGCTTCCGCGGGCGCCAAAACCACCGTCAAGACGGGACAGATTGGGCAGCTTGTGGGGGTCATGTATACCCGGCGGGCGCGGGTGAAAGACGCCCTCGGTGGGATTGTCGATCGGGTGTTTTTCGATACGGTGGTGGCCGGCCGTCGCTACCAGTTTGAGCTTCGCTCTCCGCCAGAAACGGTGGGCCTCGCCGAGCCCTATTTTCTGGCCATCGTGCGCGGGGCCAAAGTGAGCGGGGTGAGCGAGCTCGAAGAGACGCTCGCCTCGGAAGAGGCTGCAGCCAAGCCGGACACGAAAGAGTCGGCCGCCCGAGCGCCGGCAGAAAAGCCGGAAAAGGGGACAGCGGCTGCACAGAAAGAGGAGAAATCCGCGCAGCAGGCGAAATCGGCCGAGCCAAAACGGGAAAAGCCTGCAACCCCGGAAAAGTCCATTCCAGGGAAGACTCCAGAGCAGACTGCGGCACAAGAGACCAAACCAGCCACTCCTGCGAAACCGGAGCAACCGCAACCTGACGTCAGTCAAGAGAAGAAGGGTAAATCCGCAGAGGACCTGCTCAAGGAAGTGGATAAGCTACTTCAATGAGAAAACCAGAGGAGACGGGGCGGTCACCGCCGGATACCGGGATATCGACAGACGCCCCTGGTTGAATCACAATGATAAGCAAGCCGTGCTCATCTCCGGAAGCGGTGGAGCGGCACGGCGGGAGGTGGCCGGCATCTGGAGGACGGTACCTTGGGCTTGGGGGCATGGAGTGCCGTAGGTGCGTAGTCACGTGACAGGTGTCTCTTCAATCGTGTTGGTGGGAAAGGCCAGCAATGCATTTCGAACCTGGGCATACCGTCGGCATTGATTTGGGAACCACGTTCTCCGCGATCGCTATTCTGGACGACGAAGGACGCCCACGCGTCATTCCCAACGATGACGGAGAAATCGAAACGGCCAGCGTCATTCTTCTGGCGGAGAGTGGCCATGTGATTGTCGGCCCGAATAGGATGCGGGCGGCGATGGAAGATCCGCAGAACGTCATCGAGCGGATCAAGCGATACATGGGCATGCCCGACTACCGTCGCACGTTCGACGGACGGGAAATTTCGCCGGAGTTTATTTCGGCCCTCATTCTCAAAAAGCTTCGCCAGGACGCAGAAAAGCAGATCGGAAAGATCGGCAACGCGGTCATTACGGTGCCATATTACTTCAACGATGCGCGGCGCAAGGCCACTCAGGATGCGGGGCGAATTGCCGGACTTAACGTCGTCGACATCATGAATGAGCCCACCGCCGCGACGCTGACCTACGCCTACAAAGAGGGTATTCTCGGGAACCCGGAAATTCGGGTGGATAAGCCTCGGAAAGTTCTCGTGTACGACCTGGGTGGGGGGACGTTCGACGTGACCGTCGTGGAATACACTCCCACCCAGTTCCGGGTGCTGGCGACCGACGGCGATGTGCAGCTCGGTGGCGTGGACTGGAATGACCGTCTTCTTGACTATGTGGCGGATATGTTCAAGCAACGGCACGGTATCGATCCGCGGGAGTCACCGCAAATGATTCAGATCCTGCGGAATGACTGCGATCTGGCCAAGATTGAGCTGTCGGAGAAAACCGAGACGGTCATCCACTGCCGGTACGAAGGTCGCGCGATCGACGTGCCTATTACCCGCGAGCTGTTCGACCAACTGACAGCTGACTTGCTGCAAAGGACAGCCGACACAACTCTGCTTGTGCTGGAAGAAGCTCGCGTGCGGCCTGACGAGCTGGAAGCGATTGTTCTGGTGGGCGGCTCAACGTTAATGCCGCAGGTACCCGCGATGATCCGGCGGATTCTCAATCGCGAACCGTATCGCGGCATTTCCCCGCACACGGCAGTGGCCGAGGGCGCGGCCATCCATGCGGCGATTCTAGAAGCGAAATACCGCGGAGAGGAAAGCGAACTCGCCGAAAGAATTCGGCGGCGGTTGCAGATGGTGCAACAGGAAAACGTTAACTCGCATGGATTGGGAATTGTGGCCCTCGATCCGAAGACGGGAAAAACGATCAACCATGTGATGATTCCGCGGAACAGCCGGATTCCCATCGAGGTGCGCCGAATCTTCAAAACAACCAAAGACAATCAGGAGCGAATTACGGTCCAGGTTCTGGAAGGAGACGCACCGGATCCGTTCGCATGTTCGCTTCTCGGAAAGTGCCGTATCACTGACCTGCCTCCCAACTTGCCGAAGGGCTCGCCGGTGGAGGTGACCTACGCTTTCAGCGCCCAAGGACGCGTCATCGTGACGGCACGCGACAAGACCAGTGGGCGAGAAGCGCGCATCGAAATTGAACGCCGGGGCGTGCTCGCGGAAGAGGAAGTTGACGCCCTCGCCCGTCTGGCCAACGAATACAAAGTCGATTAGGAAGCCGTGGTATGGCAAAGAAGCCCATCGATGTTTATCGCGACTGGCTGGGCATTGAGGAAACCCAGCGTCCGCTCAATTACTATCAGCTTCTCAAGCTCCCTCTCTTTGAAGACGACGTTAATAAAATCCGGGAACAATATCGGAAACTGAACGCCTACGTCCGCAAATATGCGACGGGCGATTATGCATTTGAGTCCCAGCAGCTTCTCAATGAGCTGGCAAAGGCCATGCTCTGCCTCACCGACACCCAGCGCAAGCGCGAATACGATGCTATGCTGGGACGGAAGGATTTCGGTGAGGGTGTGCGACGCACCGTCGAGGAAATCCTCCTTGCTAATAGAGCCATCACACCTGAGAACCTGGAGCGGGCGCGGCGCTTTGCCCAGGCGGTAGGACTGGCGATCCATGATGCCATCATCCAGCAGAAGTTGGCGGCACCCGACGTGGTGATGCAAGCCTACGCCGAATCACAGGGGTTGCCGTTCGTCGATCTTCAAGAGACAACGATTGACGTATCGCTTCTCGACAAGATGCCTCCCGCACTGGCCCGCCAGTACTCCTGCCTACCCATCATGGTGGACGACAATCAGTTGCTTGTGGCGTCACCCTTTCCACTGAATCCCGATGTGGAAGAAACGCTGCGCCACTTGTACGGTTTGCCCGTCCGGAGCGTCATCACTACCCCGATCGGGATCAATGCGGCAGTCACACGGTACATGTCCGGCAGAGGAGACGGACGCGGTCAGAAAGCAGCCCCCGCCCATCAGAAGGCTTCCGCATCACAAACTTTCGCACCACGGTCCCCGGAACGGTTTCGGCAGGACCTCCAGTATGCGATCGTGGCGTTTAATCTGACGGTCATTCTCCTGATGCTCGCCCAGTTCATGCTGCGGACGGTGTATGACTGGTCCACCGTCATTGGAATGATGATTTTGGCCGTGATCGGCGGCATAATCGTGGGAGGGGTAACCATTGTGTATCTCTCTCGACGGCCGTAGCTTGTCGCGGCGCGAATGAGCTAAGCCTCGTTGTCGGAGAGACCTGCTTCCCAAGAAGCTTTGGCGAGGGGAAACAGTTCCTGGCTGCGCACCACTGGTGTTCCGAGAATCTGCTGCTCTCAAATCACAGTTGTTTCAGGGAAGAGTGATGCTCGCGGCGTGACGGCTGTCACGGGTCCCGACTAGCGCGTTGCGCCATCGCGTTGGGCAAGGATTTGTTGGGCTGCCTGGAGGCCAGCTTCGAGAATCGGATCGCGCGACGTTGAAAGCGATGCCTGAGAGGACACGTCGCCGGAGATCGACGAGGAATCGCTGCCCGACGTAAATCCTGAATCGAAGGGCAATCGGCCTGCAAGGGGGCGTGCCGCCACCTGGACGCGAATGTCGGGGATGACGCCCCGTCCCGCGTAGGGCTGGCCTCGAGGAGAAAAGAACCGAGCCGTGGTCAGACGGAGTCCGGCGCCGCTAATGGTGAGCGGAAAGATTCCCTGAATCGAACCTTTCCCATAGCTCGGGGTGCCCACAATCGTGCCGCGGCCCTGGTCCTGGAGGGCACCTGCAAAGATCTCCGCAGCACTTGCGCTTTCGTGATCGATAAGAACGACCAGCGGCACGGCACACTTGCGCACCTCTTGCGCAGTGTATACGAGGTTCTCCTCCGAGTTTCGGCCCTGTGTCGAGACAATGGTTCCGCCAGTCAAAAACAGATCTGCCGTTTCCACTGCTGCCCCCAAAAGACCACCGGGGTTTCCTCGCAAATCGATGATCAGAGATCGCATGCCCTGGGCTTCTAGCAGGTTGAGCGCTGTTTCCACATCGTGGGCTGTGGTTCGCTGAAAACTGAGCAGTCGAAAATATCCGATTTTCGCCCGGTTATCCAGAATCCGCACATCGGTCACGCTCGGGACCTCAACCCGTGTGCGGATCACGGAAACAGACCTTATTCGGCCGTCTCGATCCACAATCTCCAGCGAAACGCTTGTTCCCTCCGGACCTTTCAGAAGCTCCGCCGCGCGATCCGGTGAAACATCGCGCACCTTCTGCCCGTCCACGGCCACAATCCGATCCCCGGCGCGAACCCCCGACTTTTCCGCCGGACTTCCCGCGATCACCCGCAAAACGATGAGCGCATCTTCCTGCGGACGCAACTCGACCCCGAGGCCCACAAAATTACCTTCGATCTGAGAGTAAAGGTCGGAAAGCTGTGCGGGTGTCAAGAACGCAGAGTATGGATCCAGGGAGTTTACCGCTCCGCATATCATTTCCATCACCGCAGCGCTGACCGGTAGTCCCACCTTCTCATGCAACCACTGGGTTAAGCGGTTAACGGCCTCGAGAGTTGTCGTCCGCGACTGCACGCGGAGTGGCGGCACGATAAACTCCAGATCGCGCCCGGCACTGGCCGCCGCCTCTGATGACAAACTGATTTGGTAGGCGGCGAGGAATTTGGGCTCGCTCAAAGCGAGAGCCAGACCATGGACACCCTGAGTATAAAGTTCGTTCCAGTGGGGTGATTCCACATAATGAGCCTGGATTTTGAAAAGCACCTCGTCATAAAGTTGGAGGGCATTGCGCTCCGAAAGATTCCGAACGGTTTCCAGAAAGGTACTGTCCGCGTACCGACGGATGAGATCATAATGAAGTCGCGTCTCGTGAAATCGGATTTGCAGTTGCGTATGGCCTGGAAAACGGCGGATGGCTTCTTCATAAAGGCTCAGCGCCTCACCCCACCGGGATTGCCGCTCCAGAGCCTGCCCCTGTTCCAAAACAGCTTTCAGTTCCTCGTGTTCGTTGGCTGAAAGCGAAAAGGGATCGGAAGACGGACGATTGTTCAGCTCTCCACCGTCTGAGGTGGCTAGTGCGAAACCCGTTAAAACAAGTGAGAATCCAATCGCTGCTCCAAAGAGGCCTGCTCTCCCAAGCAAGCGCCGTAACCGACGGAAGTGCCGATCACGAAGAGTGCCGAGGATTGTTCCCACAGACGAGTCCGAACCTGAGTGCTCCATGCGTCCAGTCCTCACAGTGCTCCCTCGCATAGCTTCCTGCGGACGCCCACCTGCGATGAGCAGGCAAAAGTGATGCTCGTGGATCCTCCGATTGCCAATCCCACCAGAATATTTCACACCTGACGGCGTTCGACGACACGCCGCCAGCCCACATTACTCTGTTCGGATGAGTATAGCTCAGGCATCGACCATGGGCAAAAACCCCAGCGGTGTTTTTGCCCGATTTGTTCGGTAAAACCCGCAATCTCACAAGGCGCAGGCGCCGAACCTGATCGTGGCAGAAAAGTTGACGATAACACCTACCGTGGCGCCGGAAGTGGCAGCGCCATTTTGGTGAAATTTTTCAGATCTCCGCAGAGAAGATGGGAAATTCTAGAAAACAGCTCCGCTCTTACTTGATGGGGGAGTCACTCAGACTTTTACGGCTCGACGCCGTTTGACAGATTCGATCTCCCGATGAGCCAGGACCAGGGCATCCCGCGCCAGACGACCATCGAGGAACATGGATGTCTCTCCGTTCTTGATGCAGCGGACCACCTCCGTTAGTTCCGCAGCGAAGTCATCGACAGGATCGCGGGCAGGAAGTTTCGGCCGTTTTACTTTCCCGTCTTCGGTGAGGATTGTGACCGGCATATTCATCCAGGAATCGAAAACGAGCGTTGCTTTTTCCAGATGAATCTCGTAACCGTTGGTGAAGGGCCGGCCCTGCTGCATGATCACCCCGCTAGTTGCCGTGACCACGAGGCGGGGGTCATCGAAGAGGAACTGAGTGCTGAAATACTCGGGGACTTCCCCCCGCATACGCCCCACGCTGTGCACGGCTTTCGGCATGCCGAACAGAAGCCGGATGAAGTGAGCATCATGAATGTGCAGATCGATAGCGGGACCACCGCACACATTTGGATCATAAAAGTCTTTCAGCCACAGGGGATCGGAAATAACCCGGTTGAAATGGCCCCCCAGGCAGGCTCCGTACTTTCCACTGGTGACGGCATCATACGCGAAGCGATAAGCCGCGAAAAAGGGGAGCACATGACCGATCAGCAGTATTTTGCCGCGTTTTTCCGCGGTCTTCACCATTTTGTCGGCTGCCTGGACCGTTAGGGCAATGGGCTTTTCGCAAAACACATGTTTGCCCGCCTCCAGGGCCGCGATGGTCGCCTCGGGATGGAGAGCCGGTGGCAGGCAGATATCCACCACGTCCACATTGGGATCTTTCAGAAGCTCCGCGATGTCAGAGTATTTGGCGATTCCTCTCAGGTCCATCTTGCGGCCAGGTGGTCCGAAATTGCCTTTAATGGACCGCCAGTCTCCAGCCAATCGCTCCGGTATCTTTTCACAGATGGCCGTGACTTTGACTCCCTTAATCTTTTGATAAGCCAGATAGTGAATCATTCCCATGAAGCCGATGCCCACGATCCCGACGCGAACCATTTCATCCTCCTTCTTCAATGAGTCTTCCGGCACAAGTCACCAGAACAGATATGCTTGTCTTCAACGGCTGTAGCGGTCGAGGTTTACCGATGCCCGTACAACTCTGCTGATGTTCCGCGATTTTGGTTTTTACATTTTTGTATTTCGCGTGTCTTTCCGCGGAGCAATAGTAAAACCCGCCGCGGTGCAACACTGCCAGGCAGCATCACCCAAATGCCTAGATGTGTCACACAGTTGCCTCCAGGATCTGCAAGAACCGCGGGAAGGCCTCGTCCCAGGCTGCAGTGTTTTGGGGCAAATACTCATCGAGCGGGAAGCTTTGCCGGATGATTTCGCGAGCTTCGGAAATGCTGCCCACTTCTCCGGCGGCCACCGCTTGCATCATGATGTTCCCAAGTGCGGTGGCTTCCACCGGACCAGCCAGCACCGGCCGACCACACGCGTCCGCCGCAGCCTGACACAATAGCCGATTCTTGGTTCCCCCACCAACAATGTGGATGACCTCGATCCGTCGGCCAATGAGCTTCTCACACATTCCCAGAACATGCCGGAATTTCATGGCGATGCTGTCGAGAGCACACCGCAAAACGGCTCCCTCAGTTGACGGAACCGACTGGCCTGTGCGACGTACGAACTCGCGAATGGCTTCCGGCATGTCGGTAGGAGCCAGGAACATAGAATGATCGGGATCGATGAAACTGACCAACCCCGGCGACTCGGCCGTCAATCGATTGAGATCTTCCCAGTCCCAACTCCGGCCCGCCTGATTCCAAATTCGCCGACATTCCTGAACCAGCCACAGGCCAGTGATGTTCTTGAGAAGCCGGATCGTATTCCCCACACCGCCCTCGTTGGTGAAATTGAGGGTCAACGACTCTTCGGTGATGATGGGCTGCTTGACCTCGACTCCCATCAGAGCCCAGGTCCCCAGGCTGATGTAACACCAGTCAGGCCAGTCATCCCCATGCTCGCGTGCCGGCACGGCCATGACGGCACTCGCTGTGTCATGCGTTCCCGGTAAAACCACCTGGGTCTGCGTGAGCCCCGTCTCGGACGCGACACTCGGCCGAAGTGGCCCCAGGACTGTCCCCGGCTGTACGATGGGGCCCAAAATGTGCGTGGGCAGTCCGAAGCGATCAAGCAACTCAGTCGCCCACCGACGCTCCACAGGATTAAAAAATTGCGTGGTGGTGGCATCGGTGAATTCATTGCATTTTTCGCCGGTCAACATCCAGTGGAAGAGATCCGGCATCATGAGAAGTCGGTCGGCAATGTCGAGGAGCGGGGAGCCACCGAACTTCATAGCGAGGAGTTGATAGAGGGTGTTCAGTTGCATGAACTGGAGCCCCGTTTGCCGGAAGATTTCCTCCCGTGGCACAATTTGAAAAGCCTTTTCCATCATGCCATCGGTGCGGTGGTCTCGATAGTGGTAGGGGTTGCCCAGCAGTTCATCGTTGCGGTCGAGCAGTCCGAAATCAACGCCCCACGTGTCCACTCCCACACTTGCCACAGTGGTGTTCACGCGCGATCCAGCCGCATAGAGTCCATTTCGGATGTGGGTCCACTGGCCAAGCACATCCCAATAGAGCCGATTTCCCACTTCCACCGGCCCATTTTGGAATCTGTAAACTTCTTCCAGCTTTACCCGACGACCATCAAACAGGCCTACCACGTGGCGCCCGCTGGATGCCCCCATATCAATGGCAAGAAAGGCTTTGTCGGACATGGTCGATCACCTGTGTCTAGGGAATCTCTCAGAAACTTCACCCGTCCCTTGCTGGGGCAGCGAAATGACTCGTGACGCAACACGGAAGCCGTAACCACTGGCAAAGGATTCTCGTCCTGTCCGCATAAATGGCCCGTCGGCGTTGGTATTTTTGGACCGGTGGTCCTCCCCAACTCCGCACACTCCCTCCGCACCAGTCATGCGCCCATGTCTTGACACGCCAATGCGCTACCAACCCCACCACCGATCGCGTCATCCGCCGCAGGGTCCTGATTCGCTTTTTCGCACTCTATCAACGGGAAATAGTGGCCGGAAATCGCAGTCGCGTCAAGCCCCTGCAGAATGAGAAATCTTCTCCGGAACTGTTTTCCGCATCGGGATGACCCTTCCATACGCCGGGATCGCAATCTCTTTCGTGGGCTCTCAATACAATGAAACTCGAAGCATTACTCGAAGTGTCCTGGATCGGGGTGAGGATCAACCAACCCCACCGGTTCCCATCATTGGGTCCCTGAACTTGGAACTGAAAACTCCGTAAGTCGCCGGGGCTGGTTCAGCCACTTACTGGGCCTGGACATGGCGCGCAGGACCGATGGGGTGCTGATCCGCCAAAGACGTTTGGATCTCGGAGAAGAAGGCAAAGAGCAGTAGCATTGACAGTGCGGGAAACCAGGCATCAGTGGCAGTGAATTTCGACTCTATGTCAACGAAAAAATTTCCTTTGAAACATCACGAAAAGCCGTCGGATTTACCAGTGGATGAGCAGGTCGTAACGCTGGCGCGTGCGGAACTTCTCCGCTGGTTTCGTCACCATGCTCGGGACTTTCCCTGGCGACGAACCCGCGATCCCTATGCGATTTGGGTGAGCGAGATCATGCTTCAGCAGACCACTACTCAGGTTGTGGAGCCATATTTCCGGCGTTTTCTGGAGCGATTCCCCACGCTGGAGCGCCTGGCCTCAGCCGACGAAAGTGACGTGCTCAAACTGTGGGAAGGCCTGGGATATTACCGCCGGGCTCAGAATCTGCATAAAACCGCTCGCATCCTGCAGACGGAGTTTGACGGGCAATTTCCCCGGGATCCTGCGGTACTGATGCGGTTGCCGGGGATCGGTCGGTACACGGCGGGAGCCATCCTCTCTCTCGCCTTCAACCAATCCGTTCCGATCCTGGAAGCCAACACGCGGAGACTCTTTTGCCGGTGGCTGGGTTCAGCCGACAATGGAACTCCACTTTCGGATCGAGTTCTCTGGCAGG
Organism: Thermogutta sp.; assembly: GCF_039793925.1. Classification (GTDB taxonomy): domain Bacteria; phylum Planctomycetota; class Planctomycetia; order Pirellulales; family Thermoguttaceae; genus Thermogutta. The sequence continues at coordinate 93,957 of NZ_JBAMME010000130.1, read as the reverse complement.
TGACCGAAATGTTCCTCGCTCCACACCAAGCGCGTAAGATCAACCTGGCGCTCATGGATGTAGGGAGTGTGATCTGCCTCCCGAAAGCACCGCTATGTGGGCAGTGTCCTCTCAAAACAACCTGTCAGACGTTCCAGAAGCATCTGCCGTTAGGGCAAAACTCACAAAAGAAGCAGCCTCATACGCTCCGCCATGAGGTGGCTTTTGTTCTGGTCTGGAAGCGGCGACTCTTCGTGCAGCGGCGCTCGAAGGGACGTTGGGCGGGATTGTGGGAATTTCCCAGGATTTTACTGCAGGAAGGCGGGAACGAAGTACGAGCACCAGAGCAGATCGCCCTTCCCGAACTCATGAAGCAAAAGGAGCTTTTGGCAGGCCTTGAGCCAGTCAGTGCCCGTCACTTTGCACGGGTCCGACACCAGGTGACGCGCTATCGCATTGTCCTGGACTGTTTTCTCGTTCCGGTTTCTGGACAGGCCAAACCGAGGATTTCAGATGGGCAAACGGCCACGGCTTGGGTTGGCCTTGACGCCCTCGATGGACTGCCGATGCCTGCCCCTATCCGTCGGGTGCTTCCCCTTCTCTCGAGGGAACTCGGCAGCGAACCGCTGGCGTAACGGATAAATTCATGGATAGGCACGAGGGCGCGGCGCGGGCACGAACAATCGCTGGAAGGAGATATCCCGTTTTGTGCCAAAAAAAAGCGCAGGTCAACGTCCCGTTGATCTGCGCCCGGTTTCGTTTGGCTGTGTTGTAACTTAGGACAGAAACCCCAAGGCGAATGGGAATCCTCCCGGGGTAAGACACGTGGTCCTTCAGGACACAGAGAACGACGTTCCGCAACCACAGGTGCGAACCGCCAGTGGATTGTGAAACACGAATCCCCGCTGGAGAATGCCATTTTGATAGTCGATGGTGGTGCCGGCCAGGAACTGAAGGCTTTTCTTGTCGACCACCACTTTGACGCCGTGAGATTCACAAATGACGTCACTGGCGGCGTCCGGGTTCGTCTCGAAATCCAATCTGTACTCAAAACCGCTACAGCCCCCGCCCACCACGGAGACGCGGAGGGCCGAGTCAGCCGCGAGTTGATTTTCCGCCAAAAGACGCTTGACCTCTTGGGCAGCCGCTTCAGTAAGGAACACCTGACTCATTTTCCACTCCTCTTAAATTCGCAAACTCAGTCCAGACCCTAACGTCGATTCATCCCTCCAACCCAGTACCTAACTTTTCGGTGAGTCACATGTCTATCGCAGGCCGAGACAGCGTCGTCGCAGTACCGCTTGCGTCAAAAAAGGCAGTTGCTTGCCCCGGGATCGTACCCAACAAGGTTGGTCATTGACTATCCTAACCGCTGCCTGAAAAATGTCAATTGCCACAAACCAAATTGTTTTAATCGGTGTCTGGCTGCACGGGTTCAATCTTCTGGGGGGGCTGGCTCCGTCCTGTGAATGTTTTTTAGCTGGCGCGGCTATGAACTAACCAGAGCGTGAGTTCTCTGGGCAACTCAAGGAGGTACGATGACGAGTGACGGCTTCGACCGACATGTGGAAATCATAGCGCGGGCTGTTCGAGAACTGCCATCGTGCCTCGCGATTGAACATTGGCACCAGGCGGAAATTCTCGTTGCCGGCCCGGACGCCGATGATTTTCTCCATCGGGTCTCCACAGCGCCGCTGCGGGGGCTGCCGAGCGGAGTCGGCCGACGCATGCTCTTTCTGGATGCCAAAGGACATGTGAAGGCCGCCGCGACAGGTTGGAAGCGAGGGGATGGTTGGATTCTCGAAACCGAGTCCGCACAGTCCGAGAGGCTCGTCCAACATCTTGAATGGTTCCACATCCGAGAACGCCTGGAGATTCAGGACTCTTCACAGCACTGGCGAAAAATCCTTCTAGTGGGGAAGGACGCCGAATTCGCTGTCCGTGGCATAGCAAAATCACAGCTACAATTTTCGGACAATTCCGCTGGACTTGCGGAAACGCGGCTTGATCTGGGTTGGTCAAAGACGCAGGATCCACGAGCGGTTTCTTCACCGGCCAACTTCGCGCTTGAAAGGGAAGCCGAAGCCTGGGCGAGGCGATTTGACCAGCGCCTGGCGCCCAGTTTGCAACTCGTCTTGCCAAGGTCGCACGAAACCCACGTGTCGTCACTGCTTCGAACAGCCGCTTGCGTTGTGTCCCAGAATGAATGCGAGTGGCTGCGGATTCTCTTCGGCATGTGGATTTACGGCCAGGACGTAACCGAAGAAAGGTTGGGCCCCGAAGTAACCGATGATGAACGCATTATCGGACTTAACAAGGGGTGTTATCCGGGACAGGAAGTGGTGGCTCGAATTGTTTCCCGAGGGCATATCAACTGGCGACTGCGGGGGCTGAGTTTTCCCGCAGGCACCCATTTCGCTGCCGGTTCGGAGATTCTCGTCGGTGGCAAGAGGGCGGGATGGCTGACTTCCGTGGCCCCTTTACCCGGGACTGATTGGGCTGTGGGCTTGGGGTATATCCGGCGCGAATTTGACATGTATGGCCAAACGTTGCTCACCGATGCCGGACCCGTGGGCTTACATCCTGTCCCTTTTCGGCTGGAGGGTTCAGGCTAATCCCACCAGGCAGGGTTTTCACCACGAGGACTTTATGGCAATTATTCTCGCTTCATCCCGGGAGCGCAGATCGCGAGACAGAACGAAAAATGCATCGGACACCATTTCCGATTCATTTTCTCCAGAGGTATTTCCCGTTTGTTGAGCAAGCAGTTAAGCGTCTGGAGTGGCCTTCTCTTCGCTGGCTTTGCCCTGGTAAACTTCGAGCAGTGATCGGCCGGGGACGGTGATGCGCAGAAGGGGTGCAATTTCAGCGTAGGCCTGATCGACTGTTGCCAGAACCTCTTGAGGTTCTGGAAAGCCTTGCCGGAAGAGCTTGCGATAACCGGCGTCGAAGAGCGGTTTCTCATGCCATACCGCGTCGCTCACCGGTGGCAGGGCTGCGGAGAGCGCCACTATTGCACAGCCCAGGTCGGTTTCGTTGGGCCGAAACGTCATCACGTCCATGAGATGGTTTTCGATCAATTCAACGAAGCGCTCGGGAAGATTCCATCGTCGGCCAATCCACGCTGCTGCCTGGGCGTGATTCCATCCGCAGCAAGCCATTTCCACCGTGGAAAGGCGTCTTTGACCCTGCTTGCGGGCGGTCAACAGCCGCGTATAAAGATCGGGGTCTTCCTTAGCCAGCAAGGGGACTGCCATATCCTGGAGAAGTGCTGCCGCAAACAGCTCTTCGGAATCTTTGAGCTGGCAGAGCTTGCCCATTTCTCGGGCGAATAATGCGCGCCGGAGAGAGTCCTGCCACAGTGTTCGCAGGTCAAATGGACCGCACTTGGGGCTGGGCATCAGGCTGAAAACAGCGGACCAGAGCACAAAGTTCTTGATTGTTTTCACACCAACCAGCGTGATTGCTAGCCGAACACTGGAAATTTCTCGGGAAAATCCGAAATAAGAGGAGTTCACGAACCGGAGGACCTGTCCAGTTAAACCAGGATCGGTTTCAATTGGAATGGCGTATTCCACCGGTCCGGCATCCGGATCCTGGGAGACCTGCAACACGTGAATGGCACTTTGGGGAAGTGCCGGTAAATTGGCATTGGCAAGAATTTTTTCAAAAGATTTTGCAGTGGCCAGCGTCATTGCATGCTCCTACTGCCACACTTTCGACAATCGCAGCCGCTGTTGTGCCGGCGTCACACGGAGAGCCATCCGTTTGTCTACAGAAAAGTTAGGACATAAAAAGGAACCTGGCAAAAGGATTTTGCTGAGTCCCGGCGGGTGGAAACTTCCGCAAAAGCGCACTGTGTACTACGGCTCAAACACTTCCGGAAGTGCCCCGTCGGCGCGATTGGCTAGTTGGCGCCACACCCGGGGATCCACATTCAGCCCGATGGGCTTAACCGTTTGCATCCCCATGAGAGTTTGGATGACCGCGGGATGCATTGTGGAGAAGCCGCCCACAAAAACGGGCAAAGATTTCTCAGGGGAGGGGGCAGCATCATCGGCCGTCTTTTCTGCCGCTTGTTGAGAATGGACCGCCACCGCCCCCGGTTTTTTCTCAAGAGGACTAGAAACCGCGGATTTTGTTCCCCAAATACTCGGCAGCTTACCGGTATTCCGAAGGGTCGCCCGAGTTCCGGAGGCCCATCCCAGATCATCTGGATCAACCCCTTTCTCCGACACGAAAAGCGTGTAGGTGACACCGTCGGGAAAATCGTCTTCTTTCAGCCAGCGGTTGAGTACGAAAGCTCCCTGCGTGTTGGAATCGATGGGAGACTCTTCATGATGGTAACACCCCGCATAGTTGGACGGTGCCCATTTCGCTGCAGCGACTTGCGTGCGGGGAAAAGAGGGACAAACGACCGAGATCAAAGTTGTGGTTCGAACAGCGTCGTTCTTGGGATCGTACACACCTTTCGATAAATCGAGCTTTCGATAATAGATTTCCGCATCAAGATACGGAAGCAGTGGACAAATCCAACCAATATGCTGGCCCGCAGGCTCATTGCGAATCGGTGCCGTGTCGTTGACAACACCGGCGGGAAAGCATTCGTAGCCGGCGTAGTACCGGGACAATGCCAATCCGATCTGAGATAGATGCTGGGAGCACTGAGCTCGCCGAGCCGTCTCCCGAGAGGCCTGAATGGCGGGCAGGCTCAGTGCAATCAATATCCCAATAATAGCAATCACCACAAGAAGTTCGACTAGTGTAAAGCCGCGAACCTTTTTCCGCTTCATGGTTTGTCTCCCATGTTCACTCGGTCGCCCTCACATCCCGGATATGTTTGGCGGCGATGTCGGCCTTTTAGCGCAATGCGTCGTCAGTGCCTTCTCCATCACTCCGATGCGCCAGACTCTTAAGAACTTTTTGTTCGATGTCGAATCGCAATTTTCTCGCGGATAAATCCCCGAACAGGAAATTGACGCCGCCGGGATGTGCGGACCCGAATCCACCGATAATTGGACCGCCTTCGGGAAGAGAACCCAGGATCTCCAGCAAGGACTGTTTGACTTCGGGGGTTGTGGGCGGGCCCTCTGGAATGTGGGCCAGGATGTTTGGGAGCACTTCCCGAATGTCGCGATCCCCGCGGCAGGAAGTCCAGAATCGTTGCACGTCTTCCGGTTCGGGATTTTGGATGATTCGAATGACTTCTTCTGTTGTGACAGAGTAAGACTCGTAACGAGGCGCAGTGCGATGAGAGAACTTCTCAAGGGATAATCCCGCATTACGAAGTGTTGCGCGTGTTCCGCTCAGCCAGCCCCATTCAAGCCCTAGAGGCAATTTTTCACCGAGAAAGATCGTGTGACCGCATCCGTCGGTGATCTCGTCGACCCGGAAGAACCGATTTCGCACAAAAACTCCATGATCGCTCTCGTCGATGGGCTTGTCTTCCTGGCCGTGGCATCCTGCATAGCTGGGACTGATGCCTCTGTAGACCGATGAGGGACACAGAAGTGGCCAGTTGTAACCTGCCTTAGCACCTAGTATTGCGAGGTTCTCCGAGTCGTAAACACTCAAATCGGCCCGGATCATTCGGCCGGGGACCGGGTCTATCCAGGGCACCACAGCGATCAGCCAATTATGGTGATAACCAATCGGCACGTTGCGAACCGGGCCGCTTGGCTCCACGACGCCGGCGGGAAATCGGCCGTGAATTGTTTCGTAATTCCGGATGGCAAGTCCCAATTGGAGCAACTGGTGCTGACACTGGGCGCTGCGGGCAATTTCCCGACAGGCTTGGACCGCTGGTAAAAGCAGACTGATAAGAGTACCAATAATGAGGACGACGCACCATAGCTCTATCTGGGTCATTCCACGCTGATCCTGAGGGGTAGCGCGGGTCGTCCATCTTGGTGCACGTGCTTTGGCCATCGGCTGGAATGTGCCAGGTGTTTCAGGAGGTTTCCCACAAAACGCGGCTTTGCCGATAGAATCGCCGTCCATCCATCGGGAAATCCTCCCGACGCGATCAGCAGGGAAAAAGAATTTTTTCCCAGTGAAGCTAGACCATCCGGTCGCGGTGTTCAAATTGGACCGCATCGTTTCAATCTCGTTGCGAGGCAACCAGGAAAAACCATATAACCACACAGCGCACCACCCTGATTCGAAGCCAGCCGATATGCTGTCAGGGAAGCGTCACCTGCCGAGTTTCGCTGACCACAATTTTCTCGTTAAGCAAGATTTTTACCTCCAGTACGAGAAACCGCAGTTTTCCACCGTCCTGTTTAATGGCCGTGCGGACCACTCCACGGAGCCCACCAGGTAACTCGTTTTCAGGTATTTCCCAAACTTCACCTTGGTAATCCGCATTTTCGCGGATCCTGTAAACCGCACGGTCGATGGCCGATGCCACCAACCAATCGGCCTGAATGAGGTAGCGCTCCTGCTGTGCGTCGCGGACACGTAACCACAACTGGTGGGCCAGGGTTGCGGCAAGTGTCGAAACGACCACGAGACACACAAGGATTCCCAGCGCCGCAACACCGCGTCCCCAGCGTGTCTGGGAAGGCGCCTCGCCCACCCGGCTTCCAGGAAGATCGGCGAAAGGCGAAAGGGCGATGGGGCTCATTGTTGTTCACCCCCGTTTTGGCTTTTAGCCGTGGTCTGTGTGGAATCAAGGGAAACCGCTGGCGATGTGAGTTGGTCCCGACCGACATAAGCCACGATTTGCCAGGTACGGTGGGGATCACGCTCCTGCCGGGTGATTGGATCGCCAGCACCAAGCTCTAACATCATGACGGCACGTGTGTGGATGCCATCGTTTTCCTGCCGTATTTGTACCCGACCGCGAAGATCAAGCGGAAATCCCTCCCTGCCCACGACGCCGCCATCTCGAACCCGCTCCCGCAGGATCCCCCTGTGGACCCGGTAACGCACAATTTCCTGGTGAGGCAGACGCAGCTCACAGATTATCTGGTCGTCCTCGCGGAGAGAGATTGTCTTGTTTTCTTGTGGAATAGTGATGCTTTCAGCCTGGTGTACGTCCTTCCGGAAAACGAGGCTGAGTCGCCCGAGCACCCGCTCCCCCTCGAGCTGACGTGAAGTCACGGACGAGAGGCCCATGACGACACCTGTCAGGGCCACAGCCACCGCCAAAAGTATGATCGAGACGACAGATACCAGCGTCATCTCGAGCAGAGTAAAACCTTGTCGGGTTTTCATCAGTCACCTCGATTGCCGCCGACCGGTGGAAGGTTTGTATGTTGGGCGAGCTGACTTATCCCGCCGCTCGCACGGGAAGATTGCGACGCCGGTTGAGCAGCCACGGGAGGAAACCGGTATGCCACCAGCGACACACTTCCTGACGGTTTTCCCTCACCATTCGGCCATTCGACGGTCACAACCAGGCGTCTCGCTTCCCCCGCTGCAAGAACCTCCTGTCGCACCACTGCCGACTCCAGAACCGGCTGCCCGGCTGGAGAACATGGGCCGACTTCTTTCTTACCGACAACCAACGCCTCCCACGGTTTCGCGAACAGCGTTTCCATGGCGTTAGCAGCTTCCTGAAGGGCCCATGCCCGCTTTCGTTCCTCCCTTCTTAACCGAACGGTGGAAACAATCAGTTCGCTGCAAATGCCGCTCAAGACGGCCAGCAAGGTAACGGCGACAACAAGCTCCACGGCTGTCGAGCCAGGGTGCATGCCTGTGGTGCCGACAATCCGCTGCGGCTCGCCCTGCTGCATGATCGACAACCCCCAAAACAAATTACGTTCCATGGCAATGTTAGGACACTTCACAGAAGGCTGTACGCAAGTTGGACCAGGAAAACAAAGCATCCCAGATAAACTGCGGCAACCAAGAGCGCCTCTACGGCCACAATAATGAGATAGCCATAAATACCCCACCACCTGAGCCGCACTGCCGCCCGATCGCGATACCACACGGCGAGAATTTCCACGGCCTCCGGGAGATTGCCCATCGACTCGGCAGCTCTGAGCACTTCCGCGTCTGTGACGCTGATGATACGCCAGCGGAGAAGGGCGTCGGCAAGATCATCACCTCGTCGGATGGCGTCGTGGACTTTCCGCAACCGCCACGAGATGCCCAGCGGCAGCCGCGCTGTGATAGCTTCCCAGAGTCGTGGCGCTAACGCAGGGATCAACGCTTCCAGAATGGCGGGATAAGTCTTTTCAGCACGCGTGCCGAGAGCCAGCCCTTGCAGGATCAAACTGCAGACGCGGGAAGAACACTTGGTAAACGGACTAAGATCGCGGAGGATGTTGAGCCCGCCGCTCCAGTAGAGTCCGATCAAAATGGTGACGAGCAGCATCAAGCCGAGAGGAAATAACAGTGAGTTTGGCACTGTCTCGGCTCCCCATTTCATCATAGACAAAACGGGATGGGCTGTCGTCGACATCCCGATGCCAAACTCGTCGGCGATCATGACGAGCATCCTCATAACTCGCCCCAGGATGAAAAGAGCAAAAACGGTTGCGACACCCGTCACGAGGACCAGCCCAAATCGCCCATAAAAAAGTTCTTCCGCATCGCGGAGCTCCTGGTCGTTCTCGTCGGTGGTCTCAATCGCGAGGTCCCAGTCACCGGTGAGAGCTCCCAGGTGTACGGCAACCCGATCTCGCAGTTGCAAGGGCAGTCTCCGAATCGCTTTCTGCACTGGCTGCCCGGCTGCCAGCGATCGCAACAAACTCGGGTGCGGACTGAACATGCCCTGGTCTTTGAGAAAAGCAGACAGGGTCGGAAGCAGGGGGAGATTGTTTTTGACGGCCGAGGAAAAAGTAAGCCAGAATAATCGCGAGTTGCCTGTAGAAATAAGACCCAGACCGGCAAGAAGAACCACCACCCATAACGGTCCAAACAGTAAAACACTCGCGGTAACGAACACGATCCATGCAGCGACTCGAATGCCCAGAACCCAGGGTGCGGTATCCCGGAAAACGTCCTTGCCTTTCGGACGGGTCCACCAGAGGCACACGAAAGCGAACAATATCCCCGCCAGTCCGCCGACAAGCGGCAGAACTACGTTCTCAATGACCCGCTGATAACCTTCGGGTAACATCATCGGCCCTTGCTACATTTTTATTAGCTCATCCGGAAAATGCGGCCAAATAGGATTGCACTGCGGCAAACCAAGCAAGCAGGGGCATGAGAGCGGGAATGAGCCCCAGCAGCATCACGAACGTAAGTTTTCTTTCCAGAGCCACCCCCAGGCACCGGCTTTGGCCGTCGAACAGTGAATACAGGGCGGCGAGGCGTTCCTCAATCGGAATGCTCTGGGGAGATTCCGTGAGAAACGCGAGGAAACTGGCCGACATCCATGGATTCTTCGCCATCGCCTCGCCAAGTGGAATCCCCTCTTCTGCGCGAAAGCTCGCTTCCTGCAGGGCCTCCTTCAAGTCGGGCCATCGCGAGACCCTGGCTCCTGCGGTTAAAGCAGCAGGCATCTGCACCTGCTGGCTGAGCAGCTCCGCCATTACTCCAGCAAGATAGCTCAACGCTGCTGCCTTATAGTACTTTCCTAACAACGGCACGCGATAGACCCAGTTCCCAGCCGAAAGCTGGACAGGAGCCAAAAGAACGGCTACTAGAACAATCGTCGCTACAACTACAACGAACAGCAAAAGAAATGATGCCAGCCACCACACCGTTATCGGGATGAGTAAGTCAGAGGAAGATGAGGTAGAGCAATAAGTTGGCGACGAAATCGACCCAATATCGGAAAAGTCGGTAAAATTGATCGGTGAAAATCCCGACATCAACCACTGTGAGACTACAATCAATGACCCCGCAAGTGTCACAAGTCCGCAGAGCGTTGGATATCCCACCGTCGCCCGAAGATCACGAAGTAACTCCTGATAATGACGTTTGAGCTGGAGCAGTCTTGCCAAGGCAACTCCAGGGTGGGGGCAGAGCGCACTGGCCTCAAGGATGCCACGCAATTCGCGGGACTGAGCGTCGGAAAGCCGCCGCAGGCCGTCCTGCAGCGACAAACCCTGGGAAATGAATCCGGCCAACTTGCGAAAGACCGACTTTGTGGCCCGATTGGGACAGTCCTCCGCCAGGGCCTCAAGAGCATTGGGAAGGGGAAGATCGGAACGCACGGTCTGAGAGATGACGTCTGCCAGTGTTTCCCAATCCACCGGACTGCCGCCAATGCTTGCTCCAGGGTTCATGCTCCCTCTTCCACCCATGTCTGCCCCGCTGCTTCATCTTTCTGGTTGGGATCGCCAAACGCGGTTGTTGTCCGCGTCAGTCTTCCGGGCTATCCGTTGAACCGGGGCGAGAAGCATCCGCCCAACCCTCGCCGCGCTGGGCCAAGCGGTCCCACGGAGAATCCGGGGCCTCCAGAATGCCCAGGATTTTTTCCCGACCGCATTCTTCGCAGTACTGTGCGGCTAATGACCTTTGCTGTTCGCTGAAACAATAGGCCGACTTGGTCCACCAGTTTTCCTCGATGACATCCTGGCAAGAACGACAGCGACGCACGGTTCTCATCAGTCAGCTCCCAACATTTGCCACCCGCAAACGACTAGCGCGGCGGCTCAATTCTACGGATGAAATTCTGCAATCGTCATAAGCAGTGACCACCAGGGCCAGCCGAAGATAAAGATAATCCCAAAAACGATGATCACGCTTGGAATAATGACGGCCAAAGGTACCGTGACCGAGCGAAACACCCGCATCTGGCGTTCACACCGATGGCGCCATTGCTGTGCGAGACTTTTCAGAGACTCTGCCAGTTGGGGGAATGTGAGGCCGTCCACGATGGTCCATCGCACACTGGCAGGAATTCTGCGGTACTCCTTTCCCAACGCCGCTGACCAATTCTGATGACGGATCGCCTCCGCCAGCCATTTTGCCTCTTCTCGCCATCTCCGATCGCCCAGGATGCTTCCTGCCAGGCGGATGGCTTCGTCCACCGGGACACCATGTCGTATTCCTATTGCGAGAAGATCTGTGAAGAGCGTGACCTGCTCGCTCCGGATGATCGCACGAATCCCCGGGAACCATCCCAGCCGGCAGACAAAGTAATCCGGCATCAGAATACGGGCCCGATTAATCGAAAGGACCCACAAAAGGAACAGCATGACGGGAACAAGTACACCCGCCGGGGCCCAGTAGGGGAGGTAACCGCGCAATGTCTGGAGCAGACGGAGCAGGTCTGACCCATCAGCGCCCCAATCACGCATGCTGTCAAGTAGAACAGGAAACACAAATGCTAGGAATGCCGCAAGCACCCCCAAAGCCGCGAGAAAGATGACAAGAGGGTACGCCAGCGAGGCCACCAATTGATTGCGGATGGCGATCGCCCGCTCTCCGAATTGGCCGATATCTGCCAGAATAGCGCCGGTTTGGCCTGACTTGTTTCCCAACCGAAGCACCGCCCCGTAAACAGGTGCCAGATGCTCGTTGACCCTCTGGAGGGCTTCTTCCAGGGGTATGCCATGCTGGAGGGCCTCATTGATCTCTTGCACGGTTTTTCGCCATCGGCGGTTCCCACCCGTGTTCCAGCGAGTCAGAAAGCGTTCCAACGGCAATCCCAGCTTCACCAGGGACGCAATCTGTCTGTGCAGAGCGAAAAACTCAGCCGCAGAGAGCGCACTTCCGCGCGAAGAGGAAGGGTTGGTTTGGGGCACGGACAAGGCTCCTTCGTAGCAAGAGAGAGCTGCATGCCAGTCGCAATATAGCGCGCGGTCCCCGCTACGTCAATAAGGAGCCTGGCTTAAGATCATCTATCTAGGAGGCCAGCGCCATTCCCACGGGGCAGGACGCCAGAACAGACAGAATCGGTCCAACCGATCGTTGGTGCACCACCCGGTGGCCCAAAGTACTGATTTTGTGTTCGCTTGCGTCACGCCGAGGCATCGGCACGTTTCCGCCGTTAGCGCATTCCTTTGTCCTCCGGATACAGTTTTTCCCTTTCCTGCAGATACTCAGCCAGGGCGTCTTTCCAGTGCGGTAGAGGGGGCGCATCCACAAACCGCTGGTACTTCGAGGTATCCAGCACACTAAAGCGAGGACGCGGTGCTTTAGCGCCATATTCCTCAGTGGTGATTGGCGTGATATCGACATCCCAGTTGAGTAACCGAAAAACTTCGCAAGCAAATTCGTACCAGGTGGTGAAACCATCGTTAACAATGTGAAACGTTCCAAACATGGCTGTTCCGAGCAAATAACGGATTGCCCGCGCGACATGGACCACATAACTGGGGGTGCAGAACTGATCATTCACGACCCGGAGAGGCTTTCTCGACCGTCCGAGGCGAATCATGGTCTCTACGAAGTTGCCGGGGGAATTAGGGCCCAGGCGACCGTAAAGGCCACAGGTCCGTACAATGTAGTGCTTCTCCCAAGCGAGCACCTTAATCTCCCCTTCGTATTTGCTCGTTGCGTATACTCCCTGAGGCGAAGCCGGATCCTCTTCCCGAAATGGTTCGGTCCGGAGTGGTTCCCCGCCAAACACGTAGTCGGTGCTGACATAGAGCAGGGGACAGTTCAATTCCCGGGCCAGCTCTGCCAGCACGCCGGTGGCCGTGGCGTTGATCGCGAAGCACCTGTCGGGCTCCTCTTCGGCCCTATCCACGGCGGTATAGGCAGCGGCATGGACAATGGCGTGGGGACGCAGTTCTCGGAGAGTCCTTCTCATGCCGTCGAAATCGAGAAGATCGAACTCCGGAAGGTCCAGGCCGACGGCCTGTGATCCCCACTGGCGACACAGCTCTCCCCCCAACTGGCCTTTTGAACCGGTTACGGCAATCACGGCATGGCTCCAAACCAAGCAAACACAAAACCGGAAATCACTCTCCTCTGGCTTTCGATAAGCTAGTATAAACTAGGTAATAGGAGAAGGACCAAGTGCCGGCTTGCAAGATGTCTTTGCAAGTCAGGATCAACTCGAGGGCGGAACCGGCTTCGACGGTAACTTGCGGTATCGAGAGAACCGATTTCAACAAACCTTCGTCGCATTTCTGATAGAGAAAAGGAGCCAGCCGTGCCAATCTACGAGTTTTACTGCGCCGATTGTCACACGGTGTACAGCTTCTTTTCCCGCAAAATTAATACAGAAAAACGACCCGACTGCCCCCGTTGCGGGCGCCCCCAGTTGGAGCGCCGGGTTTCCCGTTTTGCCATCGGTCGCGGGGGATCAGATAAATCGGAGAAGGGGGAGGGCGGGCAAGAGGACGATGACTTACTGCCACCAGGGTTTGACGAAGAAAAGTTCGAACGCGCAATGATGGAATTGGCCTCCGAGGCGGAGAACCTGGACGAGGAGGATCCCCGCCAGATGGCGCGTCTCATGCGCAAGCTCTCCCAGTCCACAGGCCTCGAATTCGGCGGGGCGATGGAGGAGGCCATCCGGCGTCTCGAAGCGGGCGAAGATCCGGAAAGCATTGAGGAAGATTTGGGCGACCTTTTGGAGGAAGAGGAACCCATTTTCCAGCAGACAGGGCGCTCGCTCAAAACAATTGTCCAGCATCTGTTGCCGCCGAAAAAGGAGGAGACGCTCTACGACCTTGACGCCGCACCCTCCACGGACCCGGCATCATCTGACGCGCACAAGGAGGTTGCAGCGCCTGTCAAAAAGACTACGAAAAAAGCTGCCAAAAAGGCGTCAGGCACGAAGTCCGCCCAGTCGGCTACTGCCAAACGGAGGAAAAAGAGCTAAACCCACGTTTTATCTACCCGTTCCCGATGTGCCGCGTCGGCGAAGATTCACCCAGTGGCCAGCGGACGCGTAGCGGGGCTTCAACAAGTGTGTTTCGGCTTGGCGCCTTCGCGAGAAAAAGAATTCCCTTTTGGATGCTGGCCGCCTCGTTACGCGCAATGAAGGCGGCCGGCCACGTGTAACGGAAAGTAACTGGGGCACCCACCTGCGACCGAGGAACGTCTCGCATCACCGGCGATAAGCTCATACGCCGCATTCTTCTTTCCAGAGACCGGGGTTATACTCTGGGGGATGTCGCATTTACGTTGGTGCATTCGCCTTTCCCATCGAGCGCCGGAGAGAGAATCGTGCGAACGGTAGCCATCCTGTTGGCGATTAACTTTGTTCTGCTTCTGAAACCTGCTTGCGGACAAACCATTCAAAAAGAGGGTGACGTCTGGCGGATAGAGTCTGATCGTTACGAGATGGAGATCAGTGCGCACGACGGGAGTCTCCTTGCAATCCGTCAAAGCGGCAGTAGAGAGGGTATTGCACGGAGCGGCGAAGACGGGTTGTGGCGGATTCGCTGGCGGGATAATTCGGAGCTGATGGCTCGGCAAACGACTGTGCAAACAGAGTTGGTGGGGACTTCGCAGCTCCAGCTAGTTTTCTCTCATCCGGAGGTCAAAGTGGACGTTGTGGTGGCAGCCAGCGCCGAGGCTGTTGATTTCCACGCCACGATCACGCCGAAAAGCAAGGAGGTGCTGGATTTTGTGCTTCCGGCGCGTTTGCGGTTTGAGCCCCAAGCGGCCAGCCGCCTGATCTTCCCAATGGGAGGCAACACCGCTGTGGGAATCGCTTTTCTGCCCAAATTTTTTGAAGCCCAACCACTGGAAAGGCCTGCCGGGTGGGAACGGCAGAGTGTGGGAGCGAGAGCATTCATCCATCTGTTCGGCGGACCGCTGGACATTCGTCCCATGGACGAACCGGCCGTGGCGTTACGCGTGACAGAGGGCGGCAAGAGGTGGCTGAGTCCTGAGGCTTTGCGGTTGGTTTCGGAGCGGCAGGTCATTGTCAATCGGCCGCCCCAGCCTGTGTCCGGGATAGAGGTCCTTGTGGAGGCTGTCGATGGGCGACCATTTTATGTCGGGAAAAAAGTGGGATTGGGTAGCCTCTGGCTGATGGGCGGCCAAATCGGTCGCGGAGACCTTGCGGTCCTGCAAACGGCACTCGTGAGAAGTACTCTAGCGCGGCTCTCCCTGCAAGGAAAACCGATCGGTCTGATCAATTTGCCGAATGAGGTGGCCCAGGGAGGCTGGTCCGCTACCTCTGTGGATCAGTGGCGGGAAGCCCTGTCCACCCTCGGCAACGTGGTGGAGTTGCGGAATGCCCGCGAACTTCAAAGGGTTCTCCGTGAAGGTGCGGTAGCTGCTGTGGTCAATCCGTATGCCGAGCGATTTCCGGTTGACCAAAAAGAAGATTTTGATCAGGCCATTAATGTTCTGGAAAAATATCTCGAACGCGGTGGCCATTGGTTTGAAGTCGGCGGTTATCCCTTCCACTATGCTCTTATACCGAGCCGTTTTTACCGCCGCGTGTTCTGGAATTATCCGCCGGCATTTGCCGACTTTCTCCATTTGGATACATCAGCAGGGTCGATTTCCGTGTACCGTGTTCAGCCCCGGGACTGGCAAGCGTGGGAAGGACGGACTCATAAGACCGCTGTCTTTATTCCTGGAGGAGTTGGCTGCGGCGCCGATGAGCAGGGTGGGTATCTGGAACGCCAATTCGGAACTTTTGTAGCAGCCCAGGAGTCGTGGGAGGCGCCGGTCGTCCGTCTTCAGATCGGTAGTTCACCAGAGGAAGTCCTTCGCCAGTACGCCGCACTCAATGGGCTTCGGCGTCGGCTGGATGAAAAACTTCCAGCGGATATGCTGAGGAAGTTCAAAAGCGCTATCCTGGTACGATTGACCGCCAGCGGCCAGCGGCAGGTGGAGCAACACAAGGCTGCTCTGCGTTATTTGCCGGTACCCAGCATCGTCCACTTCACGGAGCATTTGCCATTGGGATTTGATCGATCGTATCCTGTTCACTATCCGCCCCCGGCATGGTACGGCACTGCCGAGGAGCTGGCCCAATTCATGCGTGAAGCGCGGGAACTTGGCCATCTTGTCATGCCCTACACCAACCCGACGTGGTTTCCCGATCAATCGCCGATCTGGGAGAGGGAGCAGCAGGCCAAATCGGCTTTGGCGCTGGACCTTCAGGGACAACCTTACCGTGAGAGTTATGGTGGAGGTCATGCCACCGGTTATGGGATTTGCCTTTGGCATCCTCTCGTCCAGCGCTACAATCAAGAAACGGTTCGCCTGTTCACGCAACAACTTCCGGTGGATATCTTGTTTCAAGATCAGTGCGCTGCGCGAACTTGGCGGTATGATACCAACCCCGCGTCACCCACGCCTTTCGCCTACACCGAGGGAATTCTTTCTATGGTTGCGGAGGATTCCCAGCGTGTCCCACTCTCCACAGAGGGAGGATGGGATCTGGTGGCGGAGTACCAGGTCCAGCTTTGCGGCATGAGCTTCGGCATCGTCCCCACCGAGCCTCGGCCACCGTGGGACCGGCTTCTCCGCGAGATTTATCCACCGAACCTCTGGCGGGTATATCCTGTGGCGGAGATCCTCGTCCATGACAAAGTCTCCATGCTCATGCACGACCTAGGCGCCAGCGTCAATGATTTCGAGGACCTGGCCTGGGTATTGGGTCTGGGCTTCGCGCTACAATACCGGGTGAACGCCGTCACTCTGACCCGAGACGAAGCCGCCCGGGAGTGGCTCAAGTGGTTGGCCGTTCTCCAGAGAACGATTGTGGCACGATATATGGGTGAACCGGTGACGAGTTTCACTCATGAACGGGACGATTCCCCCAGTGCGGATCGCGACGGAGGAATCATCCGGGCACAGTATGGTGAAGTTCACATCGTGACGAATCTAAACACGCACCCACTTCGTGAAGGTTCTTTGGTGTTGGCACCCTTTGGTTTTTTGGCGATTGCGCCCGATATGATAGCGGGCTCGCTGCAACAGCTGGGCGAGCGTGATCTTGGCGAAGACGCCGTCTGCTTTGTGCTTGCTTCAGACCCAGCGAGAAAGGACCTCTGGCTGTTCCATCGGCCAGGAGGGATTGCCGCAATTCCCGCCGCGGAGTCAGACGTGAACACCATTCAGCTCCAATGGGATGATGGAGCGGTCACTCAGGCGGAGCACCGCGATGGGGCTTTTCAATTTCGTGTGCCGGGTGAAGCCGGGCCAAACGTTCGGAAGGTTTGGCACGCGACTCTCAGGTAATATTCCGGGCGGAGCAGGAATCGGGCGAGGCAACCACGTCGCCGGGACGGCTTCGGAAAGAGGCCAACTGTGCCGGGGATGTAAGGGGACCAGCGCGATTGTGGAAAAAGTTGTCAATTCAGTCAATCACGGAGACTGGCTGCCGGAAGGCTGCGGAGGTGTGAATGAGGCTTCCCAGAGGATGATACCCCAGGGAGGCAATACCACACGCCACGGTTTGTCGAGGGACAGCATGAGAGGCTCAAGGGTGACACGCCGGGCGTAGCGACAACGAAGAGAAATGAGCCCCTTCATGTCCCGCGGGAGCTCCCAAACCTCGCGCGGCTGGAGAAGGATCTCCCGCACCTGCGGGGAAGGATTCCGCAGAATAAGGGTACCTTGACCATTTCCCCAGGCTGCGTAGCCATAAATCTCGCCTTCCAGGGGATTGCCACCGACCCAGTGGACATCAGCCAGGGTGGATTGGTTGGCTCGGGCCCAGCGAATGCACTCGGCAAGATGATCCCAGGAAACCCGTGAAAGAAATTCGGGCGTAACATACAGCTCCGCCAACTGGGTGCCGCTGGCAAAGCCCATCCACATTTCGTCCTGGAGGTCCGCCTCATCTGGAGAGCTGAGGCCGTCGACCCCCAATCGCGCCACCAGTCCCCGGCGTGCGAAGCATACCGGAATGGTCATTAAGGAATTCAGCGGATAAAGTGGTGCGCGGTCGATGATCATCCGCTTGACCGTACCATCGCGATAAGTGATCCATCGCTGCCGTGGCGCGCCCCGGCCTGCGATCCCGCAATCATCGCCGTTTCTCCATACCGAGTCCCCAAACCACAACCAGTAAGGCGATGGCCAGGTGCCGGTCGTGATACTCAGATAGATGTCGGGTCTGGTTTCGCGGAGGTCTTCACACAATCGCAAAAGAGCCTCGACATCCGCGGCTAACTTTTCTCCCGCACCGCTGGCATTGTTTCCGGCAATGCCGTCGAACTTAAAGAAATTGACATCGTACCGGACAACCATCTCACGGCAGATTTCTCTAAATCTGGCAAAATATTTTTCACCGGCCAAAGAGAAACCGTAATCGGCCACTTCATAACCCTGTTCCCGGCCGTAGGCCAGACGTTTCTGCTTAGCTTCCCCGTAACCGCCGAAAGGAGATAACCACGTACCCACGGCCGATTGATACTCCCTCGCTTTGGCGGTCAAAGGGGCAAAACCTTTGGGGAAACCCTCATGAAATCCCCAAAGCGTGCGCGGATCGTCCCAACCATCATCGAACACGAAGGAATCCATCCGCACATCCCGGCGGCGAGTAAGCTCTTCTCCAAAACGCTCGATGACAGCGAGGCACTCTGCCTCAGTCATTTGTTTGCTACCATCTGCGATGTCCCACCAGGAGTTGTAATTGACGAACAGCCCATAAGGGCGAGCGCGACGGCGTTCCACATACCACTGAAAATCTCGTCGCAACTGCCCGGGCGAAGTCTTTCCCACCGCAAATGTGTAGGTGAGCTCATTGCGAGCGGGAACCTTCCTCACGTTCACGGCGGCGAGTACTTGCTCCCCCGCCACCTCGTTGGTGGCCATGGGATGTTCGCAGCCGAGGAACCACTCCCCGCAAACAATGGGCGAGCCACTGACGCTGCCGGCCAGGCGTGCCCCCGGTAATTGCCCCCGGAAGAAGACCACCCGCGTTGGCTTGTTCGCCCAGGCAGCGGACAGCGTGACTCCCATCGCCACGTAGTGTGCACCCTCCCGCAATTCTAGCCACCAGGTGGCAATGTCTCCGGAAGACGAAACCACAAATTCTTGTTCCACACGGTGTCCCGGAAAGCGATCCTCGAGTCGCAAAGCCGAGGATTTCGCGGGGATGGCGACTTCCCGAGGAACACCCCGTTTGGCGATCGCCAAAGGCCGCCATGCCGAACCGTCATAGCTCTCTGCCGAAAAGAGGGGAATATTTTTGGCCGGAAATACGCTCCCATCTTTCAGACTTGCCACCTCTTCAAGGAGGGGATACGCACCTTGCAGGTCCAGAGTGACCGAAAGGACGCCGTTTTCTAATTGCCACGGAGCGTCTTTGCGGTGAACAGTGACCTCTTCACCCGCAGCCTTTGGGCCCTCCAGCTCCCATGGTGCGCATAACAGCCAGGTGAGCAGAGCGACAGATAGGGTGTGGCGATGATGGGCACGCATTGCGAAACTCCCTCCAACTCGGCAAAGACACGGAGAGCAAACGGCACAAATAGCCATTCAAGCGGCCGTCGTTGGTTTGCTCAGATCCTTCGGCAAGCTGTCGAGGGAATTATCGCACGGGGGCAATGGTGCCTTCCATAGGGCTGCTGGCTGTGGCGTAAAGCTTCTTGGGAATACGTCCAGCCAGGTAGGCGAGTCGGCCCGCTTCTGCGGCGTGTTTCATAGCCACTGCCATTCGCAGCGGGTCGCGCGCGTGGGCGATGCCTGTGTTGAGAAGAACTCCATCCACCCCAAGTTCGAACGCCACCGTGACATCGCTGGCCGTTCCCACACCAGCGTCGACGATGACGGGATAGTCGGGATCATTTTCTTTCAGATATTCCAAACAGATGCGGATATTGTTGGGATTGAGGATGCCCTGCCCGGATCCGATCGGACTGCCGGCGGGCATCACGCTGGTGGCCCCGGCCTCTTTTAATCGCTTGGCCACAATCGGGTCATCCGTGGTGTAGACCAGAACTTGGAAACCCTCTTTGACCAGGATTTCTGTGGCCCGGACGGTGGCGATGGGATCGGGAAGAAGCGTCTTCTTATCACCCAGGACCTCCAGTTTCACCCAGTCTGCCCCGGGATTACCAAGCTGGGAAAGGATTTCCCTTCCCAGTCGGGCCACGCGGACAGCATCCTCCGCCGTAAAACACCCCGCCGTGTTGGGGAGAATTGTGTACCGCTTGGTGTCAATAAAATCCAGAATATTTCGCCCCTGCTGGTCAAAAAGGCGTTCGCGACGAACCGCCACCGTTATGCATTGGGTGCCAGACAGCTCGAGCGCCTGCTGCATAACTTCGAACGAGCTGTATTTTCCTGTTCCCACGATGAGTCGGCTTGTGAAAACGTGGGAGCCGATACGCAAAGGGGTGTCCAGCGGAGTATCAATCTGCGTGGCAACCATAATAGCGACGATCAACCTCCTCCTACGAGGGTTACAATCTCCAGACGGTCGCCCTCCGAAAGGGTGGTCTGTTCATGTCGTGCCCGGGGAACGACTTGCAGGTTGTGTTCCACGGCCACTGGCTTTTCCGCGAGGCCCCATCGACGCAAAAGTTCCGCAATAGTGGTCCCAGCAGGGACTGCCTGCCATTCGCCATTGATCAGCACGCGGATCTGAGAACTATTCTGGGGAGAATCCATCCGGTTTCTCCAGGGATTCCAACGGGAGAGCTAAAAAGTTTTGCAACCGAACGGCTTGAGGATCTGATCTTCTCACCGCGCGGGATTCGTGCCGTGAAGAAATTTCCGCCCCTCCGCAATCGTGCAAACAGTCTCTAGCGCGTCAACTTTACCACTCGGGCTATCGTCTTCAAGTATATCGATGGACACTGGCAGAGGCTACTTGTGGGACGAACGGTCGTCTCGCTTCTGGCCAAATGCGAGGCTTCATTCGGTTCTCAGCACGACCGAGCTGAACTGTTCCGCCGCCCACAATTGGAGAGGTGTAGCGAAAGGCTGGTTGGCAGAATGCCGTTCCGGGGACCAGGGCACCATGTAAACGAGTACAATTCCTGTGTTCGTCTCGGCCACGTAGAGCATCGTCTGGCCAGGACGAACTCCTACGCTCGGTCCGCGGCGGATGTCGGCGACGCCCGTGACCATCAAATAGTTGGGCGATTGGGGAATCTGGATTTCCGGCCGAGGTGGCGCGCCAGTTCGCCGTAGCTGCGCATTAGCCTGGGCGATCTCCGCATTTTTTGCTTGGATGACTGTTGTCAGATCCGCAAAGACGTTGGCCTCATACACCGTCTGAAAATTCCGCGTCTGGTTGGAGAGAACCGCACCTTTCAACTGACCGGTGAGGAAATCGAGGAAGAAGAAGGCTTCCACACCGGCATCCACGGGACCGGTACAGATCGCGAAGTTTTGTCCCCGGTCGGTCGCCACCGCATGGGCGGGCGTTTGCGGCCAGAATCGCGCGGCCACGATTCCCACCACCACTCCCACTCCGAACACCAGGGTCCAGGTTCGAACATGTTCCAGCGCCATCGTGCGTTCTCCCAGCGACATTACAGCCACCCCTCGCTAGCTCCCTGCACAGCATTTTCAAACGAACACCAGCGCCACGTCGATTCCGACATCCTAGCAAATTGCACGGCCCAATACCAGCCAAAATGTGTAGCTGGTGGTCGAATATGATCCGGTCCCGTGTCAAACTTTTCCGAAATATCCAGTTTTCCTATTCTTCTGGGGCGATATCGGCGGAAATTGAACGGTTGTTTGATAATCGAACGATCATCGGATGATCGGCCGATTATTCTCCCACCAATCTTTGGACCAACCAGTCTTCGTAAAGTTCCATGTTTTTCCAGCGAACTGCAGCCCTGACAGGTCGGCCCGACGCATCAATCCGAGTGAATCCGTCATCGGTCACTACAAGGGGGAGGGTTTCCATTTCGACAAGACGTTCTTCCACGGCGAGATACACAGCAACCGTGTCGTACAGGGTACTGCTGCGATCCGGTGGAGGTAGGTTCTGTTTCTCGCCCTCTTCACGCCAAATCTGATAGTTTTCCATGAGTGCCTGCACCGATTTGTTGGAGCATTCATAGACCTTGCGGAATTTTTCGCCGGTGAGGTGCACAAGCCCACAAGTGTCGAGCGGGGTGATGGTGACTTCCCAGTCGGCCGCGAACACGGCCTGGAGAGCTTTCGGGTCCACCTTGACGTTATATTCGGCCGAAATTTGAGGGCTGCCTCCATATCCCTTATAAACGCTTCCGTGCATTCCCACAAAACGGGCATTCTGACTGATTTCTGGGGCGCGTCTGAGGGCTTCAGCAATGTTCTGGACAGGCCCGATGCAGATCAGGGTCACAGGAAACGCGCTCTTCTTTATCGTTTCGATAATGGCCCCCACGCCATCTTCGTAAACCGTGCCGGGATATTTCTTGAGATCATAGTCGGCGACCCAGCGTGATTGTCTGCTCGGGCGCTCTTCCAATCCCACGCCAAGGCCGACGGGGATATCGGTGCGCTCTGCCACCTCTAGCAACTTCGCAATGAGTTTTCCGCGGTAAATCGCGTTTTTATTGTCACCCACAACCAGGCGGACATCTAATTCGGGGCATTTCAAAAGGAGTGTTAGGGCCCATGTGTCATCGATATCGTCGCCGATGTCGGTATCAAGAATGACCGGAATCTTATTGCCAGAGTGGATGGCGGAAAACGCCGCGTCCGCACCAAATCGCGACTTGTTTTCAGCTCGCAGCAAACGATTCCATCCCAGGCAACCAGCCAAGCCTCCCCAAAACATTCCTGAAACAAAATCCCGGCGTTTCCAGGTCCGTAACATGTGCGATTCTCCTCAATAAAGCATGTTTCCGCCGCTCCTTTAATCCGGCTTGCAGGCCGGGAGTACGGCATTCACGGGGATATCGACGCCCCATTATCATGAGTTCGCCACGGCTAGACAAGCCGCACGCGCTCCAGGTAGTGGGAGCCAGTCGATTCCTTTCGCCCACAAACGTGACGGCGGTCGCGGCCCAATTAGAGTGGGGAGCTTCAACACCGCGGACTGTTGCATTTTTAAAGGCGAGCGTTTCCAAACCAAGGACCGAGAGAAGGTCGTTGTCGTGCCAAAGATGCATGTCGTCGGACACATCCTCGCCACGCTGATTTGTCTAGTTGGGGCAGGCGCATGGGCGTCCGAGGGACGAAACATGGTGATGGTGCTGGCAGCATTACAGGTCAAATCGCGGTGGTGAGCTTTCGATTGGTTCTGGAGATCGCGTGCTAGGTGGACAGAAAGTTGACCTGGGGACACCACTTGAAAATCAAGAGGAAGGTTAGGTCGTGCCTGTCTGCTGAATCGACCGACACTGATCCTTGTGTTCCCGGGAGACAGGAGAGAGGTCGAAAATATTTACCCGGCAGGAGAAAACCGGACGAATCCATCGGACGTAGAGAAATTGGAATAATCCCACCCAAGCTCGGGACCGCGCGGTGGGGCTTGGCAAAAAATGCGGACATAAAGTGGGGTTTGGGAGGGACGGGCACCCTCTGGGCGAGTTTTCTCACCGGGTAGCAGAGCACAAAAAATTGAATTAAAATGGGAAAAGGTTAGGAGCGGGATAGAGTTTTACGACCACAATTCCCACCTTGGGCGGTAGCATCCTACCTTTTTATTTTATCACCGAGCGTCATCGAGGTCTGGACCGGCAAGTGGTCGGTCGCACATAGGAAGGAGGTTAGCCCTGAACCGGTCAAGTTTCACCATCGGTTTAGGAGCAGTTGTGCTCCTGGTGCTTCTGCGTATCACGATTGGTTGGCACTTTCTTTACGAAGGTGTATGGAAAATCGCCAACCGCGACAAGTTTTCCGCGGAGCCCTTCCTCACTCAAGCGAAGGGTCCGTTTGCTTCGTTCTTTTACGCCATGGTTCCCGATATAGACGGGAAGATCCGGTTCCAGATCGTCAAGGCCAAGGACGGGAACCTGGTGGTTGTTTCTCCTGCTTATGAAGAAGCCTGGAGAAAGGCCTGCGATGAGTATGTCAGGTACTATCGCATGGACGAAAAGCAGAAACGCCAGGCCGAGGCCACGCGCGATCGTTTTGTCGGAGCGCTGAACAATTACCTGGCGCAAAAGCGAGACGACATTTTGGCGTATTTTGACAGTCTGGAGCGCTTTGAGAAGGAAGAAAAAGCATCGCGGAATCTTGGGGCTTACTTCCAGAGGGAACGCCTCTGGGAAAGGCAACAAAAGCTGCGTGGCGAGGTGGCCGCGTGGTTTTCAGAGATCGACAAGATGGGTCGGGCTTATCTGAGCTCTTTGTGGGGGATTCTCACTCCTGAGCAAAAGAGGCGAGGCATGATTAAAGTCCCCCTCTGTGAAACGCAGCGGCTGCCAGTTCGTCTGCCGTTTGCCGCAACCAAGACAGAACTGCTCAACGTGGTGGTGACGTATTCCCTGACAGCCATCGGCCTGTGCTTGATGGTTGGAGCGTTCACACGGTTGGCGGCCCTGGGAGGAGCGGCATTTCTGGCTTTCGTGGTGATGACGCAATGGCCGTGGCCCACCGTCGTGCCAAAAACGCCCGAGATTGTGGGACATGCCTTACTTGTGGATAAGAATTTTGTCGAGATGATGGCCCTCCTGGCGCTGGCTGCCATGCCGGTGGGACGCTGGGCGGGTCTGGATTATTTTCTGTACCACTATGTCTGTCTACCCTTACGCGCGTGTCTCGGAAGGTGCTGCGGTTGTGCATGGAGGAGCGAAGCGAGCTCTAAGGCGGCCGCAACGGGTGGTTGATGACTTGCCATTACTTAAACGTGCTTGGCATCCTCGCCAGTGGGAATAATTGAAAAGAAGGGAAAACGCAGAAACCATACCGGTGATTGGCTGAGAGGTTATCGATAAAAGGAACCGCATGATGAATCTGACACCAGAAGAACGCGAAATCGGGAAGGCTAATTTTAACCGCGCGTTGGGAAACAATTTAGAGGTTACCCGCCGCGACTTTCTCCAGGCGGGATTGCTGACGGCCATGGCCGCCGGCGGCAGTGTGGGAGCCTTCTACTTTGGCTACGAAAGCACTATCGAAAAGCCTCTCCGCGTGGCCGTGCTGGGCACTGGTGACGAAGGTCAGGTCCTCATCGGGGCATGCAACCCAGAATTCATTGAAATCGTGGCAATTGCCGATCTCCGGCCGTACAACGTTCATCGGGCATTCCACGGCGACTGGTCAAGTGAGGCGGCCATGGAAGCTCGACCGGGCTTGCTCAAGGTGTATGGTTGGAAGACTGAAGATGAAGCCCGCAAGCACGTTAAAGTCTATGGCCATTATGAGGACCTCCTGAAAGCGGAAAAGGACAATATCGAAGCGGTGATCATCGCGCTGCCGCTTCACCTGCATGCCCCGGCCGCCATCGCCGCCATGAAACTCGGCAAGCACGTTCTCACCGAGAAATTGATGGGCCATTCCGTTCACGAGTGCAAGGAAATGGCGCGGATGGCCAAACAGGCCTCGGTCCATCTCGCCGTGGGTCACCAGCGCCATTACAACATCCTGTACGAAAACGCGACCGACATGATTCGGCGTGGCTTGCTGGGAGACCTTCATTACATTCGAGCCCAGTGGCATCGTGGGAACTTGCCAGGCCGGGATAGCTGGGCCATGCCGTTGCCTCCCGGTGCCAAACCCGATGATAAAAGCCACCTAACCCTCCTCGCTCAGCAACGGCAGTTGAGGCAGGCGCTTGAAGAAGCCAAAAAATCAGCGCGGCCGGTCACTGCTGAAATCGAACGCATGGAAAAGATGCTGGCCCAGGTGGAGGCCCAGATTCGCGACCAGGAAATTATTGATAAGGTGAAAGAATACGGCTATCAGGATAAGACCCTGGTGGCAGGAAATCAAAAGTATTTCCGCCCCGCTATCGAAGAGCTCATCCGCTGGCGGCTGTGGGAGCGAACGGGTGGCGGTTTGATGGCGGAATTGGGCAGCCATCAACTCGATGCAGCATCCATCTTCATCGCCGCCATGCACGGGGGACAAAAGCAACGGCCGCTCAATGTGGCGGCAGCAGGGAACCGACCAATCTTCCCGCTGGACCGTGAGATCGAAGACCACGTGTATTGCATTATCGAATTCCCCGCACCGGGTTACGATCCCAACGATCCAGTGGGGAAAATGAAAAAAATCGCTGTGCAGTATGCTTCGATCAACGGCAATGGTTTCGGCGGTTACGGCGAAATCGTTTTCGGCACCAAAGGAACGCTGATTCTGGAACGCGAGCAGGAGGCCATGCTGTACGCGGGCTCCGACACTTATGCCTCGGTGGGTGTGAGCCAGAGCGCGGGTGGCGCCGTCCTAGATACCTGGGCCAGCGGTCCCGCCCAAAACAGGGCCGAAGGGTTGGGGCAAATGGCCACGGCCAAGGTAAGTCGGGGTTATCGAGAGGAGATCGAACACTGGGCGTGGTGCATCCGTCGAAATCCCAACGCTTCGGATCCGGAAATCCATCCTCGATGTTATCCAAAAGTGGCACTGGCCGACGCCGTCATCGCTTTGACGACCAACATCGCGGCTCGAGAGGGACGCCGCATCGAATTCAAGCCGGAGTGGTTTGATATCGACAGCGATGAAACTCCAGAAGGCATTAAACCCGATCTGAACCGATATGCATGAGGGCTGATCCGGCCAGCTTGCCCGGAATCCATTTCGGATTGCACAAAAGGCATTGCCCGAAGCACGGCATCGTGATTTCTGCCGTGCTTTTCTTTTTTTAAAGACCTTCTGCCGACAGCTCTGCGGCGAGCCCCCTCATATGAGTGCGTGACTTCCAAACTGCCTTCTCTGTATAATCATCGATTCTTCCCATTGGGAAAAAACATCGCCTTTGCCACTTGGCGGATGGCCAAACTGATCGCCCGATCCTGATGGAAAAGCACACATCGGAGGAATTCGCATGCAAATCGGGGCGATGAATCATCCGGCGAAGGACGTGGTCGAGGAAATTCGCTGGATCGCGGAACACGATTTCGATTACATCGACCTCACACTGGAACCGCCGGCCGCCGATCCGCGGACCCTGGACGGTTCCCGGGTCGCTGCGGCCCTAGAAAAGTACCAATTGCCGGTAGTGGCCCACACGGCCTACTACCTCTCCTATGCTACGCCTTTTACCTCGATTCGCAGAGCCTGCTTAGAAGAGCTGAGTGTAGCCGTGGAGATGGCTGGAAAACTGGGGGCGAAACTTGTCACTGTGCACTTTTCCCGACCGCCCAAGTTTTTTTCTGAGGACCAGGTTTTCGCGTGGCACCGCGAGATTCTGGCCCCTCTGTGCGACCTGGCCGCACAATGCGGTACGGTCATCGCAGTGGAGCAGAGTCCATTTCCCCAGTGTCGGCAAATTGACATCCTGGAACGTCTGCTCACGGAGTTGCCGGGGTTGCGATTTCATCTGGATGCTGGTCATGCACGACTTGAGCCCCAGGGAGACCTGTGGAGTGAATATCTTACGCGTCTTGGTCCGTTTCTGGTACACGTCCATTTGTCGGAGAACGACGGGACGTGCGATCAACATTTACCGCTGGGGGCAATTCCCGGACAATTTTGGCAGTGGCCGCAGCGGATCGCTGAGCTCAAATCACTCCCTTATGACGGCACGATCACCCTGGAGGTTTTCGCCCCGGAGCCGGAGTACCTGCTTCTCAGCCGAGACCTTGTTCGTCGCTGGTGGGCCGAAGCGGATGAACGATAGTCCGCAGCATGAGGGAACGCTGATTGCGGTAAACGGGCGAAGGCCGCAGGGTCACACATAGGTTGCCAGATCCTTGTCCGTTTGCAGGCGTTCTCCGCGCATTGTCCGACGGAATTGATGAGGTGTTAATCCCCATTTTTTCTGGAAAACCCGGGCAAAGTAGTTCGGGGATTGGTAGCCGGAGGCCTCGGCCACATAGGGCACTGGAAAATCGCTTTCGAGAAGAAGGCGCTCCGCCCTTTGCAGACGCAACCGTTCGAGTTCTTCGTGAATCGTCCGCCCAAGTTGACGCCGAAAACGGAGTTCCAAACTGCGTCGCGACATGTGAACGGCTGCCACCACGTCGTTGACGGTAATGGGTTCGGCTGCTCGATCGTGAAGAAACTTGAGCGCCGCGGCGAGGTCGGGATCTTCCACGGCCACCACATCGCTGGAGCGCCGCGTCACCACATAGAGTGCCTCAGCGACAATTTCCTGGGGAGGAATTTCTTCTCCTTTCATGAGCCTGTCGAGCAGGGCTGCTGCACGATAGCCGGCTGATTCAGCATTCAGCGCCACGCTGGAAAGCGGTGGGTCGCTCAGTTCGCAAAAAAGGTCATCGTTATCCACCCCTACAACAGCGAGTTCTTCAGGAACCTGAATCCCAGCCGTGAGGCATGCTTCCAGAACCTGACGGCCACGGTCGTCATTGCATGCCATAAGCCCCGTGGGCCGGGGAAGCTTGGATAGCCAGCGTGCGAGTCGGCGGTGTTCTTTTTCCCAGCTCGTTTCGATGTCCGGGTGCTCGGGCAAGGGATAAACATCGACAGGAAACCCCGCCTCAGCGATCCGCTGGCAGAATCCTTCCTGCCGTCGCTGCGACCACAAATATCCTGGCAGGCCCACGTAGGCGAAGTGCCGGAATCCTCGCTCGAGAAGGTGTTCCGCTGCCAGCCTTCCCGCACCAATAGAATCGGAGTGTACCTGACTGAATTTCTGGAGAGAAGGATTGCCGCAGACCCGAGCCGCAGAGAGTCCCACCAGAATGGCAGGAAGTTTCGTGGCGAGAATGGCCCTCGCCACATGGGGCGTTTCCACCCTGGCGATGATGCCAGTTCCGCCCCACCGCCGCATCCGAGGAAGGGCCTGCTCGAGATCGCCCGGTGTGATGTAGAACCCCCATGGTCCGTGGAGTCGCCCATACCGGATGACCCCTCGGAGGAATTGCCGGCCGTAGCCACGCGATGTCTCAATGAGTAAGGCCACACGGGGAAGTGAGTCCCGCTTTGGTCGCTTTTTCACGGTGCGCGCACTCCCGCTCAGCAATGGTGAACACGGGAATGGGTTCCCTTCGGATTCATGCCCAGCTTACCTTTGCGCAATTTTATATCCAATTTACGCGTCTGTCGCTTGCAGACCTTCCAGCGAGCAGTTATCTTGACAAACTATATCGAAACTTATGGTGGGCCTTGTTCGACAGTCGTCTGGAACCGTCAGGATGGCGGCGAGCGCGGTCCCAGACCATCGGAAGCCTTGCCCGAGTTGTTGCCCACAAAGAAGCGAGGACCCATGTTTGAGGAACTGAAAGCACAGGTTGCCGAAGCCAACCGGCGCTTGCCGGCCCTGGGACTGGTGACGCTGACCTGGGGCAACGTCAGCGGAATCAGTGAGGACCGCCAGGCCGTTGCCATAAAGCCCAGCGGTGTTCCCTACGAGAGTCTTCGGCCGGACGATATCGTGGTGGTGGATCTGAGCGGTCGGGTCATCGACGGTCAACTACGACCTTCCACCGATACGCTGACCCATCTAGCCATCTACCGCAGCTTTCCGGAAATCGGCGGCGTCTGCCACACCCACAGTCATTTTGCCACAGTATTTTCTCAATTGCGTCGGGAAATCCCGTGTTTTGGAACGACGCACGCCGACCATTTTTGCGGCCCTATTCCCCTGACGAGAGTCTTGTCCGCCACGGAAGTGGAGGAAGGTTACGAACTGAACACCGGGCGGATCATTGTAGAACGGTTTCGCGTGGGGGGATTGAATCCTCTTGCGACGCCTGGAGTACTGGTCGCGGGGCACGGGCCGTTTACCTGGGGACGTTCCGCCCGGGAAGCTGTGGAAAACGCCGTGGCTCTCGAGGAGGTTGCCTCCATCGCTTGGCATATGCTCGTGCTGGAACCTGATCCGATGCCGATCGAAGGCTATATCCTGCAAAAACATCATGAGAGGAAGCACGGCCCGGCGGCCTATTACGGCCAGCAGCGGCGTGCCGCCATTGGTGGAAAGGATGAATTTCATTCGTGATCAATGGTGGTTTAGACATGGAAGCAATGAAACCTTATCCTGATAAGGAACTTTGGTTTGTGACCGGAAGCCAGCACTTGTATGGGCCAGAAGCCATCCAAAAGGTGGCTCAGAACATGCAGGTCATCGCTTCGGGTCTGGACTGCGATCCCCAAATCCCCTGCCGGGTCCTCGCCAAATCGGTAGTGACCACTCCAGATGCGATCCGGCGGGTGTGCCTGGATGCCAACAATAGTCCGGCTTGTGTGGGACTTATCTTTTGGATGCACACGTTTTCCCCGGCCAAGATGTGGATCGCCGGGTTGCGCGATCTGATCAAGCCTTTTCTCCATTTGCACACCCAGTTCAATCGCGATCTCCCCTGGGAATCGATTGATATGGACTTTATGAATCTCCATCAATCGGCCCATGGCGATCGCGAGTTCGGCTTCATCTGTGCGCGCATGCGGCTTCGCCGTAAGGTGGTCGTGGGCCATTGGGAGGACCCTGAAGTCCGACGGCAGATTGGTGTGTGGGCGCGGGCTGCAGTGGCCTGGGACGATGCCCAGGATTTACGCATCGCCCGATTTGGCGACAACATGCGTGAGGTGGCCGTCACCGAGGGTGACAAGGTCGAAGCACAGATTCGCCTCCGCTACTCGGTGAACGGTTACGGGTTGGGGGATTTGGTCCGCAAGGTTCAGGAGGTCTCTGATCTGGAGGTGGAACGACTGATCCGGGAGTACGAGGACCAGTACGAGGTGGTTCCGGAACTTCGGCCGGGCGGAAGCCGCCATGATGATCTTCGAGAGGCTGCTCGAATCGAATTGGGATTGCGGGCATTTCTGGAGGAAGGCGGTTTTAAAGCGTTTACGGACACCTTCGAGAACCTGCACGGTTTACGCCAGTTGCCCGGTCTCGCGGTTCAGCGTTTGATGGCAGACGGCTTCGGGTTCGGTGCAGAGGGCGACTGGAAAACCGCGGCACTCGTGCGAGCAGTGAAAATGATGGGAAAAGGGCTCCCCGGCGGCGCCTCATTCATGGAAGATTACACCTACCATCTTGATCCGGCAGGTATGAAGGTGCTGGGTGCGCACATGCTGGAGGTGTGCCCCACGATTGCGGCCGGTCGGCCATCTCTAGAGATTCATCCGCTGTCCATTGGTGGCAAGGAAGACCCACCACGGCTCGTGTTCGATGCGGCGGCTGGGCCGGCGCTCAATGTCGCGATCCTCGATTTGGGAAACAGATTTCGAATGCTCGTCAATGAGGTTCAGGTGGTTCCGCCGGACCGCGACCTGCCGCGGCTTCCTGTGGCGCGCGCTGTATGGCGGCCGCTTCCCGACCTGAAGACAGCAGCCGCTGCCTGGATTTTGGCGGGAGGGCCCCACCATACTGCCTTCACCCAGGCGCTCTCGCCGGAGTATCTAGAAGATTTTGCTGAGATGGCGGGGATCGAGTTCTTGCACATCGGTCCCCAGACCGACTTGCACCAATTCAAAAAAGAGCTCAGGTGGAACGAAGCAGCTTTCGGGAGTTGATATTTGGTCTAACCGTATTGGGTGGTTCTTCGGGACCGGTTGAAGGGTGAGCAACATGACGGGATTGGACTGGTTGATCATCGGAGCCTATTTTGCGGTTCTCTTCGGGTTAGCGTGGTGGGTCATCCTGCGAGGCAAAGACACGGCGGATGACTACTTTCTGGCTGGTCGAAACCTCGGCTGGTTCATCGTGGGGGCCTCCATATTTGCTTCCAATATCGGATCAGAACATCTGGTGGGACTAGCTGGATCGGGATGCACGGACGGCGTGGCGATGGCCCATTATGAACTCCACGCTTGGTGCCTGCTCATTTTGGCGTGGGTCTTCGTGCCTTTCTATCTGCGCTCTAAGGTATTCACGATGCCTGAGTTTCTGGAACGGCGATTCAGTCCGGGGGCACGCTGGTTGCTTTCCCTCATTTCGTTGGTTGCCTACGTTCTCACCAAGATCGCCGTGGGCATCTTCGCAGGGGGAGTCGTTTTCCAAACGCTGCTTCCGGAAGTCCATCTGACCATCGGCCAGTTTGAACTCAATAGCTTCTGGGTGGGATCGGTACTCGTCATCGTGCTGACCGGGCTTTACACCGTGCTGGGCGGGATGCGAGCCGTTGCCTACACCGAGGCTCTTCAAACCTTCATTTTGGTGGCCGGGTCTGCTCTGGTGACGATCTATGGACTCATCGCACTGGGAGGTTGGGGGGAGCTTCGACAGATTTGCGGTTCGGAAATGTTCAACCTCTGGAAGCCGCTTGCTCCCGAGGGATGGACCGGAACCTGGAAACCGGTCCTTGATGAAAAGGCCAAGGTAATGGCCTGGTATTTTAACAGCAATTATCCGTGGTTGGGGATGCTCATCTGTGCGCCCATCAGTGGGCTGTGGTACTGGTGCACCGATCAATACATCGTTCAGAGATGTTTGGGCGCTCCCAGTGAGAAGGAAGCCAGACGGGGAGCGATCTGGGCAGCCGTGCTGAAGCTGCTGCCGGTTTTCATCTTTATCATCCCGGGTATGATCTGCCTGGCTCTCTCCGTCAGCGGCCGGTCCGAGGCCCTTCGGAACGAATTCTTCCAGGCCGATTTGGAGAAGGTGTTAAGCAGCGAGGCAGCCTCTCACGCTGAAGCGAAGCGGATTGCCATTGGACGCGTGGTGGTTCCTAATGGTGAGCAGAAAGTCATCGCCGGCCAATCGGTTGTAACCAACGGCAAAGTTGCAGTGGTAGGAGGGACGGTCGAACCTGTGGAGGGCGGGCTAGCTGTGACCAAAGGTGTGGTCTATGTCAACTCTCAGGCTACGCAGGCTGCCTTTCCGCTCATCGTGCGGTACGTGTTACCTCCCGGGTTCCGAGGAATTGTGGTGGCTGGACTGCTCGCCGCCTTGATGAGCTCGCTCTCCGGCGTGTTCAATGCCTCCTCGACCCTCTTCACCATGGACTTTTACAGCAAACTTCGGCCGAATGCTTCGCAGCACGAACTGGTCTGGACTGGGCGGGTGGCCACCACCACGATGGTGCTGATCGGATTAGCCTGGATCCCAGTGATCCAGGGAGCGCGGGGACTCTACGATTACCTGCAGAGTGTTCAGGGGTATCTCGCGCCACCCATTTTCACCGTCTTCTTCCTGGGAGTATTCTGGAAACGCCTTAACGCCAAAGGTTGCTTGTGGGCCCTGGCTGTTGGTTTCGCGCTGGGCGTCTTCCGACTCGCTGTGGATACCCCGGTGAAGCTGTTCGGCGTGCAGTATCCCGAAGGCTCTTTCTTGTGGATTGTGAACAACATCTTCTTCCAGTACTTTGCCGTGCTTATTTTCGTGGTCAGCGTGACCGTGATGATTGTCGCCAGTTACCTCTCGGCTCCCCCTGATGAGTCGAGGATTCAGGGATTAACCTTCGGCACGATCACTGAAGAACAGCGTCGTCAATCGAGGGCCACATGGAACTGGCGCGATGTCGCGGCATCGGCCTTTGTGCTGGCCTGCATTGTCGCGGCTTACCTGTACTTCCGCGGTTGATGCAATCCCCAAAAGGCGCTGGTTTGATAGCGAAAAGCAGGCGCGACCTTTGGGCGTGTTTGGGGAGGCACGCGACTCCCGCGCACGGTGCGCGGGTAGGCGTCAAAAAATGGTTTGAAATAACGGTGATTGCCGAAACGAAGGTCCGCTGTTTGGCGGAAGCTTGACTGAGATGTTGGAGGTGCGTCTATGAAGCGGTACCCCAAGAAGCATCGTTGCCCGTTTGTTTGCACGGCTGCTCTGTATCTGTTGGGGACATGTTGCTGGCCATCGGCGGGTGTAAGCTTCGCCGGGGAGGATGTTGCCACCATCGTCGTGCATCCAGACAAGGTGGTCAACCAGATTGATGTCAAAGTATACGGACACTTTCTGGAACATATCTATCATTCCGTGAATGGGGGATTGTGGGGCGAACTCGTCTGGAATCGTAGCTTTGAATACAACGATGCCGGGCAGTGGCGTGTGGAAGGCGATACCATCGTGCAGAAAAGTCTTGACGTCAATCGCCGCTGGGTTTTTGGTGATCCCGGTTGGCGAGATTATGAGTTTACGCTCGAGGCCCAGAAAATCAGCGGAGAGGAAGGGTTTCTCATTCTCTTTCGAGTAAGAGACAATGACAATTTTTACTGGTGCAACCTCGGCGGCTGGGGCAATCGATGGCATCAACTGGAACGAGGCAGATCTGGAGAAGGGCGGTGGCATCCGGTTGGTCCCCGCGTCGATGGTCAGATCGAACGCAATCGGTGGTATAAAATCCGCGTTCGTTGCGAGGGACCTCACATTCAGGTCTGGCTGGACGAACAGAAAATCATCGACTTTACCGATCGCGAAGGTCACCTGGCAGGCGCAGTCGGAATTGGCACCTGGGCCACCCGTGCCCGGTTTCGCAATCTTCGCGTGACCGATTTAGAGGGAAGGGTGCTTTTCAGCGGTGTTCCCCCCACTCCGCCCAGCGCGGGCCTGGCCCGGTACTGGGAAGCCTTCGGACAAGGTCAAGTTTCCCTGGACGATACATCGGCTGCTAACAGTCACTTCTCAATTAAGATCGACGGCGCACCGGGTGAGACCGGCATCCAGCAAACGCCTTTTGCTCTGAAGGCCAATGAGTGGTACGTGGGCTCCGTGTGGATTCGCGGTAAGACGGAACAAGCACCGGTTGTTCGGCTCATGGACGGTGTCCAGCCGCTGGCCATGCAGAGCCTCCCCTGGCCGAGCGAAAACTGGCAGGAAGTTCCGCTCCGCCTGCGTGCTATCCGCAATGTGGATAACGCCACACTCCAAATCGCCTTGCGCGGGCCCGGCACATTGTGGGTGGATCAGGTGAGCCTGATGCCGGAATCCTGGAAACGTAATGGCGGATTCCGACCAGATTTGCTAGAGGCAGTGGCCGAGCTGAAACCACCCCTCATTCGCTGGCCAGGCGGTTGTTTTGCCTCAGCCTATCGCTGGAAGTCTGGAATCGGTCCGCAGTCAAAACGGGTTTCTTATCCCCGCGAGATTTGGGACGACGTGGATGTCAATTCCTTCGGTACCGACGAGTTCATCGAACTGTGTCGCCGTGTGGGTGCAGAACCGTGTCTGGTCGTGAATATTGGCACACCCCAGTGGAATCCCGATCCTGATCCCGAGGAATTTTTGCAGGATATTTTAGACTGGATCGAATATTGCAATGGTCCTGCCGATTCCCAATGGGGTCGAGTGCGGGCCGCCAACGGTCACCCGGAACCGTATCACGTCAAGTATTGGGAAATCGACAATGAGACCTGGGGCTTCGGTGCTGAGAACTACGCAGCGGCGGTGCGAAAGATTGCTCCTCTGATGCGGGCAAAAGATCCGTCCATCAAGCTCATCGCTTGCGGAAGTGGTGGAATGGGGGAAAGCGCTCATCGCTGGAATCGGGTGATCATCGAGCAATGCGCGGATCTTGTCGATTACCTCAGTCTTCACCACTATGAAAACCCGGATCAATTTGCCCGTGGACCTTATCGCTATGAAGCATTTTTCCAGGAAACCGCTCGGCTTATCGCCCAATCTCGGAATCCGCGTTTAAAGCTGTTCGTTTCGGAGTGGAACGCCCAGAGTACGGATTGGCGGACGGGACTCTACTGTGGGGGGATCCTCAATGCCTTCGAACGAAGCGGTGACGCAGTGGAAATCGCATCACCGGCGCTGTTTTTGCGACATGTCTCAGCCACGGCATGGGACAATGCGTTTATCAACTTCGATCATCGCCGATGGTTTCCGGCCCCCAACTATGTGGTCATGAAGCTGTGGCGCGATAATTTCGCACCTGAGCGTGTGGCAGCGGAAGGCGTCCCTGAGGACCTCAATCTTGTGGCAACGAGGGATCCGCAGCAGGGCGTCGTGATCGTGAAAGTCGTCAATCCCGGTAGAGAAGCACGGAGGGTTTCCATCAAAGTGGCGGGCCAGGCTATTCAATCAGCGACCGCGCAGAAGGTTGCGCCCGGAAATCTACAGGCGCGAAACACGCTTGACCATCCTGATGCGGTGCGCCCTGAGAAAGCGGAGGTAGTACTTGCGGACAGCGCGGCCATTGTGGAGCTGCCCGCTTTGTCGTGCGTTGTCCTGCGACTGAACGTCAAGTAGTACCACGAACATCTCCCGAAACACCATCACCCGGTGATCTCTAGGTGGATCACCGGGTGATAAAGTTTTTAGAAGGCCGTCATTGTCGTAACAAATTACAAGGCAATTTCCACTACCTCGGCTGCAGCCGGGCACCGGGAAATCATGTTTGGGATGAGTCACTCGTCCTCTTCTTCGTCGTAATCATCCTCCCAATCTTCGTCCTCTTCTTCCTCGTCATCCCAGTCTTCGTCTTCTTCGTCGTCCCAGTCTTCATCTTCCTCGTACTCTTCTTCGTCCTCGTCTAAATCCTCATCGTCCCAATCTTCATCGTCCTCCCATTCGTCCTCATCCTCATCCCAATCGTCTTCGTCTTCGTCCCAGTCCTCGTCGTCATCCTCCCAATCTTCGTCCTCTTCGTCCTCCCAGTCCTCGTCGTCCTCATCCTGGGCGAGGATGTAAACACGATGGCCCAATCCTGCGGGGCTGGCCTCTGCCGTACGCGGCGGCAGGTCGGAAATTGCGTGGGTCGCGCTCAGGCGAGCCACAATGTCTTGGAAAGCAAGTTTCACGGTGAACACCCCTGATTTAAAAAGGACCAAGCTCGAAATATATCCCCTCGCGGTGGAGCGAGAACCCTCCCTCCACCGCGAACCATTGACACCTTATCGCTTCCCGGCGTGCGGGAGTTTTAGAGATCCTCATCACCTCTCAGGTCGGGAAAACGTCTAATATATCAAATGCGCCCCTCGCCGGTAAGTGGTGCACTGTCCTGGAGCTCCAGTTGTGCTTCCCGACGGACTGCGGAGTTACGATACTCAGCATGGGGAAGTTCGTCCAGTCCCCGGAGTCCAAAAACTTCCAGGAACGTGTCAGTCGTTCCGTAAAGATAGGGTCGTCCCAGCTCTTCTGATCGCCCAACAATTTTTACCAGTCCCCGATCCATCAACTGGCGAAGAATCTCACCGCACTGGACTCCTCTGATGGATTCTATTTCGGCACGGAGCACAGGCTGCCTGTATGCAATGATGGCCAGGGTTTCCATTGCCGGAGGCGACAGGCGAATTTGCCTCTGATCGCGTCCCAGTCGTGCCACCCAAGGGTAGAATTCGGGCCGAGTGCGTAGCTGAAAACCGCCGGCCACTTCCACCAGACAAAATGCGGCACCAACTTCATCATACAATTTTCCAAGTCGCCGAAGATAGCCTCTGACCTCGGCCGCACTCTCGAATCCACAAATTTGGGCAATTTTCCTTGGCGTTAATGGCTGACGGGCAAGAAAGAGCGCTGCTTCCACGCGGCGTACCCCTTCCCCCCAGACCGGACCTTCCCGGGGCCCCAAAGCCTCGGTTTGCGAGGTTGCTGAGGGAATTCTCCGAAGAAACAGCCGCCAATCTGGACGCCGGCACAGCGGGGGGCTGGTCTCGTAACGTGATCTCTTTCGCCAAAAATATTGCATTTCCGCGGCTCAGAATGTGCGCACCTTTTGGAACTGTTTACTCCGGAGTCACAAGACAAGGATACGGCTCCCTCCGGCTTGCGTGCAAGGTGCCTTCTCGTCTGAATGGTCTCAGGATCAACGGCCCCATTAGGTGGCAGAGGTTTCTCGGTACCTGTGGTCAGGATCGGTTCTCGCAATCTTAAGGCATCCGCCGCCTCCTGCGCCAATCCGCGGATTCCGATCGCTACTCGCACGGAGGAGGCCCTGTCTGCGACGCTTGGCTAAAAACCCCGGGGAGAATGCGGACCGGCATCAGACGAATTGCCAGAAATCTGAGTCAGAACCCGTCTCATGGCCTCCTCGGGGCTGGGAGCAATGGCTTCCAAGAGGCGCGTCATGTGAGGGACGCCCTTGACCGGCATTTCGCAGGTGAATCGAAAGAGTTGCCCATCGGTTCCCCACCGCTCCAAACGATAGCGCGCGGCGCCCAGGGCACGAAACTGCTGCGCAAGCTGTTCCAACTGTTCGATTCCCTCCAAAGATGAGGTCTGTTGCTGACGCGGCCTATGTTGCTGTGGAGACATGCTAGCCAAGGGGGGTGCCAAATCGGAAGCAGACTGTGAACCCATGGATGGGTTCTCGTCAGAGGGAAACTCCCCGTCGACCAGGCCCTTGGTCGCTGATTGCCAGGGAGGTCGGCTGCCCGCGACATCAGTGGCCAGGCTGTCTACCCCTCGGATGGCCGAAGGATTCTCGTTCCTCCCCGAACCCAGAACGCGTCGTGAATCTTGGTTTGAAGGTGGATTTCTCCTACCGGGACTCTCCGCGCGGCCAGGCCCGGTAACGCCGAAGTCAGTCTCCAGGGGCGTCGCGGAGCCAATCGGGGGAACCGGACTTGCCTGGACAACCTGAGCGGGGCTTTCACGGAAGGTGTTGCCCACGGATCGATACCGGCCGTCCGACTCGCTTGCAACACTCGGAATCTCAAAAGCGTCTCTTTTAAAGGACAGTTTACCCGATCTAGCTTTTCGCTCTGCGTCCGAAGTTTGCCCATGTTCCTCTGCGGAGAAGAAAACGGAAAGAAGAACCGGAAGCCGAGTTGGCGGGACAAGAGCCAGGCCAACGGTGCCCGCGAAAATCGCAAACAGGGCTACGGCCCGCCACATGTCTGACCGGCTGCGTTCCCGTGGATCGAGTGGTTCCGGACTGGAATCGAGGGATTCGGGTGCGAGGTTTTCGGCGACGTCCGTATCCATGGAGTGCCTCATGCAGATAGCGAGTCGGCGTGTCCACGCAATAATATCGGCGCGGCGCGAAAAGACGCAACACAACTTGTCGGCACTCCAGTTAAACTTGGCCCTGTGAATTGCTCCACGCGTGGACTCGTGCGGACGCCGGCCGGCGGTCATGGCTACTCCGCAGGTGGGCCCGATATCCAGCTAGGGCGGGCATCAGGAGGGGAGTCGGGAGGGGGGCGTGACAAGTGCCAAAAATTCACAAGGCAAGCGCACCGCCTCGATGATCGCCCAGAAAGTAAAGACTTTGCAACACCATCGAAGACGGGCCACGGATCTCGGCACCCCTGTCCTGAGAATTCGCCAAGCTTTCCGCGGCGACAAAGCGAGATTTCTGACGAAGCCCGGAGAAGCTGCGGGCTTGGGACACTTCTGGCGCGTAACCGACACGCCTGAGTGGGCCATTTAGCGACCCCGACGGGATTTGAACCCGTGCTACAGGCTTGAAAGGCCTGTGTCCTAACCTGGCTAGACGACGGGGCCGTCGTAGAAACTAATTATTAAGGCCTTTGCGGTGTCGCGTCAACCGCCTGTGACTGCAATTGGCGGCATTTTTGGGCCAAGTGGGCCATTCTCGTGTTTCTTGAAGGCGTGCTTCGGGCGGATCCCAGTGAAAACGATGGGCAATGACTGCGTCTACGACCATCCCAGTTCACCAAGTGTTCGCGGCCAAATTCTCGGTAGGCTGTCCAGTTTAGCCGAAGACAAAAGGCAGTCGTGCCTAGCCGGACCAATCATCACGGAACGCGCACCCGAGAAAACAGAAAAGAGTTCTCAAGGTGGGATTCTCACGTGGCGGGAACGAGGCAGCTCATTTCACCGGGGTTTGTTCGCTAGGTGCGGAATCTGAGGCGGTTTCTGTATCCGTCGACTCTTGCGCCCGCTTCTTGTCCGCCTGAATCATTTCGTACACTTCCCGCCGATGCACCGTGACATGCTTGGGGGCTTCGATCCCGAGGCGAACGCGATCGCCCCGGATATCGACGACCATAATCACAATTTGGTCGTCGAT
The DNA here is from genome assembly GCF_039793925.1 of Thermogutta sp. Lineage (GTDB taxonomy): Bacteria > Planctomycetota > Planctomycetia > Pirellulales > Thermoguttaceae > Thermogutta. Next base: position 54,379 of record NZ_JBAMME010000130.1, on the reverse strand, counting down.
AATGATACTTTCGTTTTTCTTCCGCGAGAGAACCAGCATCCTCCATTCCTTCCTTTGCTGCTGGGGGCTCAGGCATCATCGGCCCGAGGCACCAAATACGTCGCGCACACCTTCCCTTTATCCTACTCTAACTCGTCCTTGGGTGAAAATCAAGCAAATTGGGTGCCCATCCGAGAAAAAGCGCTCTTACGAATCACGATCCGAACCCCACGTTGTTTCTGACATCAAGTAGACATATTTTTGCAGAATTTTATTGAAA
>NZ_JBAMME010000130.1:49714-54110 GCF_039793925.1 Thermogutta sp. | reverse complement strand
GCCGTCGATGTCTTCACCACCCGGTACATTGGGACAGAAAGCGACCCCAGCACAGTTTTGGGTTGTCGTTCCGCAACACAAAAGGCGCCACAGCAGAACTCGTTGCCAAGCACCAACAAGCGGCTCTATAATTCGGTCAACAGGAATCCGGCATCGAGTTTGTAATGCAGTTTTTTGCAATTTTCTGCCAGACAGGGCAAATCAGGTTGCCTGGAGGAAATCGATAAATTATGGCAATCACTCAGGCAGCTATCGGTTTCGTCGGCTGGTGGGCAAATATTGCACGTGCCGTTTGGACGACGATCAAGGCCCTTCGGGTGACCCTTGGCACGTGGTTTGGTACGTACAATCCTCGCCGCCGAACCTTCACTCACCTTTATGAGTATCCCGAAAAACCTGCGGTTGTCACTCCTCGATACAGAGGGTTTCACAGGTACGATTTGACGACCTGCATAGGTTGCGACCGCTGCGCGAGAGACTGTCCGGTCAACTGCATCTACATCACGAAAGAACGTGTGCCGGGCCGCAAAGGATTTCGAGTGACGGCTTTCGTTATTGACTACACGAAGTGCATGTTCTGTGCCTTCTGTACGGAGAACTGTCCCGTAGACTGCATTTTCATGGGGTCCACGTATGATTTGAGTTGTTATTTGCGAGACGGTTGCCTTGTCGATTTCGCCAAGTTGCCGTTGGAAATTGCTTGGGGGCAGGCAACGTTGAATCCGACTGCCGTGGCCCTTTCCAAGTATGTCACCGAGCCGGTCGATGAAGGCCCCGGCGGGACACAATGATGCAATCTCGACCTCATCCTTTTTGCTCGAAACCCATGAAAAAGAGCACCTATGAGCGAAGCATATGAGAATCGAGGCTCAATATCGGGAGGGGAACGCAAAATCTATCTTTCCCTGGAAGATGCCAACGCGTTAATTCCGCGAATCGAGCCGCTGGTTCGCCGTATGGTCAACCTGGCGCGAGATCTGCAAGCCCGATATGAAAGATTGTCGGCAATCCCGGCTGCCAGGAGGGAACGGCATCCCCTTTATAAGGACGAACTTGCCAACATCGAGGCTGGTATTCAACGGGACTTCGAAAGGCTCAAAGAGTGGGTGGAGGAGCTCGCCTCATTGGGAGCGATCACGAAAAGCCCTGTTGAAGGCATTATCGATTTCTATTCTCAGTACGGTGGACGCGACATCTTCCTTTGCTGGCGTTTAGGCGAGCCTCAGATTGAGTTCTGGCATGAAATTGACGCGGGCTTTGCCGGCCGACGACCGGTGTGCGAGTTGTTCGAATCCTCCGCCACTTGATGACTGAAAACGTCCTCCTCCATGGGGCAGCGAGCCCGGACAAAGCCGTTTTTTGATGGCGGCCGAACGCCTTGGACTCTCTCGATACATCGCGCCTCCCGAAGTTAGGATTTTCCCGGCCAGCTCGGCCGAGTCACTCTATGCGGGCCTAGGTGCACCACGGTTTTTCTCCTGGCCGCACACATTTCCGCGACGATTTCACTTTTCCCCAAGATAGCCGTTGGCTTGTCTCTAGCGGTTGAGCGCTGCCCAAATCGACGCGCTCGGCCCCTGGCTTTTGCTGGCTGGGATGGTACACTCACGAAATCTGTACACGAATGGTTGTTTATGGAAAGGCAATCGGGCACGGTAGGACGTGACGTCTTTCATCGTCGTTTCGGCCTCGCAAAGCGAGACGGATGGCGCTTCAGAAGCCGGAGTGGGAGCCACATGGACAAGTCGCCATGGTGATGAAACGCCGCCAGATGTTACGGACTCTCCGCGATTTCACAGCATCAATGCTCGTGGGTGGTGGTCTTGTCGGACGCAGTCACGGGGTCTGCGCGGAGGGTGCTCTTCCCAAGTTTGACTATGGAAAAATACAAAATCCTGTCTGGCGGCTTCCCGACATTCATCTGCGTGATCCGGCGGCGCTGGTCCTTGATGGTAGGGTGCATCTTTGGTTCACGTATTACGATCCGAAGAATGTCACCTGGCACATCGGACAATCGGCAACGGAGGATTTCATCCACTTTGAACCGATCAGGTTGATTTCGCCGAGCGGCTATGCCTCACCGGGCAACGTCATTCGAGTAGGAGATGAGTGGATCCTGTGCTATCAGCAGTACGGGCGGTTCCCCCATTACCTGTGCATCGCGCGCTCTCGGGATTTGGTTCACTGGTCAGAACCCGAATTCCTTTTCAATACTGGCCCAGAAAACAAATGGAACATCGATGGGCGCACAATTGATCCACTATTGATCCCATGGGACGGGCGTTACTACCTTTTCTACACGGGATCGACACGATGGGGCCGGAAATCCGGTCATAACCTCATTGGCCTTGCTGTGAGCGACGACCTCAAGCACTGGACGGACCTCTCCCCTGATGCCCCCGTGATCGCTGCCGACCAACCCTACGAACAACCGGATGGGAATGAGAACAACTGGGTTTTCCGGCATGCTGGAAAATGGCTCATGCTTTATTCTGCAAGTCTCCGGTATCAAAAGATCGCGTACGCTGTTAGCGACGATCTCATCCATTGGGAGAAGAAAGGACTGTGTCGCGTCAAAGTTTTTCCAGAGTCCAGCCGCAGATTCGGAGCACCCGTGGTCCTCGAAAATCTGACGCAACCCGGGGTATACCACATGCTGTTTCAGGGAGAAGATCTGACAGGTCATGTGAGCTTTTTCCTCCTGCGAAGCACGAATCTTGTGGATTGGCAATAATCGACAAACATGAGTGCTGAGAGGGAGCATACGTGCGGTTGGATCATCAAAACCATGAATGCGCCTCACTCAAGAGTGGGGCTGTCTCCTCAACCGGCGCTAATCTTTGGTGATCTGGTTGCCGTAAATTTGCCTCGCACGTGTTCAATTTGCGGACAGGGAAGACCTAAGCAGCCGAAATTTGCGCCGCTTGTGTCGTAACATCCTGGACTGCGACCATGCGCGTGGGGCGGCCTAGAGCGCCATGTTCCGGCGATCGGGGCGCGTTCGCGAGTAGGTTCGAGTGCGCCGAGAAGCCGAGCTTGGACGAAAGTTGACTTCTCTGGGCCAATCGATTGCACGCCCCATGGAACACATTACAATGAATTTTTTCACAGTGCACTTGGACTAAATTTCCTACGTGTTGCAACAGTACGATGACACCGGCATTTGTTGTTGGATACTTGCTGCTTTTCATGGGGGCTGCTGTGGCCGTTGTTTTCGGCGGCCTATTGCTTGGGAAATTATTACGTCCTAATCGTCCCACTCCTGAGAAGCTTCAAACGTATGAGTGCGGGGAACCTTCCGTCGGACCGGCTGATGTTCAGTTTGACTTGCGGTTCTACGTGATAGCGTTGGTGTTTCTCATTTTCGATGTGGAAGTGGCCGTCTTTTTCCCATGGGCGGTGGTCTTCGGAAAAGCCAGCCACCTGCGAAGCGCGAGTGTGTCCAATAAGGCCCTGGAAGCGCGGCTAGAAGAATTGGCGTTTCGACGCGCAGGTGATCAAACGTCCTCAGAGCGCGCCCAATCGGGGGAGAGGAGGCCACCCTCCCAGACAAGCGGCGAGGGAATCGGTCCCCTCCAAGGCGAAAACCGGGAGGTCATCCGGGAATTCGGCAACCGCCTGATGTGGATGGCATTGGTCGATGTGCTTGTGTTCTTTGGCATCCTCCTGGTTGGATTCGCATATTTGTGGTATCGGGGGGATCTGGAGTGGATTCGGGCTCTTCCTGGGGAGGCGATTTCACGCCCTGAAGTTTCACCGCGAAAGACAGGGGGTCTTTCCATGCTTGTAGGTGAAACATGAACAGGGCACGCGCAGGGAAGGGCAGCAGAAACGCACAGGCAAGAATCGGGATCTGGTAGACCAATGGATATTGAGCCGATATTTGGACGACTTCAGGAACAATTCGGGGAGGCTGTCCGCCTGAGCAATGTGCAGGCAATCGATCCGTGGATTGAAGTCGCACGAGAAAAACTTGCGGAGGTGTGCCGTTTCCTCCGCGACGATCCAGAGCTTCAGTTCGAGATGCTCCACTGCATCACAGCGGTGGATTACCTCGAAACAGATCCCAAAAAAGCGGCCAAGGCTCCCTTTCAACCACATCTGGAGTTGATTTACCACCTGTCGTCGCTCAGCAAGCGGCATCGACTCGTTCTCAAGGTGATGCTGCCCCGGTGGGAAGACGACGTAGAAGGACGGTTGCCGCGGGTCCCAACGGTGAGCCAAATCTGGAGCGCGGCAGAATGGCATGAACGGGAGGTATATGACCTCTCCGGCGTGGAATTCGTCGGACATCCCGATTTGCGACGCATCCTCTGCCCCGAGGACTGGATTGGGCACCCGCTCCGCAAGGATTATCAAATGCCCAAAGAGTACCACGGAATCCGAGTTCGGTGAG
>NZ_JBAMME010000130.1:0-49704 GCF_039793925.1 Thermogutta sp. | reverse complement strand
TGAGTGAAGAATTTCGAGTTGACGAGGCAGCCGAGGAGAAAAGGACCGGGTCGAGTTTCGACAGTAGTGGGCAGTCGACCGACGCAGCGGTTTAGAACGATGCAATTTCCTGAATCGCCGAGCGGTCCATTTCAAGCGGCTGTCAGGACCCTCATGAGTTTGTAAATACCCATGGCCGAAGCTGAACTTCAGCGTCAGCAACAGGAATCGGAAGGGGAGCTCCGAACAGAAGAGCTCCTCATCAACATGGGACCCCAGCACCCCAGCACACATGGTGTGCTAAGGGTTGTGCTGCGGACCGACGGGGAACTCGTCCTGGAGGCGACACCGTATATTGGTTATCTCCATCGGTGTGCCGAAAAGATCGGAGAAAACGTCACCCCGCGACAATGGATTCCCTACACCGACAGAATGGACTATCTGGCGGGGATGAATATGAACCTGGGCTGGGCCCTGACGGTGGAGAAACTATTGGGACTTCAGGTCACGGAAAAGGCGCGACACCTTCGGGTGCTCATTGTGGAGCTGGGGCGTATTGCCAGCCACCTTGTTGCGGCGGGGACGTATGGACTGGATTTGGGTAGTTTTACCCCTTTCATGTATTGCTTCCGAGAACGGGAGAAAATACTCAATCTCTTTGAAGCAGTCTGCGGTGCCCGTCTGACGTACAGCTACATAACGGTGGGTGGTCTCATGGCCGATCTACCGCCGGGCTGGCTGGAGGAGTGCGAAAAGTTCCTGGATCAGTTTGAGCCCGTCATCGACGACCTCCATGAACTTCTTTCAGTAAATCACATTTTTATCAAACGGACGGCCGGTGTAGGGGTGCTGCCTCCGGAGATGGCCATCGATCACGGATGCACAGGGCCTGTGCTACGCGGGAGTGGAGTGGATTGGGATCTGCGCCGGGATGGCGATCCCTTCTATACCCGCATGTATGAGGGATATCAATTCGATGTCGCCGTGTGTAAGGACGGGCGTTATCCTGGTCCCTGTCCAGAGGTCCCGCGGGAAACCGTGCTTGGCGATTGCTGGCACCGGTTTTTTGTTCGAATGGTCGAGGTCGTGCAGTCGGTTAAATTAGTCCGTCAGGCCATCGAAAAATACCGCGCAGCCGAGGGCGATATCGGCAAGCCGATCAAACTGAACCAGAAATTGCCGCCCGGCGAAGTGTATCTGGAAACGGAGTGCCCTAAGGGACAGATGGGATTCATGATCGTGAGTTTGGGCGAGGCAATTCCCTGGCGCGTTCGGGCCCGCAGCAGCAGTTTCTGCAATCTCTCCGTCCTGCCAAAACTGTGTCGGGGCTGTCTGGTGGCGGACGTGCCGGCAATCATTGGTTCCCTTGATATTGTCCTGGGAGAAGTCGATCGATAGCGATTGAGGAATAAGGTGAAAGACATCTGTTTGGTGATGTTGGGTGTTTTTTTAAAAAGTTTTAATAGTGTAAATCTTATTTGCTCTGATAGGAAATTCAGAAGCAAGTAATTGGGTGATATATGGACGAAATTGTCGCTCACTGGCTGCAGATAAGTGCGACCAGTGCTTGGTTCGTCACAGTCGGCGTAGCTTTGCTCCAGGTCGCCTTGCTCCTGGCCGTGGTCATGACGCTGGTGGCGGCCGCCACCTGGGCAGAGCGCAAAGTGGCAGGGCGAATTCAGGATCGATTGGGACCCACACGGGTGGGGGGACGATTCGGCTGGCTCCAGCCCGTGGCGGATGGCCTGAAACTCCTTACTAAAGAGGACATTATCCCTCTGAATGCCGATCGAATATTATTCAGGATAGCGCCCTATCTCGCCTTTGCTCCTGCTTTTGCCGTCTTTATGGCCATGCCGTTTTCGGATGGCTGGGTGGCCCAACGACTCAACACTGCGGCTTTCTTTATCCTGGCGGTGCTCGGCCTGGAAGTCTTCGGAATTATTCTGGCAGGCTATGCTTCCGGGTCAAAATGGTCCTTCTTGGGGGCGATGCGCGAAGCTGCACAGGTGGTGAGTTACGAAGTTCCCCTGACTTTTGCGGCCCTGATTCCCATTCTTCTGGCAGGAAGCATGGACCTGGTGGCCATCGGCGAAGCGCAGCGGGGTTGGTTCTGGAATTGGTTTGTTTTTCATGATCCATTCACCTTCGTGGCGTTCTGGATCTTCGTGACGTGTGCCGTAGCTGGAACCAATCGGGCACCATTCGACCTGGCTGAAGCGGAGAGCGAGCTGGTCGCCGGGTTTCACACGGAGTATTCCGGATTTCGCTGGAGCGTCTTTTATATGGGCGAATACGCGGCCATGGCCGCAGTGAGTGGTTTGGGAGCCATCTTGTTTTTGGGCGGCTGGAATGGGCCGATTCCGTTGGCCTCTATTCTCGGCTTGACGGAGGCTGTCGGTCCCTGGGCAGGCTTCTTTGGCCATTTTCTCGGCGCGATCAACTTTCTTATGAAGTGTGTGAGCGGCATTCTCTTCATGATGGCCCTTCGCTGGACACTTCCGCGGCTAAGAATCGACCAAATATTGAGTATGTGCTGGAAATATTGCTTTCCGCTAACAGCACTGTGCTTCGTCGGAGTCACGATTTGGATGCTGGCATTTCCAGACGGAGTCCTGGGCATTGGACATCCTAAAACGGAAACTGGCGAGTTTATTGTTTACGTTGTAAAAATCATGGCAGAACATTAGTCAGATACTCGTTATGGACGCGATCGCTGTTTTCTTTTGGTTATTGGCTGCCCTGGCTGTGGCGGGCGCTCTGCTCGTGGTCATAACGCCGCACATTGTGCACGCGGCGGTCGGCCTCATTCTCGCACTGAGTGCCGTTGCTGGACTGTTTTTTCTGGCCGGTGCAGAGTTCCTTGGCGCCATGCAAATCATGATTTATGTCGGCGGGACGGTCGTGCTGCTCGCGTTCGGCGTGATGCTCACGGCTCGCCTGACCTTCGTGCGAATGCGGACCACCGCCGACCAGTGGGTCATTGCCATCTTGCTCGCGGCCCCCCTCGCCACCATACTGCTGCAATCTGCCTGGGCTTATGGGCATTTAAAATCGGCCCAATTGTCATTGGAGACAAAAGCGACGAAGGCTGAAGTCGTCTCGGCGACGGATCTTGGCCTTGCGTTAGTAGGGGTCCGTCCGCAGGTCGATGGAGTGAATGGATCGGAGCGGCAGAGTGCGTTAGACCAAACGACTAGGGACGGCTATATTTTGCCCTTCGAGTTAGTGTCCCTCCACCTGGTAGTGGTCATGGTAGGGGCGGCCTACCTTGCCAGACGGCGAATGGAATGAATCAGTATGGCTGGCCCGCTACGGCTTCGGGGTAGAATACGAGCAGTCACGTCAGATTTTAACACAAGAGATTGAACAGTCACGGACATACGAACGCAACCACTGGAACATGATGGCAACAATGCTGCTGGCCGGTATATTAAGCCCAATTACAGTGACCCATTATTTAGTAGTCGGGATCATCCTGTTTGTATGCGGGATCGTGTGCCTCGTTGTCAAGCGGAATATTATCGCAATGTTAATTGGCGTGGAGCTCATTTTAAACGGAGCCAATATCAATCTGGTGGCGTTTTCCAGCCCGCAACTTTTTCCGTTGGGAACGGCCCCTCTATTGCTGGACGGCCAGGTCTTTGCCCTGTTTGTGATGATTTTGGCCGCAGCGGAGGCGGCGGTGGCCCTCGCGATTGCCCTTCAGTTTTATTCACGGTTCGGGACCGTCGACGTTGACCAGGGTGGTCAGTTGAGCGGCTGAAATACTGTGATTGGCGGAGTGCTGAACAGCTTATGGAAGCGATTTTACCCCAGCTAGTGCTGGCTGCCTGGCTCTTGCCGTTGCTGTCGTTCGTTGTGATTCTCCTGGCCGGAACGCGGATGGGAGAAGGTGGACGCGGTGCCGGTTATCTGGCGACCGTCGCAGTTGGAGTTTCTTGTGTTCTTTCGATCGTTGCGCTGGCGTGGTGGCTGATGCATCATCCGCTTGGTGGGCATGGCGGCCACTCAGAAATTTTGACGGGCGACTGGTACACCCTGGCCAAGTTCGAATCCCTCCGCTTCAGCGTTGGCTATTATGTGGATTCGCTGACGCTGGGCATGTTCGTTATGGTCACATTTATTGCCTTCTGGATCCACGTCTATTCTTTTGGATACATGCATGAAGAACTGCATGACGTTCGCGATCCATTTGTTACAGGTAGCGACGGCCGGAATCTGGTCAGGCCCGGGCGGTTCCATCGTTTTTATCAGTATTTGTCTCTATTTTGTTTTAGTATGTTGGGACTGGTCGTCGCGAACAATTTATTTATGGTTTTTGCCTTTTGGGAATTAGTCGGTATCTGCTCTTATTTTCTCATAGGGTTTTACGTGGAGCGCCCCTCCGCAACGCTGGCCGGTAATAAAGCGTTTATCGTGAATCGCGTGGGTGACTTTGGAATGATTATCGGCCTGGCCACTTTTCTGTTTGCATGTGGGACGCTCCATTATGCGATGCCCGGGAGTGCTTCCGAACATCATCAGGGGCTTTTTGCGATAGTGAAAGAGGTGACCAGCCAGTTGCCGGGCAAAAGTAGTTCTGCACCGTCCGAGAAGAGCACGAGTACAAATGTTGATCACGGGAAGGGTGGGGACAGTTCAGGCTTAGAAACCACGAACAAGATCGAGAAAAACCGCAGATTGACGCCCGCTCTGTTGACTCTGGCAGGGCTTGCGCTCTTTTGTGGGTGCATCGGAAAAAGCGCCCAGTTCCCCCTCCATGTGTGGTTACCGGATGCAATGGAGGGACCAACGCCGGTGAGCGCGCTCATCCATGCAGCGACCATGGTGGCCGCCGGTGTGTATCTTGTCGCCCGCACTTATCCACTTTTAACTGCGGATGCGCTGCTGGTTGTCGCCCTGGTAGGGACGGTGACGCTTTTTCTCGCGGCGACAATGGCGGTGGTGGCAACGGATATTAAGCGAGTCCTGGCCTATTCCACGATTAGCCAGTTGGGATATATGATGCTGGGTCTGGGTGTCGGTGGCTGGGTGGCAGGGCTTTTCCATCTTTTCACACATGCATTTTTCAAGGCTCTCTTATTCCTCGGGTCAGGATCAGTGATCCACGCTTGCGGAACAAATGAGATGCCTGCGATGGGTGGCTTGTGGCGAAAAATGCCCTGGACGGCCGGAACGATGCTGGTTGGATGTCTGGCCATTTCAGGGGCGGGTATTCCCCTGGTTATTGGATTAAGCGGCTATTATTCGAAGGATGCCATACTGGCGCAGACATTTCTTTTCCACCGAACAAATCCGCTATTCGGCTGGATGTTCTATGTGGCCCTGGGTGTAGCGGGTGTCACCGCATTTTATATGTTCCGGCTATGGTTCCTCGTTTTTTGGGGACAGCCGCGCGATGAGCACGTGGTCCACCATGCCCATGAGTCGCCCAGAACCATGGTGGCGGCTTTGGTGGTATTGGCCGTTCTCTCTGTGATATCGGGGTGGACCGTTCCAGGAACGAGCTGGGGCATCACCTCGCTTTTGGAGCAATCTCGTGTGACACCCGCCACCGCAATGGGCACTTTACAGACCGCGGTAACACTCCGAATCCCCGATGAGCACGCCTCACACGAACACATTATTCACGCCTGGGTGTCTGGACTGGCGTTCCTGGCCGCTTTGATAGGTTTTGGAATCGCCACAGTATTCTATGGAATCCGATGGTTGGATCCGGAAGATGTCCGCCAGCGATTCAAGGGCGTCTGGGAATTACTTGCTCAGCGATGGTACATCGACCAGATTTATGACGCTGTGTTTGTCCGCAACGCGCTTCGCCTGGCGGCTGTGGCCGCGTGGATCGATCGAAACATTATCGACTGGCTCGCGGATCACGCGGCGATTTCTGTTAGACGCCTTTCACAATGGGATGATTGGATCGATCGCACCTTTGTGGATGGGGCAGTAAACGCCCTGGCGGCGGGCATCTACGATATGGGAATTCGTGTCAGACGGTGGCAGGTGGGGAGAATTCGCGTTTATATCATGTGGATCGTCATCGGAATTGTAGCACTCTTTATTATTGGAACGATTTATTTGGGAATCGGCGCGAATCTTTCGCGCGGATGATGGTATTATGGTCGTTAACGGCTGAAATTCAGGAACTGCAAAATTGGTTCGATTGTGAATCCATAGAGGGTTATCCATGGCGGGTTTGATCTTTCTGAGTGCGATCGTTTTTCTGCCGGCACTTGGGGCATTGATCCTCCTGTTCTTCCCGGCTTCAGCAGAAACAGCCATCCGGCGCATGACTCTGGGAGTCACCCTGGTGGTTTTTCTGATGACGCTGCGGCTCGTCTTCCCGGGAGACGGGCCAGCCGGAGAGACGCTCCTGGAAAGGAGCATCCACGATGTGCGTTTTGTGGCCGGGGAACCGGGCTACCAGCACGCATTGGCGGTACCTTGGATTCGTTCCTTCAATATCGAGTATTTTCTGGGAATTGATGGGATCAGTCTTCCGCTGGTCCTGCTGACATCTTTCTTATCCCTTCTTGCCGCCGCAGCGAGCTGGTCCGTCACAAAGCATGTCAAGGCATACAGCGTGCTCTTTCTTCTGCTGGAGACGGGAATGCTTGGCGTCTTCCTGGCGCTCGATTTCTTTCTTTTCTATGTGTTCTGGGAAGTCATGTTGTTGCCGATGTACTTTCTTATCGGCATTTGGGGAGGGCCACGGAAGGAATATGCCGCGATAAAGTTCTTTCTCTTCACGCTGGTGGGTAGCGTTCTCATGCTCATCGCTTTACTGATGCTTTACTTCGCCAGTGATGTGCGGAAATTGCCGGAACAGGCGCGACGGGAAAGCCTGCTCTCCTCGGAGATGATCGTGAAATCGCTTGCTCCCGGCGAAAAGCCGCTTCATACCTTCAACCTGGTTGCGCTGGCAAAGCTCGGACAGATGCCGGATTCCCCATTTAATGAACCAGCATGGTTGGGAAAATCGATCGCTTGGTGGGCGTTTTTACTGTTGCTGGTGGGTTTTCTCATCAAGGTGCCCTCGGTACCCGTTCACACGTGGCTTCCGGATGCGCACGTGGAAGCCCCCACCCCGATCTCGATGATACTGGCCGGGGTGCTCCTGAAGATGGGTGGATACGGCATCATCCGCATCTGTTACCCGGTTTGCCCACAGGGTGCGTATGAGCTGGCCTGGTTTGTGTGTGGGCTAGGGGTTGTGAGTATGGTCTATGGTGCCTTAGCGGCCATGGCGCAACAGGATTTCAAGCGCCTCGTGGCTTACAGTTCCGTCAGCCACATGGGCTACGTGGTGCTTGGCCTCGGTGCGTGGAGCCTCGTTCCCGGGATCTGGGACACACAATACTGGAAAATGGGAATGAACGGGGCCATGTTCCAGATGATCGCGCACGGGATTTCGTCGGCGGGCATGTTCTTTATGGTCGGCGTGTTGTACGACCGAGTTCATCATCGGGATCTCGATCAATTCGGAGGTATTTTCGGAAAAATGCCTGCCTACACGGCTCTGGCGATTGTGATTTTCTTCGCGGCACTGGGCCTACCTGGTCTTTGCGGCTTTATTGGTGAAGTGCTGGTGATATTTGCGGCATTCAGCTATAGTCGCGTGCTTGCTATTATTGGGGCATCGGTAGTCATTCTAACAGCCGGATATATTTTGTGGACAGTGCGGCGCGTCTATCTCGGTGCGGAATATCGTGGACCGCATGCGGATGCTCTTACACCGTTGTCGGTGCGAGAGTTTGCGGTGGGGGCAACGCTGGCTGTAGCCGCCGTTATTTTCGGCGTGTTCCCGCAGACGGTGTTCCGATACATGGCGCCCAGTGTGAATCGTACCGTCGACGAGATGGCCCAGTGGATGAAGGCAGTGTCCATCAATGTGGTGGATTCGTCGGAAGAACCTGCTGAAAAATCCAGACGTGAACCCACGGAGGTTCTTGGCAATCTAAGTGGCAAGGTTCTGGAGGCTGGTTCACAGCAGTGAGTAAAAAGCATAAATAATAGTCGCTGAAAAAAGATGAATGAGCTTCTTGAATTAATCACCCGGATTGAGCAGAATCTCGCCGTATCAGTGCGGCTGTGGATTCCCGAAATATGCCTGGTGGTGACAGCGATCGCTCTTTTGCTACAGAGGATGGTGTTTCCTTCCTGGCGGCGGGGGGCGTCCTTTATCATGTTCGTGGGATCCGTGGCCGCGCTTGCGGTTTTATTCTGGCAGACGGCGGCCCAGTCTGCTCCAGCCAGCCCGGTGGGAGCGTTTCTGGATGTGCTGAGATTGGACCGTTTGGCAGCGTTCTTTCGAGGATTGATCCTTCTTTTTGCTATCTTATTCAGCGTTCTCACCTGGTTGACTCATTGGCCCCGCATTGAAGACCGAGGCGAGTTCTATGTATTGTTCCTGGGTTCGGTCATTGGCATGTCCACAATGGTTGCCGCCGAGAATCTCCTTTTGGTGTTTCTCGGCATGGAAATGGCCAGTCTACCCTCCTACATTCTGGCTGGATTCGAAAAGCGGGAACGGCGGGCCGGCGAAGCTGCCATGAAGTTCGCCGTGTTTGGCGCTGCCATGGCCGGGGTGATGCTCTATGGCCTGAGCCTTTTAGGAGGATCGCTGGGATCTCTCAACTTGCCGACCATGGGGGCGAATTTGGCTGCCTTGGCGAGTAACCAGGAATTTCATGGGCACGGTTTAAGCCTTATTGTTGGAACACTCATGGTGCTGGCGGGGATTGGCTTCAAACTTTCTGCAGTGCCGTTCCACTTTTGGTTACCGGATGTATTTGAAGGGGCTGCTGCAGAAGTCGGCGCTTTTCTCTCCGTGATCTCAAAGGCTGCTGCTTTGGGGCTGCTTACCCGGTTGTGTCTCACACTCCTGGGGGCTGAGCAGGCATCTGCCGCGGGGTTGCCGGGGCCACTCATTCCGTTTGTTGTGGGAACGCTCTCACTCTTGGCCGCCGTCACCTGCACGTATGGGAATTTGGCAGCCTACGGGCAAGGCAATTTCAAACGCCTCCTGGGTTATTCCACCATCGCGCATGCAGGTTATCTCATGATGCCGGTGGCGGCTGCCGTGGCGGCCCTACCCGTTAGCCGGGAAACAGCCCGCTGGGCCGTCGCTTCGATGTTGTTTTATTTAGTAGTGTACATGTTTATGAACATTGTGGCGTTCGCAGGTGCGGCGTTCCTATCGCGCGGGGCCCCGGGAGAGAAAATTGAGAATTATTCCGGCTTGGTCCGGGCAGCGCCGGGGTTTGTTATCTGTCTTACGCTCACTTTGTTCAGTCTGGTGGGATTGCCACCGCTGGGCGGGTTCGCTGGAAAATTTGCCATCTTTGCCAGTTTGGCTTCTGCACAGCTCTGGGCGCTGCTTGTCGTTGCCGCGCTCAATACCGTTTTCAGCCTCTTTTATTACGTGCGTGTGGTGAAAGTCATGGTCCTGGATCCTGCCGTCCAGCCCCCGAGTTTTTCCCTGCCGCTGTCGTCCCCCCAGGGGATGTTCCTCGTGCTGGCAACGACGCCAGTGGTGCTGCTGGGAATCCTATGGCAGCCGGTCTTTGATCTGGTGTGTCGGGCGGCTGGTTGTCAGTAAAACGACAGAATAGACAGTTTAGTGTTTCCAATCAGTTGATGATATTCGCCACGGTTATAAATTAAACAATACGTCGTTAAGTCTAAAACAGGGCGACCGTTATCTTGAAAAGCTTCCGGATACACGGATGGCGAGGGTTGATTATCACAAATCAGACACATCGCTAGCAATGAGCGACGACGCAACCGGCAACAGAGCGCCTCTCACGAACGTTTTGACGAGCCTGATGCGACGATTGGGACGGTCGCTGGCGGTTTATGCGATGCAGGCACGGCCCTGGATCCCGTACCGACGGGAAGAGCTCTGGGAACTGCTGGAAGAAATCGCGTCTCAGCACCGCGAGTGGGCCGAGCAGCTCGCAGAGGAAATCACGGCTGGGGGCCGAATGATCGAACTGGGGCCTTTCCCCTCGACTTACACACGCTTTCACGATGTGAGTGTCGACTTTCTGGCCATTCGTATTCTCGATGATTTGCGAGACATTCGTTCGTTGGCCGAGCAGGCAGGGCAGCTTCCTGGGATTGGTTCGGAGCTGGCTGCTCTCCTAACACGCATTAGCAGCGGTTTAAGCGACCAAGCAAGCAGCCTGGAAAAGGCACTTATCCAGGCCAAGATTCTCGCCGCTCAAGCGTCGGATTCAAGTGGACTCTGAACCTTAACACGAGACAACTTTTCACGGCAACGCGGGAGCCCTCCCATGTGGTTCGACACCCATGCGCATCTCTTCTTGTTGGAAGGTCCCCATACTGTTGAGCAAAATCCTCCAGTCACATTCTCAGAGGTCATTCAGGCAGCTATCGATCAGGGAGTCACGCGGATTCTTTGTGTGGGAATCGATGTGGAAACGAGCCGGCGAAGCATTAAGCTTGCGCGTCAGTTTCCCGATCGGGTATGGGCCGCCGTAGGAATTCATCCGAATTCCGCAAGCAGCGCATCCTTGGCAGATTGGGATGAGATTGTGGAACTGGCCCGGGACCATTCCGTTGTGGCCATTGGCGAGACGGGGCTCGATTGGTATCGCGATTATACACCGCCTCCCGTGCAGGTCGAATGGTTTGAAAAACACTGGGCTCTTGCAAAGGAGTTGGGCAAACCACTCGTGGTGCACTGTCGAGACGCAGAAAAGGATATAACGGAAATTCTCTCTTGTTGGTCGCGAGAAGGAGTACTTCGGGCTGTGATGCACGCCTGCGCCGCACCGTGGGAAGTCGTCAGCCGATGGCTGGATTGGGAGGGGATCGTCATCAGCTTTGCTGGGTCCGTAACGTACAAAAACACGAAATTTGCACCAATTCGAGAAACAGCGCAACATGTGCCATCGGACAGGATTTTGGTAGAAACCGATTGTCCATATCTCGTCCCGGAACCATATCGTGGCCGGGTGAAGGCCTCCGTGCCTCTCCACGTGAAAGACACCGGTTACTTCTTGGCGAAGCTGCGGGGTGTGTCACCGGAAGAGCTGGCAGCTCAGACGACGGACAACGCGATCAGGACGTTTGGCATTTCCCCTCCAAAGAAGGGTTATTGATTGACCGGGAGAAAGCGGTCCGTAATAATCACAGGGGCGATTCCTCGCAGTCCCGAACTGCGGTGCAGTGTGTCCATCTGTGGCGTTGGTCCCGGGTGTGCGGAGGAGAGCCGTCGGCGAGATGCCGGTTGCTAGGTAAGGGAGCTGTTTTTCGCCGTTGGAAAAGGTTCGTGCGACGGTTGGGGCTCGGGGAAGACCTTGTGGAGGCAGGAAGCACGATCTTCGAACGCTCCATTTGTTTTTGTTTTTATGAGGCGCATTTCGAAAGGGGGCTGTTATTACTTGGATGAGGAATGTGGATTGTCTTCAAGGACTGTGACTTGTCGGGATGCACGATCATCGCTTGGAATCTTTTGCTGAAGGTGCGGCTCCCGCTTGGGTGAAGCGATTGCCATTTCAGGTGGACGTGGCAGGTATCATCCGCCTCATGGGGCGATCACTCTACAGCCGGCCCAATGCAGCAATTCGGGAACTCATTCAGAATGCCCACGACGGCATCATCAGGCGGCGTTCCAAGGACCTGCAGTATCATGGGCGGATTGACTTTTATCAGTATCCCCAGGAAGGCGTCGTCGAGGTGGCGGACGATGGTGTGGGCTTAACGCTGGAAGAAGTGGAAAAATATCTAGGTACTCTTGGGATTGGGCTGAGCGGCTTACTCAGAGGGCAGGGGGAAGGCACCGGTGAAAGCGTCGGCAATTTGATCGGCGAGTTTGGAATTGGACTGTTCAGCGCTTTTCTGCTGGCCGATCGGGTGGAAATCTGTACGCGCCACTTTGTGACGGGAGAAGTCACCCGGTGGGAGGCAGGACCCGAAGTTGATATCGTCATCACGCCCGGACAACGCGAGACCCCAGGGACAACCGTCCGCTTATATCTTAAGCCAGAGCACAGAGCCTTTGCTGAAGACCAAGATCTTTTGGAAAGTGCTATCAAAGAATATGCCGAGTTTTTGCCCCTCCCCATCCACATCAACGGAAAACAGCACCGTGTCAACGTCGGGACGGCCTCATGGCTCGAACCCACCCCGGATATGGGGGCTTTGGAACTCGAACTGGAGAGCTATTTTGGGGAAACACCCTTGGATGTGTTTGCCATTCGTCAGGAGAAACCGGTCGTCATTCGTGGTGCCTTGTATGTGACACCCCAGCGCACCCCGGGGTTTACTGACGCTCCGGCAGTGACCGTCACCGTCAGGCGGATGATTATTTCTCGCAAGCTCCACGGATTGTTACCGGATTGGGCAAGCTTTGTGCGGGGGGTCTTGGAACTATCGGAGTGCTCTCCCACAACGAGTCGCGAAGATCTGGTACGGGACGCAACGTTCTACCTGGTACGGGAGTTCCTGGACCGATTCATTCTGGAACACTTTCAAAAACTGGCTACGGAAGCCCCGGCCCGGTGGCAATCACTCATTGCATGGCATCGGTATCTGCTTGCCGGGGCAGCTCTGGAAGTGGTTCCGCTGCGTTATTTGCTTCGGGACACGTACCGTTTTATAACCTCTCGGGGAGAGATGACATTTCCTGAAATTCTAAAGGCAAGCACCTGCGAAGGATTTTCAGAACACGGTTACGAGGCGGTCATCTGGTATAATCCGAGTCGCCACCTTGAAGCCTGGCTGAACGAAGTATTTGCCGAGCACCCGGCACCGTGCGTGCATACTCTGCGGAGTTTCGAAGAAGCGTTGCTAGCTCTGATGGTGGCAGATGTCGCTTCTGATGGCCAATTGGTGGATTTTAGGATAGCCGGTCCTAGCAGCCCGGGGTTTGCCACCACCGTCTTGGGGATCAAAGAACTCATGGACGCCGCACCCGAATGGCAGCATTTCTTGGGGACTGATCGGATCCATGTCAGCGTAGGGGAATATAGCAAGAATATCCCGGTTTTGGCCTTTTTGAGTGAACGATCAGAACTGCACCGGACGTTTGAAGTGCTGCAGAAACAGGGGGGAATGCCCGCCGGTTTTCAGAGACTCATCAGTGCCCATTTCCAGCAGGATATCCCCCAGCCGCATGAGGTCATTCTCAACCTGCGGCATCCAATCGTGGAGCGAGCACTCAGCCAATCCGTTCGATCCCCTCTAGCAAGCGTCTTGCGTTTGTTGGTCAACAAGGCTCTGCAAACGGCGGGGCTGGTCCTTGATGCCACCTTTCGAGAGCGCGAGCAGGACGATCTGACCTGGATTGCAGAAACTCTCTGGGGACGATCCTGATATAACTCCATATAACTCCGAGCATAAACACGCGAAAGTAACCAGAATAAAACGCGGTCATTTGCTAACTATTCTTTTAATTCCGTAGCATCCGGGGGTCGTAATTATGGTCGGGAAGGAAACACCTCAAGAGGGTTTTGAGTCATTGTTCGACAAACTCTTTCAGCTTAATGACAAAGGGTATAAGCGTTCAGCCTTTCGTCTGGCTGAAGAAATCCGGCGGCGAGCCAGGGAGGAGAAGGAAATAATTCCCTATCTTTATGCGAATTTTCATAGCATGAACTGTGCGCAGGCGCTTTTTGATCACCGTACTGGCCGCGATCGCGCCGTGGAAACCATTGCGCTCCTGGAAAGCGAAGAGAAGGCCCGGGAAATCCAACCTGATCTGCCGATTGACGAGTACGAAGCCGTTATCCAGTGGCTGACCGCCTGTGCCTACGACAATCTCGCCAAACACCACGCAATCTGCGAGGGATACGGCCGGGAAGAACTTCAGGGATTGATCCAGGAAGGTTTTGACGTTTGCCGTCGGACCGGAAAGCTTCAATGTCTCACCTGCTTTCGAGAATACGCCGTGAACGTTTATGAAGCCGCCGGGGATCTCGATCTGGCGATGCACTTCGCGCGGTCTGTTTATCGGGAGTTGCCCCTGGTCGAGGAAAACGATCGACGGAGTGTGGGGGCCCTCCAGTATTCACGGCATTTGACCATGCTGGGGCGTCTGGAAGAGGCGCGGGAGGTAGCGGAGGCTTCTGTGAGACTGGCCAAGTATTATCACACTCCCCTCGAACAGCGTGTGTTTGCTCAATGTCAGTTGGGAGAGATCCTGACCTTACTGGGACGGAGAGAAGAACTGGAAGAGCGGTGTGCAGTGGTTGGGGAACCCGTGGATTGGACGATCCTACCGCCGCGGGAAGAGAATCCCGAAATGTGGCTTCGACGCGATCTTTTCGAGGCCACAGAGCTGGCCTGCGCCGGCAAGCTGGCGGAAGCTCTTGAGATCCTTCACCGCTGGGATGAATGGCTGGCATCCCGAGAAGTATGGAGTGAGTGGTTCGAGGTGCGTCTGCGGCGGATTTCGCTGACGATGCTGGCACAGGAGGCGGCTTCGGCAGAGTCGTTGGCGCGTCCCCTCCGTCAGGAAGCTCGCCGCCGCAAAGCATGGTTGTATCTCACGCGATTGGCGGCGATAGAGCGGGGGGTTGTGCCGCCTTCGCCCGTGGCCTTCCTCAAGCCACCGGAAAGTGGCCCCTTCCGCCAAAACGGGGCTAAAGCAACAGAAGCTGAAAGTCCGCCACCCAAAGACGAGGAGCAGGCTATCTCCGTGGAACGAGCGGTTCGCCAATCTGCCCATGACGCGGCCGGGGCTGTCGTTCGGGATTCTCAACCAGAGACGTCGGCGGACAAAGCCAGTACGTCGCTGGGCAAGCAGCTCGACGAGTGGTTGGAGCGACTGCTTCAGGAGGGCCTGGAGCCGGATGATGTTGTCCAGGTGTTCGAAAAAATGCTGGCGGTTGATCCGGAAAGTGTGGAAAATCCCGAAGACGGGGCGCGGCTCATCTATTTGGCGGGTCAGCTATCAGAAATGGTGGGACGTCAATTGGACGTGTGGGACTGGGCCCGGCGTCTGCTGACGCGATTCCCCGAAAATGGAGACGTTTTAAACCTGGTGGCGACAGCAGCGCTGGCAGCATGGTCAGCAACCCACCAAGCCGGTGGGGAAGAGTCGCCGGATTCCCCGCCGCGTGAGTCGGCCAGGGATGTAGCTCTTCCTAGTTTGGAGCAGATAGGTACCTGGTTCCGAAAATCGCTGGATTTGTCACCTGATTATCCGCGGCATTACACCCGGGCGGCTCAGTTCTTTCGGATGACAGGCGACATCGGCATGGCCGAGTGGTGCCTTGCCAGGTCTTTTGCTTTGAACCGAAATAATCCGCAGGCTGTGCTGGGATTGGCGCAGATCTACTCCGACGCGGATCGAGAGCAGGATGCACTGGCGGTTCTTGACCTATGTTTGCGAGATGGCAACTGCCAGGATGCAGAAGTGGCCTGGGAAGCGGGATTGGTGGCGTTCCGCCTCGGACGTTATCCTGAAGCCTTGACGTATTTGAATCAGAGCGAGCAGTGGGGCTGGAACAGTCCCTGGCTTTATTTTTATCGGGCGTGGACGCTTTTGAGTCTGAAAGAAGCAGGGGATGCCCAGAAGGATATTGAACGGTTCTTGGCAACCCGAGATGAACCGGGGTTGGCCGGTCACGTCCTCTATGCCTGGCTTGCCCAAGTTCAGGATTTGCCCGATCAAATTCGCGAGCATGTCAAAGCCGTCCTCAGGGTGCGAATACAGGACATTGACGATTTGTCGGAGACGGGCATCGAGAAGAATTTGCAGCAATTGTATGAAGTTGCTCGACAGGGGCTCCCGGCCGAGGACGAGGTGCTCGCCGATCTTCAGGATCGGCTGTTCCAAGCGGGTATTGTGCCGGACAGTGTTTTTGAGGCGGAGCGCAGGAATCGTCCCAAGTTAAACGACCTTAATTACTATGTGTGCGTGTGCCGCCAACCTTTGGAAGAGTCGTGGTCGCAACATCCTGCCTGCTGGCCGCAGCAGGCGTCGTGGCCAGCGTACTTTGCATTTTGGGGCGTGCTTGCGCGGAATATCGAGGAAGCTGAGCATTACGTGCTGCAAGCCCAATCGCGATGTTACCCCGGTCTTTCTGCGGAACTTGTTAGCACGACCATGGAAGAAGGCGGCTTTTTCGATCATCCAGGAGTGGTGTGGCAGGGGGCTCGCCGTTACGATGAGGATCTCGAAGCGATTTACTCCCTCGGCCTGGGCTCCGACGACGCCGATGGCGATATGGACTTGGACGAGGATCTTGATGACGATTTCGATGAAGATGACGACGATTTCGATTCAAATATCCCGCCAGAAGACAGATAAACCTGTCTTGCACCGCTTCTCGTTGCTTGCTGGTGTATAAGGTGCCCGCCCGGTTCACGCGGCGGCCGGGCAGTGACCGCTGTCCGTCTGAATCGGCGAACCGACCCATCCGCAAATGCGTGTGAAACACGCTGTGATTTCGATTAGCCTCACACTCTCACGTCGGCGTTCATGGAGGAGCATGCCGGGTAGCGTCGGCGGATCGGTTCGATTATTTCTGAAAGAAATTCGTCGACCTGCTCTGGGGACCGTCCGACATAGCGGAGCGGGTCGGTCACCTCTGCGAAGTTAACCCCGGCGAAGGCAGGATCAGCGCGGAGTCTCTCGATGAGGTCGTTCTCTTTACCTTCTTCCTTGATGGCCCGTGCGACGGCCTGGCTGTGCTGGCGGATGCGTTCATGAAGGTCCTGGCGGTCTCCGCCTGCCTGAACGGCTGCCATGAGGATCTCCTCCGTGGCCATGAACGGTAGTTCCGCACGCAGATTCTTGGTGATCACCTGAGGATACACGACCAAACCTTCGAAAACGTTGCAACAGAGAATGAGGATGGCGTCCACGGCCAAAAAGGCCTGCGGAATAACGAGCCGTCGATTGGCGCTGTCATCCAGGGTGCGCTCGAACCATTGAACGGCATGGGTCATGTGAGCGTTGGCCTCGAGAGACATCACGAATCTTGCCAGTCCACAGATCCGCTCGCACCGCATCGGATTGCGCTTGTACGGCATGGCCGAGGAGCCCACCTGATCCTTTTCGAACGGCTCCTCTATTTCCTTGCGATGAGCCAATAGCCGAATATCGGTGGCCACCTTGTGCGCCGTGTCAGCAATTTGCGAAAGGACACCAAGTATCTGCGCGTCAATTTTTCGGGAATATGTCTGGCCTGTGATAGCGTAGCTGCCGGGAAATCCCATTTTTTGACAGACGAGCTCGTTGAGGCGTTTGACCTTTTCGTGATCTCCCCGAAAGAGCGCCAGAAAACTGGCCTGCGTGCCGGTGGTGCCTTGAACACCTCGTGCCCGAAGTTGCGAGAGTCGGTATTCGAGCTCCTGCAGGTCGAGGACAAAATCGTATGCCCACAGGCATGCCCGACGTCCCACTGTTGTCGGCTGGGCCGGCTGGAAGTGCGTGAAACTTAGGCAAGGCAGGTCGCGATACCGCTGTGCAAACCGTCCCAAACGATCAATGACGGCGGCAAGTCGCTGGGCCAGGATGTGTAATCCTTCCCGCATCAAGAGTAAATCCGTGTTATCGGTGACGTAGCAGCTTGTGGCACCCAGGTGAATGATCGGCCGGGCCTTGGGGCAGACATCACCAAAGGTATGAACGTGGGCCATCACGTCGTGGCGGAGTCGGCGCTCGTATTCCGCTGCCCTGGCCCAATCGATGTCGTCCACGTGGGCACGCATTTCCTCAATTTGCTCTTGGGAGATAGGAAGCCCAAGTTCGGCTTCCGCTTCCGCGAGAATGACCCACAAACGGCGCCATGTGGAAATACGCCGTTGCGGACTGAACAATTCTGCCATTTCTCGGGAAGCGTACCGGGTGATCAGAGGGTTGTCGCAGATATTGTGATCGATGTGTTTGCTCATGCGCAGGTACCTGTTCGTCAGGGTGTTGACGCTGTATGTGCTCCGACAGCCGAAGTGCCACTAGAAGCTCACATATTTGTTACATCATCCACAGCATCGCCGTTGAGCAGAGCATCCATGGCCGCGGCGATTTCGTTCGCATATTGTGTGTCCAGGGCATAAACCCTGCAAATTCGGTAGCTGAAGGGAATCTGGCGGTACAATTCCCGGGCATCCAGTGTCCGTATAGATTTGGTTGCAGGATCGTAGAGATAATTCTGGCCCGCGGCAGGAGCACGGGTGCCTGGGCGATGGACGTGGCGGGGTGGATCGCAGCGAAGCGGGATCTCTCGCAGACTAGGGGGAAGGCGGCGGCGAATGGCCTCCTCGAAAAGCTTCTCGTCGCTGAAAACGCTCATTTCTTCCGACTTTCCGGGACCGAAAAACACTGTTCTCTCGCATACCATTTTCCACAGGATTTTCCGTCCCAGCCATTCTCGCCAGCGCGAACCTAGGGCGGCCAGCCTTTCATCTGGCGAGTCTGCCCAGCGTTCCACATCCACAAGCAGCGACCAGTCCGTGAAGCGGCGATATTGGTCGAGATGTTCCACAGGGTTCCCCGGGAAAAGATAGTCAGCACTATCGCGGAAAAGGTCCTGGAGTGATAGGTCGATCGAGCGCACAGTGCGGTGGAAATAAATCGATCGGAACAGTTCCGCCCTAACTGTGATGAACCGCACCAGGGCAGGTAGGCCACGTTCATGGATTGTCAAACCCTGACGCGTAAAAAAACTGTAGTGAATGAGTCTGTCTAGGTCAAAGGCGCGTTGACTGTAACCCGACATGTAGGCATCTCGCAGGACAAAATCCATGTTGTCCACGGTATAGATTCCGCTGAAGAGGGATCGCAGAAGTCGCAACCAAAGCGGGGAGGACGATTCTTCAGAGCTTTTGGGTCGGGTGATGAGAAAACAGATTTGTTCGGGTTCGATTTCTTCGTCGGGTCGAAGCTCGCCCAGCGGATTTCGGCGAACACGGCGGAGCAGGGGGGCGAGTTCCCGCCGAATGATCTCGCTTCCCAGCCGTTCGTGATTGAGCCCGTAGCGGGAAAGATAAAATTGGTCGAAGAAATGGCCAAAAGGACCGTGTCCCACATCATGAAGCAGCCCGGCCAGCCGCATGAGCGTCCTCACATAGCCGAAACTGGGCGTATCCGGATCGCTGGCCTGGAGGCTCGGGTAAAGGTGCTCCGTGATACGTCCCGCAAGGTGCATCACGCCCAGAACGTGCTGGAACCGTGTATGCGTTGCGGACGGAAAGACCCACCAGGCCGTTTGAAGCTGGTGGATCTGCCGCAATCGCTGAACCCACGGATGGTCAATAATGTCCTGCTCGGAAACTTCTCCGGGGGCGGCCCCGCGACGCGACACAAAAGGGATATAGCCGTGGATGGGATCGTGGCTGAGACTCTCCCAGTCGTAGTTCGGCTGCATTGCGAGACTCCACGAAAACCGATCCTTGACGCTTTCTGGCGGGTTTATAATGATACGACGCGCCAGTTGCAGGTTTGGTGCTTCCCTGTATTTTCCGAAGGTGGCGGCATTGGGCAAAGGGGCGCTGTGGGCGAAGTTGTGGGGGACTGAGGAGACCAGTGGGCCAAAGGACTGAGAGGGCAGCTTTGGGACAGCTTGTATGATGTGGTCCTTTTTGATGAGGAGGATGCATCGATGGTACGGTTTAGTGTGCTGGTGTTGGCTGCTTGTGGAGTGATGCTTTTTGCCGATGGCCTCTGTCGTGCTCAGCCTCCTGGGGGGCCCCGGCGGTCCGGCAATCCCCGCGCGGTTTTTGAGGTGAAAACACTTCCCAAGGACGACGTCGAAAAACGAATTCTGGAGGTCATTGAGTATGTCGGTCAAAATCAGCGGGCAGGGAATATGATTGTTCCGGAAGAGGATGGACGCCTCCTCCGCGCGTGGGCTGAGGCCGTGGGGGCAAAGCACGTGGTGGAACTCGGCACTTCGGTGGGGTACTCCGGGCTGTGGTTTTGCCTGGTGCTGAAAAAGACCGGGGGCAAGTTGACCACCTTTGAGATCAACGAGAAACGGGCTGCCATCGCCCGGGAGAATTTTGAAAAGGCAGGGGTGAGCGACATCGTGACGATTGTCCTTGGGGACGCCCACGAAACCGTCAAACAGGTGAAGGAGCCGATCGATGTTCTTTTCCTGGACGCGGACAAGACCGGGTATCTCGACTATTTTGAGAAGCTTTCACCCCTTGTGCGCCCCGGGGGAGTGGTGATCGCTCATAACATGATTCCCAGTATGGCCGACCCACGATTCGTCAAAGCAATCACGACGAATCCAGACTACGAGACGGTGTTCCTGCACATGGACGCCTCTGGCGTATCCGTATCCGTGAAAAAGCACTGAGCGCCTTATATCGCCGGTGGGAGTGGTTTGCCTGCCAGACCGACAACGGCGATCTCCTTTGCGGAGAATGGAAAAACGAAAAACCGGCAGGGGTTAGTGGTATCGCCCCTGCCGGTTTATTTTGGTCTTTTCGGCGAATAGCCAGTGGCGGATGGAAAGTGGGAAATCCACAGGTAATTGCCGCTATGGGTGACAAAAGGGTCAGATCGCTTCTCCGCCGCGCTCGCCGGTTCGGATGCGGATGCAATCTTCCAGGGGCAGGACAAAGATTTTGCCGTCGCCAATCTGACCGTGCGGTCCGGTCCGCGCCCCTTTGATGATGGCGTCAATGGTCGGTTCCAGGAAGTTATCATTGACGGCAATCATGAGCTGGACTTTGCGCGTGAGATTCACTGAGTATTCGTGGCCACGGAAAGCCTCCGCATGCCCTTTTTCGCGGCCGAATCCCTGCACGTCCATGACCGTTAGGCGAAATACCTCCACCTCCGCCAACGCCTGTTTGACGGCTTCCAATCGATGGGGCTGAATGATGGCAATGATCAGCTTCATTGGGCCACCTGTGGCTTAAAGCATCGCACTCCTACGGTTGGTATCACACTATCATATCCCAGTACGAACGACAAGACACGTCCGGGACATGTTTCCGACAGCCAAAGCGCCGCCAGTTTACGGCCGTCTGCGAAAACGGGTCGGAGAAAGCCAACCAACTTGAGATGTATGGGGGCGACCGACCCGTCGCCCCCGTGCGCGTCTCCGCGAAACTTTCAGGATAAGATTTACAGAAAACCCGTTTAGCCGCCGAAATTAGCGGTACTGAAATACTGTTGTCACACCAAGGGCGGCAATTCGTAGCCCTTGCGCCGCGGACGTTCCATGTAGGAAGATTTGTTGGCACCGTCGTGGTTGGTGAACTGTTCCGTAGCCGGATCCCAGCGAAGTTTGAGTCCAACCTCGCCGACTTCCCGCACAATATTCACGAGATAGCATAGCGTTGTGGAGCGTTGTCCAAATTCGATGTCGGCGTTGCACCGCTGGCGCGTCTTAATGCACTCAATCCAGTTGGCGATGTGGTATTCCGTTTCCGGTCGTGTGATCGGGCCTGGATAACCCGGGGATTGCATGAGTTCCTTTGGATTGGTGGCAATCTTGTTGCGATTGATTTCCACTTTTCCTTTTTCCCCGATAAAAATGGCACCCAGCCCGGGACCCCAGTCACCATTCAGATGGAGTCGCAGTTCTGTCCCGTTGGCATACCACATCCGCACTTTGGCCCGTGGACCGACCACGGGACGAGCCAGCCGATTGAGATACTCCAGATAGGTAGGATCATCCTCGGGGATGGTCTCAAATTTGCCGCAGGGCTCTACCCGGACGGGCTCCTCGAGCATGATCTCTACCGGCCCCGTCTCATCAGTGCCAAGAGCGCGCTGGATCTGATCGTAGGAATGGGTTCCCCATCCGGTCACGCCAAAGCACAGTCCGCCACCGTCGTAGTCCCACCAGCGCTCCCAACCGTGATGCAGTTCGGGATGGTATGGCCGCAATTCCGCCTGATTCGTCCACACATCCCACCAGTTGGCGCTTCCCCCTTCCGGCATGGGCATTGGGGGTTTCCCTGGCCAGCGCTCCGGACCCACGAAATTCGGAGCAATGACCGTGAGAACTTTGCCTATGGCACCATTTTTGACCAGATCGCTGGCCCAGTTGTTGATGGGCATGGATCGCTGCTGGGTTCCGACCTGTGTCACCCGATTGTACTTCCGCGCTGCCTGGACCATGTAGCGCCCCTCACGAATGGTGAGGCACATGGGCTTCTCAATATAGGCGTCCATGCCCATCTGCATGGCGATAACGGTGATCCATGCCCGCGCGTGCGTGGTGGTTTCCACCATCACACCGTCAGGTTTTTCCTTTTCGATCATCGTACGGAAGTCCTCGTAAGTTCCCCATTTCTGGTCTTGTCCCACATCTTTGACGAAGCGATCGATGGCTGGCTTGAAACAATCGCACACAGCCACAATTTGCATGTCTTTGATTTCCCGGGACTCGTTCACGATAGACCGCGCTCGGCCGCCCAGGCCGATGATGCCCACTTTGACCCGTTCAGATGCTGGCGCCTGCCCTGCCAACCCCAGTGCTCGGCTGGAAACAAGCGTCGGGATGCTCAGGGCAGCGCCCAGCTTCAGAACGGAACGACGGGAAATCTGGTGTTCTCGCATGGCATACTCCTTGCACAAAACGTGGGAATGGGTTAGCGCAGCGACAATCGGCAGTGAAAGCGGATCCGCCCGCTGGCCAGAAACCGATGAAGTCACCACCAATAGAATACACCCCCACCATCCGTTTGCCAATCTTTTCGATTCTTGGATTGCCAAGTCTGGCAATGACTACGGCAAAGGGATGCTGGTTGAGGGCGAGGCATGCTGATTTGCGCGGCAAACCGGCTCAAGATGGTCAAGCCAGCCGGCTGAGTTTCTTCACTGCGCCCAACATTCTGGGTGTTTTGATCCGCCGGCGTCGCTACTTTTGGCCGGGCAAGATCAAACTCGCCAGATTTTGAGCGTGGTGGATTTGGCCTATCGCGTTTGAGAAAGAAAACTTGACAAGCGCAGGGTCAACCGACGCACAGCAGGATTTCAAGGTTTCCCGTGAGAAACACAACCTCAGCTCTCAGCGAACATTGCGTCCACGAAGCTATCGGCATCGAAGGGCAGGAGGTCTTCCGGTTTTTCCCCGACACCGACAAATTTGACGGGCAGTCCCATCTGCTGTCGAATCGCAACGACCACCCCGCCCTTGGCTGTGCCGTCCAGTTTTGCGAGGACAAGGCCGGTGCATTTGACGGCCTCGCTGAAGTGTTTGGCCTGGCTGATCCCATTCTGACCTGTGGTGGCGTCGAGGACGAGGAGGACCTCGTGAGGAGCCTCAGGGATCTGTTTTCCCAACACACGGTGGATCTTGGAGAGCTCCCGCATCAGATTCTGATGTGTTTGCAGCCGTCCCGCTGTATCGACGATACACACGTCGGCGTGCATTTCGATGGCTCGGGCCACCGCTCGATGACCGACGGCTGCGGGATCACTTCCCTGGGGACCTGTCACAATATCCACGCCCAGCCGCTGGGCCCAGATACTCAGTTGCTCCACGGCCGCAGCGCGGAAAGTATCCGCTGCTCCAAGGACGACCTTCTTGCCCTGCGACTGAAACATATAGGCCAACTTTGCGATGGTTGTGGTCTTCCCACACCCGTTAACCCCACAAACCATGATCACGGTGGGGCCTTGACTGGCGAAACGGATAGGGGACTCGGGCTGCCGCAAAAGCTCTTTGAGACCCTTCTTGATTTCCTCAATCGCTTCCGACCACTCGATGACGCGGTTGCGGTATTTCTGACCGATCTGATCGACGAGCTGCTGAGCTGCTTGAACTCCCATGTCGGTCCGAACCAGGACCTCGAAGAGCTCGTCCAGAAAAGCCTGATCGACGAGCCTTCCCCGCGTCTTGAAAAGATCGCGGATATCCGTCTGAAGGATTTGGGCTGTCTTTTTCAGGCCTTGTTTAATGCGGTCGAGCAGTCCCATAGTCGTGACCCACCGAATTGCCTTTTGCCTCCCTCAAAATACTCTCTCTTCCACTTCACAGGCTTGCCGCCTGATACCTTGGGCCTTGCCACCAGGCAGTACCGGCCTGGGATTCCACCATCATGGTTCAAAAACTTTATGGCATGGACCCCCCGTTGTTGTACACGCTGCCGAAGGAGCGCAAAGTCAGGGCTTCTCTGGTGTGCGAGCACACCCCAAAATGATCTCGCGGTACAGTCGGTCGAGAATGCCGTTGACAAAAGGTCCTGATTGTTGTGTGCCGAATGTCTTGGCCAGTTCAACGGCTTCGTCGATCGCCACCTGAGGGGGAACGTCGGTATAAAGCAACTCGTAGGCCCCGATCCGCAAGGCATTGCGGTCAGTGACGGCCATTCGACTTAAGGACCAATTTTCGGTCGCTGCCTCAATCTTGGCGTCCAGTTCCTGACGGAATTTCCGCACTCCACTGAGCAACTCGGTCGCGAAGCGGACCAACTCGGGCCGCCGGAGACGCTGACGCAATGTCTGTTCATCATCGGCGGGGTTGTGTTGCGGATTAAGATCGTCCTGATAGAGGATTTGTAGGACGACTGCCCGGGCTTTTCTCCGACCGGTCATTTGCTCCATCGCATCACGCACTGCAAGCCCCTCCGGACCGTGCTTTTCCGGCGGTTGTCACGTCGTTCTGGTGCGTTTCCAGATGTTGCTTTATTTGCTCCATGAGACGGACCATTTCGAGAGCTGCCTGGGCGGCTTCTGCCCCTTTGTTGCTGACTGGTCGCCCCAACCGATCTTTATTTCGGACAACATCACTGCCTGCTGACCGTGCCATGGCCTGTTCAAGCGTGTCGCATGTGATTATTCCGAATAAAACCGGGACTCCTGTTTTTACACCGATTTCGGCAATTTGCAGGCTCACCGCGCGATTGATGTGCTGGTCGTGGGAAGTTTCCCCTTTAATGACAGCACCCAAGCAGATGACCGCCCGATATTTCTGCGAGCTGGCCAACCGCTGGGCGACGGTGGGGATCTCAAACGCTCCCGGAACCCAGAAGACGTCAATGGCTTCACCGGGGACCCCGCCCGAGGTGAGAGTTTCCAGGGCACCCTGAAGTAACCCACGTGTGATCGTCTCGTTAAAACGGGAAACGATCACGGCAAAGCGTCCTGGGGGTAACTCGGCAGTTCCCTCGAAGACGTAAATTCCGGGAAAGCGTTCACGAAGATTCATAGCTGGCTGCGGATTGGTCGTCGAACCGGCTGTCTGTCACGCCCACTCCCTCAAAACCGTCTCTTTGCCTCCTGTGAAGGGCGGTAGTGATCGGTAGGCGCGTTGTTGAGAAACCGTGGTCCACCACTGCTGGGGTAACACCCGAAAACAGGTTGCCCGTCTGCCGCACGCTCGCATATCCGCCCGCATCAGCGGACGTTGAGGCTCATCAAAAACTCCGCGTTGGTCTTGGTCTTAGCTAGGCGGCTCACGAGAAACTCCATGGCATCGGGTGGATTCATCTCATTGAGAACACGACGGAGGATGCAAATCCGCCGATGCTCTTCCGGGTCCAGGAGCATTTCCTCGCGGCGAGTTCCCGAACGATTGATGTCGATCGCCGGCCAGATGCGTTTGTCCACCAACCGACGATCGAGCACGATTTCCATGTTTCCGGTGCCCTTAAACTCCTCGAAAATGACTTCGTCCATCTTGCTGCCCGTGTCGATCAGGGCGGTGGCGATGATCGTGAGGGAGCCGCCTTCGTCGATCTTTCGCGCCGACCCGAAGAACCGCTTGGGCCGCTGCAGGGCATTGGCGTCAACGCCACCCGTGAGGATTTTCCCAGACGCCGGGCACTCGGCATTCCATGCCCGAGCCAGTCGGGTGATGGAGTCCAGGAATATGATGACATCCTTCCCGTATTCCACCATCCGCTTAGCCTTCTCGATGACCATTTCCGAGACCTGGATGTGTCGGGCAGGGGCCTCGTCAAATGTCGAACTGATCACCTCACAGTTGCGACCTTTGACCTGGCGCTCCATATCCGTCACTTCTTCCGGGCGCTCGTCGATGAGCAACATAAAGACGTAGCAGTCCGGGTAATTTTTGAGGACGGCCTTGGCCATCTTTTGGAGCAGGATCGTCTTCCCCGCTCGAGGTGGGCTCACGATCAAGCCCCGCTGTCCAAATCCCACGGGGGCGATGAGGTCCACCACCCGACATTCAATCTCTTCCGGGGTCGTTTCGAGGATGATTCGTTTGTCGGGATGGCAGGGGGTGAGGTCGTCGAACCAAATCTTTTTGGCAGCCAGGTTGGGATCTTCATAATTGACGGCTTCCACCCGCAAAAGTGCAAAGTACCGCTCGTTTTCCTTGGGCGGCCGAATTTGGCCTGACACCGTCATTCCCGTTCGCAGGCCGAAACGGCGAATCTGGCTGGGGGAAACGTAGATGTCGTCCGGGCAGGCCAGATAGTGGTAATCGGGACTTCGCAAAAAGCCGAAACCATCCGGCAGGATTTCCAAGGTTCCTTCTCCATACATCAGCCCGCTCATCTTCACCCGCTCTTTGAGGATGCGGAAGATGAGGTCCTGCCGTTTCATGCCCGCGATTTCGGTATCGGAGAGGTTTTCTTTGCGGGCCTCCTCAATGAGTTCGGCCATCGACATCCTCTGAAGCTCGGCGATGTGGGTGTCGCCCGATCGCTTCACCTGTTCGAACTGCTGGGCTTCTTCGTCGTTTTCTTCCTCTTCAAAGCGGCCATCCATGAGCTGTTCCGCAATGGAGAGTGGTTCGTCACGGTCGTGACGACGGCGACGAAAGCCTTGCCGACCACGCTGGGGGGGCGCACCTTTCCCGTTGGATTCTTCCTCGCCGAATCTTCGGGAATCGGAAAAAGATCGGACGTCTTTCGACTGGGACATGGCGTCAGTCTCCTGTGACAAGGTTACGACCTTCCGGCGGCACGCGAACGGTGCCAGTAGGTGGGACTCAACATTGTAAAACGGATGGAGTAGCCGTTACCGCACCCAACCAATGTTCTAGGGGATGGATCACTCCCGCTTCAAGTGGCTCAGGTCGGAAGATTCAAAGAATCTTTTCCAAAATCGAACCGGAAAAAACATACTCAACGCACCGATGTGCCGGCGCATAGGCCGATGAGTTCTCTTTCCGCCTCACGGCTACGCGCCGCACTGTGTTCGCTTTGACTCCTTTTATGTAAATTTCGCAATTTCCTCGGATTGCCGCCGGGCATCGTCTTTTATTTGCGACCCCATCGAACGCGGGCATCGGAAAACTCGGTCACTCCCGATAGCCGGAATCGCGTAAGCCAGCTATTCCGCTCCGCTTGGTCGCAGCTCGCCAAACCCAGGGCGCGAACGTCAGACGACCCTTGATCTTTTACACCACCCCATCGAGATCGGCAGGCATGGCGCGATTGTCAGGGGCTATTGGGAAGTTAGTTCGGCGATAAGGATCTGCCAGACGTCCGTGACCTGTTCTCGGAGGTGAGAGATACTCTCGGAGTTGTCAATCACAAAGTCCGCCCGGACCTTTTTGACGCTCCGCGAGATCAACCACCTCTCCCGGCGTTCCAATTCTTCGGGCTTCCAGCCTCGAGCAGCCGCCCGATCGTATCGAATCTTGTTTGGCGTGTCAACATAAACTAACCTCTGACATAGTGTACTCCAGCCAGCCTCCAAGAGCAACGGGGCGTCAATGACGAAGACCGGGCACCCCTGTTGTCGGTGCTTTTCTTGCTCCTTCAGACATTCTTTCAGGACGGCCTGATGGATGACCCGCTCCAGGATTCGACGTCGCTCCCGGGATAGCTCATCATCTTCAAATACGAGCTGTGCAATGCGTCTTCGATCGACTTCCCCCATTAAGGGGAAAATCGACGATGGGAAAACTCGGCCGAGAAAGCGCCGAATCGCTGGCTGGCCAAGCGCCCGATGCGCTGCTTCGTCCGCATCGAAAACTTCCGCCCCAAGCTGAGCGAACTCCGATGCGACCAGAGACTTTCCCGATGCTGGGGGACCGAGTAGACCCAATGTAATCATGCTTGATGTGCTTCACGAAAGGGCGCCCCTGCCGGTAGCTGACCGCGGGAGGGAGCCTCCTCCCATACGCCTGACAGGCTTGTCCTGTGTCAGATTTGATACAGGGCCCTGGTTTATGCTGGCTCCATATCATTCCAATTCGGTCCGACACCCACATCCACCTTGAGCGGGACATTCAACTTCATGACCGATTCCATTTCCTGGCGAACGATGCGGGCCGTGGCGGACACTTCGTGGGCTGGGCATTCGAACACGAGTTCGTCGTGGACCTGGAGAATCATCCTTGCGGCCAGGCCCGCCGCTCGGAGAGCGTTCCGGACTCTGATCATGGCCAGTTTGATAAGGTCGGCCGCCGAACCCTGCACAACCGTGTTGATGGCCGTCCGTTCCGGAAGGTTACGCTGGCGGGTAGGATTTTCCCGCACGCCGGAAATCCGCCGTTTTCTCCCCAGGATTGTGCGAACATATCCTTGACGACGGCACTCCTGCAGCACGCTGAGGAGAAATCGATCAATTCCCGGATAGCGGGCAAAGTAGGCCTCGATAAAGGATGCGGCTTCCTCTTTGGAGATTCTCAATTGCTTGGCCAGGCCAAATGGCGTTTGCCCGTAGATTACTCCAAAATTGACAGCTTTGGCTTTCCGCCTCATTTCGGGGGTTACCTGGTTGGGAGGGACGCCAAACACCTCCGCAGCAACTGCCGTGTGAATATCCTCGTCGCGGTGGAACGCTTCACACAAGCGTTCGTCCTGGGAGAAATGCGCCAGCATACGGAGCTCGATCTGGGAATAATCGGCGGAAATCAGACGCCAACCTTCTTCGGCGACAAAGGCGGATCGGATTCCGCGTCCCTCCTCTGTTCGCACCGGGATGTTTTGGAGATTGGGATCGCTGCAACTGAGCCGTCCTGTGGCGGTCACGGCCTGGTGAAATGACGCGTGGACTCTGCCGGTTCGCGGACACACCATTGTGGCCAGGCCGTCAACATACGTGCTCTTCAGTTTGGCGTACTGCCGATAGTCAATGATCTTGGCGGGGAGAGGATGAATGGCGGCGAGCTCCTCCAGGACCTCGGAATCTGTGCTGATCCCGGTTTTCGTTTTCTTCGAGCTGGGCAGTTGAAGTTTATCGAAAAGGATCTCCTGAAGCTGTTTTGGAGAGCCGATGTTGAATCTTTCCCCGGCCAGTTGGTAGATCTCCTCTTCCAGGATCTGCATTTGTCGTTCGAACTCTTCCCCGAGCTTTCGCAGGCGTTCCGTATCCACGCGGATACCGTGATATTCCATTTCTGCCAAGATTTCCACGAGGGGCATTTCCACCTCGGCGAACAGTTTTGCCAGTTCCTCCCGCTCGAGTTGCGGCTGCAGTTTTTTCCGCAGATGCCAGGGGAGAATAGCGTCCTGGACGGCGTACCGTGCAATGTCATCGAGCGCCACCTCGCTCATTTGCTTTTGCTTGCGGCCGGTTCCGATGAGCTCGGATATCTTGATCGTTTCGTGGCCCAGCAACCGGGCGGCTTGCTCGTCCAAACTGTGGGATCGCGAACCGGGATCCAAAAGATAGTCGGCGAGCATGCAATCGAAACCAAGCCCCTGGACATCGAATCCGCAGGAGCGAAGCACGACCAGATCGTATTTCAGGTTTTGGCCGATTTTTGCAATTTCTTTGTTGCTGAGAATCGGTCCCAGATGGGCGAGCACATCCTCGCGTGAGAGGGCCGGACTTCCTTCTGGCGTGAGCACCGGGATGTAAAATCCCTCGTGTGGGTTCACTGCCAGGGAGATACCCACCAGATCGGCCCAGCGGGGTCGGATGTCCGTGGTTTCTGTATCCAAGCTCATTGCGTTGGCTTGGGCCAGCCTGTCCGCCAGGTCCTTCAGATCTCGAATTGACTGGACAACGTGGTAACGATAGGAGACGGTCTGGGAAGGCGGGACCGCTTCTTGCTGGGGTGCGAGCTTTTGAAGATCTGCAATGAGTCGGCGAAAACCGAGTTGGCGGCACAACTCGATGGCCCGATCTATCTGAACAGGCTTCAGCGCGAGCTCCTGAGGTTGGAGATCCAGCGGCACGTCCCGTCTGAGGTGCACGAGCTCTCGAGAGAGAAAGGCCTGTTCGCGATAGGCCTCAAGATTGTCACGTTTTTTGCCAGGAGAGAGGTCTCCAAGATGCTCGTAAATGCCCTCGAGCGTTCCGTAGCGCTGTAGGAGTTCTTGGGCCGCCTTAGGACCAATCAGGGGAACGCCCGGCACGTTATCGCTGCTATCTCCCACAAGGGCTTGAAAATCGACGACCTGTTCCGGGGTGATGCCCCATTCGCGGAACAAGGCCTCGCGATCCATATACGTTTCCTTGCGCAGATTGAGCAGTTTTACACGATCGGTGATAAGCTGGCGGCAGTCTTTGTCGTTGGTGACGAGGACGCACTCGCCTCCCTGCGATTCAACAATCGCCGCGAGCGTTGCCATGATGTCGTCGGCTTCGAACCCCGGCCGACGGATGACCGGTATGCCGAGGGCTTCCAGAAATTGTTCGATGAGTTCAATTTGCGGGATGATGTCGGCATCGAGTTCGGG
The DNA here is from genome assembly GCF_039793925.1 of Thermogutta sp. Taxonomy (GTDB): domain Bacteria; phylum Planctomycetota; class Planctomycetia; order Pirellulales; family Thermoguttaceae; genus Thermogutta. The sequence goes on along the minus strand of NZ_JBAMME010000130.1, from coordinate 19,227 downwards.
CCGGTGGGCTTTGTATTCGGCGTAAATTTCCTTCCGGAAGCTTGGTTCCTTCGCATCAAAGGCGCAAATGAGAAAATCCGGCCTGTACTTGGTCAGCAGATGAATCATATCCCGGACGAATCCGAATACAGCATTGACCGGGCGCCCGTCGGGGGAGGTCATTTCTGGCAAAGCATGAAACAACTGGTGGATGAGCGAGTGGGCGTCCACCACAAAGACGCGTTTGCCACGAAACAGCTCTTCTGATTTGTGGCTTGAGGCGGAGGATGGCGCGGATGTCGACACGGCGGGATTGTCCGTCTGTCCGGGCGCTGGATTGTCTTGAGATGCCCCTTCGAACAGATCGGGAGCTGGCTCCTGCGGGCGCGTCGCTGTGGTACGGCGGGAACGGCTGGCTCGTTTCGGGCTCATCGATGGGCCTGTTTCTTCTTTCCCTACGCTTGATTGGGATTCGCGAATACCATCACGGCTTGGCGGTCGATTCGGAGAAGATAAGCGGGCCGATCAGCCCTTCCGCCACACTGCTTGTGTGATCGGAATCGCACCAGATGCCGATGGCCACCACAAGGGGGCGCGAGTTCTTGAAGTACCTGTCATGGTCCTCTGTGACGTTGCGGCTTTCTGTCAACCACTCGTCAGCAGTGCCCCGCCGCAGAACGAGCGTATAGAGCTCCACCCGGCCGAAAATGAGCGAATTGTATGTGCGGTGGATGACGTCTTTGTCTCCTTCTCGGGCGGGATTATCCCATACGTAGCCGATCACGTCATATCCGTCGGAACGACGGAAGGCGAGATACACCTGAAGGACCTGATCATTGGTCGAGTCGTAATTGGCATTTCCGCCCCGGGGAAGCGTCAGGGCCTTCCATCGCCAGGAAAGTAAAGGAAAGCGATCCGCGGCAAACGGCCGAGAGCGCAGATCCTGATAAAGAACGAAAGATGCGCGTGTCGCCCGCAAACGGAGCACACGCTGGTGAGGGTCTTGGGGGTCGGCTTCCACCGTGATGCGAACATCGCCACCCAACCCGGCCTTTTGATATTCCCATGGACTTGGCCAGCTCACGCTTGTCAGCCAGCGTGAGACGAGCGGCCCATTGAAGCCAAAAACTTTCTGATTTTCTTCCCCCGCCGCACTGGATGTCACACTGCCCGAAGCCACTAGGAGCAAAATGCAGAAAAGGGTACAGAACAAGCGCGATAGCATCGTGTGACGTGGTCGTCGCCGACGGGCCAAGGGGTGGCGGGAGAACATGGGAGAGCCCTCTCGCTGAACGAATTAATAGCGAAAACTCACGGTTTGCGCAAACCAGAGCCCGGCCTCGGAATCCTCCGGGCACCCTCACACCGAAGCTAGTAATCCTCAACCTATTCTATGCCTGATCAGATTGGCTCACAACGTAGCGGAATTGCTCGGCCGCGTCAGTGAAAGGCCCACGACGTTCAAAATGGGGAAATATTGATTGGACGCAGGTCACGGTGGCTGACCACTATGGTGCCCTACACCGGCAGGTAAAAGGGAAAGATTTATAATAGGGAAAAACCCATGCAAAATAAATCTTTAGGACGGTTGGTGTATGACGAGCTACGCGAAGGCGATCTGTGCCAACCCAGCACTATTGACCGACCTTTATCAGTTGACCATGGCCCAGGGATACTGGCGCCAGGGTTGGGCGGATCGCCACGCTGTTTTTCATCTGTTTTTTCGCCGGGCACCGTTTGGCGGACGGTTCGCCGTCGCGTGCGGGATGGAAGCGGTGATCGATTTTCTGAAGCGATGGCGATTCACCGAGGAGGATCTTGGCTATCTGGCTACTCTTAAGGCGTCTGATGGCCGAACGCTCTTTTGTCAGGAATTTCTCGATTATTTGGCCCGTCTGCGCTTTGAAGGGGAGGTCCTCGCTGTAGAGGAGGGAACACTCATTTTTGCCCACGAGCCTTTTTTGCGGGTTCAGGCTGGACTGTTAGTAGCACAACTGCTAGAGACGCCGCTCCTCAATCTGATAGGATTTCCCACGCTGGTGGCCACCAAGGCAGCAAGGGTGACGCTGGCCGCTCATCCTGATCCGGTCATCGAATTTGGGTTGCGACGAGCGCAGGGATTCGAGGCAGCGCTCATCGCGGCGCGGGCGACATACATTGGCGGGTGTGTAGGCACTTCTAATGTGCTGGCTGGCAAACTGTGGGATATCCCTGTTCGAGGAACCCAAGCGCACAGTTGGATTCTCGCATTTGGTGACGAGCGCCGGGCTTTCCAGGCCTACGCCGAGAGTTATCCTTCCAGTTGTGTGTTGTTGGTGGATACGTTCGACACCATCCAGGGAGTCAAACACGCGATCGAGGTAGCACAGAAGCTTAAACAAAAAGGCCACCGGCTGGTCGGGATTCGTCTGGATTCCGGGGAGTTGGTGGCGTTGAGCCAGAAAGCTCGGCAAATGCTCGATGAAGCTGGCCTGAATGATGTGCTCATTTTCGCGTCCGGCGATCTGGATGAGTACCGGATCACCCGGCTCAAAACTGCTGGGGCTCAGATCAACGCATGGGGGGTTGGTACGCGGCTGACTACGGCCTTCGATGAGCCGGCGCTGTCCGTGGTTTACAAACTGGCGGCCATCCAAGATGGGGACGGAAACTGGCATGATCGAATGAAAATCTCGGCGGAATCCGCCAAACAGACCCTGCCGGGAATCCTGCGGGTTCGCCGGTATTATGTGGCGGACCAGCCCCAGATGGATGTGATTTACGACGAACGCGATTCCCAGGCACTCCAGCTTCCCCCCCAGGGACCGGAGAAATATTCGGCTGAGGACACAAAAGAATTGCTGCAACCGCTTTGGATGGGGAGCGAACCAGTTCACAGGGACAGGAATCTGGAAGAAATTCGGGAGTATGTTCAGCGCCAGCTGGGTGCCTTTCCCGCTGAGTGCCTTTCCCTGCGAGGGGCAAAACCGTTCCCGGTAAAGATCGCTCGCGGCGTTGCTCGCCGCCGTCGCCAACTCCGCTTTCACCACGAGGAGTTTTCACCATGAGTCGGGTCCGCGTGGCAGGGGCGACGGTTAATCAGACGCCCTTGGATTGGTCCAACAACTTCACCAATATTGTGCGTGCTATCGAAATTGCCCGAAACGAAGGGGCAACCATCCTGTGTTTGCCGGAATTATGCGTCACGGGCTATGGCTGTGAGGACGCGTTTCTTTCGCCGGGCGTCCACAAAACAGCATTAGAAGTGCTGATGGAGTGTCTGCCCCATACCAAGGGGATGATTGTCTCCTTGGGACTGCCCCTTTTCCACCGATGCGCCGTATTTAATTCCGCCTGCCTGGTCGCCGATGGGGAAATCCTTGGCTTCGTCCCTAAGAAGTTCCTGGCCTCCGAGGGCCTCCATTACGAGCCGCGGTGGTTCAAGCCCTGGCCGGCGGGTGTGTGCGATCAGATTGAGATTGCCGGCCGCGATTACCCGATCGGTGATTATGTATTCAGTGTGGGCGGGATTCGACTCGGCTTTGAGATCTGCGAGGATGCTTGGGTGGCGCAGCGACCAGGAAGTGAACTGGCCTCCCGCGGAGTTGATTTAATACTCAATCCAAGTGCGAGCCATTTTTCATTTGGCAAGTACGAGGTGCGCAAGCGATTCGTGGTGGAAGGCTCGCGGGCATTCCATGTGGGATACATTTACACCAACCTGATGGGTAATGAAGCCGGGCGGGTCATTTATGATGGGGGAGTCCTGATTGCCTCGCAGGGACGGATGATTGCCGCAGGCCCCCGGTTCAGTTTTCGGCCAGTTACGGTGACCACCGGTGTCGTGGACGTGGAGCTTAACCGCGTGAACAGAGCCCGTTCCGCAGGTTTTGATCCTCATCTGGCTTTCCGCAATGACGGGGTGGTCAATATCGCCTGGGATTTTCCCGACATTGAACCTTCTGTGGAAGTAGGGCAGTGGCCCGCCTGGGAAACGGGACCGTATCTCAAAGAGGAGGAATTCGCGCGGGCGGTGATGCTTGGGTTGTTCGATTATCTCCGCAAGAGCAAAGCCAGGGGATTTGTCGTCAGTGTGAGCGGTGGAGCTGACTCCTCGGCAGTCGCCTGCCTTGCGGCTCTCATGGTCGAAGCAGCTCATCAGGAGCTGGGTCACGAAGCCTTTTGCCAGGCCCTCAGCCACATTCCCGAGCTGAAAACGACTCAAACTCATCAGGAGCGGATTGCAAAACTTCTTCACTGTATTTACCAAGCCACTCGGAACAACAGTCCCGCTACTCGGGAGGCAGCCACGGCCGTGGTGACCTCCCTCGGCGCTACCATGTCTTGTATTTCTGTGGACGAAATCGTGACACTCTACATCAAGCGGATCGAAGAGGTTCTCGGGCATCCACTTACATGGGAGAAACATGACATCGCTTTGCAAAACATCCAGGCCCGCGCGCGGGGTCCCAGTGCCTGGCTGCTGGCCAACGTCAAAGGCGCCTTACTTTTGACTACCAGTAACCGCTCCGAAGCGGCGGTGGGGTATGCCACCATGGACGGCGACACCTGTGGGAGCATCAGCCCGATTGCGGGTATCAACAAAACATATTTACGGCAGTGGTTGAAGTGGTTGGAGCAGGTGGGGCCTGAAGGATTGCATCCCGTGCCGGCTCTCGCCAAGGTTAATGCTCTCACGCCCACGGCAGAATTGCGGCCCAGCGAGCAGCAGCAGACGGACGAAGCTGATTTGATGCCTTATCCGATTCTCGATTTTATTGAAAAGGCGGCCATTCGCGACAAGCTTTCGCCGAGGGAGATCTATCGCCTGATGCGGCACGAATTCCCGGACTATGGTCCCGAGCAACTGGTCACGTGGGTCGAGCGATTCTTCCGATTGTGGTGCCGCAACCAGTGGAAGCGCGAGCGGTATGCCCCGGCTTTTCACGTGGATGACGAAGATCTTGACCCACGCAGTTGGTGCCGATTCCCGATTCTTTCGGGAGGATTCGAGCGGGAGTTGGCGGAGCTCCGCCAAGCAGTCGAAAACGGCAAGGTGTAATGCGAGGGGTTCTGCAAATCAGGGAGCGATTCATTCGATGAGCTACACGTATGAATATCCCCGCCCCGCGGTGTGCGTGGATTGCGTGATTTTTGGACTCCCTACAATCAGCTCCAGCGGCTCTCAGGCATCACCAGAGGTTCTTCTTATCCAGCGGGGGCGACCACCGTTTGCAGGGATGTGGGCGTTGCCCGGCGGGTTTGTGGATATTGACGAGCCTTTGGAGGTAGCAGCGGCGCGTGAACTAGAAGAGGAAACAGGCATTCGGTGTGCAGCGCTGGAGGTTGCCGGAGTTTACGGTACACCGGGTCGAGACCCACGGGGGCGTACCATTTCGATTGTCTATCGCGCTGTCGTCTGGAAGTCGGCCCAGTCACCTCAGGGTGGGGATGACGCCGCGAAAGCCGAGTGGTTCAGCCTTTCGGCCCTTCCGCCGATGGCCTTCGATCATAATCAAATTGTGGAAGAGGTGACGGAAAACTTTCGACGTGAGATTCGTACCCGACCGTTCGGGCGGGAATTGTTTCCGGATACTTTCACGATCGAGGACCTTCAGTGCGTCTATGAGAGCATCCTGGGCTGTTCTATTTCAGCAAGAAAACTCCGAAATTTTCTGCTGAAAGCTGGGCTCGTTGAGGAGGCGGAAGGGCCCACTTCGAACTCCGTCAAGACACCGAGTCACGGTCGGGTGAGCACGCTGTTTCGATTCTGTCCAGCGGTGTACGAGAAGCTATCGCGCACCGGTTTTGCGCCTGAAGTATTCGCCGGTACGTGAGCAATACTCGGCACCAACCCGCCGGCAGGCAGTCTCCGGTGAGTTGACCATCGCTGTTTAAAACGCAAATATGAAACGTAACATCGTGGTCGAACCGCTGGGATGCACCCAGGGCATATCCTTTACTGAGCCCAATGAGGAAAGTAAGGAAGTACAGGAGATTTGGAGAGAAGAGTTTCGTCCATGGACGCCCTGATCGTGGTGGATGTGCAGAACGACTTTTGCCCGGGAGGTGCGCTGCCTGTACCGCGGGGCGACGAAGTAGTCCCTGTTATCAATCGGGTGATGCCACTTTTCCGGCTGGTGGTGGCCACCCAGGACTGGCATCCAGCCGAACACTGCAGTTTCGCGGCCAATCACCCCGGCAAGCAGCCAGGGGAGGTTGTGGAAATCAACGGAGTGCCACAAATCTTGTGGCCCGTGCATTGTGTTCAGGAAACTCCGGGAGCCAAATTTCATCCCGGACTTAACACGCAGCTTTTCCAAGCAGTGTTTCGCAAAGGCACGGATCCGGCTATCGACAGTTACAGTGGTTTTTACGACAACGCACGGCAGCGGGCCACCGGGCTCCATGAATACCTTCAGGAACACGGTGTCACACGCATTTTTGTGGTGGGGTTGGCGACCGATTACTGCGTGAAGTGGACCTGTTTGGATGGGGTCGAGTTGGGCTATCAGACGTTTCTCGTTGAAGACGCCTGCCGGGGTGTGGAATTGATGCCGGGTGATGTGGAGCGTTCGTTGAAGCAGCTTCGGGAGGCCGGTGTCACAATCGTTTCGAGCGCCGAACTCAACTCGATTCTGCGGCAGCGCTGCTGAGTTTAAGGCATGCTCGTGGGCACTCGGTCGCTGACCGGTAAGGGGCAAATTGTCCAGAATACGATTGGGGATCGACAATCTCCACGGTGGTGAGGGATACTCCCTCCGATCATGAAAGAAGGGCTGCACCGTGGACCATTCAACCACCCAGGGGAACAGCCGGCGAGCGGCTGATCTCCAGGGATTTGGCGTCGTCCACTTTGACTGTTTTGGTGGAATACCAGAAGTAAATTCGCCGGGCTGTTGTCTTCTGAACAGGGCCACCCCGAAATTCTTGCCGGTAAAGCTCTGCGGGAACATCGCCGTCGCCTTCTAGAACTAGGAGCGTTTTCGATTCATCCAGAGACAGACGCCTTGCCCGAGCCGTATGAAATTGGGCCTCCAGAGTAACGTTTCCCAAAGCGAGAAGCTCAAGATGGGGGCGTTGCTCCCCCGGCGTCACAATTTGAAACGCTGTGAGCTCCTGACAATTGAGGACCATTCCCTCCGGACCAAGGAGGGCAGGATCGTCGGGAAGGCTCTCTGCGGACCAGGTGGCCACCCCGCCATATCGGGCTTTGACCCGGCCGTAACAACCTACTTGTCGCTGGTGAATATTTCCCTCCAATCGCTGGTGGAAACTGATGTCCAGCATGACCAGCCGTTGATCCGGTGTGGTTACGGGGGAAGAGTTGGTTTGGTGATTGGGGTTCGCGCCAGGGGACGAATTTTGCTGTGAGTTATTCTGCTGCCCCGGGTCAAGCGGCTGCTGCTCGACGGATGGTGGCGTGCCACCGGTCTGGAAAATACCGGCGAGACTAGCCGCCTGGCGGACTGTTCCAAATCGTCCTGGTCCAGGTGCGGAGATCCGGCCGCTGAGGAAATCCACGCTGATTTCGCTGACCCGCAACATATCCCGGGCAACGAGGTCGCCTGATGGAGCAAGCTCGAGATTCTCCACAAACACATTCCCGATGGCCCGAACCAACCGCACCTGGTGTCTTTCGAAACTGGAGAGACTGGAAAGGATGACTGGCTGTTCCAGTTCAATTCCCAGCGCATTGGCTTGCAGACGCCGGGGCCCGGAAGTGAGCTGAACTCCTCCTTGGAAAGAAATCGTTCGACCGGCGAAGTCCATGCCCTGGTTCCACTGAATGGCAACGCGGTCCTGAATAGAAACGGGAACAGTTCCCGCAGCAGATTTCTCAATATCGAGACGACCCACCCCGGCGACAGAGAGAAGATTACGGCCGCGGTCGAGGAAAATCTGGTATCCTGTCAAGGCCAAACCTCGCCCTGCCACGTAGGCAGGATTTCCAGTGAGTGAAAAAATCGTGGTAGGACGCGTGGGGTGAGTAACCTCGAGGTGGTCGCCGCGGAGTTGTAAGGGGTGAAGGTCCGGTTGTTGGGGACGTTCATCGGCAACGACGCTACCGTCCGCGGAAAGGGCTGTCAATTCCGCTGCCTGGCCTGCATAAGCTGCGAACTCCATTCGCAACAGATTGGCGCGCAGGACAATCTGGCCTGGGTTCCTTGGAAAAGCCGAATCGTTGTCTTTCCCGGAAGTTTTTTCAACCGGTGGAGCGGAAATAACGTTCGACGACCGAAAAGCTTCTGCTGATGAGGCCTCCTCCCACTTGATCCAGGCTTCCAGGCGGTCAGTTTGAGCGACAAACTGGGACGACCTAAGCTCGACACCCGATTCCGCCACGAACCGACGAACGCGAAGCGTGGCAAAATCGGCTGCGTGTGGACCGGCATCCGCCCAACACCAGACTTCCTGGGCCTCGAGGGTCCCCAAACTGGCGGCTTCAATGTGAACTCCGCCCTGCAGAGCGGCGATGCGCTCGTTCGACTGGTTGGTCAAAGTCAGGCTGCGGCCCCACGTCAATATCCATTCCTGCGAAGAGTTGGTGGGAGTGAACTCAGCTTTCCCGGGCCCCACGGCTGCCAGCATCTGAATGTCCCCCATTGGGCTCAGTTGGCATTGCACCCCCCGAGCCGAGAACTGATCTTTCCCCCTTTTTCCGTGTACGCCATTGGAACCATCCAGAGACATAGCACCCGAAGTGGCGTCGTAGCGAAGGTCATCTCCTTGCAATTCGCCATTCCAGGTTGGAAACACAATGCGCACTGGTTGGCCGACGGCCCGGACGAGGTGGACCTGCCATTTCGACGATCCCGGAACCGATTTCTTAGCATTCGCAGGATCACGGGACGCTTGAGCCACTGTAGGTGAATCGTTTGTGCTGTTGGGTGCTTGTTTATCCTGGAAAGTCACCACGAGCTGTTGGCAGCGGAGCTGCATGACGGTCTGGCCGTTTCGGGTCCGTGCAACTTCCACGCGGTCTTCCAGGGTGATCGTTTTCTGAGCCGGGACGAAGAGCAGGGGCCCCTGACACGAAATGTCGAGCGATTCATCTCGCGATGATGGGGACAAAGAGTCAGGTGACGTGGTCGGCTGCCATTTGTCGGGAGGCCTGAGGGTCTCCAGATCGATGTGAAGGCGATCCACATGGCGGAGCAGAAACCGATCGACATTGAGCGGTTCCTGCTGTGACCCTCCCCGCGAAAATGGCGTCCTTCCTCGGAAGACGATTTCCATTCCAGCGCCCCGGGCGCGATGTTTTCCCCAGGAAAGTTCCAGGGGATGATTCGTCCAAACGCGATGTTCTGTAACTGTAATGTCGCGAGTTGTGAGCCGGAAATCCGGATTATTCACGGTAGGGTTTTCGCCCCGTACAACAACATTACCCAGCAGTTGACCAGCGATGAACCGGCCGATTCGGGCGGTACGCAGATCGAGGGGGCGATCAAACTGGAAAATTGCGCCGTCGAGAGCTTCGAGGATGAGTATTTCCGGAAGATTTGACGGCCATTTATGAGACCCTGATGTGCGCGAATCAAAGACCAGGAGGCAGGGCCGAACCAGCACGCGTCCCTCGCCGAGATTCCAGTAGTCCTGGAAAAGCACGGTCGTTTGGTCGATTTCTAGCATTTTGGCATTTTTGATGAGCTGACTTCGACCGGGAAAGAATGCCGAAAGTGCCTCCAAGCGTTGCTGAAGCCGCTGATCGGCTGGAAAGTCCACACTGCGCGGGGAAGTCTCATGAAGATTCGGTTCGGGCTCGATAAGAGGTACCGCCAGTACGGCATAGAGCTGGTAGGCCGCGGCCGTCACCAAAAGGCTCACAATGATCTGTGCCCAGCGGTGCCTCAACATTTTTAACGGATGTGTGAAGCTGAAACGGGAAGGCCGGCATTCTTGCCCGATTGGCCGAGACCACGTTCTTCACCGAGGTAACCCTCGAGGAGCATATCCCAGAGGCCCTGCGTTCGAAGGATCATTTCGATCACCTCGCGGAGGGCTCCGCCGCCCCCTGGAGTGGCCGTCACATAATGCGCCGCAGCACGCACATCTGAAGCGGCATCCGCTACGGCTACACCCAGTCCCACCCTTTCCATCACGGCAATGTCGGGCAAATCATCGCCCAGATAGCAGACTTCGTGAGGGGATAACCCCCACGCATTAAGGACGTTCTCCACCGCTGGCCACTTCGGTCCGACCCCCTGAATCAATTGATCGACCTCCATTTCCCGGGCACGCTGTTCTACGACAACTGACCGTCGCTTACTGAGCAGGCCCAAGCGGTATCCCGCTTTTTTCCACACATGGCATCCCATTCCATCGCGGACGTGAAAAGCTTTCAGTTCATAACCGTGCTCACTCAGCCAGAGTTGGCCGTTTGTCAAAACCCCGTCCACATCAGAAATGATCGCGCGAATACGTAAGCAACGCTGGCGAAGATCGTCGGGCAGGTCGGGGACGGTATCTGTTGAGTGATGGGGCGGCATCATCGGCCTCGTTACGATTTCAGGTGCGTGTTTCAGGTTTCGTCAGTTTTATCAAAAACGGCAAAGCCCGGGATTGTCAGTCTGCTTGATTGGCCCTGCTCCTCTTTGAGCGGTCGAGAGGGATGATCGTCGGTGGTGCATCAGTCGTACGGTTGGTCGACTCCGTGGAGGAGTTGCCCGGTCGCGCATGTTCTGCGGGTTCGTCATCCAAGACGAACTCGGCATCGACGGCGGAAGCCTCGGGAAACAGGCCGATCACATCGGTGATATCGAGCAGACCGCAGGGCCGGTTCTCCTCATCAACAACCGGGAGTTCGCTGATTTTTTTCTGGGCAAGCAGCACCACGGCTTCCCGAAGCGGCGTCCCCACCAGCACGGTTATCGGAGATCGAGTCATGTGCTCGGAAACGGGTTCGTCGAGAACGGACTCGCGACGACTTTCCAGAAGTTTTGCAAGGTCGCTGTCGGTAAAAATGCCGGTCAATCGCCCGTTATCATTGAGGAGCATAATGGCTCCCGTGCGGCGGCCGGGAAGGCGTGTTTCCACAATGATCTGGCGAATGGTGTGTCGTTCGGAAGCCAACCGACATTGGGAAAGAGGCCGCATCTGGTCTTCGACTTTTCCGAGTTTACGGCCAAGGCTTCCGCCCGGATGAAACCGAGCAAAATCTTCCGGTCGAAACCCGCGCAGGTACGAAAGCGTCAGAGCAATCGCATCTCCCACTGCAAGCATGGCAGCCGTCGTGGTGGTTGGTGCGAGTTGTAAATGGCCGGCTTCGCACATGCTTCCGAGTGCGATCACAGCAGCCGCTGCGCGACCCAGCCGACTTTCCGCTCGGCTGGTGATCGCGATAATGGGAACATCTATTTCCCGGAAAAACGGAAGCAACCGAACAATTTCTTCGGTTTCTCCGCTCCAGGAGAGCACAATGGCCACGTCTCCCTGGCGTATTCTTCCCAGATCACCATGGACAGCCTCGGCCGGATGAAGAAAGTGGCTGGGCGTGCCCGTGGATGCCAGCGTGGCGGAGATTTTCTGCCCGATAAGCCCCGCCTTCCCGATACCCGTGACAATCACGCTGCCGGGGCAGGAATATATGAGAGCAATAGCCTTACAAAAAGAGGGGCCGAGGCAACTCGCCGCTTGAATGACCGCCCGGCCGATCGTGCTGACGACCTCCCGAGCAAAGCGGAGTTGTTCAAATTCTGAGTGTTTGCTCAGCGCTGCATCCGTGCCCATGTTGGGAATCCTTCCACATTGGCAAGGTCGAACAAGGCCAGGGACCCACCAGGACTAGACCGGGATCCTGCTGGGACTCGGTCCAGAAAATGGCCCGCCAAGCTCCGCAATTCTACCCATCTTTCCAGGACGCCGCAACGCGAGAATGTGAAAGGAGTGGAGCTTCCAGGATGGAGATCTTGAAGTGTGCCAGTGAAGACAGAGGCTTTTGGATGTTCTTTCTTGCGCAGATTGCTTACATTACCGCAACCTGTGGCCGCGGAAGCTGCACTGCCCTCTCCGGCGGAGTGTGCGGCTATTTATTTTGTGCATGTCATCTACTCTAACACCGGGCATACATTGAACCATCGGCGTCCTTGCCGCTGCATCCATTCTTCTGAGTAAGGGGGGCCCCATCCACCCGCTTCGTACAGCTCCAGTTGAGGAGGCCCGCCAGCGTCCCACACCCGTTGGATGGGGTCGATGATTCCCCAGGCTAGTTCGACCTCATCTGCGCGGGCAAAGAGGCTCGGATCGCCAATCATCACATCGAGGAGCAATCGCTCGTACGCCTCCGGCATCTCGCCCGCAAACTTCTCTCGGAAGTTGAAATCCAGATCGGTCAGACGCATTTTCATTCCCGCATCCGGCACTTTGGTCTGAAAATGGATCTGGATCCCCTCCGCGGGCTGGATTTGAAGCACCAGACGGTTGGCCTCGTGAATATGTTTAGGGCCTTCCTCGAACATCATGTGGGGAGGTTCACGGAACTGGATCACAATCTGCGTGGTTCGGCAAGACATCGCTTTTCCGGAGCGGAGATAAAACGGCACGCCTTGCCATCGCCAGTTGTCCACGTACAGTTTAACCACTCCAAATGTCGCTGTCTGACTGTTGGGCGGTACGTTTGGCTCGTCGCGGTACTTGCGGTACTGGCCGCGGACCGTATTCGCCGCCACATCGGCAGGCGTGAAGGGACGGACCGCTCGCAGCACCTTGACTTTTTCATCGCGGATGTCGTCCGCGTTGACCCGGCTAGGCGGTTCCATCGCCGTGAGCGTGAGGAGCTGGAGAAGATGGTTCTGGAACATATCGCGGAGAATTCCAGCCGACTCATAAAAACTTGCCCGCCGACCTATCGGCAAATCCTCCGCGGCGGTGATCTGAACGTGATCCACATAATTTCGGTTCCAGATAGGTTCAAAGATGGTATTGGCGAATCGTAAGACAAGAACGTTGGCGACAGTCTCTTTTCCAAGGTAGTGGTCAATGCGGTAAATCTGATGTTCGGCGAATACTTCATGGATCTTGGCGTTTAGCTGCCGTGCCGATTCACGATCGCGTCCGAACGGTTTTTCCACCACGATTCGCCGCGGTCCTGAGGATTCGACCGCCATTCCCGCGGCTCCGAGATGGGATACCGTGCATTCGTAAAATTCTGGTGCCAGCGCCAGATAATAGATCCGCGTCGATGGTTGGTGGTTTTCCAGCTCGGAGAGGAATTTGTCAAGTTCCGGAAAACACTCCGCGCGACTGACATCCCCAGGATGGTAATAGATGTTTTTGGCGAACTCTTCCCACAAGCTTGGGTCGAAACGTTTTCCCACCTGCGCCAGGCACGCTTCTTTGAGCGTCTCTCTCCACTGGTCGTGTGAATATTCCGTCCGGGCCATGCCCACGATAAGGAGCGTGCCCGGCAGGCGTTTTTTTCGATGGAGTTCATACAGCGCTGGGATGAGCTTTCGCCGGGTCAAATCTCCTGATGCTCCGAAGATGATAATGGTGTTGACCATTGCGGGCACTCTCCATCTTCTGAGTTTGGATTCGGCAGGGCGTATTTATCTTCGGGTAGAAAATCTTCTCAGGCAAAGAGCTTTGCAAAACGCCGAAGCCGGCAGATGACAGCATCATTTTACTGGTTGATCGCGGCCGGGTGCGACGTCGCTTCCGCCGGCGGTGCGGGAGAGGTGCTCGAAATCAACCGCAGAGCACCGGACGAATAGAGCGGAAGATGGCGGTAGTACACTTCCAGGCAGTAGATCGAGAGGCACGTCACGTAGAGACGCCCGCCTTCATTGGCCCAGGCATCACGAGAGGGTTTGATGGGGTCCCAACTGCCAGCCTCGCGCCCCGTTTTTACCTGGTTTTCCGGAAGAAGCTGCCGCATAACCGAATTCCATTTTTTCCAGTAATCGCCCTCCATGTGATGACAAACCTGGGTCGCGTAGTACCAGTAGTAAACGTCTCGGTCTCTTTCGAAATTGATCAAATTGGCAGGTTCGGTGATCCAGCTCACCCCCTTGATAAGCCGGTCGTCATCGCGTGACCATCCCAAAAACTGTCGCATGAGCAAAGCCTCGGCCGTCATCGCGAGAGTAGCCTCGCGTCCTTTTTGATAGGGATATTTGCTTCCGCCTTCGAGGGCGATCCGATCGAGAAACCGCGTCACTTTGTGGAAGACATCGGCCGGCACGTTCAGGCCTGCCATCCTGGCGCTTTGGAGAGCCATCACGATCCAGCCGGTGACAGAGACGTCACTATCTGCATTGGGACTATACCGCCAGCCACCTTCCGAGCTTTGGGAGCGAATGAGGTAATCGACCGCGCGGAGCGCTGGCTCCCGAAATCGGTCATCGCGCGTCATCCCATAAATTTCACAGAGGGCAATAGTACATTGGCCCTGCGTATAAAACCGATGGTTAAACGCTCCCTCGTGGAAGAAGTTTCCGTCGGCGTCCTGCTGTTGAAGGAGCCAATCCCAGCCTCGGGCCACGTTTTCCCGGAACTTGCCCCGTTTGTGCGTGATGCCGGCGCCCTGAAACGCGAGGAGAGCCATCGCCGTGGCGGCCTCTGGATTGTCGTCCTGGGCTCCGTTGGTATACGGACCCACGAGGCTCCACGAACCGTCCTTACGCTGCTGTCGTGCCAGCCACGCCAGCCCAAGGGCCACGGCCGCTTCGGTCGTCGCCGTACCACCATACGCCGCTAAGAGGGCTTCTTTCGCACCTTCATCTCGTCCCTTCAGGGCATAACCAATGACGGTCGCTTGGAGGTCGCTTGTGGAAGTGACACCTTCCGGGATTATTTCGGCAGGAGGCGGTGCGGCGAAGGGATTCTCCACCCGGTTGAGATCGGGCGGGGTGAGAAGTGGCTCCTCCACTTTTTCCGGGTCGTTTCCAGCAAACGGGGAATCGAATTCAAGCTGATCGCCGAGTTTCTCGGCGTAAATCTCTGCCGTGAGATCCACTTCCCGATGGAAAAATTGCGGAATAACGATCAGCGCCAGGATGATCAAAAGAATCATATGTACGATGGCGCTGATGAGCCAGGGTTGCGCGTAATATACCAGTGTGTCGCCTAGATCCTCTTTCTCGCCGTCCTCCTGCTCCGGTGATTGCGCGCTTCCTCCCGGCGCAGCCAAACGCCCGGGAGCAGCCCGGGGATAAGTGGCGCGACCAAGGATTGGGGTCTGGGGTGTAACCACGCCAGGGTGGCCTCCTGGAACGCCCGGGGGAGTCACCGGAATCGGCACAGGTCGGGCGGGAGAAGCAGCGCCAGGGGTAACGTTTGGACTGCCCGGTGCACTTCCCGAGGAAGGTTGCGGGACAATGCGGCGAGCCTGGTCGGGGAATGAACCTGATGGGGGCACGGGCGAGTTTTGAAATTGTTCTTTGCCCTCAGGTCCTCCAGACGAACGCGGATTCGGGGATGGCTGGGGCGCAGACGGCATCATTATGGTGATATCCCTGGATTCGCTGGCTCCCAATCACGCATAGTGTTACTCATCGAAGACGATTCTAACCATTCCGAAAAGACAATTTTCCTGTTGTTATCATCGGTTCCAGCCGTGGTCGAATGCCATCCGTTGCCCACAAACCCCTGCGGTCTAGTGTAGCACCCCACGGAAAGCCTGACAATTCAACTCTGCATGGCGTCGGGCAGTATCTTCTGATGCATCACCGGAACAGAGCTCCCGCGTATCCGACCACGCGATCCTGACGTCCCGACACCTCGCCACTTGTGGTGTAGCCGACAACCTTGCATTCGTTGAGACGCCCCATCTGACGGAGAGTTTCCAGGACAAACACTGCAGGAACGAGGCCGCACATACTGATGCGATTCTCCCGGACGGTTTTCCACAATCGCAGCGGGTCACGCGCCTCGAGGGCATCGAGGGCCAGCCGGTCGAGCCGCCGTGTTGTCTGCTCGTCGGCGTAGTGATTCATATCGGAGGAAATCACCAGCAGAGGAATTGGGTCCAATGTGGCAAGGAAGTTTGCGAACTCGGCGGCCGCTTTTTGAAGGAGGTCATAATCGGCTCCATGCATGACCACGCCCACCACTCGGCTTGCGGAGGCCACCCGGGCCACAATGGGCAACTGCACTTCGATGCAATGTTCCATGGCGTGGGCAGCGGCATCCAGTTCCATCAAGGGAACGGCCTTAGCTAAAGCCTCCGCCAGCTCGGGGTCAGCATGCAGACTAAGTCCGGGTAACGCCCATGTGCGATGAGGAGTCACAGCCCAATCGCATCCAATCGCGTGATGCTTGGGACCAAAAATGATCACCTGCGGGGGCACTCGCAGCCGTGCCCAAACTTCTGCCGCAAGTTTTCCGGAGTATCGCCAGCCGGCATGGGGAACTAAAGCAGCGGCCCATTTTTCACGGTCCACATTCTGCGGAAGCATCTCATTGAGAAACTCGTCCACACCGTTGGCTGTACCGGGATAAAACTGACCGGCCACGGCAGCGGGGCGAACCGAAGGCCCCGCCACGGGGCGGCTCACATTGGACGCCTCCACCGAGTCTTCCGTCGAGAGCGCCGTCAATCGATACACCTGGGTGTGAGAAGGCCGCGACGATTTGAGGCGTTTCATCACGGCTTCAAACAGCTCGGCGGAGTTTTGAGAGGGGTCATACCGCGCAGCCCAGCGATCATCCTGAACCAGGCACAGCGCATGAAAACGCGGATCGACCCCATCTAGAGCACAATCCACGGCGGTTCCAATGTGGTGAGGCTCCACCAAGATCGTCAGGCCAATTCGTAAAGAACTGACGAATCGCGGATCGAGTTGCTGGCCCCGAAACCCGGCCACAATTGTTTGAAGGAGATCCATCAGTGTGGCCTGAAGTGGGAGTTCACCGCGCGGGAAGACCCTGCTCGCTTCCATCACGCGCTCCGCCGCTCCTCCATCGTTGGCTTGTTTGATGGTAAGCACAACTCCTTGAACCGGTCCATCGTAGGCGGCCGACGTGTAAAAGTTCGGCGTTGCCCCTTGGAACATGGCTAAAAGGTTATGGTGAGCCAACGCGGCGAGACGAACAACATCGCCCATCGCCAGGTTTCCGTTGGCCAGCTCCCGCAGGTCCGGCGGCAGCAGGGACGCCATGGGGGCCTCCAGCGAGTAACCTTCAAAAGTAAACAGCTGCGTGGCCGAGTCCAACCAGGCGTTCGCCGGCAATCCCGCTTTGCGGCAGACATGCTCGAGGAATTGACGCGCGTCCAGGTGGTGTTCCACTGCAACGCCTGGAAGCAACAGACCGCGGTGCTTTCCACGAATCACCTGGAGACCATGGCGACCAATTTGCACCGCCTCGACGCGAGATTCTCCTTCCGCCGTTACGAGCTGACAATTCCACAAAATCCACACCTCCAGGGTGAGCTCCGCGATTTCCCCTCGCTGGATGGCTGGAAACCGTAGGTCCCATCGCGCGGCTCGGTCCGCTGCAGCGTTGAGCGCGCTACCGAGAGGGGACGCATCTCCCACCTGCCCGCAGCAAGCACGAAGGCTACCACCGGGGCCCTTGAGAGTCACAAAGGCTCCCCACACCGGGACTTCGCCCGCGTCGCCCAGTCTTTCTTTCAGCCGTGATTGAGGGCCGCCGATCACAGCTTCCGCGACACGTCGGGCTACCGCCTTGAGGATGAGATCCTTTTGCTCCTCGGAAAGTTCTGGCTTTTTAGGAACCGACACACCGCTCGGCTGCACTTCCGGATGCTGCGAATCGGGCTGTTGGGACGACAAATCGTCTTGTCGATAGGTTTCCATAGATTTTCTCCGACTCCCTTATGGCAAGCACGCCGGGCATGCCGCCCGTAACGTGGCTCTCAGTTGGCTTGACTGGGCAATAACTCCCTGCTCTCCAGGAGCTTTCGCACCTCAATTACTGGCGAAGACATACGTCGCCGATCATGCGAAGTTGGCAATCCGGACGGGCTGACGCCGGGCGCCCCACTGTTCGCGCGGACCCTGGGGATCAAACCGGCCGGCGATGGGGGCACCGCAGTAGCCGCAATTTGACCCTTTAAGAGCATACCTTCCGATCCAGTAGCCCTGGCGTTCTATAACCACATTCCCGCATTTTGGGCAGTAGGTGCTTTGCCGGGCTATGTCAAGGACGTTCCCTGTATAAACATAGTGCAAGCCAACTTCGCGGGCTATGTCGTAAGCACGGATGAGCGTGTCAACAGGCGTGGGCGGGTGATCCATCAGACGAAAATCAGGGTGAAATGCCGTGAAATGAAGCGGGACATCCGGTCCCAATTCCTTGAGAATCCATTCGCACATCGCGCGAATTTCGCCCGGGTCATCATTTTCGGAAGGAATAATAAGATTGGTAATTTCCACCCAAACCTGCGTCTTGTGAACTAGATACTTAAGCGTATCCAGTACCGGTTGCAGATGGCCCGCACAGAGACGGTGGTAAAAGTCTTCGGAGAACCCTTTCAGGTCCACGTTGGCGGCGTCCATGTGTTCAAAGAAGTAATCCCAGGCCACTTCGGAGATATATCCTGCGGTCACGGCGACATTCTTGATCCCCAGTGCGTGACAGGCTTTGGCTGTGTCGACAGCATACTCGGCAAAAATGACCGGATCGTTGTAGGTGTACGCAACGCTCTTGCAACCGAGCGCTTTGGCCGCGCGGGCGATTGCCTGGGGAGACGCCACTTCGCTCAGCCGTTCGATCTCTCGGGACTTGGAAATTGACCAGTTTTGACAGAACTTACAGCCGAGATTGCACCCAGCCGTGCCGAACGACAAAACGGCCGTGCCCGGATAAAAATGGTTGAGAGGCTTTTTCTCGATGGGATCAATGCAAAATCCCGTACTTCGGCCATAGCTGGTGAGCACCATTTGGCCGCCTAAATTCTGCCGTATAAAACAGAAGCCCCGCTGCCCTTCGCCCAGGCGGCACGACCGCGGACACAGGTCACAGACAAGTTTTCCGTCTTCTTCGTGCCACCAGCCAGCCGGCACGATTCCCGAAGCCGTGGGAGAAGCAGGCGGAGGTATATCAACTCGGCGGCTCATATGGCCCTCCTTTTTTAACTTTCCATAGTGGACATGACTCGCACTGGAGCGAGCCAAAAAAACCTCTTTCCAAGCAAAAGCGAAGACCCCGCTAAAGGTTAAAGATAGGAAACAGATTGTCTATCAGTTGCGAACAGACACGGGCGGACCTTTTACACCACCTCCAGGGGGTTCAAAGCCTTCGCCATTAATTCTACGGCCAGGACACGATGAGGATCAGGCCCATAATCACGCCGGGCAGAAAGGC
>NZ_JBAMME010000129.1:0-1250 GCF_039793925.1 Thermogutta sp. | reverse complement strand
GGTCCGGGCTGATGAACCGCCCCAGCACTGGATGGTAGAACCGGGCCCGGTAGTCATACAGGCCCAGGCCGGGTTCCCACCGCTGGCCGGTGAACTGGCGGTCAGGAATCACCCCGCGCGGATAACCCCGCCGCATCTCCCCATAGGGGGTGTAGCGGGCCTCACCCACCCAGTTTCCGCTCGCTCCGGTTGTTAAGGTCGCGCTCCCCAGATGGTCGCCGTGCGGGTCAGCCGTTTATTCTTGGACACCACCGTGATACCTCCAGCGGGAAGCAATCCAAGCATAAATGCTCATTTCCTCAACTAAAATGAGCGCTGCTAGTACACTATGGTCTCGGATGTTCATAACTGGCTCTAAGAAAAACAGCAACAATACATACCATACGGCCGCCACAATCCCCATTCCCACTCCTATCCATATCGTGCCACGACTGTTGTGCATCCTACGCAACGACAATAAGCGCAACCACACGCTTAATGCTGTCGCAGTTGCTAGATTGGGTAATAAGGAGCAACCAAAGCCGAACACGAATTGTATAAACCACAACTCTGCTATTGCTATTGGACCATACCAACGACCAGTTTCGAAAATACTCGATACCAACACAAATAACTCAAACAAGATCGGTAACGAGAAGCCGTTAACCAGAGCAATGATGAATCCCCTCACTAACCCACGCATAACAGGAAGCAATTTCAAGCGCATCTTTCCCCCTTTATCGAAGATTGTCATCAAGCCACTGTGCTGCTTCCTCAAGCGAGGCAAACTGACCTGATGCGATCATCTGCCCAAAGCGCCACCCCCGAACTGTCAACCGCAAATCTTCTAAACTATTTCCTTGCCGGTTTGCCAGAGAGGCGCTGTTGAGCATCAAAATTTGCCTCAAGTATTCGTCTCTCAGTTCATACTTGCCTGCAGCATCGGCCTCGATCGCTCGGCGAAATAAGTTGCGCGCTTCGGGAGTTGCGGCATAGTATTGTCTGAACCACGATATGGGAGCCCCCTGATCACCCACTATCTCGTGCCCAACGGCTAACTGGACGAGAAACTCTTCAAAGTTCGGATGCTGGGTCGCCCGACTTCCGAAAGCGGCAGCCGTGAGGAAATGGCCGATCTGCCTGGTTTCACCACCCCAGTACCGCTCATAGAGATATCCATCTTGGAACTCTGTATTCAGCCCTGCTTCGCCAAACTCTCCGGCCGTATACAATCCAGGGAATAACCTGGTGTGATCAAGGATCACAGTAAA
>NZ_JBAMME010000128.1:0-1256 GCF_039793925.1 Thermogutta sp. | reverse complement strand
CATACGCGCAATGGATTACGATTGGGGGCCGCGAAGAAGGGGGCAAAAAACACGCGGGCGGCACGCCGGTCCAAATTGACGACCAGGGGCGGATTCTGGCCGGACCCGCCCCGCTGGCCGGGAAAAAGATTGACGAGCTGAAACGGCCAGCAAAGCAACTGCGGATGTTCGGACTGGGCGCGGAACCTGTCCTGGAAAAACGTCGCCCGGAGCCACGCAAACCGCCGAGCGTACGACAGCGGGAGCTGCCCGGGTTCGAGGCCACGGGCGTGCACACAGGGTCACGCAAACAGCCGCTTGAGTCGCAAATTATCCCCCACACAGTCGAAGTACTGCCCGATGGCCGCGTTAAAGGACACGCCCTACTGTCGGTTGATGATCTTTCGGCCGACCCCGCGCGGTTCCAGTATAAAAGCGAGGGGATCGACCCGAAAACCGGCATCGGCGCAGAGTTGAAGGAAGTGCAGGTGTACCGGCCGGAGTTCGGCGGGCAGTTGCTTGTCTGGCGGGACCCAAGGGATGGGAAAAACTACGTCATAAATGGTCACCACCGCTACGAACTCGCCAAGCGAAGCGGGTACAAAGGGGCAATACCGGTCTATTTCATCGACGCAAAAAATGAAAGGGAAGCCCGGGCCATCGGCGCTTTAGCGAATATCGCTGAAGGCCGGGGGACGGCGCTGGATGCTGCAAGGTTTATGCGGGAATCCGGACTAGGCCCGGAGGACCTCGCGAAACAAGGCATCAGCCTAAAAGGCAATATCGCTCGACAAGCCATGACGTTGCGACATCTAACGCCGCACTTGTTTAACGAGCTGCAGTTCGGGCGGCTGACTGAAGGCCAAGCGCTCGCCATCGGGACCTATTTGTGGGACGAGCCCGATCTTCAGGAGCAACTCTTTAAGGAAATGCAAAAGCGCGGCCGGTTCAGCGTCGAAGAACTCGAAGAAGTCGCGCAGGAAATGAAGTCGCTGTCCCGCACCGAAAAACAAATGACACTGTTCGGAGAGGAAGAGCAGCGCCGGTCTTTAGTCTGGGAAAAAGCCGCAATCAAGGCCAACATCAAGCGGCGAATCGGCGAACAACTCCGGGCCTTCAGCACCGTCGCGCAAGAAAAAAAGGCGGATATTCTCGCCCAGGCGGGGAACGTCATTGCGAGAGAGGAAAACGAAAGGCGGAAACGAAAACTCGAAGAGGCGCAAATGCTCTTCGACATCGAAGCCAATCGCGTGGGGGAGATCTCGCGGATTCTCAAC
>NZ_JBAMME010000127.1:0-10016 GCF_039793925.1 Thermogutta sp. | reverse complement strand
AGGATGGACTCCGGATGGAACTGCCATCCCACGATCGGCAGACGGCTGTGGCGGATGGCCATGACCGTACCGTCTT
The DNA here is from genome assembly GCF_039793925.1 of Thermogutta sp. Classification (GTDB taxonomy): domain Bacteria; phylum Planctomycetota; class Planctomycetia; order Pirellulales; family Thermoguttaceae; genus Thermogutta. Next base: position 9,940 of record NZ_JBAMME010000127.1, on the reverse strand, counting down.
CGAGCCATCCGCTGACGCAAAGGTCCGATGGCAGGGACTCGGCCTCAACAATGAGGGAGTGGTACCTTCCGACGACTAGCGGGTTGGGGAACCCTGCGAACTCGCACTCCCCGTCATGCCACATAAGAGAAGCTTCGCCGTGTACGGGTTGGAATGCCCGCGAGACCCGTGCGCCGAATGCTTCGGCGATGATTTGATGCCCCAGACACACGCCGAGGATGGGAACGCCACCACGAATGCTTCGCACAAGCTCCACGGTTCCAGCGTTCAGGGGCGCACACGGGCCTGGGGAAAGGACCACGAGGTCAAAGTTTTGGCAGATAGCGTCTTTATCGGGAAGAAAAGGCACGCGCTGCACAACCGCCTCGCAAGAAAGGTTGTGAAAATAGCGCGCGAGGTTATGGACAAAACTGTCCTTGTGATCGATGAGCAGAACCCGGTAAAAATACCCCATGGCAAGGACGGGCGGACAAATCTTTCGCAATTCCCTCTCCGTTCAGAATCGGATACGATGGTCATCCATCGATCGAGTCACTCACTGAGGATTGACCGGACGCCTTTTAATAAGCGTTACCTGGTTGCCGCGATCATTAAAGCGGACCTCGTCCATAAATGTCTGCATCAAAGAGAGACCCCGCTGCTGCTCCAATTCCGGTGATTGGTCCTTTCTTCGGACGATTTTCTGTACGTCGAATCCCGGCCCGTCGTCAGTCACGGTGAACACAGCCTCGTCTCGCGTGATTTTGATGTGGACTCGGATCTTTCGATCACGATAGGGTGGTTCACGCCGCCGTTTTTCCACTAGACTCAATTCATCTTCCTGGAGGATTCGGTCGGATACCGCTTCGATCTCTTCTTTGCTGATCTGAAGATTGCCATGAAATAAGGCATTTAAGAGCGCCTCCTTCAGGGCGATACCCATTTGCAGTCGTCCGGGAAAATCGGTGAACCGCACCCCGGCCAGGGTCTGTTGAACAACTGAGACCAGCGGTTGAATCAGTTCTGGTTCGTTGTCTAGCAGGTATTCGAATTCAATGAATTCCAGGCATTCGAAAAGTCGCTCTCGCTCTCGGTTTTGTTCGGCGATTCGCAGGACGGAATCTGCCGTTTCAGCGAGTCTTGTGGAAAGTTGAGACTTCGGCACATAACTGGCCGCACCTCGTTCCAATGCCTCGATAGCCAGCATGTCAGAACCAAAAGCTGTGGTCAGAATCACAGGGACCTCGGGGAAAGTTCCGCGAAGATGCCGGACAAGTTCCAGCCCGTCCATCTCGGGCATGCTGATATCAGTAATGACTAAGTCCGGCGGGCTCTGTTTTACTCTGGCAAGCGCTTCGGCACCGGAGGCAGCGTACTCCACCTTCCAGCCAAATTTTTTTTCCAGAAGTGATCCTACCAGCTTGCGATCGAGCGGCGAATCGTCCACCACAAGGACCGTCGTCATGATTGTGACCTCCTCAGGTGAGCAGTGTAACGTGTCACCAACTATCTTTATATCCAATTTCACAACCGTTCACCACGGATGAGTTGGCTGTCCCGAGTTCCAGGCAGAGGTGGACGCGATGAAGATTCAGCCGGTGCCTGGGTAATTCGTCGGCAAAACTACCGGCAGACAGGAATGTGGCGGGATGGAGGCGGCAGAGCGGCATGTGGTCCAAGGGAAGCTCAAGACTGGCTACTTAGTCCTGGAAGAAAGCGATCCTACCGTGGGTTTCAATTCGGAGTCAGGCAACAATTATTGCAAGCGCTGGCACACTGTGGCGAAGATGAACGCACGCGGCGCGTCCTTGAATAGCCACGCGCTGCGTTCTACACTGAAAAGGATACGGGGCACCAAGTGGGGATGTTAGTCTGCAGCGGCTGAGCTCGGCAGAACGCCGGCGCCAGTTGATCAGGACCGCACTTCAAGCCATGCAACCTGAAATGATGGATAACGAGCCGGACGACCATCAATGTACGATTCTCCGCACTCTCCGGAGGTCGCGGGTCGGTCATAATCCCCTGCCGTAACGGATCGACACCACGCCTCCGGTGGACGAATCGGCGCGTGAAACCGGAGGCGTGAGATGACTTATTTGCCCAAAAGATCGTGCGATACCGCTCCAGCCGTGTTCAGAACCACCGCGCCTTTTGGTGCGGGCAATGCATTGGGGCTCTGTGCTCTTCATTTTTTCCGCGGTCAATCCTTAGCTGGCGGTGCTAGTTTGATTTCTCTCCTTGGTTTTCCAGTTGGCACTGCAGAGGGGGGCGCATGATGCGAGCTCTGTCCCATTCCTTGATCATTTCGTTCCGGCGTCGAAATGGGACGGGTGAGGGAGCGGCGAAAACCGTCACTCTCACTCCCGACGAGAAAAGACTTCTGGAAATTTGTCTCGTCACTCCAGGGGAAGCCCTCCAGCGGCTCAAGTCTTCACCTAACGGCCTGTCTAACGAGGAAGCGGAGAACCGTCTTGAGGAATTTGGTCCCAATGAACTTCCCCATGCCAAGCGGCTGTCGGTATGGGCCGATATTTTTCATCGCCTGCGCAATCCACTCAATATTCAGCTGATCATCATTGCCTTTGTGTCGTTTCTCGTCGGGGAATGGAAGTCCACGATTGTGGTAGGTGCGATGGTGTTGCTCAGCGTGGGGCTCTCATTCATCCTGGATCGGCGATCCCAGCGCGCGGTTGAGGCTCTGGGAAAGCGCGTGCAACCGCGGAGTGTGGTTCTGCGCAACGGTCGCGAAACCGAGGTCAAAATCTCGGAAATCGTCCCTGGTGATATTGTGCTTCTACAGGCAGGGGCGATGATTCCAGCGGATGTGCGGCTTCTCAGCGCAAAGGACTTTTTTGTCAGCCAATCGGTTTTGACCGGGGAGTCCATGCCCGTCGAAAAAACCGCCCTGGTGAGTGGCGATGGCGTTTCCAGTCCCTGGGATTTGCCGAACGCGTGCTTTTTAGGCAGTAACGTGATAAGTGGCACTGCCCGGGCACTCGTAGTGAATACCGGGGGCCACACAATACTGGGCTCGATTTCACAGCGGTTGGCGGCCACACGGACAGAAACGAGTTTCGACCGTGGTGTTCGTAGCTTTACCTGGTTGATGATTCGGATGATGGTCATCATGGTGGCCGCCGTTTTCCTTCTCGTCGGCTTGACCAAGGGCAACTGGGTCGAGGCCCTGCTTTTTGGTCTGTCCGTCGCGGTCGGCCTCACGCCGGAAATGCTTCCCATGATCGTGACTGTCAACCTCGCCAAGGGTGCGCTCAGCATGGCGAAACGGAAGGTGATCGTGAAATACCTGCCGTCGATCCAGAACTTTGGGTCCATGGACGTCCTTTGCACGGATAAGACCGGAACACTGACGCAAGACCGCGTGGTCCTCGAGCGTCATGTGGATGTAACCGGCCGACCCAGTGAGGATGTTCTGACTTACGCCTACCTGAACAGTTATTTCCAGACGGGATTGCGCAGCCTCATTGATCGTGCAGTCCTGGAAAGGGCGAATCTCGACGTCGAGGGGAACTGCCGACTGGTGGATGAACTTCCCTTTGATTTTGAGCGGCGCAGGATGTCAGTCGTCGTGGACTATGAGGGCGATCACGTCCTGATCTGTAAAGGAGCAGTGGAGGAAATCTACCAGCAGTGTTCATACTACCAGATTGGTGACGAAGTCTATCCACTTATTCCTGTCATCAAAGACGACCTTTTTGAAGAAGTTGAGCGGCTCAATCGCGAGGGCTTCCGTGTTCTCGGCGTGGCGTATCGGGAATTCCCCCGCGAAAAGACGACCTTTACTGTGGCGGATGAATCCGATTTAATCTTGCTCGGCTATATCGCCTTTTATGATCCGCCCAAGGAATCGGCACTCGAGGCGATTCGGCTTCTTCGCGATGTGGGGGTATCTGTCAAGGTGCTCACGGGCGACAATGCGCTGGTTACTCAAAAAGTATGTCACGATGTGGGGCTTCAGGTCCGCCGTGTAGTTAGTGGAACTGAGTTGGTTGATCTTACCGACGAAGAATTTAGTCGTCTTGTGGAAGAGGCAGACGTGTTTGTCAAATTGAATCCGAGCCAGAAAGAGCAGATTGTCCAAAAGCTTCGAGAGCGGGGACATGTCGTGGGCTTTCTCGGAGATGGAATCAACGACGCACCAGCAATGCGCGCGGCGGACGTGGGCATTTCGGTCGATTCGGCGGTCGATGTGGCCAAAGAAGCCGCCGATATCGTTCTCCTCGAAAAAAGCCTCCTGGTTCTCGAAGAAGGAGTCATGGAGGGACGCCGAATTTTCGCGAATATAATCAAGTATATTCGGATGGGCGCAAGTTCTAACTTCGGTAATATGTTCAGCGTGGTCGGGGCGAGTTATCTTTTCCCATTCCTTCCTATGAAGCCGATCCACGTGCTCGTGAATAACTTGTTATACGATATATCGCAAACTGGTATACCGTCGGACAATGTAGATCCCGAACAGATCGCCAAGCCGTTGAAATGGAATATCGACAATGTTCGTCGTTTCATGGTGTATATTGGCCCGATAAGCTCAATATTCGACTATGCAACGTTTGCCCTGATGTGGTTTGTGTTCGAGTGCTGGCGGTTTACCCACACGGGCTCGCCAGGTGGTATAGATTATGTATCTCTTTTCCAAACCGGCTGGTTCGCGGAGTCGCTTCTGACGCAGACTTTGATCGTCCATATCATCCGCACAAGGCGTATTCCGTTTATTCAAAGTCGTGCCTCCATGCATCTGACGCTGACAACCTTGGTTGTGGCTTCAATAGGGATCTGGCTGCCGTACTCCCCCTTGGCCAATCTGTTGGGAATGGTGCCCCTCCCACTTAGCTATTGGCCTTTTATCGCCGGGTTTTTGCTGTTGTATGCAATAATGACGCACTTTGTAAAAACATGGTTTTTCCACAGATTTGGAGATGAATAAACATGGACAGCCTGCTCGACGCCCTGCAGGAAGGTCGCCTTATCGAACTGCCGGAGGGAGCAGACAAGACTGCTGCGCTACGGTTGCTGGCGCGAATTTTGGAGGCCATCCCCAGTTTGCCGGCAGGTCTGGATATTGAGGGGCTGGTTCTGGAACGGGAAAGGACTGCCGATACGTCGCTAGGAAAGGGATGGGCCTGTCCACACGCACGAGTATCGTTTGAGGGCGACCTGCTGTGCGTCGTGGGATGGAGTCCCCATGGCATTCAATACAATGCCAAAGATCAGGCTCTGGTTACCATCATCACGATGTACCTTGTTCCGGAAAACCAGCGCAATCAATACCTGCGGGAGGTCTCCCTCCTGGCGAAGGCAATTCAGAACTATCCCGGTTGGGAAAAGATCAATGAAGCACGGGAAATTAACGAGGTTCGTGAGCGATTGCTGGATCTCATCAGTTCGGCAAAAGAAATGGTGGGGCCCGACAGCCGTGCGCGAATGATTCGTCTTCAGCGACCGCGCATCGAGCCGACGCCCATCACAGATCTTTCGAATCTGGTCATCGAGCCGGTTACGCTGGTTGTTGGTCCCGATTTTAAACCCATTATCCTCACTCAACACGCGGGTTTAGCACGGTATCTAGAAACCGTGACCGGTTTGGCGGAGCGGATCGAGACGGATGGATACTTCCAGAATGGGGGTTGGCGGATTATTCGCAGGAGTAAAATGGTGTATCAGAATGGCCGCGTCATGTATGACTGTCTGGCGATTACAACCCGTCGTAAAGATCTTTCACCGGAAAGTTAGCCAAACTACAGCGCACCATGAACAGCAGCGCATACGAATTTGACGTCATTGTGATCGGAGCCGGGCACGCGGGGGTGGAGGCAGCCCTCGCCTCCGCCCGAATGGGCGCGAAAACTGCTCTGCTCACAAGCAACCTCGACACCATCGCCAAGATGAGCTGCAACCCCGCCATCGGAGGCGTAGCCAAAGGGCAGATCGTTCGCGAGATTGATGCCCTGGGCGGGGCCATGGGTCTTGCAATCGACCGTACAGCAATCCAGTTTCGACTTCTCAACCGCAGAAAGGGACCAGCGATGCATGGTCCCCGCGCCCAGGCAGACAAACTGGCTTACCATCAGGAAGTAAAGCGTATTTGCGAGTCGCAGGAGAATCTATCGCTCCGACAAGAAACGGTCGAAGAGTTGCTGGTTGAACAAGTGGCGGGAAAAACCCGAGTTACCGGCGTGCTGGTGCGCGGGGGAGCCGTTTATCGGGCACCGTGTGTGGTCGTCTGTGCGGGAACGTTTATGCAGGGGCTGCTCCATTTTGGGGACAAGACGATGGTAGGCGGCCGTGCGGGTGAAGAAGCTGTTGTTGGACTAAGTCGGTCACTTCGCCAGCTCGGATTCGTCGTTTCCCGGTTTAAAACAGGAACACCACCTCGACTCAACGGTCGAACCATTGACTATACCCGACTTGAAATCCAGCATGGTGATGAACATCCTGTGCCCTTTTCTTTTATGACGGGCGAAATCACCCAGCCGCAATTGCCGTGCTGGATTACCTACACGAATGACAAGGTCCATGAGATCATCCGCCAGAATTTGCACCGCGCCCCAATGTTTACGGGCCAAATTCAATCCACGGGACCGCGTTACTGTCCGTCGGTGGAAATCAAAATCGTGAGGTTCCCGGACCGGCCGCGGCATCAGCTTTTCCTGGAGCCAGAAGGACGTAATACACTTGAAGTCTACGTTAACGGGCTTTCCACAAGCCTTCCGCGAGATGTCCAAGAAGCGATGATTCGCGAGATCCCGGGGCTGGAGAAGGCGGAGATCATCCGCTACGGATACGCGATCGAGTACGATTATTTACCGCCTGATCAGCTCCATCTGTCGCTCGAAACAAAACGTGTGGAGGGGCTTTTCCTAGCCGGCCAAGTGAATGGTACCACGGGATACGAAGAAGCCGCCGGACAAGGTCTGATCGCCGGAATCAACGCTGTGCTCAAGCTGCGAGGGAAGGACCCTCTCATTTTGAGAAGAGACCAAGCCTACATCGGAGTTATGATCGACGACCTCGTCACTCGAGGGGTGGATGAACCCTATCGTATGTTCACCAGTCGGGCTGAATATCGGCTTCGGTTGCGGCACGATAATGCCGATCGTCGGTTGACGCCCCTTGGTCGCGAGCTTGGTCTAGTGGATGATGCACGTTGGGGCCGATTTGTTCAAAAGGTTGAGGCCATTGAACGGCTACGCGCTGTCCTCGAGGCCACGCGACAGGGTGGGGTTCCGCTGTCGCGGCTGCTTACCAGGCCGGAGGTTTCCTGGGACGACATTGTGTCGATAGCGCCTTCCCTTTCGGAGTTTCCACGGGACGTCGTGGAACAAGTGGTGATCGACATCAAATACGCCGGGTATCTTGCGAGAGAAGAGGCGGCTATCGAGCAGCAGCGTCGCTTGGCGGAAAAGCGGATTCCAGATGATATCGACTATTTTTCTGTACCGCATTTGCGGGCAGAGGCGAGGGAGAAATTTTCCAAAATCAGGCCCCGGGACTTCGCTCAAGCGGGTCGAATCAGCGGCATCACTCCCGCGGACCTAGCTGTTCTTGCTTTCTATTTGGGCCGGCGTGGCCGGTCCAGTGATTCCGCTTCGGCCACCTTAGGGGAGCTTCTTGCGAAGGGCAAAGAAGACGAGGTGCAGGCCGGTAGCGTCGTCGATGAGCAAGCCGCCTTGGGGGGCGAAATAGCGCTTGAGCACATCCACAGGGGGCAGCTTTCCACCTTTGATTGCCTGGATGATGGCCGTCCCGACTGACTCTTTGGGCGCGTCAATTTCTATAGCCCGAAGCACCGGCGAATCGTTTGATAGATAGGCCTCATACCACATCTCAATCGTGCTCTCGGGCCGACTGAAGGTGAAGAGCGAGGGACTCTCGGTACCGGCCAGTGCTTTGATTCGGCCCCGCACCAGCTTGTATTCCAAGGAGTCGGTGAGAGATTTTTCAGGAGAATCGGCAGTAATAAGCATCTGTTCCATGAACGCTGGGCTATCCGTCGAGACTACGTATGGGCCAATTGCCGCTAGGCAGGGAATCGGGTATCGCATTCCTTCGGGAAACGATTCAGGACGGTTTCTGGTCGAGATGTAGTAACTGCGCTGGCCGAATTCTTTCTTTTCGAGCGCCTGTCCGGATGACTGGGCGATGGTCTCGACCAATTTAGCTGCGTTTTCCTCGTCCTTCATTTCCAGCACAAAACCTCCAACCACACTGTTAAGTCGAATCGGACGCTCAATCCACTGGGCAAGAGTGATTCTCCCGGTGGTGGCGGGCAGTATGTCCTGGACCACATCGAGCTGCAAGCGACGATTGATCTGATCGAGGACTTGCCGCTGAAAGGCCCCTTCACCGCGAAACCCATCGTAGATCTTAGAAATACGCTCGACCGTAACGGGCAGATCCACATACACTGTGACGTACTGCATGACAGAGTCGGGGATGAAAAACTCCGGGGTTCCGTCTCCTTTTTTGAAGGCCGGGATATCCAGGACCCCGCGGCGAGGATTGTCCAGAAAGATGTGGAGCTCTCGGATTGAATCCCATCCTGCCACGTCCAAACTCATAGCGGCTCCTATGGAGTTCAGACCGTCCAGACCGAGCACCGGCAGAATCGCCAGCGTCACCGCCGCGCCGGGATTCATAGTCTTAAGGCCTTCCAGAATTTGAAGCGGGTCCGCGAAAACAAGGCCATGGATTTGACCTTGTTTGGCATAGCGAATATTGCTCAGAAATTGTTGGAATTTCTTCTGTTCCGCCAGCGTGGCCGATCCCGCAGCGCTTCCCTTGGCTCGGCGTATGACGTCTCGGATTACTTGTAAATCGCTTTCTCCTGAGAAAGCGATTCCGCCAATGAATCGCGAGCCATCCAGCGCTACTCCGAGCACCGCTTTCTCTTCACGTGGTGGAGTGATGGCACGGAAAGTCACATCCTCCACCTGTTCTACGCGAACTTTGCCACCATCTGTGGCGGTCCGATGGCAAACGAAATCCACGAGCTTGGAAACGGTCTCTGCGTTCTGCCCGGAATCCAGATACACCAAGAGTACCCAATTCTGCGTAGAGGAGGAAACGAATCCCACCGATACTTCGCCCTGGGGAATGGCAAGTAATGCTTCGAGAGAGACTCCGGTTTGTTTTTCGAACTCCTCGCTTCCTTTCACGAGGGCAGCCCAGACGTCCGCTACGAACGGACGCAACTCCGGATCGCTGACCATCCGTCCCACCGCAGATTGCAGAAACGCCGTTTTTGCGTTGGCGATATTCGGAATGCTTACGAAGGCTGCCGTGTCCTGGGGAAAGATTTTCGCCGCATAGGGAACAGGCTGCCCCCACGCTGCGCGGTGGAGAGCACAACCTAGGAAGAAAAGAACTGCCCACTTGCCGATCGCTCCCGACTTGCCGCAATGCATGGCTCACTCTCCCATCTACCGCTGATCAGTTCTAACTTCACCACCTTGCGATGGAGCACAAATTTCAAAACCAAGCTTGTACCCTCTGCGGGGCCGCCTTCAATTCCGAACAGACACTTTCTCAGCAAACTGTACACATGCCAGCCAAAAAGGTTACATAAGCTGCATCAAGGCCAGCGGCTGATCCGCTACAGGGTGGTGAAAGCTAGTCAGTAAGGATACAGTCCTTTAAGCGTTCGCTTTTCCACGTCCGGAAATTCGTAATCTAGAGTGACGGGCTCCTTATTGACTTCAATGCCGCCCAATTTGGGATCCCACAACCAGGTCCATTGCCGTAACTCATCGCGGTGAAGGATAGATCGGTCGATCACGCGGGTGCGACGTTCTTTCTTCCATCCGCCGTAAGCCCAGGTGAATTGCCAGATTTCGTGACGAATCGTGGCGGCTCCCGGGAAGTCTCCCTCGTAGCTGGTGGGAAGATCCCGGATCAGCATGACAAGGACACGCACGACTTTGTCATCGCCTCCAAAATATAACGG